>NZ_JBIVID010000015.1:0-90050 GCF_044749525.1 Pseudomonas sp. NPDC089395
TACGACGAACGCCATCAGCTGGTGGCCGTGACCGATGCGCTGAACCAGACCACCACGCTGGAGCGCAAGCCCGACGGGGAAGTGCTGCGCATCCATCACCCGGATGGCAGCTCGGAGAGCTTCACCTACAACGTCTACGGCCAGGTGCTCAGCCACAGCGACGGCAAGGGCCAGACCACGCGTTTGCTGCGCACGGCGCGCGGGCTGCCGAGCAGTCGGCAAGACGCAAAAGGGCAGCGCATTCGCTACGAGTACGACAAGGCGATCCGCCTGACGGCGCTGGTGAATGAGAACAACGCCACCTACAGCTTCGCGTACGATGCGTCGGACCGGCTGACGGAAGAAGTGCGGGTGGACAACCTGACCCGGCGCTTCACCTACAACGTTGGTGGCCACCTGACGCGACTGGATGAAATCGGCTATGGCGAACGGGGAGAGCGCCCGGAGCGGCATACCCTATTTGAGCGCGACCCGATTGGCCGGTTGGTCGCCAAGCTCAACCGCGATGCCCGACAGGACTTCGTCTACGACGACGGTGACCGGTTGCTGAGCATCGAGCGGCAACCCACCGGTATCGGCAAGCAACTCGGGGTGACCGCAGAAAAGCTGGAATACGCCTACGACCTGCTGGGCCGTCTGACCCAAGAAATCACCTCCAGCGGCACACTGGCCTATGAGTACGACCCGCTCAGCAACCTGACCACGCTGACTCTGCCGGATGGGCGCAAGGTCAACCATCTGTATTACGGCAGTGGGCATCTGCACCAGTTGAACCTGGACGGCCAGGTGATCAGCGACATGGAACGCGATGACCTGCACCGCGAGGTGTACCGCACCCAAGGCAAGCTCACCAGTTGCTTCGGCTACGACGCCATGGGGCGCAAGGCGTGGCAGTTCGCCTCGACGTTACCTGCCGACAAACTCTCCCAGGTGCACAACGCGGGTATTCACACCTCGCTGCTGGTCGAGCATGCCTACAACCCGATTCACCGCCGTTATCAGTACGACCCGGCCGGTGAGCTGGTGCGGACCCTGGACAAGCTGCGGGGCGAGATCAAGTACCAGTACGAAGCCAACGGCCAGTTGCACAGCCGCGACACCGGCTCGCTAATTGGCAGTGAAGAATTCCGTTATGACCCGGCGGCGAACCGGCTGGACTTCAATGCGCGGCAGTTTGACAAGGTCAAGGACAACCGCATCCAGCAGTGGCGGGATCAGGAGTATCGCTATGACCCGTGGGGCAACCTGATCGAGAAGCGCTCGGGGCATAGTAAGTTGCAGAACTTTAGCTATGACTGCGAAAACCGGCTGGTGCGCGCCGAAACGCTGGTCAATGGGAAGCTGGAGAGCACGGGGGCGTATCGGTACGACAGCCTAGGGCGACGGATTGCCAAGCACGCAGAAATCAATGGAGCTGTTGAGCAGAAGCGCTTTCTTTGGCAAGGGTTGCGGATGCTGCGTGAGGAGACGCCCGGGCAGAGCACCGTGTACCTGTACGAGCCGGGTAGCTATGCGCCTCTGGCGCGTATGGATCAGGCTGAAGGTGAAGAGCAGAAGGTCTATTACTTCCATACCGATCAGATCGGTACGCCGCTGGAGCTGACGGACAGCCAGGGGGAGATTGTTTGGCAGGCGACCTATCGCTCATGGGGAACCGTAGAACAGCTAGCTGTAAATTGCATTGAACAAAATTTTCGTTTTCAAGGCCAGTATCTCGATTCGGAGAGCGGCTTACACTATAATTTGTTTAGATATTTCGACCCTGAAGTTGGGAGATTTATCACGCAGGATCCTATAGGGCTTCAAGGTGGGTATAATCTTTATGAGTATGCTCCAAATGCACTGACTTGGATAGATCCATTCGGCTTATGTAAAAGTTCGGCGAGTGGTGATAAAGGAAGAGCCAAGGCTATGCACGATTTGGAACGTAATGGTTTCAAAATTGTAGCTGAAGAAGTTACGATGAAAGTCAATGGGAGTAGAGTTCGAGCTGACTTTGTCGCCAGGGATGCTCAAGGGAATCTGCACGTGTTTGAAGTTAAGCATGGCACTGGTTCGCTTACTAAAAATCAAAAAGCGGCAGGGGTTTTTGATACGAGTAGTCCTGCAAATACTACGCAGCATCTGGGGGGTGGGGTGATTAAACCATCTAGCGGAACAGCGGCGAAGTTGAAGGTTGACACTAAAAGTGCGCGCGGAAAATTACTTGGTGGCAAAGGTGCCGTGCATGATGCGGTGTTCAATGTACTTAAATATCGGTGAGTTATGAGTTCTGAATATCGAGCACATTTTGAGGTTGAGCTGTTAAATGAGCTTAAGGTTGTTGCTTCGCAGTTCGATGGTGTTTCGGCAAGCAAAAATAAACTAAAGTTTAAGCGCAATAAAAAAAATGTTGCCGAGTTAACTTTTGATTATTTGGCTCGTGTTGATTCTTATGTTTTAATTGGCTTGGTTAATGGTGGGGATATTTGGGAGTGTAGCTCTGCCTTTGCTCCTCCATATAAGAGCAATCTATTTAATGATGGTTGTTTTTCTTTTATTTCCTCGGGGGAGCAGAATAAGCGGTTTAGCCTTGACCTCAGTGGCGCGATAAAAATACCCAGGCCTGATTTAGTAAGGGAGGTGTGTGGTCACATTAGGCGCGTGCTGGAAGAGTTTTATATCCCTAAGATTCTGGGGTGCATTGTACCAACGGAGCGGACAATTAGTGATGTTATCGCTGCTCCTGATGAATATGCTTATCCTGCGGTATTCATACATTGTGCAGCGAAATTGGATGGAGCTATTGTGAATAAGAGCCTGCTCGATGAGGCGATTAACTCCAATAAAATTGTTAAGGATAAATCTTACGATCTTCCACTTCTAGCTGCGATTGCATAACTTGTTTTTGGTGGTTTGTTGTTAGATTTGCAAGTTGATATGTAATGACTTTAGGCGGATTTGATGTGTCTTGCATTAAGTTTTTTGGTTGTTAGAGGTCAAGTGTGATTTGTAGATTGCATTAAGGGTTATTGTGAAGCAGCTTGTGTGGCTGATTATTTTTAAGAGATGGCATTTTTAATTTTAGTGAGTTAAGGTCTTTAACAAGCAGACGTGTTAATTAGGGGGCTAAGCTCCCCTTTTTGTAATTTGTGTTGGATTTATTTTACTCGAGTGTCTGTAGGTCCGGTGAGAATCGTGGCCTTGTTCGCTGGTCTTGCGGTAGGCATCGGAGGCAGCTTGCTGACTGCTGCCTTCGGCGAAGTGCCGGACACCAACATCCATGTGCCACTGCAACGCCTCGAGAACGCCCTCGGTCACTTCCTGCATTTCACCCGCACCCCGGACGGCACGCTGACCGACATCAGCGCCACCGGCGGCACTCGCGTGCACCTGCACTACGACAATCCGCTGGGTCGCCTGACCGACATCAAGCGGGTAGTGAACAATGAAGCGGTCGAAACGCTCACCCAGTATCGCTACGACGAACACGGCCAGCTCAGCGCGGTGATCAACCGCAACGGCGATACCGTGCGCAGCTTCAGCTACGCCGAAGGCCTGATGGTCAGCCACAGCAACGCACTGGGCCTGGGCTGCCACTACCGCTGGGAAACCCTCGACGGCAAGCCACGGGTGGTCGAGCACTGGACCAGCGACGGCGAGCACTTTCAGTTCCGTTACGACTTGGATAACCGCACCAGCTGGGCGACCGATGTCCTCGGCCGCGAGCTGGAAGTGCTGTACAACGCCGACCACCGTGTGATCGCCAGCCGCGACTACGGCGGCGAGCGCTACGCCATCGAGCTGGACGACAACGGCAATATGGTCGGCCTGACATTGGCGGACGGTAATCGTCTGCAATTCAAGTACGACGAATACGCCCGTCTGCTCGAAGAAATCGACCCGCTGGGCCGCAAGATCGCCTACGAGTATCACCACCTGACGACGCTGGTGACCAAAGTCACCTACCCGGATGGCAGCACATGGACGGCGCGTTACGACGACAAGGGCAACCTGCTCGCCGAAACCGATGCCTTGGGTCACCTGACCGAGTACCTCAACGGCGACGATGGCCTTCCGCATACCATCATCGACGCGACCTACAAGTCCAAGTACCTGTGGTGGAACACCCTGGCCCAGGTCGAGCGCTACCAGGATTGCTCGGGCAAGAGCACCTATTACCGCTATGACGATCGCCAGCACCTGGTGGCAGTGACCGATGCGCTTAACCAGACCACCACGCTGGAGCGCAAGCCGGATGGCGAGGTGCTGCGCATCCATCACCCCGATGGCACTTCGGAATCCTTCACCTACAACGTCTACGGCCAGGTCCTCAGCCACAGCGACGGCAAGGGCCAGACCACGCGTTTGCTGCGCACCGCCCGCGGGTTGCCGAGCAGTCGGCAAGACGCGAAAGGCCAGCGCATTCGCTACGAGTACGACAAGGCGATCCGCCTGACGGCGTTGGTGAACGAGAACAACGCGACCTACAGCTTTGCCTACGATGCGTCGGACCGGCTGACGGAAGAAGTGCGGGTGGACAACCTGACCCGGCGCTTCACCTACAACGTTGGTGGCCACCTGACGCGACTGGATGAAATCGGCTATGGCGAGCGGGGAGAGCGCCCGGAGCGGCACACCCTGTTCGAGCGTGATCCCATCGGGCGATTGGTCGCCAAGCTCAACCGCGATGCCCGGCAGGACTTCGTGTATGACGACGGCGACCGGTTACTGAGCATCGAGCGGCAACCCACCGGTATCGGCAAGCAACTCGGGGTGACCGCAGAAAAGCTGGAATACGCCTACGACCTGCTGGGCCGTCTGACCCAGGAAATCACCTCCGCTGGAACACTGGCCTACGAGTACGACCCGCTCAGCAACCTGACCACGCTGACCCTGCCGGACGGGCGCAAGGTCAACCACCTGTACTACGGCAGTGGGCATCTGCACCAGTTGAACCTGGACGGCCAGGTGATCAGCGACATGGAACGCGATGACCTGCACCGCGAGGTGTACCGCACCCAAGGCAAGCTCACCAGTTGCTTCGGCTACGACGCCATGGGGCGCAAGGCGTGGCAGTTCGCCTCGACGTTACCTGCCGACAAACTCTCCCAAGTGCACAACGCGGGTATTCACACCTCGCTGCTGGTCGAGCATGCCTACAACCCGATTCACCGCCGTTATCAGTACGACCCGGCCGGTGAGCTGGTGCGGACCCTGGACAAGCTGCGGGGCGAGATCAAGTACCAGTACGAAGCCAACGGCCAGTTGCACAGCCGCGACACCGGCTCGCTGATTGGCAGTGAAGAATTCCGTTATGACCCGGCGGCGAACCGGCTGGACTTCAATGCGCGGCAGTTTGACAAGGTCAAGGACAACCGCATCCAGCAGTGGCGGGATCAGGAGTACCGCTATGACCCGTGGGGCAACCTGATCGAGAAGCGCTCGGGGCATAGCAAGCTGCAGAGCTTTAGCTATGACTGCGAGAACCGGCTGGTGCGCGCCGAAACGCTGGTTAACGGCAAGCTGGAGAGCACCGGGGAGTATCGGTATGACAGCCTCGGGCGACGGGTTGCCAAATATGTTGACCTCAATGGCGAATTCGAGCGGACACACTTCCAATGGCAGGCATTTAAGCTGCTCCAAGAAGCGGTGCCAGGACGTCGTAGCCTTTACCTCTATGAGCCCGGGGGATACGTTCCGTTAGCACGCATTGATGATGTAGAAGGTCACGAGAAAAATGTCTACTACTTCCATACGGATCAAATGGGAACGCCGATAGAGCTGACTGACAGCAATGGTGAGATTCTCTGGCAGGTGTGCTATCGATCTTGGGGCGTGATCGATAGTCTTCCAGTCGGCAATATTGTGCAGAATTTGCGATTCCAAGGTCAGTATTTCGATGAAGAAACCTCTCTTCATTATAATTTATTCAGGTATTACGATCCTGAAGTAGGCCGATTTGTAACACAAGATCCGGCGGGTATCGTTGGAGGTGATAATCTATATGCTTATGCTCCCAATCCTATCTCGTGGGTGGATCCGGCTGGCTTATCACCGAGTAAACTTCTTGCAGCAGCGATGGCCAAAGCCGGAAATACAGTTCCACCAGGGTATGCGGCCCACCACCTAATTCCGACTAATGTGGTAAGTAAATCCAATCTCATCCAAGAGGCAATGAGGCGAGGAATATATAACCCTAATGGTGCCAGCAATGGATCGCCGCTCCCTATCACCTCCGCTGAATCTTTAGCTTCTGGGAAGCCGTTACACAGCGGCGGACATTTGGGATCTTACTATGATGCAGCCCGAAACCGTTTGTTGATCGCTGAGCAGAAAATTGGCAACCTAGCAACAGCGTCCGATAAAGAGCTCCTCAAAAAAATTGGAGCAGTTGAGCGTAGTATGAGGATGAGTCTTGGCTCAGATACTTTACGTCTACAGAACACGGATCCCAGGCCTAAAGGCACTCGATCGACATGTTAGGATCTTAGGAGATATAGTATGAAATATTACTCAATGTGCCATGAAGCCGTTGAAGGCGGTTACACCGATGGTGATGTTGTTTTTTCTCCTTCGCTTGGTGACTATTATCAAGTTGGTATGCCTCTTTCTTTAAAAGGTCTTTCAGTGGATGTTGTGCTAGACAAAAAAGTGCGCAGACTGACCTCTGACTTTTTCTTGACGACCTGTGGTGCTTTTTTTGTATCGGAAAATATGAAAAAAGCTCTTGAAGAGGTCAGCGTTGAATTGCAATTTGTTTCTGCGTGCATAAAATATTCTGGCGGAAAGAATACAGAAAAACAGTATTTTTTTATTCATGCGAATGCAAGGGTTTCATGTTTTGATTATAATCGCTCGGAATATTCCGGTAAGTCAATGGTTGTAGGTAAGTTAGTGGCAAATGAATTGGGCGCTAACTACAAGGTTAGAGGTGTTAAGAAGTTAATTGTTGATGAGTTGAAAACGAATGGCCTGGATTTCTTTTTTTTAGATGGGGTTATTTGGATTGATCCGATTGTGTCAGAATTCTTTGTGCGAAAAGTTGAAAGTGAAAAACTTAATGCCAGGTTTGTGGCTATCGAATGACGTTTCTTTGATGTTTTAACGCTGTCATATCGATAAGCCATCGGGCGAATGGCTCGCGCGTAGAGTTGAGTGACTAAGGCGGGGTGAAGTTATTGCTAAGTTATTTTGAGTCCTTTCACGGGTAGGGCAACGCAAGCATCTAAGTATTGATTTTTAAAAATATGGTTGGAGGGCTAATGCGGGAATTCTTAGCCCGACAAGTACATTCTCGATGCAGATTGGCCAATCAGCCGGCAGACAATATGGTCGAAATAGTGAGGTAGTCGGTCATCGATCGCGAACTGCTTTCCGATGAAATCGACTTCAGCCTGCCGGGCCTGATGCCCATCGAGTGGTCGCGCTTCTACGCCAGCGACCTCAGCGTGGACAGCGTGCTCGGCCGTGGCTGGGTGTTGCCGTGGGAACAAAGCCTGCGCCGCAACGGCAGCTTCATCTACCTCACCGACAACCAGGGCCGCGAAGTGCCGTTCGTGACCTTGCAGCCTGGCGAGCGGATCTACAACCCGCACGAGCAGGTGTACCTGGTCTGTACCGAGGGTGGCCATTACCTCCTGCAGACCCTTGACAACCTGTTCTTCTACTTCGGCGAAGTGCCGGACACCAATACCCACGTGCCGTTGCAACGCCTCGAGAACGCCCTCGGTCACTTCCTGCATTTCACCCGCACGCCGGACGGCACGCTGACCGACATCAGCGCCACCGGCGGCACTCGCGTGCACCTGCACTACGACAATCCGCTGGGTCGCCTGACCGACATCAAGCGGGTAGTGAACAATGAAGCGGTCGAAACGCTCACCCAGTATCGCTACGACGAACACGGCCAACTCAGCGCGGTGATCAACCGCAACGGCGACACCGTGCGCAGCTTCAGCTACGCCGAAGGCCTGATGGTCAGCCACAGCAACGCGCTGGGCCTGGGCTGCCACTACCGCTGGGAAACCCTCGACGGCCAACCGCGCGTAGTGGAGCACTGGACCAGTGACGGCGAACACTTCCAGTTCCGCTACGACCTGCAAGCCCGCAGCAGTTGGGCCACCGATGTATTGGGCCGCGAGCTGGAAGTGCAGTACAACGCCGATCACCGCGTGATCGCCAGTCGCGACTACGGCGGTGAGCGCTACGCCATCGAGCTGGACGACAACGGCAATATGGTCGGCCTGACATTGGCGGACGATAATCGCCTGCAGTTCCAGTACGACGAATACGCCCGTCTGCTCGAAGAAATCGACCCGCTGGGGCGCAAGATCGCCTACGAGTATCACCACCTGACCACGTTGGTGACCAAGGTCAGCTACCCGGACGGCGCCACTTGGCAGGCACGCTACGACGACAAGGGCAACCTGCTCGCCGAAACCGATGCCTTGGGTCACCTGACCGAGTACCTGAACGGCGACGATGGCCTGCCGCACACCATCATCGACGCGACCTACAAGTCCAAATACCTGTGGTGGAACACCCTGGCCCAGGTCGAGCGCTACCAGGACTGCTCGGGCAAGAGCACCTATTACCGCTACGACGATCGCCATCAGCTGGTGGCCGTGACCGATGCGCTTAACCAGACCACCACGCTGGAGCGCAAGCCCGACGGGGAAGTGCTGCGCATCCATCACCCGGATGGCAGCTCGGAAAGCTTCACCTACAACGTCTACGGCCAGGTCCTCAGCCACAGCGACGGCAAGGGCCAGACCACGCGTTTGCTGCGCACGGCGCGCGGGCTGCCGAGCAGCCGGCAAGACGCAAAAGGCCAGCGGATTCGCTACGAGTACGACAAGGCGACCCGCCTGACCGCCTTGGTGAACGAGAACAACGCGACCTACAGCTTCGCGTACGATGCGTCGGACCGGCTGACGGAAGAAGTGCGGGTGGACAACCTGACCCGGCGCTTCACCTACAACGTTGGTGGCCACCTGACTCGACTGGATGAGATCGGCTATGGCGAGCGGGGAGAGCGCCCGGAGCGGCACACCCTGTTCGAGCGCGATCCCATTGGCCGTTTGGTTGCCAAGCTCAACCGCGATGCCCGGCAAGACTTCGTGTACGACGACGGCGACCGGTTGCTGAGCATTGAGCGGCAACCCAGCGGTATCGGCAAGCAACTCGGAGTCACCGCAGAAAAGCTGGAATACGCCTACGACCTGCTGGGCCGTCTGACTCAAGAAATCACCGCCAGCGGCACACTGGCCTATGAGTACGACCCGCTCAGCAACCTGACCACGCTGACCCTGCCGGATGGCCGCAAGGTCAACCACCTGTACTACGGCAGTGGGCATCTGCACCAGTTGAACCTGGACGGCCAGGTGATCAGCGACATGGAACGCGATGACCTGCACCGAGAGGTGTATCGGACGCAGGGCAAGCTCACCAGTTGCTTTGGCTATGACGCGATGGGGCGCAAGGCCTGGCAGTTCGCTTCGACGTTACCTGCCGACAAACTCTCCCAGGTGCACAACGCTGGCATCCACGCCTCGTTGCTGGTGGAGCATGCCTACAACCCGATTCACCGCCGTTATCAGTACGACCCGGCCGGTGAACTGGTGCGCACCCTCGATAAACTGCGTGGGGAAATCAAGTACGAGTACGAAGCCAACGGTCAACTACTCAGCACCGCGACACCGGCTCGCTGATTGGCAGTGAAGAATTCCGTTATGACCCGGCGGCGAACCGGCTGGACTTCAATGCGCGGCAGTTCGACAAGGTCAAGGACAACCGGATCCAGCAGTGGCGGGATCAGGAATACCGCTACGATCCGTGGGGCAATCTGATCGAGAAGCGCTCGGGGCATAGCAAGTTGCAGAACTTTAGCTATGACTGCGAGAACCGGCTGGTACGCGCCGAGACGCTGGTCAATGGCAAGCTGGAGAGTACCGGGGCATATCGATACGACAGCCTCGGGCGCCGAGTGGCCAAGCACGCGGAAATCAATGGCGAGGTCGAGCAGAAGCGATTCCTCTGGCAAGGACTGCGAATGCTGCGTGAAGAAACTCCGGGGCAGAGCATCGTGTATCTGTATGAGCCGGGAAGCTATGCGCCGTTGGCGCGGGTGGATCAGGCTGAGGGTGAAGCGCAGAAGGTCTACTACTTCCATACCGACCAGATTGGTACGCCGCTGGAACTGACGGACAGCCAAGGGGAGATTGTCTGGCAGGCGACGTATCGTTCATGGGGGGCGGTTGAGCGTTTCGCTGTCAACGAAATTGAGCAGAACTTGCGCTTTAAGGGGCAGTACTTTGATTTAGATACAGGCCTGCACTACAACA
The DNA here is from genome assembly GCF_044749525.1 of Pseudomonas sp. NPDC089395. NCBI lineage: Bacteria > Pseudomonadati > Pseudomonadota > Gammaproteobacteria > Pseudomonadales > Pseudomonadaceae > Pseudomonas > Pseudomonas sp. NPDC089395. The sequence continues at coordinate 10,326 of NZ_JBIVID010000015.1, forward strand.
CATTTAGATACTATGATCCTGAAATAGGCCGATTTATTAGCCAAGACCCAATTGGTTTGGGGGGTGGCTGGAATCTTTACAAATATGTAGCCAACCCAATCGCTTGGGTGGATCCACTTGGGCTTGATGCATTAAGCACTCTCGCGGAACGAGGGTATTCTGGTGTAACGAAAACACTGGGTGGTGGGTTAGATTATTCTGGTAGTAATGCGCTTTATGCGAAAAAGCCTAATGTCAATCCTATAGTTACAATCGAATACACGGGGGACTATATTAAGGATTTTGAGGCGGCGAATAAGGTTGCTGAGTTGAATCAAAAAACGACCCCGCGTGGCTATGTTTGGCACCATCTGGATGACTATGATCCTAAGACTAATAAAGGTACTATGCAGCTAGTGGAGCAGAGAGCTCACCAAGGCGTTCCTCATAAAGGGGGAGTGGCCCAGTACAAGGCAGCAACAGGGAAGTCTTATACATTCCCTGCTAGGAAACCGGCGGCAGCAAAAAAGATAGGAGGGACTACATGTTAGATCTAGAAGAGTCTGAGTTGAGTATTGACATGGGGGATTTCTCCCAAATTGAGCTTCTGGCTGGAGGAAATCTTCCGCCTCTATTTAAGAGGATTTATCTTAAGAATAATGGCGGTTTCCCTGAGGCGACGGAGGTCGAAGGTGATGAGTATGTGTTTAGTATAAATGGTTTCAACTCCATAAAGTTTGGTAAGCTGCCGATAGAAAAATTAATGCAGGAGTATATGGATCAAGATGGCGATCTTGAAGGCTATGTTCCTTTTGCATATGATGATGGCGGAAACAGTTTTATGCTTTCTTTGAAAAAAGAAGATGCCGGGGTGGTGTATTTGTGGATTCAAGGTGAAATGCGTTTAGAGAAGGTTTGTTCGAGCTTTGATGATTTTATAAGTTCACTTCGTGTAGGCTAAAGGATTTTTGTCTGTCAGATATTACTGGAGGTAGCCGCTTGCTGTGAAAATTAGTTATAACCTGAGCGGCGTACTGGACTATTGAGTGCGCCGCCCTCATTAATTCAATGTATTTTACGTTGCTGGACGGCTGCAAGATCAGCCATCTGTATCGCTCAGCAGGCCTGCATCAATTAAACGTGGAAGACCAAATAAATAGTGACTGGGCAATGCGCTGGGCCTGGGCTGTCACTACCGCTGGGAAACCCTCGACGGCCAGCCGCGCGTGGTCGAGCACTGGACCAGCGACGGTGAACATTTCCACTTCCGCTATGACCTGCCAGCGCGCACCAGCTGGGCCACCGATGTCCTTGGCCGCGAGCTGGAGGTCCAGTACAACGCCGACCACCGTGTGATTGCCAGCCGCGACTACGGCGGCGAGCGTTACGCCATCGAACTCGACGACAACGGCAACATGACCGGTCTGGCCCTGCCGGACGGAAATCAGCTGCACTTCAAGTACGACGACTTCGCCCGTCTGCTTGAAGAAACCGACCCGCTGGGGCGCACCATCGCCTACGAGTACCACCATCTGACCACGTTGGTGACCAAGGTCAGCTACCCGGACGGCGCCACTTGGCAGGCACGCTACGACGACAAGGGCAACCTGCTCGCCGAAACCGATGCCTTGGGTCACCTGACTGAGTACCTGAATGGCGACGATGGCTTGCCGCATACCATCATCGATGCGACCTACAAATCCAAGTACCTGTGGTGGAACACCCTGGCCCAGGTCGAGCGCTATCAAGATTGCTCGGGCAAGAGCACCTACTACCGCTATGACGAGCGCCATCAGCTGGTGGCGGTGACCGATGCGCTGAACCAGACCACCACGCTGGAGCGCAAGCCGGATGGCGAGGTGCTGCGCATTCATCACCCGGATGGCACTTCGGAATCCTTCACCTACAACGTCTACGGCCAAGTGCTCAGCCACAGCGACGGCAAAGGCCAGACCACGCGTTTGCTGCGCACCGCCCGCGGGTTGCCGAGCAGTCGCCAGGATGCGAAAGGGCAGCGCATTCGCTACGAGTACGACAAGGCCATCCGCCTGACCGCGCTGGTGAACGAGAACAACGCGACCTACAGCTTTGCCTACGACGCGTCTGACCGCCTGACGGAAGAAGTGCGGGTGGACAACCTGACGCGACGCTTCACCTATAACGTCGGTGGCCACCTCACGCGACTGGATGAAATCGGTTATGGCGAACGGGGAGAGCGCCCGGAGCGGCATACCTTATTCGAGCGCGATCCCATCGGCCGGTTGGTCGCCAAGCTCAACCGCGATGCCCGACAGGACTTCGTCTACGACGACGGTGATCGGTTGCTGAGCATCGAGCGGCAACCGAGCGGTATCGGCAAGCAACTGGGCGTCACCGCAGAAAAGCTGGAGTACGCCTACGACCTGCTGGGCCGTCTCACGAAAGAAATCACCTCCGCTGGAACACTGGCCTACGAGTACGACCCGCTCAGCAACCTGACCACGCTGACCCTGCCAGACGGGCGCAAGGTCAACCACCTGTACTACGGCAGTGGGCATCTGCACCAGTTGAACCTGGACGGCCAGGTGATCAGCGACATGGAACGCGATGACCTGCACCGCGAGGTGTATCGGACCCAGGGCAAGCTCACCAGTTGCTTTGGCTATGACGCGATGGGGCGCAAGGCGTGGCAGTTCGCCTCGACGTTACCCGCCGACAAACTCTCCCAAGTGCACAACGCGGGTATTCACACCTCGCTGCTGGTCGAGCATGCCTACAACCCGATTCACCGCCGTTATCAGTACGACCCGGCCGGTGAGCTGGTGCGGACCCTGGACAAGCTGCGGGGCGAGATCAAGTACCAGTACGAAGCCAACGGCCAGTTGCACAGCCGCGACACCGGTTCACTGATTGGCAGTGAAGAATTCCGTTATGACCCGGCGGCCAACCGGCTGAATTTCAATGCGCGGCAGTTCGACAAGGTCAAGGACAACCGCATCCAGCAGTGGCGGGATCAGGAGTACCGCTATGACCCGTGGGGCAACCTGATCGAGAAGCGATCGGGGCATAGCAAGCTGCAGAGCTTTAGCTATGACTGCGAGAACCGGCTGGTACGCGCCGAGACGCTGGTCAATGGCAAGCTGGAGAGTATCGGGGCATATCGCTACGACAGTCTCGGACGCCGGATTGCCAAGCAGGCTGAAATCAATGGCGAGGTCGAGCAGAAGCGCTTCCTTTGGCAAGGGTTGCGGATGCTGCGTGAGGAAATGCCGGGGCAGAGCATCGTGTATCTGTATGAACCGGGAAGCTATGCGCCGTTGGCGCGGGTGGATCAGGCTGAGGGTGAAGCGCAGAAGGTCTACTATTTCCATACCGATCAGATCGGTACGCCGCTGGAACTGACGGACAGCGAGGGGGAAATTGTCTGGCAGGCGACGTATCGTTCATGGGGTTCGATTGAGCAGCTTGCCGTCAATGAGGTAGAGCAGAGTCTGCGTTTTCAAGGTCAGTATTTTGATTCTGAAACGGGATTGCATTACAACACTTTCAGATACTATGAATGTGAAATAGGCCGGTTTATTACTCCTGACCCAATAGGTCTTCTGGGAGGGGTTAATCTCTATCAATATGGGGTGAGCCCAATTGGGTGGCTGGACCCTCTTGGTTGGGCGGGTAATCCTGCAAATGCAACTCATATTACCTATGAAGGGATTAAGAACGGTAAACCATACATCGGATATGCTAGCAAACCGGGGCTAGGTCACTCTGCGGAAGATGTGTTACGTTACAGGTATCCCAATACAGCGGGCTTTAATCAAGCTCCTAAACCCATATTTGTGGGTGATGGTCAAGCTGGTAAAAATATTGCTAGAGGTCTAGAGCAGCGTGTTTTTGAGGATCGCGGAGGGCTTGTGAAAACTTCAAACCTGCAAAATCCAGTTGGCGCAAAAAACCCCAATGCGGCAACGTATCTTGCAGCTGCAGACGAATATAGAGCTAAGGCCAGCACAGTTGAAACGATGAAAACAGGAGCTTCTGGATGTTGAAAAGTGTGAAGTGGGTTGAGAATTCTGTACTGGTTATAAAGCTGGAAGACTCTCTGTTTACATTGGCTCAGATGAGAGTTAATGGTTTAATGGAGTTCTTTAATGTTTTTAACTCTGATGATGATTGGGGCGGCCGAAATCTTAATGAGGCTGAGCTATTATTTTGCATTTTTGTAGCAGAGAAACGGCTAAAGCCATTATTTGTAAGAGTCCTTGGGAAAGACGAGGTAGTAGCGAATTGCCGCCCTATCACGAAGAAAATGCTGTCGTTTGAGTGGGTTGCTGAGGACACATATACCGCTAATCTCATTGAATTAAGTGAGGGTTATTCAAGTGTGGGTGGGCGGGTAGTTAAGCCAAATTTGTCTATCGAATCCGATTTGGATGTTATACAGTCGCATGAAATGTGTGGCGTTTTGGGTGAGCCAGATAAGCTCAAGCATAGGTTGAAGTTTTTCTATGAAACTGGCATTAATTGGGATGAGCAAAAAAAATTCATATACCCGGCTTTAGAAAGGCCAAAGGGTTTCCCAGTTACTTAGTGGGCAACCAGCTATGCCTAAGCCCTAATCTGATTTTGTCGTCGGAGTGATGATGTTTTTTGTCACCGCCCAAGTGACGAAAAACTTCGTTAGGCTAGGCTCTGTACGAAATCCCGAGAAACCCAATTGGCGCCCTTCGGAAGCTGAAGTTCTGTAGGGTTCCCGACCATCTACGGAAAGGAATTCTGTGATGGCAAAACGTTACGAACTCTCGGACGAGGCCTGGGATGTGGTCTCTGATCTCTTCATCGAAACTCATGGTCGGGGGCGACCGCGTCTAAGCGACCGCCTGATGCTCGATGGCGTGCTCTGGGTGCTCTGCTCGGGCGCTGCGTGGCGAGATATGCCGGAGCGCTTCGGCCCTTGGTCAACGGTGTATCAACGGTTTCGCGGCTGGCGAAATCAGGGGACATTCGATCAGATGCTCAAACGCTTGCACCTGAGATTGAATGAGCAAGGCTTGATCGATCTGCAAACCTGGATGATCGACTCAACCGCTGTACGCGCAACCCGAGCCTCATCTGGCGCTCGGAAAAAAGGGGGCCTGACGAGCCTGCCGATCACGCTTTAGGTCGCAGTCGCGGTGGCCTGACAACCAAAATCCACATGCTCTGCGATGCCAACGGGACACCGTTGCGCTTCCTCCTCTCTGGCGGTCAAGCCAGTGACATCAGCTATGCCCAGCCATTGCTGGACGACGTCAGCATTCCATCAAGCCAACCTGGCCGCCCGCGTAAACGCTGCAAATGGTTGCTTGCTGACAAGGGCTACGACGCCGAAGCGCTACGCCGCTATTGCGACCAATATCGAATGCAGCCCGTCATCCCGATGCGCTCGATGAAGCGCAAACCCAAGCCTGGCTTACCCAGGCTGTTTGATCGGCCCAAGTACCGACAGCGCAACATCATCGAGCGCATGTTTGGCTGGCTGAAAGAGAACCGCCGCATCGTGACACGCTTCGACAAGCTCGCGAAAAGCTATGCCGCCATGGTCTCGCTGACTTGTTCCATGCGGTGTTTGCGACATCTCTTTTCGTACAGAGCCTAGTAAGCATAATTTGACAGGCTACGAGATAGTCCCAATTAAATTGGCTTCAGCCTGCTGGGGCTGATGGCCATCGAGTGGGACACCTCAATGCGGTGATCAACCGCAACAGCGATACCGTTCGCAGCTTCAGCTACGCCGAGGGCAAACGCTTGCACCTGAGACTGAATGAGCAAGGCTTGATAGAACTACAAACCTGGAAGATCGACCCAACCGCGGTACGTGCAACCCGGGCCTCATCTGGCGCTCTGAAAAAAGGGGCCTGACGAGCCCGCTGATCACGCTCTAGGCCGCAGTATTGGCAATGGCGAAGTAGGGCATCTCGATCCGTGTGCTTGAGGTCAAACGTAATTCGTCCTGTGAGCAAACGGCGAAGGCTGTGATAATGAAGAGCAATCCCAAGGGCCATGCCATGCTGACCATCTCCAATACCGTGCATCTGCCAGATGCCGACATCGAACTGACCTACATCCGCGCGCAAGGCGCAGGTGGGCAGAATGTCAACAAGGTGTCCAGCGCCGTGCACCTGCGCTTCGACATTCCCGCCTCAATGCTGCCCGAGTTTTACAAGGAGCGGCTGCTGGCGCTGCGTGACAGTCGCATCACCGCCGACGGCGTGTTGATCATCAAGGCCCAACAGTACCGCACCCAGGAGCAGAACCGTGCTGACGCACTGGCGCGTCTTGCCGAGTTGATCATCACTGCCGGCAAGACCGAGAAGAAACGCCGTCCTACCAAGCCGACCCTCGGCTCGAAGACCCGCCGTCTTGAAGGAAAAGCCAGGCGCAGCACGGTCAAGGCGGGGCGGGGGAAGGTGGAGTTTTAGGGGCTTGGGCATGCACGGGGTTTGCCCGTGATCGCGGATAAATCCGCTCCTACAAGAGCCGGGACGCTCTTTGACAGGCAACCGGTTCCACTGCATGGAACCACATTCAATTGTGCTCCCACCCCCACTCGCGCTTATCTGTCGCCAACCACGACCTGCCTTCCCCGTCGTGATCTCAAGCGAACAACAAAAAACGGGACCCACCCGCGCGAGGAGATTCACCATGTCGCAGCATCAGCACATCCTGGCCTGGCTCAATGACGTGGCCAGCGACCTGCACGCCATTCGCCACGATATCCATGCCCACCCAGAACTCGGTTTCGAAGAAAGCCGCACCTCGGCCCTGGTCGCCACACTGCTGGAGCAGTGGGGCTATGAAGTGCACACCGGCATCGGCAAGACCGGCGTGGTCGGTGTGCTGCGCAATGGCAGCAGCCCCCGCAAGCTGGGCCTGCGCGCCGACATGGACGCGCTGCCGATCATCGAGGCCACCGGCGCCGAGTACAGCAGCCGCCACCAGGGCTGCATGCATGCCTGCGGCCATGACGGTCACACCACCATGCTGCTGGGCGCGGCGCGCTACCTGGCGGCGACGCGGCAGTTCGATGGCACGCTGACGCTGATCTTCCAGCCGGCCGAGGAGGGCCAGGGCGGGGCAGAAGCGATGCTGGCCGATGGCTTGCTGGAGCGCTTCCCCTGCGATGCGCTGTTCGGCATGCACAACATGCCGGGGCTGCCGGCGGGGCACCTGGGCTTTCGCGAGGGGCCGATGATGGCGTCGCAGGACTTGCTCACGGTGACCATCGACGGGGTCGGCGGGCATGGCTCGATGCCGCACCTGACGGTCGACCCGCTGGTGGCGGCGGCCAGTGTGGTGATGGCGCTGCAGACGGTGGTGGCGCGCAACATCGATGCCCAGGAGGCGGCGGTGGTGACGGTCGGGGCGCTGCAGGCGGGGGAGGCGGCCAACGTCATTCCCCAGCAGGCGCTGCTGCGCCTGAGCCTGCGCGCGCTGGATGCCAAGGTGCGGGCGCAGACGCTGGAGCGGGTGCGGGCGATCATCACCCAGCAGGCCGAGAGCTTTGGCTGCACCAGCACCATCGAGCATCGCCCGGCGTACCCGGTGCTGGTCAACCATGCCGCGGAAAACGCCTTTGCCACCCAGGTCGGCGTCGAGCTTGTCGGTGCCGAGGCGGTGGATGGCAACACCCGCAAGCTGATGGGCAGCGAGGACTTCGCCTGGATGCTGCAGCGCTGCCCGGGCGCCTACCTGTTCATCGGCAACGGTGTGCAGCGGCCGATGGTGCACAACCCCGCCTATGACTTCAACGACGACATCCTGCTGACCGGCGCCGCCTACTGGGGCGCGCTGGCGGAGAGCTGGCTCAAGCCCGCCTGACCTGCCTGTATTGACGACTGCCGCTGGAACCTGGGCGCGACCGCGCCTGGGCGATCACTTGAACGTTGCTGGCCAACTGAAGATGGAGTGTTCCGCATGCAGATTTCCAATACAGGCGCGTCGCGTACCCGGCAAGTGGTCGCGGCGGTCATCGGCAATGCGCTGGAGTGGTATGACTTTATCGTGTACGGCTTTCTGGCGAGCATCATCGCCCACCAGTTCTTCCCCTCCGACGACGAATACGCCTCGCTGCTGATGGCCCTGGCGACTTTCGGCGTGGGCTTTTTCATGCGCCCGGTGGGCGGTGTGCTGCTGGGCATCTATTCCGACCGCAAGGGGCGCAAGGCGGCGATGCAGCTGATCATCCGGCTGATGACGGTGTCCATCGCGATGATCGCCTTCGCCCCCAGCTACCTGGCCATCGGCATGGGCGCGCCGCTGCTGATCGTGGTGGCGCGCATGCTGCAGGGCTTCGCCACCGGTGGCGAGTACGCCAGTGCCACGGCGTTTCTGGTGGAGAGTGCGCCGGCCAACCGCAAGGGGTTGTATGGCTCGTGGCAGCTGGTGGGACAGTGCCTTGCGGTGTTCTGCGGTGCTGCGATGGTCGCGCTGGTGACCCACCTGTGCACGCCCGAGGCGCTGGACAGCTGGGGCTGGCGGATTCCGTTCGTGCTGGGCTTGCTGATCGGGCCGGTGGGGCTGTGGATTCGCAAGCACATGGAGGAGCCGGAAGAGTTCCTCGAGGCGCGCAAGCAGGCCAAGGGCCAGGCGCCGGGGCTGCTGCAGGTGCTGCGCGAGCATCGGCGCAGCCTGCTGGTATCGATGGGCCTGGCCTGTGGCGGGACGGTGTCGTTCTACGTAGTGCTGGTGAACATGCCGACCTTCGCCCACAAGAACCTCGGCCTGCCGCTGGATCAGGTGCTGCTGGTGCAGATGCTCGCCGTGGGCCTGATGGCCGTGGTCATCCCGCTGGCCGGGGCGCTGTCGGACCGGCTGGGCCGGCGGCCGGTGCTGATGGCCTTTACCCTGGCGTTCTTCGTGATGGTCTACCCGTTGTACGTGTGGGTGGCGGCGGCGCCGTCCATCGAGCGCCTGCTGGTGATGCAGCTGCTGTTGTGCACGGTCATCGGCGGCTTCTTCGGCCCGGCGCCGACCGCCCTGGCCGAGCAGTTCCCGGTCGAGGTACGTTCCACCGGCGTGTCGGTGGCCTACAACGTGGCGGTGATGGTGTTCGGCGGTTTCGCGCCGCTGATCGTCACCTGGCTGAGCAAAGTGCTCGGCACCCCGGTGGCGCCGTCGTTCTACGTGCTGTTCGCCTGCCTGCTGACCCTGCTCGGCACCTACTGCCTGAAAGAGGCGCCGCGCGCCGGCAAATCCGTTGCCTACAACCTTGGAGTGAAACCGTGAACGCGTTAGCCATCGACCCGATCGTCAGCCTCGACGCCGAGGCGCTGTCCCAGGCGATCCATGCCCGCCAGTATTCCTGCCGTGAAGTGATGCAGGCCTACCTGGCGCACATCGAGCGGTTCAACCCGCAGGTCAATGCGCTGGTATCGTTGCGCGATGCGGGGGCCGTGCTGGCCGAGGCCGACGAGCGCGACCTGGAACTTGCGCGTGGCCAGTCGCGCGGCTGGATGCATGGCATGCCCCAGGCGATCAAGGACCTGGCCGCCACCGCCGGGCTGCGTACCACGTTGGGTTCGCCGTTGTTCGCTGAACACGTGCCGACGATCGATGCGATCAGCGTGGCGCGGATGCGGGCGAGCGGGGCAATCATTGTCGGCAAGAGCAATGTGCCGGAGTTCGGCCTCGGTTCGCAGAGCTACAACACGCTGTTCGGCACCACGACCAACGCCTATGACCACGGTCGCGTCGCCGGCGGCAGCAGCGGGGGCGCGGCGGCGGCGCTGGCCATGCGCCTGCTGCCGGTGGCCGATGGCAGCGACATGATGGGCTCGCTGCGCAACCCGGCGGCGTTCAACAACGTCTACGGCCTGCGCCCCTCACAGGGACGGGTGCCGTTCGGGCCGACGCCGGAGCTGTTCGTCCAGCAGCTGGCCACCGAGGGGCCGATGGGGCGCAGCGTGGAGGACGTGGCGCGGTTGCTGTCGGTGCAGGCCGGGCATGATCCGCGCGTGCCGTTGTCGATCAACGCAGGCCCGGTCGATTTCGCCGCTGGATTGGCGCGCAGCTTCAAGGGTGTGCGGGTTGGCTGGCTGGGCGACTATGACGGCTACCTGCCGATGGAAGAAGGGGTCATGGCGCTGTGTGAAACGGCGCTGGCCGATTTCGCCGAGCTGGGCTGCGAGGTCGAGGCCTGCCAGCCAGGCTTCGACTTGGCGCGCCTGTGGCAGTGCTGGCTGACCCATCGCCACTTCCTGGTGCACGGCAACCTCGGCGCGGCCTATGCCGACCCCGCCAAGCGGGCCTTGCTCAAGCCCGAAGCGCAATGGGAAGTGGAAGGCGGCCTGCGCCTGAGCGCACAGGACCTGTACCAGGCCTCGCTGGACCGCAGCGCCTGGTACCAGGCGCTGAACACAGTGTTCGAGCGTTACGATTTCCTGCTGTTGCCGGCCGCGCAAGTGTTTCCTTTCGACGCAGCGTTGCCGTGGCCGCAGGTGGTCGGCGGGCGGGCGATGGACACCTACCACCGCTGGATGGAGGTGGTGATCGGCCCGACCCTGGCCGGTTTGCCGAGCATGAGCGTGCCGGTGGGCTTCAATGCTGCCGGGCTGCCGATGGGCCTGCAGATCATCGGCCCGGCCCAGGCCGACCAGGCCGTGCTGCAGCTGGCCTTTGCCCATGAACAGCTGACCCGGTGGGTGTCGCGCTGCCCGCCGAGCTGCCTGCAAGCACGCTGAAGGCCCTGGCCAGGCCCGTATCTTGCTGGGCATGATGACCATCCACGCACAGACAGGGAGGTCAACCCCATGGGCACTCAAATCAGTACGGCAACCGACGGCGGTGGCGTGCGCTCGGTGGAGCGGGCGCTGGCCATCGTCGAACTGCTGGGCGAGCACCAGGCACTGGGGCTGGAAGAGCTGCATTACCTGACAGCCCTGCCCAAGGCCACGGTGTCGCGCATGCTCGCCACCTTGCAGGAGCAGGGCTGGGTCTACCGCGGCTTGAGCGACCGGCGCTACCGCCTGTGCGCCCGTCGGCTGTTCGGCGACCGCCAGCAGCGCTTCAAGCGCCAGCTGGTGGAACGTGCTGCGCCACTGTTGCTGGAGCTGAGCGAACGCACGGGCCTAGTGGCCGACTTGTCCTGTTTCGACGGGGAGCGGCTGGAGGTGATGGAGAGCGCGATTCCCCAGGTACTGCGCAAGCGCTACCCGAACAACTGCCAGATCGTCGGGCACCATGCCAGCTTGTTTCATTCGGCCATGGGGCGGGCGTGTCTGAAGGAGCTGGCCACGGATGAGGTGCAGCGGCTGGCGGCCCATGAGCGGGTGGGAGACGAGGCGTTGTTGCGCGATATCGAGGCGGATGCGCACAAGGGGTTCGGGCAGCGGACCGAGGGGTTTTGGGAGTATCCGGTGCGGTTGCCGTTCCTGATTCGGGCGATTGCCTTGCCGGTGCGGGCGCAGGGGCGGTTGGCGGGGAGTATTGCGTTGCATTGGCCGCTGGACCAGGCGCCGGTGGAGCGGGTGTTGAGTTTGCATTTGAACAGCTTGGCGGATGCGGTGGGGGAGGTGCAGCAGGCGTTGGTGGGGTAGGGGCGCATGGCTTTGGTCTTTTTGCGCTCTTGAGATCGAGCGCCGCCCGCGCGGCGCATCGCGGATGAATCCGCTCCTACATTTGTCGCAACGTGCCACGGTCTGTCAGGCCATGGTTGTCCGCCTTTGGCGCCTCACACAAAATTGGGGTGGCATCGGCACCAACCCAAAAAAACGTGTCGTGCTAACGAGGCTGGCAACCGTGGCCTTTCAGACATAGGCTCGTTGCAACAAATGTAGGAGCGGATTCATCCGCGATGCGCCGCGCGGGCGGCGCTCGATCTCAAAGGCCCCACCCATGCTGGCCGTCGAACAACTCCACAAGTCATTCACCACCGCCCAAGGCACCCTGCACGTCCTGCGTGGTGTCGACCTGTCCCTCCCGCGCGGCAGCAGCCTGGCCCTGATGGGCGAATCCGGCAGCGGCAAGAGCACCTTGCTGCACCTGCTGGCCGGCCTCGACCGTGCCGACAGTGGCCGCATCCTGATCGACGGCCACCCCCTGAATCACCGCGACGAATCCGCCCTGGCCCGCTGGCGACGCGAGGGCATCGGCCTGGTGTTCCAGCAATACAACCTGATCAGCAGCCTGGACGTAGCCGCCAACCTGTCCTTCCAGGCGCGCCTGGCAAACCGCCACGACCCGGCCTGGGTGGCGCACCTGGCCGCAAGGCTGGGGCTGACGCCCTTGCTGCAGCGCTACCCCGAGCAACTCTCCGGCGGCCAGCAGCAACGGCTGGCCATCGGCCGTGCACTGGCCGGCCGGCCCGCGCTGCTGCTCGCCGACGAGCCTACCGGCAGCCTCGATGAACACAACGGCGACGAGGTGCTGGCCCTGCTGCTGCAACTGGTGAACGAAGCCGCCAGCACCTTGTTGATGGTCACCCACAGCCAACGGCTGGCCGCCCGCCTGCAGCAGCGCTGCGTGTTGCACCAGGGCCGGGTGCAAACCGCATGAACAGCCTCGCGCTGGCCTTGCAGGCGCTGTGCAGCCATTGGCGGCGCCACCGCCTGCAGGGCATCAGCATCTTCACCGGCCTCTGCCTGGCCACGGCATTGTGGGCCGGGGTACAGGCGCTCAACAGCCAGGCACGCAGCGACTACGCCCAGGCCCGCGCGGTGCTGGCCGGGCCGGCGTACCCGCAGCTGGTCGCGCACAAGGGGCAGCGCTTCGACCAGGCGTTGTATGTGCAATTGCGCAGGCAAGGCTGGCAGGTGACGCCGGTGCTGGAGGGGCGTTTGCAGCTGGCAGGCGAACCCTCAGTGACGGTCAAGCTGGTGGGCATCGAGCCGCTCAGCCTGTTGCCGGGCATGGCGGTTGCCGGCGCCGACCCGCAGGGGTTCGACCTGCAGGCGTTCGTCGTCGCGCCCGGGCAAACCTGGGTCGGCCCGGACACGTTGCGCCAACTGGGCCGCAAGGCCGGGGAGCAGATCCGCACGGTGGAAGGCCAGAGCCTGCCACCCCTGGCCCTGAGCGCCCATCTCGCGCCGGGTGTGGTGGTGGTCGATATCGGCCAGGCCCAGGCCTTGCTCAAGGCCCCGGGACAGCTGTCGCGGTTGATCAGCAACAGCGACCAGCCCCTACCGGCGGCGCTTGCCGCCGACCTCAAGCTGCAGCCGGCCAGTGACGACACCGACCTGCTGCGCCTGACCGAGAGTTTTCACCTCAACCTCACCGCGTTGGGCCTGCTGGCCTTCGTGGTCGGCTTGTTCATCGCCCACGCGGCCATTGGCCTGGCATTGGAGCAGCGCCGCAGCTTGATGCGTACCCTGCGGGCCTGTGGCGTCAGCCTGCGCACCCTGCTCGCGGCCCTGGCGCTGGAGTTGGGGTTGTTCGCGCTGCTGGGAGGCCTGGTGGGCGTGCTTGCCGGCTACCTGATCGCTGCCGCGTTACTGCCCGATTTCGCCTCCAGCCTGCGGGGGCTGTACGGTGCCGAGGTGGCCGGGCAGCTGCACTTGCCGTGGCAGTGGTGGCTGGCGGGGATGGCCGTCAGCCTGCTGGGGGCGTTGCTTGCTGGCTTCGACAGCCTGCTGCGCGCCGCGCGCCTGCCGTTGTTGGGACTGGGCCAACCGCAGGCCTGGCGCTTGGCCCAGGTGCCCTGGTTGCGGCGTCAGGCCCTGGCGGCGGCTGTGCTGCTACTGCTGGCCCTGGGCTGTGGCTACCTGGGCAACAGCCTGCCCAGCGCGTTCGGCCTGCTGGCGGCGTTGCTGCTGGCAGCGGCGCTGTTGCTGCCAGGGCTGCTGGCGCTGCTGCTCGGCGGCCTTGCCCGCTACGCGCGGCGGCCGTTGGCCCAGTGGTTCTTCGCCGACAGCCGGCAACAGCTGCCGGCCCTGAGTCTTGCGTTGATGGCGCTGCTGCTGGCGTTGACTGCCAGTGTCGGAGTGGGCGGGATGACCGAAGGGTTTCGCCGCACCTTCATCGGTTGGCTTGACCTGCGCCTGGCGGCCGACCTGTATGTCACGCCTCGCGACAGCGCGCAGGCACTGCAGCTGTATGCCCAGTTGCCGCGCGAGCCGGCCGTCAACGCCGTGCTGCCGAGCTGGCGGGTGGAGTGGCGCCTGCAGCACTGGCCGGTACAGGTGCAAGGGGTGGTCGATCATCCGTTCTACCGCAGCCACTGGCCGTTGCTGGCACAAAACGCGGATGCCTGGGCGCAACTGGCAGCGGGCCGGGGCGTCATGCTCAGCGAGCAACTGGCCCGGCGCCTGGGGTTGGCGCTGGGCGACCGCGTGACGCTGCCCGGCGAGCCGCCGCAGGCCTTGACCGTGGTCGGCATTCATGCCGATTACGGCAACTCCAAGGGGCATGCGCTGGTCAACGCCGACTGGCTCCGTGCCCATGCACCGGCCGCCAACCTGTCCGGCCTGAGCCTGCTGGTAAAGCCCGGCCAGGTGGCCGCGCTCCAGCAGCAGTTGCAGCAACGCTTTGCCCTGGATGACGACCAGCTAGTCGAACAGGCCCGCCTGAAGGCCTGGTCGACGGCGATTTTCAACCGCACCTTCGCCGTCACCGCGGCCCTGAACAGCCTGACCCTGGGCGTGGCCGGGGTGGCCTTGTTCATCAGCCAGCTGACCCTCGGCCAACGTCGGCTAGGTCAACTGGCGCCCTTGTGGGCACTGGGCGTGCCGCGTCGCTGGCTGGGCTGGCTGTGCCTGGGCCAGGCCCTGATGCTCTGTGGCTTCACCGTGCTCCTGGCGATTCCCCTGGGCCTGCTGTTGGCCTGGTGCCTGGTGGCGGTGGTGAACGTCCAGGCATTTGGCTGGCGCTTGCCGTGGCAGGTGTTTCCCGGGCAGCTGCTGCAACTGGGGGCACTGGGCGTGCTGACCAGCCTGCTGGCCTGTGCCTGGCCGCTGTGGCAGCTGGCGCGCAGCCAACCCGGCGTGTTGTTGCGGCGGTTTGCCGATGAAGCCTGAAGCCTGGCTGCTGCTGGCCGGCCTGTTGCTGGCCGGGTGCGATGCGCCGGCACCGGCGCCCAAGGGCTTTGCCGGGCTCGGCAACGAGGCCGGGGCGTTCAGGCAGGTCACGCCCGGCGTGGCACTGCAGTTCCCCCGCGACCACGGCGCCCATGACGGCTATCGCATCGAGTGGTGGTACATCACCGCCAACCTTGAGGATGTTCAGGGCCGCGCCTGGGGGGCGCAATGGACCCTGTTCCGCTCGGCGCTGCGCCCGGGGCCGGAGACCCACGACTGGAACAGCCCGAACCTGTGGATGGGCCACGCCGCATTGACCGGGCCCGGTGGCCACCAGGTCGGTGAAGCGCTGGCCCGTGGTGGGGTGGGGCAGGCCGGCGTGGTGGCCGAGCCTTTTCAGGCGTGGATCGATGATTGGTCACTGCAGGGTGATCCCGGTATCGAGCACTTGCGCATGCGCGCGGGCGGGCCGGGCTTTCGCTACGACCTGAACCTGGCCACCGACAAACCTGTGGTGCTGCATGGCCTGCAGGGCTACAGCGAGAAGTCTGGCAAGGGCCAGGCGTCGTACTACTACAGCCAGCCGTTCTATCAGGTAACCGGCGAGGTCGAGCGCGCCGGGCTATGCATTGCCGTGAAGGGCCAGGCCTGGCTGGACCGGGAGTGGAGCAGCCAGCCATTGGCGGCCGGGCAGCGGGGCTGGGACTGGTTCTCGCTGCATTTGGAAAGCGGGGCGAAGCTGATGTTGTTCCAGGTGCGTGAAGACCAGGGCCCGCCTTACCGAGCCGGCACCTGGGTCGATGCCCAGGGGCGGTCGCGGGCGTTGCAGGGCAAGGAGATCGAGTTAACGCCGCTGGCGTGGGCGCGGCAGGACAATGGCAAGTCCGTGCCAACGCGCTGGCGGGTGCAGGTGGCTTCGGAGCAAGTGGATGTGCAAGTCGAGGCATTCGAGCCGAAGGCCTGGATGAACACGCGGTTTGCATACTGGGAAGGGCCCGTGCGAGTGACGGGCAGTGGTGGTGGCAAAGGCTATCTGGAAATGACCGGCTACTGAGCTGCTGCGGCCTGTGAGAGCAACTGCCTTGCTCAATTTCTAAAAGCTGGCGCGATTCCTGTGGGAGCGGGCTCCCACAAGTAAACCAAAGGCTTTGATAGCTGTGGGTCTGCCTCACTCCCCGCCTTTCATCCGCCGCGCCACCAGGTAAATCCCCAGCCCCACCAACGCCGCACCCGCGCCGATATAACCGGTACTGGTCCACCCCAACCCAGCACTGATCGCCATGCCCCCAAACCAGGGCCCCAGCGCATTGGCCAAATTGAACGCCGCATGGTTGGAAGCCGCCGCCAGGCTCGGTGCCTCATGGGCGATATCCATCAGGCGAATCTGCAACGGCGCCGCCAGGGCAATCATGGTCCCCACCAGGCCGATCCCCAGCAGCAGGCTCCACAGTGCATGCGCCGCGAAGGTAAAGAACAGCAGCACCGCCGTCGACCACACCAGCACCAGGCCCACGGCGCGGAACTGCAGGCGGTCGAACAGCTTGCCCCCGGCAATGTTGCCGATGATGCCGCCAACCCCGAACGCCGCCAGGCCAAAGGGAATCCACTGCGGCGATACTTGCGTCACCTGCAGCATGGTCGGTGCCAGGTAGCTGAACACGCAGAACATGCCGGCAAAGCCGATGGCAGCGATGCCCAGCGCCATCCACACCTGGGGCAGGCGGAAGGCCTGCAGCTCCTTGCGCGGGTCGCTGCGCGCCTCGTTGCGGGGTTGCGGTACATAGCGCCAGACCAGGGCGATGGTGCACAGGGCGATCACCCCGACCAGCACGAACGCCGAGCGCCAGCCAAAGAATTGCCCAAGGAAGGTCGCAATCGGATTGCCCAGCAGCATTGCCAGCGTCAGGCCCATCATCACCCGCGCCACCGCGCCTGCACGCTGGTTGCTCGGCACCATGCTCGAAGCCACCACGGCAGCGATGCCGAAATACGCACCGTGGGGCAGGCCGCTGACGAAGCGGAAGGCCACCAGGCCGGCGAAGGAAGGGGCGAAGGCTGTGGCCAGGTTGCCAATGGCGTAGAGGGCCATCAGCAGCAACAGCAGGTGTTTACGCAGAAGCTTGGCACCGAGTATCGCCAGCGCCGGTGCACCGACTACCACGCCCAGGGCGTAGGCGCTGATGGCATGTCCCACTTGCGGCTCGCTCAACTGCAGGTTGGCGGCGATATCGGGCATCAGCCCCATGATCGCGAACTCGCCGGTGCCAATGGCAAAGCTGCCCAAGGCCATGGCAGCTTCCATCTTGCCCACTTCGCCTTTGCTGATGGCGAGCGGGGGTAATTCCTGAACAGACATCGGGATCCTTACTGAAACTGGCTGAAACGTTCAACGCGCGATGATAGACGACATCGTCGGGCTCTGTAATATTTTGCATTAATTGCCGGCACTCATAAAATGGTTGCATCAATCCGCAGCTCCCGAGTGCGCGCCATGGCCATCAATTTCGACCTCAACGACCTGCAAGCCTTTCGCGCAGTGGTCGAGCAAGGCAGCTTCCGCAAGGCGGCGGAGGCGGTGCGTATCTCGCAGCCGGCGCTTAGCCGGCGCATCGACAAGCTGGAGGATGCCTTGGGCGTGCGGCTGTTCGAGCGCACCACCCGCAAGGTCAGCCTGACCCAGGCCGGGCGGGGTTTCATGCCCAGCGTCGAGCGCTTGCTCGACGACCTGGACAACGCCCTGCTGGGCATCAGCGAAGTGGCCTCGACACGGCTTGGCCAGGTCACAGTCGCCTGCGTACCGTCGGCGGCGTATTACTTCATGCCCCGGGTCATCGCGCATTACCACCAGCAGTTTCCACGGATCAAGGTCAAGGTGCTGGACGCCAGCGCCCACGAGGTGCTGGGCGCGGTGGTCGATGGCGAGGCGGATTTCGGTCTGAGCTTCATGGGCACGCTGGAGTCCGATGTGGAGTTCGAACCGCTGGTGCAGGAAAGCTATGTGTTGGCGTGCCGGCGAGATCACCCGCTGGCGGCGCGCAGCAGTGTCACCTGGGACGAGTTCTACCAGCAGTCTTACATTTCGCTGGGCAAGACCTCCGGCAATCGCTTCCTGCTCGACCAGGCGTTGAGCGGCATCGTGCCGCAACGTCAAAGCATCTGCGAAACCCGCCACGTCACCACCATGATTGGCCTGGTGGAGGCGGGGCTGGGGGTGGCGGCGGTGCCGTCGATGGCGATGCCGGCGGGTGATCACCCGATCCTGACCCGGGTCGCCCTGACCGAGCCAAAGGTCATGCGCAGTGTCGGGCTGATCAAACGCCGGGGTCGAACCCTGACCCCGGCGGCGTTGGCGCTGGAGCGCCTGGTGGTGGACATGAAGGTCGAGGTCAGCGGCTGACCGAATCCAGCCCGGTAGCCTGCACGGTCTGTTGGGCAGCGGGCGCGGCCAGGTAGGCGAGCAGTGCCTTGGCCTGGCGCGGGTGTTCGGCATGGGTAGGAATGCCCGCGGCAAAGCGCGTGACCGATTGCACCGCCTCCGGCAGCTTGCCGACGAAGCTTGCGCCCGGCACCGGCAACAGCTCGCTGACCTGCTGGAAGCCGACCTGGTAATCGCCTTTGGCGACCACCGTGGCCACTGGGATCTTCGCGATCATGCTGGCCTTGGGCGCAAGTTGCTGCTCGATGCCCAGCCGTTTGAACAGCTGCTTGTGCACATACACGCCGCTCGCGCTGTCCGAGTAGGCCACCGACCGGGCGCCCAGCAGGGTTTTCTTCAGCCCCTCCACACTGCTGATATCGGGTATCGGCGCGCCGGCCCGCACCACCATGCCGATGCGCGAATCGGCCAGTTCCACCCGTGACGCCGGGTCGACCTTGCCTTGGCGGATCAGCGCATCAAGCGCGTAGCCGACCATGATCACCACGTCGGCCTTCTCGCCACGGGCCAGGCGATTGGGGATCGCCTCGGGCGCCTGCCCCATCGACGGCCCCAGGGCGGTATCGAGGGTGTTGCCGGTGGCTGCGGCGAATTTCGGGCCGAGTATCTGGTAGGCGGCGGTGAAGCCACCGGAGGTCATCACCCGCAGCTGCTCGGCGTGGGCGACGCTGCCCAGGCTTGCACAGGCGAGCAGGGCAAAGGCGTGGAGTACTTTACGCATGATCGAGCGCCCTCAAGACAGTGCCGGTTGCAGTTGACCGCGTGAACGGCGGTAGAGGAACAGCGTCGCGCCCAGGGCGCAGAGTGCGGCGAAGCTCATCCAGTAGCCGGGGGCGGCCTTGTCGGCGGTGTACTGGATCAGGAAGGTCGAAATGGCCGGGGTGAAACCGCCGAACACGGCCGTGGCCAGGCTATAGGCCAGGGAGAAGCCCGCCACCCGCACCTCGACCGGCATGATTTCGGTCAGCGCGGGGATCATCGCACCGTTGTACAGGCCATAAAGGAACGACAGCCACAACAGCACCACCAGCATGTGCAGGAAGCTTGGCGCGTTGACCAGGAAAGTCAGCGCAGGATGCGCGCTGGCCAGGGTCAGCAGGGTCATGGCCACCAACACCGGGCGGCGCCCGATGCGATCGGACAGCGCGCCACCGAGCGGCAGCCAGATGAAGTTCGACACGCCTACCAGCAACGTCACCAGCAAGGCATCGGCGGTGCTCAGGTGCAACACCGTCTTGCCGAACGTTGGCGCGTACACGGTGATCAGGTAGAACGCCGTGGTGGTCAGCGCCACCATGAGCATGCCGGCGAGCACCGTGGCCCAGTGCTGCAGCAGGGTGCGCAGCACCTCGGCCCGGGCCGGGCGGTGCTTGCGTGCGGCGTATTCCTCGGACTCCTCAAGGTTACGGCGCAGCAGGAAGATGAACGGTACGATCAGGCAGCCGACGAAGAAGGGGATGCGCCAGCCCCAATCGGCGATCATCGCCGGTGCCATCCATTGGTTCAGGGCATAGCCCAGGGCGGCCGCGACGATGATCGCCACTTGCTGGCTGGCAGACTGCCAACTGGTGAAGAACCCTTTGTTGCCGGGCGTGGCGATCTCGGCCAGGTACACCGACACACCGCCCAGTTCGGCACCCGCCGAGAAGCCTTGCAGCAGGCGCCCGACCAGCACCAGGGCGGGCGCGAGCAGGCCGATGGATTCGTAGCCGGGCACCAGCACGATCAGGATCGTGCCGCTGGCCATGATCGACAGGGTGACGATCAGCCCTTTGCGCCTGCCCACTTCGTCGATATAAGCGCCGAGCACCACGGCACCCAGCGGGCGCATGAGGAAGCCCGCCCCGAACACGGCGAAGGTCATCATCAAGGAGGCGAATTCACTGCTGGCAGGGAAGAACACCGCCGCGATCTGCGTGGCGTAGAAACCGAAGAGGAAAAAGTCGAACTGCTCGAGGAAGTTGCCCGACGTGACCCGGAAGATCGCGCCGGCGCGGGAGTGCCCGGAGGCGGTTGTTGCTGTCATTGCCTGTACTCCATACCGCTTTTGTGACGTGCGCCGCTGGGAACGGCGCACGGTTCTTATTGGCGGGAATGGTGCGACAGGGTCATTGATTAGAGAATTGCATTGTTCGCATCGATTGATGCGGCTAGCGGATCAATCCGCCATTTGCAGTTCGGGCAGGCTCACCCGGAACGCCCGGGTCAACCCGAGCAGGCAGAGGAAACCGACGCCCAGCCAGCACAGGCCGATGGTGAACGACATGCTCGACAGGCTGGTCCACAGCCACAGCGTGCTGAGGAAACCGAGCGCCGGTATGGCGCCGAACAGCAGGTAGTTGCGTGGGCCGCTCAGCTTCTGGTCGAGCAGGTAATGCTTGACCACCGCCAGGTTGACCGCAGAAAACGCGAACAGCGCGCCAAAGCTGATCATGTTGGCGACCGTGTCCAGGGTGATGAACAGGGCGACCAACGACATCGTGCTGACCAGCATGATCGCCGTGGCCGGCACGCGCTTTTTCGTGACCAGACGGCCAAACACCCGTGGCAGCGCACCGTCGCGCCCCATGGCGAACAGCACCCGCGAAACGCTGGCCTGGGACACCATGGCCGAGGCGAAGCAGCCGGCCACGTAGGTGGCGGTAAAGCCGGTCACCAGCAGCTCGCCGCCGACCCGACGCATCACGTCCACCGAGGCCGAGTCCGGGTCGGCGAAGCTGGCCCAGTCGGGGAACACCTGCTGGGCGAAGTACGACACCAGCAGGAACAGCAGGCCACCGATCACCGACACCGCCATGATTGCCTGGGGAATGCGCTTGGTCGGATTACTGGTTTCTTCGGCCATGGTCGACACCGCGTCGAAGCCCAGGAACGACAGGCACAAGACAGCCGCGCCGGCCATGACCAGCGGCACGCTGAAGCCCTCGTGGTGGAACGGCGCCAGCAACGACACCGGCGCCGCCTGTTCGCCCAGGTTGCGCACCGACAACGCCACGAACACGACGATGAACACCAGTTGGGCGACCACCAGGATCCAGTTGACTCGGGTAATCGATTCGATGCCGATCAGGTTGAGGAAGGTGACCAGGGCTATCGAGCCCAGTACCCACACCCAGGCGTGTATCGCCGGGAAGTATTCGGACATGTAGATGCCGATCAGCAGGTAGCTGAGCAGCGGCAGGAAGATGTAGTCGAGCAGCAGGGTCCAGCCGGCGATAAAGCCGAAGTGACTGCCAAAGGCCTTGCGGGTATAGGTGTAGACGGAGCCGGAGTAGGGGTGGGCCTGGACCATGCGGCCATAGCTGTAGGCGGTCAGGAGCATCGCGGCGAGGGTCAGCATGTAGGCTGTGGGCAGGTGGCCCTTGGTCATCTGGGTGACCAGCCCGTAGGTGGTGAAGACTGCAAGGGGCACCATGTAGGCGAGGCCGAACAACACCAGCGCGGTCATGCTCATGGACTTTCTGAAACGGCCGGAAGCGGTAGGTTGCGACGCAGGATGGTGGGCAGGGGCAGAGTCTGTATTTGTTGTTGTATGCATTGCTAACTCCTGAAATGGAATGCAGGACGCCGCAGTAGGCGAGCGGGCTCGCTACTGGTCTTGGGAGTTCGATCAGGGACAGGGTCGGGGTGGGGCTGGGGAATGCTCCCACACTCCAGGGGCGCTCGAAATCACCCTTTGGGGGGAGCCCGGTTTCGCATGCTGCGCGGTAGCTGTGGGAGCAACTGCCTTACGCAATGCCTAAAAGTTGACGCAATTCCTATGGGAGCCGGCCAGCCGGCTCCCATAGGGACTGCCTAGCCCAGCAGGATCTCCAGGTTCGACAGAATCGACGCCGCGTCATAGGGCTTGCGCACCACGGGCGCCTGCTTCAGGTGGGTCGGAATGCTGACGCTGTCGCCGTAGCCGGTGGCGAACAGGAACGGAATGCCAAGACGGATGAGCGCTTCGGCGACGGCAATGGAGGTACCGCTGCCGAGGTTGATGTCCAGTACCGCCACATCCGGCCTTTGCGTGGCCAGGAGCTCGAGCGCCTCGGCTTCGGAGCTGGCGGTGATGACGTCCTGGACCTGCGCATCGGCAAGGATCTGCTCGAGGCCGACGGCAATCACCAGTTGGTCCTCGAGGATCAGCACGCAGGCATCGACCAGGGCTGCGCAGTCTGGCAGCACCACAGGCGCTGGGGCCGATGGGCTGTCGTGGCTGGAGTCATCGACCAGGGTCAGGTGCCTGGCCGGGATCCTGAACACGCCATACAGGCCTTCTGGCCGGTATTCAAGGTTACTGCTGCCGCCAAGGTCGAACGGAAGGCTGCGCTCGATCAGCACCGAGCCGAACCCCGTGCGGGTCGGCGGGCGCACGGTGGGGCCGCCGCGTTCGCACCAGATGATCTCGCAGGCGCCGCCGGCATCCACGGTCCAGGTGACCGACAGCCTGCCGCCGGCCCGCGACAGCGCGCCGTACTTGGCCGCATTGGTGGCCAGCTCGTGCAGCACCAGGGCCAGCACCGAAAAGGCGCGGGCATCGAGGAGCAGGCCGGGACCGCGCAGTTCCAGGGCATCGGCCGAGGTCCGGTAGGGCGACAGCTCGGCTTCCAGCAGCGCCGCGAAACGCCCGCCACCGTCACCGCGCACGACCTGATCATGGGCCAGAGACAGTGCCTGGATACGGCCTTTGAGGGTGGCCACATAGTCGTTGAGGGTCTGGTTTTCCGAGGTGGGGTGGGCCACCAGCGCACCGATCAGCGACAGAATGTTCTTCACCCGGTGGTTGAGTTCTTCGTTGAGCATGCGCTGGCGCACGTCGGCCTTGGAGCGCTCGTCGGCCAGCAGCTCGCTGTTGTGCAGGGCGACTTCGACGATCGCGGCGCGGATCGCTTCGCCAAACTGGCGGTCCTGCTCGCTCCACGGCAAGGCGTGCTGGTGCACGGTCTGCTTCCACACCGCGAAGCTCTTGCGCGGGGTAAGGCGCTCGCCCAGCGGGCCGCTTTCGTAAGTCTTGTTGGGGTCGCCTGCCCAGTCCAGGGTTTCCACCACCTCCTTGCGAAACAGCATCAGGTAGTCCCTGGGGTGCTGCGACATCGGCACGATCAGTACGCCGGAGACGTCGACGGCATAGTCCTCGGCCGGCGGGTGGGCCATCGACAGGCAGTTCGACGCCCAGGTGCGGCCCTCGGCGACCCCCTCGGCGAAGCTGAGCAGGCCGGGAATCGCCGCCTTGGGCGGGGTCAGGCCATCCGCGGACCAGCGGCCTTGCAGCGCCATGCCGATGCCATCGCAAGGGATCAGGCCCTTGAACACCGACAATCGCGAACGCAGCAGCGCTTCAAGGTCATCGGTGCGGTGCGCGTCGAGCAGCAGGTTGTCCAGCACCTGTCGCGCCTGTTCGGCGGCTTCCAGGGTGTGCTTGGCGCGCAGGGTCTGCAGGTGCAGGGAAAAGAACTCGCCGAACATTTCCGCTGCCACCCGTTGGCCCATGGCCAAGGTGCGCGGTGCGTAATGGTGGCAGGCAATCAGGCCCCACAGGGCGCCGTCGACGATCACCGAAATGGACATGGACGCACCGACGCCCATGTTGCTCAGGTACTCGCAGTGAATCGGCGACACGCTGCGCAGGTGCGCGTACGACAGGTCCAGCGGCTCGCCAGACAAATCCAGCACCGGCTCAATGGGCACGCTCTTGAAGTTGGCATCGGAAATGATCCGCACCGGGTTGCGCAGGTACAGCGCACGGGCTTGCTGCGGGATGTCCGAGGCTGGGAAGTATTGCCCGAGGAAGCTCTCAAGGCCGCTGCGCTTGGCCTCGGCCACCACCTTGCCGGCGCCGTCGGCACCGAGCTGGTAGATCATCACCCGGTCGTAGCCGAGCAGCGCGCGCACGCGCCGGGCGGTGTCGAGGATCAGCTTGTCGGAGCGCTCGATGTCGCGCAGCTGGGCGATCACCGTGCGCACCAGCTCCACAGGCTCGGCGATGCTGGCGCCGGAAGGTTCGAATTCGAGGATGACCGTGCCCTTGAACAGGTGCGCGGACACATCGAACGCCTGCCCCGAGGCGATCACCACGCCGAACGACAGTGCCGGGCGCGACGCCTCTTTGACGCGTGCCAGGGCGTTGCGCAGGGTATGCGCGGCTTCGGCGCCGAGGACCGCTTCGAGCCGCTGCCCGTTGAGCTCGGCGGTGACGCCGAGCATGGCCGGGGCGTTCAATGAGTGGCGCAGGACGACACTGACGGATGCGTTGCAGGCCAGCAGGCAGCCATGCGGCTGGATGCTGCCGGGAATCTGGATGGGTTCGCGGTCACAGTTGGTCAAGTTGACCTGAGGTTGCACAGTCATAGGTTCCTGCCGGTTTCCCAAAGACCGGTTGCCTAAGTTGACCGCCGAACATTTCAGGCAAACGAAGTGGTTAAGTCATGTTCAGCTTCCGAGTCTAGCTGGCGCGTTGGTCTTCGTCACCTGAGGCCCACGCTCGCAGGGCGCGGCGAGCGTGGACTGAGGAAAGTTTGCCAAAGTCGCTATCGTGGCCTGCATGAGGATCTTCATCGTAAGGCTCAATGCGATGCTCAGGACGGGCACACCATGGCGGGATTTAGCCTTGCTAGCGCCCGAGAATACAGCCCAATTGCAGGGCTCAGCATGATTCATGTGGGAGCGCGCCAGCTTTTAGAAACTGAGCAAGACAGTTGCTCTCACAGGGGGGCCGGGCGTCAATCATCGGGGAGTGTTACCAATGGTATGTGGAATAGCATCTGGCAGCGATACGCAACGTAACGTGCGGAATACCAGAGACGTTGTACTATCCCGCGAGCGTACCTACAGACCCGACTTCAAGGAGACCGCAATGATCAAGACCGGTGAGCTGTTGCCCGACGTAACCCTCTATGAATACAGCGACGGCCAAGGCAGTTGCCCGCTGGGCCCGCAGGCGTTCTCACTGCGCGAGCGCTGTGCAGGTAAAAAGGTGGTGATCTTCGGCCTGCCCGGGGCCTTCACACCGACCTGCTCGGAGCGCCATGTGCCGGGCTATCTGGCATCGGCGCAGGCGCTGTCGGGTGCCGGTATCGATGAAATCATCTGCGTGGCGGTGAACGATGCCTTCGTCATGCACGCCTGGGGCAAGACCTTTGCCGAGCAAGGTGCGGTCAGCATGATATCGGACGGTAATGCCGAACTGACCGACGCCCTGGGGCTTGCCCAGGACGCCTCGGCCCGCGGCATGGGCAAACGCTCCCAGCGTTATGCCCTGTTCGCCGACGACTGGCTGGTCAAGCGCATCGTCGTGGATGCGCCCGGCAAGCTCGAGGTCAGCGACGCGCAGAGCATGCTGGCGTTTGTGAGTGAAAGCGGCGGCCCGCGCTAACCCCGTTTCACTCCGCTGGCAGGGCTTGGAGGTGGCGGTGCCTGCGGTCGTACAGCGAGGTGCGCAGCAGCAACAGCACGGCGCCCAGCACCGGCAGGCTGACCAGCAATAGCGCATAACGCAGCGACTGTTGGCCGTACCAGGGCTGCAGCAGGTCACTGAGCACGCCGGTCAGCAGCGGCCCCACGCCCACTCCGAGCAGGGTACTGACGATGGTCTGCAGGGCCATCGCGGTGCCGCGGCGTTGGGAGGCAACCAGTTGCGTGACCAGGTTGTACGACGGTGCCACCCACCACACCGCGAAGAAGCTGTACAGCGCGCACCAGAGCATCGCCACCGGCACCGGCAGCGCCCCCAGGTGCATCAGCAGGTCGCTGGGCCACAGCAGGTAAGTGGCCAGCGCCGACATCGCCGCCAGGTGACCGAAGATCGGCAGCGACAGCTGCCAGTGGGCTCCCCTGCGCGCCAGTCGGTCGCTCAACCAGCCGCTGAACAGCCCGCCGACGCCGGCGCAGGTGCCGCACACCACGCCCGCCAGCATCCCTGCCTCCTGCAGCGACAGGCCATGGGAGCGCACCAGGAAGCTGGTGTTCCACATGGCCACGGCATAGGAACCCAGCGTTGTCAGGCCGCCGGCCAGGATCAGCTGCCGATAGGGCACGAAGGCCCACAATTGGCGAGCCTCGGCGCCAAGGCCGAGGCGTGCTGCAGGGGCCGGGTGGGGTGCCAGGTCCCAGCGCCCGCGCGGCGGCTCGCGTACCAGCAGCGCCAGGATCGCGGCGAAGACCAGGGCCGGCAGGCCCAGGGCGATGAAGCCGGTGCGCCAGCCGTACTGCTCGACCACCCAGGCGCCGATGCTCAGGCCGATGATCGAGGAAAAGGTCGGCGCAGCCGTGAAGCAACTGATGGCGAACGAGCGCCGTTGCGGCGGGTAGAGGTCGGCGATCAGCGACAGCGACGCCGAGGTGGTCGGCGACTCGCTCACCGCCACCAGCATGCGCGCCAGGGCCAACACCAGGAAACTGCCGGCCAGCCCGCAAGCCATGGTCGCCAGCGCCCACAGCAGGCAGGCCACGGCCAGCACACGGGTGCGCGGCAGGCGGTCCACCAGCCTGCCAGCGGGCAGGCCGAGCACCGCGTAGACCACCGCGAAGGCCAGGCCCGAGATCAGCCCGAGCGCCGTATCGCCCACGCCGAACTCGGCCTTGATCGGCTCGATCATCACCGCCAGGATCTGCCGCCCGACGAAGTTGTCGGCGAACACCGCCGCCAACAGCATCAGCAGACCATGGCCGCGCCAGCCGACGGCTGCCGCCGGCAAGGTGGGCACGGCGCTGCTCACCGCGGCGCCCAGAGGTCCGGCAAGCCGGGGTCGCTGACCACGATCAGGCGCTTGAGCAGCACCTTGAGCGCCTGGGCATCGGCTTCGCCGAGCTTGGCGGTAAGTTCTTCTTCCACCACCTTGGCCAGGGCCACCTGTTGCAACGAGATCTCGCGCCCTTTGGCGGTGAGCACGAAGCGCAGGTGCGCGGCCTCGCCTTCGATGGCCACCAAGTCCTGCCGTTCAAGGAAACGCATGCCTGCCAGGGTCACCACGTGGCCGGTGTAGCTGACGAAGGTGTTGATCTCTTGCAGGCTCAGGTTGTCGCGGATCGACAGCACCGCCAGCACGAAGAACGCCTGTTCGTCCAGCTGCTGGTTGCACAGCAGGTGGCGCAGCAGGTTCAGCACCTGGTAGTGGCCACGGCCAAGCAGGTAGCCGAGCAGGTCCTCGGTGTAGCTGCATTCCGGTGGCGGCGGGGTGGTGGCCAGGCGCAGCTCGCTGCGCGGCTTGCGCGTGGCCAGGGCGTACTGGCCGCTCTGGAACGCCAGCGGCGCGCGGTCGCTGTGGTCGAAGGCGAGCACTTCGCCGACGAAGATCACATGGTCGCCACCTTCGTACTGGAACGCCGTGCGGCACTGGAAACGGGCCGTGCAGTCCTGCAGCAACGGCGCATTGCTGATGCCGTTGTCCAGGGCGATTTCGGCGAACTTGTCTTCGCCCTGGGTGGCGAAGCGCCCGGACAACTTCTCCTGCTCGATCGACAGCACGTGCACGTTCCAGTGCTTGCCGCTGCTGAACGCCGGCAAGCTGCGCGCCTGCTTGGACAGGCTCCACAACACCAGCGGCGGATTGAGCGACACCGAGTTGAAGCTGTTGGCGGTAATGCCGACCGGCGAGCCGTCTTCGGCTTGCGAGGTGATGATGGTGACGCCGGTGGTGAAGGTGCCGAGCGCCGCACGGAAGGCCTGGGGGTCGAAACCGATATGTTGTGTTGCCATGGCTGGCCTCATGGGTTGGATTGCCTGCCGCCAGTATTGGATGGCCCGCCTGCCCAGGCATCGTCTCAACGGACTAACGCTTTTGCTCGATTCTGGTCCGATCGGACGAGGCGCCGGCCCTGCTGCTCTGGCTAGTGTGGGGCCTAGCGCCGCGAGCGCAGCCAACAGCCAGAGGAGACACGCATGCAACCCGCTCTGTCATCGATCCAGGCACTCGGCGACCTGCTGTCACGCCAGCAGGACGCCTTCAACAAGGCAGGTGCCGTCACCGCCGAACGCCGCCGCCAGCGTCTCCAGCAGGTGATCGATCTGCTGGTGCGCCACCACGAAAGCCTGACCGACGCCATCGACCAGGACTTCGGCGGCCGACCTGCCGGCTTTACCCTGATGAACGACATCCTCGGCGCGCTGGCCAGCCTCAAGCACGCCAGGGACCACCTGCAGGGGTGGATGGCGGATGAGCCGCGGCCGGTGTTCGCTCCCTACGACCAGCTGGGCGCCAAAGCCTGGATCCGCTACCAGCCCAAGGGTTCGGTCGGCATCATCGGCACCTGGAATGCGCCGCTGTACACCCTGTTCAGCCCGCTGGCGTCGGCCCTGGCCGCCGGCAACCGGGCCATTCTCAAGCCGTCCGAAGTGCTGCCGCGCACGGCAGCGCTGATCGCTGCGCTGTGCGCCGAGCACCTCGACCCGCTGGAAGTGGCGGTGGTCACCGGTGGCGCCGACCTGGCCGAAGCCTTCACCGCCCAGCCGTTCGATCACCTGGTGTTCACCGGCGGCACGGCCATCGGCCGCTCGGTGATGCGCAATGCCGCCAGCAACCTGGTGCCGGTGACCCTGGAGCTGGGCGGCAAGTCACCGGTCGTGCTGTCGCGCAGCGCTGACCTGGACAAGGCAGCGTTCAGCATTGCCGTGGCCAAGGCCACCAATGGCGGGCAGATCTGCATCAACCCCGACCTGGTCTATGTGCCCCGGGCCTCGCTGGAAAGCTTCCTCGATGCCTTGCGCTCGGCGTACTGCGCGCTCAACCCGACGGTCAGCGGCAACCCGGACGTGGTGGCGGTGGTCAACGCGCAGCACCTGGCGCGGGTCGAAGCCCTGGTGCAGGACGCACAGGAGCAGGGTGCGCGCATCGAGTCGCTGCCCGAGGCCAGCGAGGGCCAAGACCGGCGCCGGCCGCTGCGGGTGGTGATCGACCCACCCGCGCACGCGCAGATCCTGCACGACGAGATCTTCGGCCCCGCCGTGGTGGTGCTCACCTATGACGCCGTGGAAGCGGTCATCACGCAGATCAACGCGCGCCCACGACCGCTGGCGCTGTACTACTTCGGCGATGACAGCCAGGAGCAGCAACAGGTCCTCGACCGCACCTTGTCGGGGGGCGTGACGCTCAATGACGTGATGCTGCATGCTGCGCTGCACGATGCCCCGTTCGGGGGTGTCGGCGCCTCGGGCATGGGGCATTATCACGGGCGCGAGGGCTTCCTCGAATTCAGCCACCTGCGCACGGTGTGCCAGGCCCCAGGCCATGACCCGCGCCGCGAGTGGGGCCTGTTGCCGCCCTATGGCGAGCACTACCTCGCCGCCATGCTGGCCCAGGTCACCTCCGACTGATGAGCCTCAAGAACAACAACGAACAGGACGCCAAGACCCTCATGCCGATCGATCCTCAAGCCACTCCATACGATGCCCCGGCCACCTGGCCACGACGCAGCGTCCTCAAGGCCGGCGCGGTTGCCGTCGGCGCAGGCCTGCTGGGACGCTTCGCCACCGCCGCCGACAGCGGCCTGTCGGCGGCCGACTATCAAAACCTGGACGCCTGGGCCATGGCCGAGGCGGTGCGCGCCGGCAGCCTCAGTGGCGAGGAACTGCTGGCCGCGGCCTTGGCCCGCTGCGCCCTGGTCAACCCCAAGGTTGCAGCGGTGAACATGCTGCACGAGGACTATGCGCGGGCCTTGCTCGGCCGCCGCCGCAGCGCTGGCACCGGCGCCCAGGGCGCACTGGCCGGGGTGCCGATCCTGCTCAAGGACCTCAACACCTACCTGCAGGGCACGTCCACCAGCAACGGCTGCCGGCTGTTCCGCGATGCGCCGCCGGCCAGCTTCACCAGCACCCTGATCAGCCGCTATGAACAGGCCGGCGCCGTACCGTTCGGCAAGACCACCTGCCCGGAGTTCGGCCTGACCACCACCACCGAGTCGCTACTCTGGGGCCAGACCCGCAACCCCTGGAACCTGGCCATGAGCGCCGGCGGCTCTTCGGGTGGCGCGGCAGCGGCGGTGGCGGCCGGCATCGTGCCGGTGGCACATGCCACCGATGGCGGCGGTTCGATCCGTATCCCGGCCTCCTACTGCGGCCTGGTCGGGCTCAAGCCCAGCCGCTATCGCACGTCCAGCGGGCCGGCGCATTACGAAGGCTGGTTCGGCGCCAGCGTCGGCAACGTGGTGTCGCGCAGTGTGCGCGATACCGCGCTGTTCCTCGATGCAGGCCAGGGCCACGAGGCCGGCAGCGCCTACTGGAGCGCGCCGCTGGCGCGCCCCTACAGCGAAGAGCTGCGCCGCGACCCGGGCAAGCTGCGCATCGCCGTGGTGCGTCAGTCGCTGACCGGCGCGCCGCTGGATCCCGCCGTGGCCGCGACCCTGGAGCAGACCATCAAGCAGTTGGTCGGCCTGGGCCATGAGCTCGACGAGCTGCAACTGGCCATTGACCCGCGTGAGCTGTTCGGCGCCCACGGCACGGTGATCGGCACCGCCTTGCTCAACCTGGTGCACGAACGCGAGCAGGCCCTGGGGCGCGCCGCCACGGCCCAGGACCTGGAGCAGATCACCCAGGTGGTGCTGGAGCGGGCCAAGGGCACCAACGGCGTCAGCATGTACCAGGCACGGCAGAGCTTCGAGCGCATCGGCGCGACCATGGAGCGACCGTTCGAGCGTTTCGACGTGATCCTCTCGCCAGTCACCGCCAACCTCACCCCGGCGCTCGGCCAGCTCAGCCTCGACCAGCACTGGGACACCTACGCCCAGCGGGCCATGGGCAGCGCCGGGTTCACCGTGCTGGCCAACGTCAGTGGTCAGCCGGCGATCTCCCTGCCGTTGGGCCAGAGCGACAACGGCCTGCCGGTGGGCATGCTGTTCACCGCCCGGCTCGGCGCCGAGGATGTGCTGTTGCGCCTGGCCAGCCAGCTGGAGCAGGCGCAGCCCTGGGCTGCGCGCCGCGCGAGGGTTTAGCAGGACGGGCGCCTAGTCCGCTTTGACGATGAGTGTGCGCCAGCCAGCGCCGATCATGGGATGCACGCCGCCAACGGCCCCGCAACGGCGTTGGCGGCCTCTCCCTGACCTTAGCGGATGGCACAACAACAATGACGGCTCAAGATCAGTCTCAAACCCAGTACGACGTGATAGTGGTCGGTTCGGGGGCCGGTGCGATGACCTCGGCGGTGTTCCTTGCCGACCAGGGGTTCAGCGTGCTGGTGCTGGAAAAAAGCGACAAGTTCGGCGGCACTTCGGCGATTTCCGGCGGCGGTATCTGGATCCCCAACAACCACTACTTCGCCCGCCAGGGCGGCAACGACAGCCCCGAGCAGGCCCAGCGCTACCTGACCGCCGCCGCCGGCGAGCACGTCGAGCCGGCCCGCCTGCAGGCCTACCTGGACCACGCGCCGAAGATGATCGAGGCGCTGACCCGCACCAGTCGGGTACGTTACGCGGTGGCGGCGAAATACCCCGACTATTACCCGCACTTGCCTGGCGCCCTGGCGGGTGGCCGTACCCTCGACCCCGAACTGTTCGACAGCAGCCTGCTCGGTGCCGAGCTGGACAACCTGCGCAAACCGTCGCCCTCGACCCTGCTCATGGGCCGCATCGCCTGGACTGCCCGTGATGCGCACAAGGCCATGGCCCGTGGTTTTGGCTGGCGGCTGCTGATCCTGCGCCTGATGCTGCGCTACAAGCTCGACTTCAAATGGCGCCGCAAGAGCCGCGTGGACCGCCGTGCGGCGCTGGGCAGTTCGCTGGTGTGCTCGCTGCGCCGCTCGCTGATGGACCGCAACGTGCCGCTGTGGCTGAACAGCGATTTTCGAGAATTGCTGGTCGAGCAGGGGCGGGTAGGCGGCGTGCGCATCTGCCGCGAAGGGCGTGAGCTGGAACTGCGCGCCCGCCATGGGGTGATCCTCGCCTCGGGTGGCTTCGAACAGAACCAGGCCCTGCGCGAGCAGTACCTGCCGAAACCGACCCAGATGGCCTGGAGCGCCACGCCACCGGGCAACAACACCGGCGCGGCCCTGCAGGCCGGCCTGGCCCAGGGGGCGGCAACGGCGCTGATGGACTGGGCCTGGTGGGCGCCGACCATTGCCGTGCCGGGTGAAGAAAAGCCCCGCGGCATCTTCGCCGAGCGCGCCTTCCCCGGCGCCATCGTGGTCAATGGCCAGGGCCTGCGTTTCGTCAACGAAGCCGCGCCGTACCTGGAATTCGTCGATGCCATGCACCGCGACAACGCGCACAGTGGCGGGCGCTCGGTGCCGGCCTGGGTGATCTTCGACGGGCATTTCCGCTTCAACTATGCGATGGGCCCCTTGATGCCGGCCCAGGTCATGCCCGACAGCCGCCTGCGCGAAGCCTGGCGCGACACCCTGTACTGGAAGGCCGAGACCCTTGAAGGGTTGGCGACGAAGATCGGCGTCGACCCGCAGGGCCTGGCCAGCACCGTGGCCAAGGTCAACGAGTACGCCCGCACTGGCGTCGACAAGGACTTCGGGCGTGGCGGCAATGTCTTCGACCGCTACTACGGCGACAGCAACATCAAGCCCAACCCGTGCCTGGCACCGCTGCGCAAAGGCCCGTACTACGCCATGCGCCTGGACGCCGGCGACATCGGCACCAAGGGCGGGCTGCTGACCAACGCCCAGGCCCAGGTGCTGCGCGAGGACGGCTCGGCCATCGCCGGCCTGTACGCCATCGGCAACTGCTCCGCCTCGGTGATGGGCACCAGCTACCCCGGCGCGGGCGGCACCCTGGGCCCGGCGATGACCTTTGCCTACATTGCCGCCAACCACCTCGCCGCCCAGCGCCAGGAGGCCCGATGAACACCAGTATCACGCCCATCCTCGCGCCCCTGCGGGTAGACGACGTCGATGCCGTGCAATGGCAGGATCGCTGCGATGTGCTGGTCATCGGTTGGGGCGCCGCCGGTGCCTGTGCCGCCCTGCAGGCCCGCGCCGACGGTGCCGATGTGCTGATCGCCGACCGCTTTACCGGGGGCGGCGCCAGCGCCAAGAGCGGCGGGGTGGTGTACGCCGGCGGCGGCACCCGGCAGCAGCGCGCGGCCGGCTTCGACGATACCCCCCAAGCCATGTTCGATTACCTCAGGCACGAAACCCATGGCGTGGTCAGCGACGAGACGCTGCGGCGCTTTTGCAACGACAGCGTCGCCAACCTGCAATGGCTGGAAAGCCACGGCGCGCCCTACGCCCACCAGATGCCCGCCGGTGGCAAGACGTCCTATCCACCGGATGGCGCCTTCCTTTATTACTCAGGCAATGAGCTGGTGCCTGCGTATGCCGGCGAGCAGGCCCCGGCGCCACGTGGCCACCGCACGGTCGGCAAGGGCCAGTGCGGCGCGGTGCTGTATGGCCACCTGCAGGCGGCCTGCTTGCGCGCCGGTGTGCGGCCGCTGCTGCAGGCGGCAGCCAGGCGCCTGGTCATGGACCGCGACGGGCGCGTACTCGGCGCCGAACTGTGGCGCTTGCCGGCCGGCAGCAAGGTCGCCCGCGAGCATGCACGGCTGGCGGCACGCGCCGAACGCCTGCAGAACTTCGCCCCAGGCTATTGCGACCGCCTGCGCCTGCGCGTGAGCGCGCTGGAACAGGCGCACGCCAGGCCATGCCTGGTGCGGGCGAACAACGGCGTGGTCCTGAGCACCGGTGGGTTCATCTTTAACCGCGAACTGGTCAAGGACCATGCCCCGGCGTTCCGCCGCAATTTCAAGGTCGGCGCCACCGGCTGCGATGGCAGCGGCTTGCGCCTGGGACTGAGCGTGGGCGCGGCGAGCGACCGGTTGGCGCGGGTCTCGGCCTGGCGCTTCATCAACCCACCGTACAGCTGGCACCGGGGCATCGTGGTCAACCGTGACGGCGCACGCTTCTGCAACGAGGAGGTGTACGGCGCCACCCTGGGCCAACCGTTGATGGAAGAGCAGGGCGGCAAGGCCTGGCTGGTGCTCGATGCACCCTTGCGCAAGAAAGCCCTGCGCGAGGCGCTGTTCGGCGGCTACTGGTGGTTCCAGGCGCTGCCTGCTCTGGTGTTGATGCTGTTTGGCGCGCGCAAGGCCAGGCACCTTGGGCAGCTTGCCCAGGCCACTGGCATGCAGGCCGAAACCCTGCGTCAGGCGGTACTGGCGAACAACGCTGCGGCCAGCGGGCAGGCGCCGGAACCGTTCGGCAAATCGGTGGATGGCCGTCAGGTGCTGGAGCAGGGGCCTTTCTACGCCTGTGACATCTCCGTGGGCAACCCGATCTTCCCGTTGGGCGCGTTGACCCTGGGTGGCGTGCGCGTGGATGAACGCACGGGCGCGGTGCTGACGGGCAACGGCCAGCCCATTGCCGGGCTGTACGCCGCAGGTCGCACGGCGGTGGGCATTCCTTCACATCTTTATATCAGCGGCCTGTCCCTGGCCGACTGTGTGTTCTCCGGGCGTCGTGCCGGGGCTGCGGTGGCGCAGGGTGCAGGTGTGGCGGTGGACTGCGAGGTGGCGTCATGAGTGAAGCGAACGGACGTGTCCAGGGCAAGGTCGCCCTGGTCACTGGCGGGGCCCGGGGCATCGGCGCGGCGAGTGCGCGGTTGCTGGTGGCGCAAGGGGCGCAGGTGCTGATCAGCGATATCGACACCCAGGCCGGCGAGGCGCTGGCGCAAGAGCTGGGCGCCGCCGCCCGGTTCATCCGCCACGACGCTTCCAGCGAGGCCGATTGGCAACGGGTGATGGACAGCCTCGGCGAGCGTCATGGCCGGCTGGACATCCTGCTCAACAATGCCGGGATGCTGCAGACCGGCTCGATCGAAGACACCGAGTTGCAGGACTGGGAACGGATCATGCGGGTCAATGCCGCCAGTGTGTTCCTCGGTTGCCGCGCCGGTATCGCCCTGATGAAGGGCCATGGCGGGTCGATCATCAACGTCTCCTCGGTGGCCGCGCTGGCCGGGCGGGACGATTACCTGGCCTACAGCGCCTCGAAAGGCGCGGTGGCGGCGCTGACCCGCTCGGTGGCGGCGTTCTGCAGGCGCCGCAAGTACCGCATCCGCTGCAACTCGCTGCACCCGGACGGGGTGCTGACCGACATGACCCGTGGCGGTTTCCCCGCAGGTCTGGACCCGGCGCGGCTGACCATCGACAGTGACCCGATGAACCGCATGTGCCTGCCGGAGGATGTGGCGGGCAGTGTGTTGTACCTGGCCAGTGACGAGTCGCGGGCGGTGAATGGGGTGGAATTGCGCATCGACAGTGGGCAACTGGTGATGTCGATCTAGCCCTTCCGGCCCCATCGCCGGCAAGCCGGCTCCCACAGGTACAGCACAGTATTCAAGGTCTGTGCTTTACCAGTGGGAGCCACTGCCTTGCTCAACTTCTAAAAGCTGATGCGATTCCTGTGGGAGCCGGCTTGCCGGCGATCACGGGCGCAGCCCGTGCCATAAAACGCCGATCCCAGCCTAATTCCCCTCAAACCGCGGCGCCCGCTTCTCGATAAACGCCTGCATCCATTCCTTCCCATGAACTGAATGTGCCAGTCGGAGGATGTGGCAGGCAGAGCGCTGTACATGGCCAGGGATGAGTCGCGAGGAGCGGGCTTGCTCGCGATGAGCCTATCTGTGGGATTGACCGGCGTCATCGCTGGCAAGTCAGCTTGTATGGTAGGCCGTGCAGGGTTTTGCCTCATCTGCAATGCGCGTTTTGTAGGATAAATTCCAGCCAAATGTAGGACGCGTCTATATTCCCCCGGAAGGGTGGCCCCCTCAGAAATTGTGCGCCAAGGTTCGGAACTTCACTGCAGTGGAGTTCCAAAAATGGTGCAGCCCTTCTTTGATCACAGCCGGCACAAACTGGACGTTGAGGGCGTTGGCGCCAAACTCGACGTCCTGACCTTCAAAGGTGAAGAGTGGTTGAGCGAACCCTTTGTCTACAGCGTGGAGTTCACGTCTGCGGAGCAGGATATCGCCGCCGAACGCCTGCTCGGCCGGCGCGCGAGTTTCAGCCTGCATGAACGAGCGCAGACACTGCACCTGCCTGGCTTCAACCTCCCTCCGGTCAAACCCTTGCGTACGCTGTATGGGACGATCACCGGCTTCAGGCGACTGTCAGACTCCCCGGATGAAGCCCGTTATCAGCTCACCCTGCAGCCGCGTTTGGCCCTGCTCGATCGCGGCCAGCAGTACCGCCTCTACCTGCACCAGTCGGTACCGGAAATCGTCGAGCACATCCTGCGCAGCCGCCATGAGTTCGAAGGCCAGCACTTCTTCTTCGACCTGGTACGGGAATACCCTCGGCGCGAGCAAGTCATGCAGTACGGCGAGAGCGACCTGGCGTTCATCACGCGCCTGCTCGCCGAGGTCGGCATCTGGTACCGCTTCACCAGCGATGACCGGCTGGGTATCGAGGTGGTCGAATTCCATGATGATCAGCGCAAGTACCAGTTCGGCTTCGAGTTGCCTTGCCGCCCACAGTCAGGCCTGAGCAGCACCGGCAAGGATGCGGTATGGGCATTGCAGACCCGGCACCAGGTGGTGGAAAAGCACATCAATATCCGCGCTTATCAGCACCGTGATGCAGCGGCCTATCTGGATGCCGATGTCGACCATAGCCGAGGCGCCACCACCACCTACGGTGAAAGCTACCGCTACGCCGAGCCCTACGCGGCGCTGGGGGACGCTCTCGATCAGCACGAAGACCTGCTCAGTGAGAGCGGTTACTTCTACGCCCGCTTGCGGCACGAGCTGTACCTCAATGATCAGACCCGGCTCAGTGGTGCCAGCAGCAGCCCCTCGTTGGCGCCGGGGCAGGTGCTGAATATCTCCGGGGGAGCACCGCAGGCCTTCGAGACAGGCGCGGTGATTACCGGCCTGGTCATCGAAGCCGCACGTGATCGCAGCCTGGAAGTCACCTTCGAAGCCATCCCGTATTCGGAGACGGTGTGCTTTCGCCCCAAGCTTGCCCCTAAGCCGAACATCGCCGGCACCGTGCCGGCCAGAGTCACCAGTTCGCGCAAGAACGATCCTTACGGGCACATCGACCTGCAAGGCCGTTACCGGGTCAACTTCCTCTTCGACCGTGACCACTGGAATACCGGCGAAGAGAGTGCCTGGCTGCGCCTGGCCCGGCCCTATGCCGGTGACACCCACGGCCTGCACCTGCCGCTGATCTGCGGCACCGAAGTGGCGGTGGCGTTCGAGCAGGGCGACCCCGACCGACCCTACATCGCCCATGCACTGCACGACAGCCAGCACCCGGACCACGTCAACCTGCGCAACTACAAGCGCAACGTGCTGCGCACCCCGGCCAACAACAAGCTGCGCATGGACGATACCCGTGGGCAGGAGCACATCAAGCTCAGTACCGAGCATGGCGGCAAGAGTCAGCTCAATTTGGGGCATTTGGTTAATGACCTTAAGCAAAAACGCGGTGAAGGCTTCGAGCTGCGTACAGACGCCTGGGGCGCGATTCGAGGCGGGAAAGGGCTGTTCATCAGCGCTGATGAGCAAGTAAAGGCTCAGGGTGGCCAACTGGATATGGCCGCTGCGATCGATCAGCTCGAAGCCGCACTGTCCCTGGCCCGCTCCCTGGCCCAAGCGGCACGGATTGCTGAGGCGACGCCCAGCGATACCGACAGCCAGGTACGTCTGCGCGAGGCATTGAATGGCCTGGCGCAGTCAGGCGTGATGCTTCATGCCCCTGCGGGCATCGGTCTGCTCAGCTCTGCGGCCATCTGTGTGTCATCGGGGAGCGAAAGCGTCGGCATCATGGCTGCGCACAATACCGATATCAGTGCAGGAGGCGATATCACGGCAACTGCAGAGGGCCGGGTCAGCGTGCTAGCACAGAAGGGTGCCCTGCAATTGAAGTCCGCCCGAGGCCCGGTGCAATTACAGGCTCAGAGCAGCAACCTTCATGCGCTGGCCAAGACCGATATCAAAATAGAAAGTGTTGAAGGGCGTGTGGAAATCAGTGCCCCGCAAGAGTTGGTGCTCAGCTGCGGCGGTGCGTACATACGACTGAAGGACGGTGAAA
Source organism: Pseudomonas sp. NPDC089395 (assembly GCF_044749525.1). Lineage (NCBI taxonomy): Bacteria > Pseudomonadati > Pseudomonadota > Gammaproteobacteria > Pseudomonadales > Pseudomonadaceae > Pseudomonas > Pseudomonas sp. NPDC089395. The sequence continues at coordinate 48,655 of NZ_JBIVID010000015.1, forward strand.
TCGAGCTGGGCGCCCCCGGCAATATCTACCTCAAGTCGGCTCATGTGCAAAAACAGGGGGCAGCCAGTCTCAGTACCCCGGTCACACCGTTGCCGTCTGGATACGCGGGCAGGTACGTCCTGAATGATGAAGCCCAGGCGCCTTTACCCTTCACCCGCTACCAGATCACTACGGTAGAGGGTGAGGTATTCGAGGGGCAAACCGACAAGGATGGCCGGACCATGAGCATCAATACGCTGGTGCCGGGTGACCTGAAGATCGAACTGCCCGAGGCGATTCTCGCCTACGACGAACAGTTGCGTTTGCTTGGCCCGGATGGAGAGTTGGCCAGCAACCTCAAGTACTCGATTGCGCTGGCGGATGGACGGGACTTTTCCGGTACCACGGATGCGCAAGGGCGTACCCAGCGTTTCGCGACCCATAAGCCGACTCAGATCAAGGCGTTGACCCTGTTTGCGCCAGCGTTTGCTGAAGGTATTTGTTGTGCGGCACAAAAAATTGATGTTCCGACGGTAGTTGACCTGACCGATAGCGATATCGTCACCAATGACCTGGAGGTCGGCAACTCCACGCAGGATATTACGCTGCCAAAAGGTAAAAGGCGGCCACTGACACCTGGTGAAATCGCCATGGCCAGAACGCTGTTCAAAGATGCAGTGGATTACGCCAAGGTCTGGGTTTATCACGCTGGCTGGTGGGTGTTCGCGGGGCAGCAGAACACGGCCGTGACGCCCAATGGGAAAATGTATTTTCCGGAAAGCACTAAGTTGTACAGGGATGATTTCTCTACAACGACGAAACTACGAGACAAGGCACTGTTCATTCACGAAATGACGCATGTGTGGCAGTACCAATTAGGGTATGCGGTAAAGCGGCATGGGCTAACCGTATCCAGCCAAGGCGCCAAGGCGTATCAGTATGAGTTGTCTGAGAGTGGCAGTTTGTCTGATTACAACATGGAGCAGCAAGGTGAAATAATATCTGACTACTACATGATTTGCGTGCTGGGTGAGCCTAATGGTGTGTGGTCTTTGGATAATACTAAAAAAAGTCCGGAGCTACTTGCGGTGACGGTTGAAAAGTTTTTGATGAATCCTGCCGACAAATCAAATCTACCTGGGTGACTGTATGCATATGAAGAACTTTTTAGTATTTATCATCTGTTGTGGCATGCTCGGATCGATCGCTAATGCGACCCCTTTGGGGCGTTTGGAGTATGCCGATTTAACTTCGATCAATGGCCAGCCAGCCATCTGTTTGCCAGGGCATGCGAAGGCGCCCTTCGCGGTGGGATGGGTAATATTGGCTGAAAGCTTCGCGCGAAATACAGGCATTTGGGGGGTGTCACTGAAGGAGGGGGCCACGCCCGTAGTTTTGAATCCGGGTGAATGTTTTTCCTATGGTGATGTACCAGCAGCCTATGAATTGGTGAGGCTAGGAAGAAATGAGCATCCCGTGGTATTGGAAACGAACAAAACCTATTCATTCTTGTTGCAAAGTGCGTCGCAATCAAAGGACGTTTACAACGTTGTGTTTTGTATTGGTGAGGGTAGGAGCGGGCAGTTCGAGTTTTATAAAAGGTCACCGTCATCGAGTCGCGAGCAAGCAGCCCTGCCTTGTAAGGCCTCTGGAAGCAATAGCGCGTCTGAATAGGGGGCACTTTTATGAGCGGATTATGCATAGGCGGTTGAAAGGCTTCCTGAAATTTGTCGATAAATCGAAGCTTGGAGGATGGCCTAGTGCGTATTCAGAGTTTCTTAGCGTTGATCATTTTCAGTGGCGTTCTCGGGTCTGTGGCAAATGCGACCCCTTTGGGGCGTCTGGAGCACGCTGATTTAACTTCTATCAATAGCCAGCCAGCCATCTGTTTACCTAGACGGGCGGAGGCGCCAATCGCGGTGGGATGGGTGATATTGGCTGAAAGCTTCGCCGAAAAGGGAGGCGTATGGAGCCTGAAACTGAAGAAGGGTGCTACGCCATTGGTTTTGAAACCGGGTGATTGTTTTACCTATGGCGTTGCACCGGAAGCCTATGAGTTCATGAAGCATGGGGCGAACGAGCGTCCATTGAGGTTGGAAGTGAATAAAGCGTATTCATTCAGGTTGCATAGTGCGTTGCAGTCTACTGATGTCTACACCGTTGCGTTTTGTGTTGGCGAGGGGAGGGCCGGGCAGTTCGAGTTTTATAAAAGGTCACCGTCATCGAGCCGCGAGCAAGCTGGCATGCCTTGTAAGGCCTCTGAAAGCAATAGCGCTCCCGAATAGGGAGGTGAACGCATTGTTTCATCGACGGTTGAAAGCTTTTACTGAGTTTTGTCGATAAATCGAAACTTCGAGAGTGCTGAATGCGTATGAAAAATTTCTTAATGTTGATCATTGGCTGTGGCGTTCTCGGGGCTGTGGCAAATGCGACCCCCTTGGGACGTGTGGAATATGCCGATTTAACTTCGGTCAATGGTTATCCAGCTATCTGTTTGCCTAGGGAGGCGAAGGCGCCATTTGCGGTGGGATGGGCGATATTGGCTGAAGGCTTCGCCGAAAAGGGAGGCGTATGGAGCCTGAAACTGAAGGGAGGTGCTACACCAATGATTTTGAAAAGGGGTGAATGCTTTGCCTATGGCGTTGTACCAGAAGCCTATGAGTTCATGAAGCACGGATCGAACAAGCCTCCCCTGATACTAGAGGTCGATAAAACATATTCATTCAGGTTGCACAGCGCGTCGCTGTCAAATGATGTTTACAACGTTGTGTTTTGTGTTGGCGAGGGCAGGGGAGGGCAGTTCGAGTTTTATAAAAGGTCACCGTCAATGAGTCGCGAGCAAGCAGCCCGGCCTTGTAAGGCCTTTAAAAACAATAACGCATCTGAATAGGGACAAGCTGATGAATGAATTCCTCCATCGCACGGATACGCTCGGTTCGAGCAAAGTGGTTATTTGTGGTAAGCAAAAAACGCACTGGCTTGAGTTCCAGTTGCTCGACGAGCGGGGTGAACCGCTCGCGAACATTCCCTATCGCGCCGAAAACGACGCCACACGCGCGGCATGCGCACCGCTATACACCGGGTCGAGCGATGCACAGGGTGTGATTCGCCTGGAGGGACTGCACCCAATTCGCATCAGCCTGAAGTTGGCAGCCGATCCGTTGGCCGAGCAACTGTCGACGCGCCGCCTTCGTGCTGAACGGCCCGAGCCAGCACGACCTGGATTTGGCGACCGCACACCGCTGCATGGCCCGCAGCGCGCAGGGTTTTCGCCGATCGAGCGGCAAGCGCACGCTGCAGGTCATGCCTACCACTACCTGCGCATCGGGCAACTGTGCGATCAGCTGCCCAGCTTCGACCCACCGCTCACGGATCCAAGTTCGCCGCCTGCGTACCACTTCCCGGATACGAGTTATGGTGGCTTCAGCGTCGATTACGAGGGATTGAATCGCCGTCATGTGCTGGAGGTTTGCCCGTTACGTGCCTGGTCTCTCGTGCTTCACCATCAGCGTGATTACAGCTTGGCGAATGCTTACAACTTAGGGTTGATGAGTATTTTGTCTTATAGCAAGTTACCCGCTTTGGAATTAGGGTCCGTGGCGGAGTTTTTTGAGCTGCAATGTACGGATTTATCACGTACGCCACGGGTATGGGACAACGGTCAGGCGTGGCCATGTTTGGTGACGGACGTTCCTTTCAGTGATCGCTATACCGTGTCTGAGTTATTGGATACTAGCCAAGCTGAACCGCCGGAAGGTCACACACAGCTGTTTTACGCGATTAGTGCAGCTCAGTTACTGGTGGCTTGGCGTGGTACGGAAACAGATGGGGTTGACGACTTAATTACAGACTTGGCCTTTCGGCCAGTTCCACCGCAGACAGCTGCTAGCTGCGAACCAAGCGTGCCTTGCCCTGATTTGGCCACGCAGGGTCGTGTGCATCTGGGGTTTCGCAATGGTTTTGAGGTGGCCAGGAAAATATATTCAAGGGAGTTATGGGGGGTTATTCCTGAAGGTGCGAAAGATAGAAGCTTATTTATATGCGGTCATAGTTTGGGTGGTGCATTGGGGTTGATTCACGCGGCTTCGCTGAAAGAACTAAAACCTGTACTTCATACTTACGGGATGCCGCGTACTTTTACACTCAAAGCGGCTCAGAGCTTAAGTGGGCTACTTCATTTTCGCCACGTCAATGACTCTGACGTTGTTCCACGCGTCCCCCCGGAAGCCGATCTGGATAGTCACTTGTATAAATTGTACGGGCCGTTGGGCACCAGCTTGGGGTTTGCCTGGTCGATAATGAAGTTATCTGCCAGCGCGTTGGTCAGCCACGGTGATCCTTTTAGCCATCACGGTGAGATTGCGTTGTTTTATGTGGCTGATCAGCATGTCCAGCGCAGAGGTTCGCAGTATCCGGCCTATCTCAACAAGGAAGGGCTGGGCGCGCCCTACCACACGACCATTTCCCACCGGCTCCAAGAAAAAGCCAAGCTTTATCTGGTGCCTAGCCTGGATGAGGCGGACAGTTCCCAGGCTGAGGAAGCCCAGAAACGGTTGATCAACTCGCTGGATAGGGACGGCAAGGATAGATTTTTCAAACCCTATGGCAACCCACGGATGGGGGCGCGGATAAGTATCACCAATCACTTCATGTCAGAGTATCAACCCTATCTCCATAACCAATTGTTGGAGTCGATCAACCCGCATCGGGTACAAATGCGGCAGCTACAGCGAAAAAAATTCGAAAAGCAAATGGAGGATAACAGCGGGCGAATTCCTGCGGATGAGTTATCCCGTAATCGCAGATTCCTCGATATGCACAATCGTATAGAGCGGGCTTTGCAGGTCACACGCAGTGCTGAGGGTGGGGAAGATGCTCTGCAACGTTTCGATCTTGTCACGAATCCCGAAATTTACTATGAAAAAATGTACTCTTAAAAGATAAGCGCGAAAGGGGGAGGGAATGCTAAATAAACAGAGTTTTATGCTTTTATGCATATCTTTCAGTATATATGGCTGCACTGCCGATCGAAGCCTTGTACCGAATCTGGCTGGGGGTCAGATTTCGGTAATCGTTAAGGTGCCTGAAGAGCTGATCGCAGAAGAAATGCAGGTCATGTACCGCTCTAAACTATGCACGTTTACTGACCACACGGCGAGTGGCGTGCCTTATCAACGTGATGGGTACAAACGTACTGATATAAAGCCTATGCGTAGGGGGCAGACCGATCTATACGAAACCATATTGGCGCTGGATGGCGGAGGTGCTTGTCAGTGGCGTCTGAGTAATGTCACCTTTGGCGTCATTTATAAAGACCCTGCTAGTTTTGGTGATGGAATATATTATGGCGCCGGAGGAGGGGTGGTTGTTATGTTTGATGGAAATAATCCAGGGCGCGCTGGTATGTATAAAAAGGTTGAAGGCGATTTGGTCTTGAGGAGGGATTATTATCCTTGGGTTAATGAAAGATTTATCGGGGGTCACAAGCAGAGTGTGAATTTGACGGGGGAGGGGCCTATATATGAAAAGTATCAAGCTCTCCAGGCGAGTCGGATATATTTTGAGCCTATTCTCCACTCCCGGTTCATGACCCGCTCTATCGAGCCGAAAGAAAAGCGCGAAGGAAATCAAACTATTTTCTATTACCCCGATGGTAGTAGTTCCACGGAGATTCAAGACAAGCCAGACTTTCGAAAGTTACAGGTCATTCGTCTTGCTGCCGAGGCGCAAGAATGAAAATCACACCTGTTATTGGTTTATTAGTGCTGTTTTTCAGTCTTGCTGGCTGTGCCACCGATAGGGGTCTTGCGCCGGATCTGAACGGGGATCAGATTTCGGTGACCATTAAGGTGCCTGAAGAGCTGATCGCAGAAGAAATGCAGGTTATGTACCGCTCTAAACTATGCACGTTTACTGACTATACGGCGAGTGGCGTGCCTTATCTACGTGATGGGTACAAACGAACTGATATACAGCCTGTGCGTATGGGGCAGACTGATTTATATGAAGCCAACTTGGCGGTGGACGGCGGCGGGGCTTGTCAATGGCGCTTGAGCAACGTCACCTTTGGTGTCATGTATAAAGATCCTGCCCAGTTTGGTGATGGAGTGGTCTACGGCGCGGGAGGAGGTATAATTGTTATGTTTGATGAAAATAATCCAGGTCGCGCTGGTGTGTATAAAAAGGTTGAGGGCGATTTGATCTTGAAAAAGGATTATTATCCTTGGGTGCACGAGCGTTTTATTGGAGGTCATAAAAAGAGTGTAAATTTGACTGGGGATGGTCATATATATGTTAGGTACCAGGCTTTGATGGCGCGGAGTGTATATTTCGAACCCGTTCTTCATTCTGGATTTGTGGCGCGTTCTGTGGGGCCAAAGGTAAAGAGCGAAGGCCATCGAACTATTTACTACTATCCCGACGGTAGTAGTTCGCCAGAGCGTCAGATTCAGCCTAGCTTTCGCAAACTACAGGCCATTCGTCTTGCTGCCGAGGCGCAAGAATGAAACTCACATCTGCTATTGGTTTATTTGTGCTGTTCTTCAGTCTTGCTGGCTGTGCCACCGATAGGAGGCTTGCGCCGGATCTGAGCGGGGATCAGATTGTGGTAACCGTTAAGGTGCCTGAAGAGCTGATCGCAGAAGAGATGAAAGTCATGTATCGGTCGAAGTTGTGCACATTCACTGATCACACAGCGAGTGGAGTGCCTTACCAGCGTGATGGGTACCAGCGTACTGATATACAACCGGTGCGTCAGGGGCAAACCGACCTGTATGAAGCCAAGTTAGCGGTGGACGGTGGTGGGGATTGCCAATGGCGCTTGAGCAACGTCACCTTTGGTGTCATGTATAAAAACCCAACAAAGTTTGGCGATGGAGTGGTTTACGGCGTAGGCGGTGGAGTGGTAGTTATTTTCGATGGCAATGACTCAGGTCGAGGCGGAGCTGATAGAAAAGTTGAAGGCGATTTGATTCTGAGGCAAGAATTTTACCCTTGGATTCATGAAAAATTTATAGGGGGGTATGAAAAAAGCGTCAATTTGAAGGGGGAGGGTTTTATGTATGTAAAGTATCAGGCTTTGCAGGCGCGGCGTGTTTATTTTGAACCTATTGTGTATTCCCGTTTCGTGGCCCGGTCTATAGGGTCGAGAGAAAAGCGTGAGGGTAATCAAACTATTTTCTACTATCCCGATGGTAGCAGTTCACCAGAAATTCAATCCGAGCCAAGCTTTCGCAAGCTGCAAGCCATTCGCCTGGCTGCTGAGTCGCAAAAATGAGTTTGTTGCTTTCTGATGTTTACGCTGTCAGTCCGTATTGGCCAAAAATTTGAATATTGGAGCCGCATGAAATGTTCCAAGCATTTGTTCTATTGGGTGACCGCACGACCCATGACGGAAGCGTAATCTCGGCTTCGTCCACGATGATAGTGAATGGCAAACCAGTCGCGTTGGTGGGCGATGAGGTCAGTTGCCCCATACCCGGCCACGGAAATAATCCCATCGTCGAGGGCAGCGAGCATTGGTCCGAGAACGGTCGCGCGCTAGTGGTCGACGGCTGCCGCAGCGAATGCGGTTGCCGGGTGTTATCCAGCACCTCTGAATGTGGGGTGGGATAAGCCATGGGTTGGGACCGACACACACCTGAAATCGCGCCAGCGCCAGCGCCGATAGCCCTGGGCCGTTGGCTACTGGCTGCAGGCTTGGCGCTGGTGACTGGTGTACTGCTGTTCTTGCTGTACGCCTCGGGTCGCTTGCCGTTGCTGCAGGCATCAAATGTTTGGGTGCTGGCTGGCTTTCCGCTGGTCGTTTGGCTCTTGGCCTTCGCTGCCCGTGCCTATGTATATGGCGGTGCCGTGAACCATCACCAGTTCCTCGAAGAGCAAGGGCAGATCGCACAGCATGCCTGGCAGCAGTGGGCACATCGTCATCTCGCGGTACAGGCCTGTTGTGTACTGCTACCTGACCAGGTGTCCGCCAGGGTGTTGGCAGAAGGTCCCGTCGACTTGCCAAGCCGTGCTGGGGAGGCCCGGCGCATCGCAGCTTTGGCGCAACAGCAGGAGCCGGCGCTGGCAGGGTTGGAGCTACTGCTATCGGCGTTGGTGCCGTCCCTTAAGGCATTGCCTGCAGAACAAGCGCTGAGGGTCACTCTATTGAGCGATGCAAAGCCCGAACGGCACGCAGCACTTCGTGGTACCTGGCAGCAGCACTGGGCAAGCGCGATAGGCCGGCCGCCGCCTTCGTCGTTCACTGTAGCTGCTGAATTGTCGTTTAAGTGGATAGATGAAATACAGAAGACCGCGAGTGCTGCCATTGAGTTGGTCCTAGTGCTGCAGACACAGGGCGGGACTGCGTATTCCGACGGCTTGGCCGCTTTGCTGTTGTGCCCAGATCAGTTGGCACGCGGTCTGCCAGTGCAGGGGCGCTTGCTACGCCCGATGCCGTTGGAGACCGACAGGCTGGAGAGCGAGTTGTCACTGTTCTTTCAAACCCAAACGGATGCTTGCCAGGCGACAGGCCTATTGGCGGATAGCGCGGCCTGGCAGCCAGTGGCGGGAGAACTGTTCGCCGCAGGGCGTGCTCATGGCGCCTCGTTGAATCCACCGCTGTGGATTCAAGAGCGCTGGTGCGGTTTGTCGGGGCCTTTCAGCCATTGGCTGGTAGCGGCGCTCGGCGTTGAAGTGGTTCGGCATCAGCGGCAACCTCTGCTAGTGCTGGCCCAAGAGGGGACGCGAGGCTGGATTGGCACCGTCACCGCAGGGGAGTCAGCATGAGAACACCGAGTCGCTCATGGCGCCGTGCAGGTTTGGCTATCTGGATACTTGCCCTGGTTGCTGCATTGGGTTGGGCGCTGTGGAGGTATGGCGATAACATCGGGCTAGTGGAGAATCACCAGAAGCTGTTTGCGCTAGTACTGATAAGCGCCAGTTGTGCAGTCGTATGGTTATCCGCGCAGATGTTGGTGCAACTCAAACGGCATCACCAGCAGAAACAAGGGCTGATCGATAAGGTCTTTCCTCCGGTAGAAGAACATATAGCTGTGCCTCGCCGTCAGGCACGCGATGTCCCCGAGCTGATCGAGCATCTCACAGCGGATCACGGTTTTTTTTGGCGTCGGAAGGTGCGCCTGCTGTTGGTCGTGGGCGAGCCCGCACAGATTGAGGCAATTGCTCCCGGCCTGGCCGACCAGCGCTGGCTGGAGGGGCACGATACGGTGTTGTTGTGGGGCGGCAGCGTGCTTGCTGACCAGGCGTTGCTCGCGCCGTGGCGTGGGCTGAGCCGTTGGCGCGAACTCGACGGCGTGGTCTGGGTGCTGAACAAGGAACAGAGCCGCGATGTCACGGCAATGAGCAGCGGCGCTCGCCGCTTGCAAAATCTCGCCAAGGACGTGCGTTGGCAATTGCCGCTACATCTCTGGCAGGTCTGCGAAAGTGCCTGGCCACAATCCGCACGCGAGGTACAACCGGTGGGCTGCAGTCTGCCGGCGCGGTTTACGGCGACGCAACTGGATGCGCTGCTGCAAAGGTTGCAGCAACCGTTGCGTGAACAGGGTTTGGCGCAGCTTCAGAACGACCTCGGCCATGATTTCCTGCTGCGCTTATCGCGCGATTTTGGGACCGAGGGCGGTGCGCGTTGGCGAGCCGCAATGTCTGCGGTACAGGGGGGACGTGGCGTTTCGTTGCGTGGGTTGTGGTTCAGCTTGCCGCTGGCGGCAAGGGACCCGTCAAGCGCGGCCCACCACTGGCTACCCGCGCCGGTCTGGTTTGGCGTGTTGGGCGACAGCTCGGCCAATCCGCAGCGCCTGGGCTGGAGTGCTAGCCGGATGGGTTACGTTGCCGCCCTGAGCTTCGCCGCAGTGTGGGGCGCCGGCCTGCTGCTTTCCTTTGCCAGCAACCGCGCCGAAGTCGGCCGGGTAGAGGCAGCATTGGCGACGCTGCAGCAACCGGCTGAAGCCCCCGATTCACGGGTCGCCTTGACTGAACTGGTCCGCGAGTTATCGCGCCTGGACTACCGCACCGAGCACGGCGCCCCCTGGTACCAGCGCTTCGGCCTGGATCGCAGCGAGGCGCTACGCGATGCCCTGTGGCCGCACTATGTGGGCGCCAACAACCGACTGTTGCGCGATCCGGCAGCGTCCGTGCTGCAAGCCCAACTCAATGCCCTGGTCAACCTGCCCCCAAACAGTCCTGAGCGCAGCAAGCGGACCCGGGAAGCCTACAACCAGCTCAAGGCCTACCTCATGCTGGCCCGCCCCGAAAAAGCCGAGGCGCCATTTCTGGTGCAAACGCTGGGCGCCACCGAGCCCACGCTGTGGACGTTCTTCGCCGAGCAGTTACCCGCCAACCCCGACTGGGCCATCAAGGCCGATGCCAAGCTCATCGCCCAGGCCCGTCAGGTGCTGCTCGGCCAACTCGGTCAGCGCAATGCCGAAAGCAGCCTCTACCAGCGCGCGCTGGAAACGGCAGCCAACCACTACCCCGCGCAGGGCCTGCAACAGCTGGTCGGCGACACCGATGCCAACGCCTTGTTCAGCACCCAGGCCAGCGTCCCTGGCGTGTTCACCCGCCAGGCCTGGGAAGGCCACATGCGCGACGCGATCGAGGAGGCCGCCAAGGCGCGCCGCGAAGAAATCGACTGGGTCTTGAGCGACAACCCGGACAACCTCACCGCCGCGCTAAGCCCTGATCAGCTCCGCGAGCGCCTGACCGCGCGCTACTTCCAGGACTACAGCAGCGCCTGGCTGGCCTTCCTCAACAGCCTGCGCTGGCAGCAGGGCGACAGCCTGGAAGAAGTCATCGCCCAGCTGACCCTGATGAGTGATGTCCGCCAGTCGCCCTTGATCGCCCTGATGAACACGCTGGCCTATCAGGGCCAGGCCGGCATCCGTGGCCAGGCGCTGGCTGACTCGTTGCTCAAATCGGCAAAAAACCTGATCGGCCAGGACAAGCCGGCGGTGATCGAGCAACTGCCCCAAGGCCTGAACGGCCCGTTGGACAGTACCTTCGGACCGCTGCTGGCGCTGTTGGGCAAAGGTCCTGAAGGGCAGCGCTTCGATGACAACCTGAGCCTGCAGGCCTTCCTCACCCGCGTGACCAGCGTGCGCTTGAAGCTGCAGCAAGTGACCCAGGCGCCCGACCCGCAGGCCATGACCCAAGCCCTGGCCCAGGCGGTGTTCCAGGGCAAGCGTATCGACCTGACCGAGACCCAGTCCTACGGCCAACTGATCGCGGCAAGCCTGGGCGCCGAATGGGGCGGGGCGGCCCAAGCGCTGTTCGTGCAGCCCTTGGACCAGGCCTGGCAACGCGTCCTGCAGCCGTCGGCCGCAGGGCTGAATCGCAACTGGGAGCGTGCCATCGTCAATGAATGGAACGGCGCCTTCGCCGGCCGCTACCCGTTCGCCACCACGTCCAGTGATGCGTCGCTGCCCATGCTGGGGCAGATGATCCGCGCCGACTCGGGGCGCATCGAGCAGTTCGTCCGTGAGCAACTGGCCGGGTTGCTGCGCAAGGAGGGCAGCCGTTGGGTGGCGGACCCACGCCACAGCCAGGGCCTTCGCCTCAATCCTCGCTTCCTCGCCGCGATCAACCAGCTCAGCGCGTTGGCGGATGTGCTCTACACCGACGGCGGCATGGGCATGAGCTTCGAGTTGCGCGGCAAGCCGGTGCGCGATGTGGTGCAGACCACCTTCATCCTCAATGGCGAAAAGCATCATTACTTCAATCAGCGCGAGCGCTGGCAGCAGTTCCGCTGGCCTGGGCAAAACGACTACCCCGGCGTCAGCCTGACCTGGACCAGCGTGCACACGGGGGAGCGTTTGTTCGCCGACCTCCAGGGCACCTGGGGGCTGATCCGGCTGCTCGAACAGGCCAAGGTTACCCACTTGAACGACGGCGGCAGCCAAATGCGCGTGGTGTTGAAAGCGCCGGATGGCATTGGCCTGACCTGGCACCTGCGCACTGAACTGGGGGGAGGGCCGTTGGCCTTGCTCGGACTGCGGGGGTTCCAGTTGCCACGGCAGATCTTCCTTGAGTAAGACCCAGAGACTTCAGCAGCTCCTTCTGATTCTTTGTTGGTAATGACGGTCCAGGCCACGCGGCCCCATCGCCGGCAAGCCGGCTCCCACAGGTACAGCACAGTATTCAAGGTCTGTGCTTTACCAGTGGGAGCCACTGCCTTGCTCAACTTCTAAAAGCTGATGCGATTCCTGTGGGAGCCGGCTTGCCGGCGATCACGGGCGCAGCCCGTGCCATAAAGCCTAATTCCCCTCGAACCGCGGCGCCCGCTTCTCGATGAACGCCTGCATCCCTTCCTTCTGATCCTTCGAGGCAAACAGCAACGCATTGGCCTTGCGCTCCAGCGCCAACCCGGCCTCCAGCGGTGCATCCATCCCCGCCAGGATCACCTCCTTGATCTGCTCCGCCGCCAACGCCGGCATCGCCGCGATCACCCGCGCCAACTCCAGCGCCTGGGCCTGTACCTGGTCATCTTCAACCAAATCGCTGACCAGCCCGGCGACCCAGGCTTGCTCGGCACTGATCGGCTGCCCGGTCAGCGCCATGCGCATGGCCTTGACCTTGCCCACCGCGCGCACCAGCCGTTGCGTGCCGCCAATGCCCGGCATGATGCCGATGCGGATCTCCGGCTGACAGAAGCGCGCCCCCCGGCCGGCGACGATCAGGTCGGCCAGCATCGCCAGCTCACAGCCGCCGCCATAGGCATAGCCGCACACGGCGGCGATCACCGGCTTCGGGCAATGCTGGATCGGCGCCCACAAGCGCTCGGTGTGCCGTTGGTAGATATCGATCGGGCCGACCCCGGCCATGCTGCTGATATCACCCCCGGCGGCGAACACCTTGTCGCCACCGGTCAGCAAGATGCAGCGCACCTCAGGGTCGCCACCGAGTTCGCTGAAATAGCGAGAAAGCAGGGCCTGCAGCTCCAGGCTCAAGGCATTGGTGGCGTGCGGGCGGTTGAGCCGCAGCAGCGCCACGCCGGGCAACGGGCGTTCGAGCAGGACCGGTGGAGCAGGGGTGTCAGGCATGGCATTCCTCGCGGGCAAAAGGGCCTCGGTAACGGCCAGTGTCCCGTTCAGCCTTGGCCCATTCATCGTCCGTTCAGACGAAGAACGGCCCACCCATAGCCTCTAGAGTCGACCCAGACAGCAATCCAAGGAGCATGCAATGGGGCTTGATTTCAGTGGCAAGGTGGTGCTCGTCACCGGTGGCAGCAAAGGCATCGGCGCAGGCATCGCCCAAGGGTTCCTGGCCGCCGGGGCGCAGGTCATCGTCTGTGCCCGCAGTGCGCCGGAACAGCTGCCGAGCGTTGACGGGCGCAGCGCGGTGTTCATCCCCTGCGACGTGCGTGACGGCGATTCGCTGCAGGGGCTGTTCGACACCCTCGAGCGTGACTTCGGCCGCCTCGACGTACTGGTCAACAATGCCGGTGGCAGCCCCTCGGCAGTCGCCGCCACGGCCTCGCCACGCTTTCACGAGAGCATCCTGCGGCTGAACCTGCTCGCCCCGCTCAATGCCGCGCAGCATGCCAACCGGCTGATGCAGGCCCAGCCGCAAGGGGGCTGCATCGTCTTCATCGGCAGCATCAGCGCCCTGCGTGCATCGCCAGGCACCGCCGCCTACGGCGCGGCCAAGGCCGGGGTGCTGGCCCTGGTGCAGTCCCTGGCGGTGGAGTGGGCGCCCAAAGTGCGCGTGGTGGCGGTGAGCCCGGGGCTGGTCTTGACCGACCAGGCTCACCTGCACTACGGCAGCGAGCAGGGCATTGCCGCCGTCAGCGCCGGCATCCCGGCCGGGCGCATGGCCGATGCCAGCGATATCGCCAATGCCTGCCTGTACATCGCCTCGCCCCTGGCCAGCTACGCCAGCGGCTGCAACCTGCTGCTGCACGGCGGCGGCGAGCGCCCGGCGTTTCTGAGCGCGGCGCAAGTCCTACCCACTTGATCGACCACCCGGCGGTGGCCGTATCCGGTCGCCGCCCTCACGCAGCAGGAGACGACTTTGGCTGATCCACAATTGCTTTCCCGTGTGCGCGCCCTCGTGGGCCGCCAATATGGCCGGGTGTATGCCTGGGACGCGGTCAACGCCCCGATGATCCGCCAGTGGTGCGAGATCATGGGCGTCGACAACCCGCTCTACACTGACCCCGCGTTCGCCCAGGGCAGCCCGTTCGAAGCGCTGGTCGCCCCGCCGGCCATGCTCCAGGTGTGGACCATGGAGGGGCTGCACGCCAACAACTACCCGCCAGGCTCCACCGACCAGAACCCCTACGAAGTGCTCAAGCTGATCGAGGAATACGGCTACGCCTCGGTGGTGGCGGTGAACTCCGAGCTCAGCTTCACCCGCCCGCTGCACCTGGGCGAACGCCTGTACTACACCACCCGCCTGGACGCGGTCGGCGAGGAGAAAACCACCGCCCTGGGCACCGGCTTCTTCGTCACCCTGGTGATGAGTCACTTCGTCGAGAAGCCCGAGGGCGACGAACCGGTGGGCGAGTTGCTGTTCCGGGTATTCAAGTTCCGTCCGGCCCAGGCGCAACCGGCGGCGCAGCCTGAGGCCGCGCCGGTCAAGGCCAAACGGCCGATGCCCGGGGTCAGCGACGACACCCGCTTCTTCTGGGAAGGCTGCGCCGAAGGCCGGCTGCTGATCCAGCGCTGCAGCGCCTGCGCCACCTTGCGCCACCCCCCGGCGCCGGTGTGCATGCAGTGTCACAGCTTCGAGTGGGACACCGTCCAGGCCAGCGGGCGCGGCAGCCTGTATTCGTTCGTGGTCATGCACTACCCCGAGGTCGCACCGTTCGACCACCCCAACCCCATCGGCCTGATCGAGCTGGAGGAGGGCGTGCGCCTGATCGCCGGCCTCAGCGGCGTGCAGCGCGAGCAGTTGCAGATCGGCCAGCGCCTGCAGGTGGCGTTCGAAACCTTTGACGAACAACTCACCCTGCCGTTGTTCCGGCCTGTGGTCGAGTAGGAGGGCGCCAGCATGGATTTTCAATTGAGCGAAGACCAGCGGGCCATCGAGCAGATGGCCGACAGCCTGTTCAGCGACAACTGCCACGACGACTACCTGCGCCAGTGGGACAACAGCGGCGAAGCGCTGATGGCGCCCCTCTGGGCGCTGTGCCTGGAAACCGGCCTGCACGCCCTGGCCATTCCCGAAGGCCAAGGCGGCAGCGGCCTGGGCATGACCGAACTGATGCTGGTGTTGCAGGCCCAGGGCCGCAGCCTGGCCCAGGTGCCCCTGTGGCGCCACCAGCTGGCGGCCGCGACCCTGGCCCACTTCGCCCTGGGCGATGCGGCGCAACTGGCGGCCCGCGCTGCCCGCGGCGAAGCGCTGCTGAGCCTGTCGCTCGACAGCCTGAGCGCCGCCCATGGCATCGAGCTGCAGGCCATTGCCTGTGCCGAAGGCTGGCAGGTCAATGGCCAGGTGGCCGCACTGGCCCTCGGCGGCCAGGCACAGGCGGCACTGGTGCCGGTGCGGGTGGAAGACCAGGTGCGGCTGCTGTTGCTTGACCTTGACGCCCCGGCGGTACGCCGGGTGGCCGGGGTGCTGAGCCACGGCGAGGCGATCACCGACGTGCTGGTCGAAGGCCTACGGGTCAGCGCCGACCGGGTGCTGCCAGCGCCCGCCCTGGCCTGGCTGGAGCCACGCGCCATCGCCGCCCTGGCGGCGCTGCAGCTGGGCGTCAGCGCCGAGCACATTCGCCGCACCGTGGACTATGTCGGCGAGCGCCAGCAATTCGACCGGCGCATCGGCAGTTTCCAGGCCGTGCAGATGAGCATGGCCGACGCCCATATCGCCCTGGAAACCCTGCGCAGCACGCTGTGGCAGCTGTGCTACCGCCTCGATGCCGGCCTGCCGGCGCCTTCCGAGGCGCTGGCCACGGCCTACCTGGCCTGCGAGGCCGGGCACCGGATCGGCCACGTCGCCCAACACGTGCATGGCGGCATTGGCGTCGACCTGAGCTACCCGATTCACCGCTTTCTCTACTGGAGCCGCGCCCTGGGCATTGCCTTGGGCGGTGCGGCGGCCTGCCTGGAACGGCTCGGCGACTGGCTGAGCGACAACGACAAGCTGGGATGGAAATATGACCTCGAAGAACACCAAGCGCTTTGAAGACGTGCGCCCCGGCGAAACCCTGCCGACGCTTGAGGTGCCGATTACCGTGGCGCTGATCGCCGGCGGTGCGATCGCCACCCGCGACTACTTCCCTGGCCACCACGACCTGGACGCCGCCCGTGAACTGGGCTCGCCCCATGTGTTCATGAACATCCTCACCACCAATGGCCTGGTGCAACGCTTCGTCGAAGCCTGGGCCGGGCCGCTGGCGCGCTTCACCTCGCTGAAGATCAAGCTGGGCGTGCCCAACTACCCGGGCGACTGCATGACCTTCAGTGGCAGCGTGACCCGCCACGACGTCGAGACCCGCGAAGTCGAAGTGACCCTGAGCGGCAAGAATTCCATGGGCAACCACGTGACCGGCACGGTCGCGCTGGTGCTGCCATGACTACCGGAGGCAGCATGAGCAACCTGTCGATTTCCGGGCGCGCCGCCATTGTCGGGCTGGGCGCGACCGAATTTTCCAAGAACTCCGGGCGCACCGAACTGCGCCTGGCCCTGGAAGCCACCCTGGAGGCGCTGCGCGACGCCGGCATCGATCCCTCCGAAGTCGAGGGCTTCAGTTCGTATTCGGTGGACAAGGTGCCGGAATACGAAATCGCCCGCCTGCTGGGCTGCAAGGACGTGAAGTTCTTCTCCCAGGTGCCCCACGGCGGCGGCGCGGCCTGCGCACCCGTGATGCATGCGGCGATGGCCGTGGCCACCGGCGTGGCCAAGGTGGTGGTGGTCTACCGGGCCATGAACGAACGCTCCTGGTACCGCTTCGGCAGTGGCAGCTATGGCTTCGCCACCACGCCGATCTTCGACAACGTCAACTACGGCTGGTACATGCCCCACGGGTTTCACACCCCGGCGGCCTGGGTGGGGATGTTCGCCCAGCGCTACATGCACACCTATGGCGCCACCTCCGAGGACTTCGGCCGGGTCGCCGTGGCCGCGCGCGACTTTGCCGCCAGCAACCCCAAGGCGTTCTTCCACGGCAAGCCGATTACCCTGGAAGAGCACCAGGCCTCGCGCTGGATCTGCGAGCCGCTGCACCTGCTCGACTGCTGCCAGGAGTCCGATGGCGCGGTGGCCATGGTCATCACCTCGGCCGAGCGCGCCCGCGACCTGCGGCAGAAGCCGGTGACCATCAAGGCCGGCTCCCAGGGCATCAGCAGCGGCCAGCAGAGCATGACCTCGTTCTACCGTGACGACATCACCGGCCTGCCCGAGATGGGCGTGGTGGCCAAGGAGCTGTATCGCCAGTCGGGCCTGGGCCCGGACGCCCTGCAGACGGCGGTGATCTACGACCACTTCACCCCCTTCGTGCTGCCACAGCTGGAGGAGTTCGGCTTTGCCCGGCGTGGCGAGGCCAAGGACTTCATCCGTGCCGGGCACCATGCCCGGGGCGGCAAGTTGCCGATCAACACCCATGGCGGGCAGTTGGGCGAGGCCTATATCCACGGCATGAACGGCATCGCCGAGGCAGTGCGCCAGGTGCGTGGCACGGCGGTCAACCAGGTGGCGGACGTGGAGAACGTGCTGGTGACCGCCGGCACCGGTGTCCCCACCAGCGGCCTGATTCTGGGCACGGCCTGAGGAGCGCAGCATGTTCGTCGATCTCACCCCCGAGCAACACGCCCTGCGCCACAAAGTGCGGGACTACTTCCAGGCCTTGATGACCCCCGAACTGCGCGAGCAGCTGCGCGGTCAGGAAGGCGGCGAGCTGTATCGCCAGACGGTGCGCCAGATGGGCCGCGACGGCTGGCTCGCGGTCGGCTGGCCGAAAGCCCATGGCGGCCAGGGCTATGCCGCCACCGAGCAGTTGATCTTCTTCGAAGAGGCCAACATCGCCGGCGCGCCGTTGCCGTTCGTGACCATCAGCACGGTCGGCCCGGCCTTGATGGAGCACGGCAGCGCCGCGCAGAAGGCGCGCTTTCTGCCGGGTATCGCCGCCGGCGAAATCATGTTCGCCATCGGCTACTCCGAGCCTGACGCCGGCAGTGACCTGGCGGTGCTGCGCACCAGCGCCCGGCTCGATGGCGATGCCTTCGTGGTCAACGGCAACAAGCTGTGGACCTCGGGCGCCGAGTCGGCCGACTTCATCTGGCTGGCGGCGCGCACCGACCCGACCCAGGCCCGGCACAAGGGCGTGTCGATCCTGATCCTCGACACCCGCCTGCCCGGGTTCTCCACCACGGTCATCCCCACCACCAGCAACCCGACCACGGCCACCTACTACGACAACGTCAGGGTGCCGACCGACATGCTGGTCGGCGAGCTGCACGGTGGCTGGAAGCTGATCACTGCCCAGCTGAACCACGAGCGCCTGGGGCTGGGCTCGTGGTCGGACAAGGTGGTCGGGCTGTTCCGCCGGGTCTACCTGTGGGCGCGCGCCCGTGACGAGCAGGGCCGTCGGGCGATGGACAAGGCCTGGGTGCGCAGCGCCCTGGCCGAGTGCTACGCGCGTCTGGAGGCCATGCGCCTGATCAACCTGCGCATCGCCGCCAACCTTGAGCGCGAGCACATGGACGTGGCCCTGAGTTCGACCACCAAGGTCTACGGCTCGGAATCGGCCATCGAGATCCTGCGCAGGCTGTCGGCTATTGTCGGGGCCAACGGCCTGGTTCGCAGCGGTTCGGCCGCCGCGGCCCTGCACGGCGACCTGGAGTACGAGCTGCGCGCCTCGGTCACCGTGACCTTCGGTGGCGGCACCAACGAAATCCAGCGCGAGCTGATCGCCCAGTTCGGCCTGGGCATGCCGCGCGCCCAGCGCTGAGCGGCCCAGCGCCGCCCAGCCATTCCAACAACAGGCCCCTCCGGCGTATGCCGGGGCAGGGTCGAGGTTTGCATCTGATGACGACGATCGAGCAATTCAGGCACGAGACCCGTGCCTGGCTGGAAGCCAACTGCCCGCAGTCGATGCGTGTGGCCATGGGCGAAGGCGATGTGGTGTGGGGCGCCAGCCAGCCGCAGTTTCCCAACGACGACGCGCGCCTGTGGTTCGAGCGCATGCGCGACAAGCGCTGGTTCTGCCCCGAATGGCCCGAAGCCTACGGCGGTGCCGGCCTGTCGGCCGAGCAGGTAGCGGTACTGGAGAGCGAAATGCGCCGCCTGCGCTGCCGACCGCCGCAGATCAACCTGGGCATCTGGATGCTCGGGCCGGTACTGCTGGCCTACGCCAGCGAAGAACAGAAGCTCAGCCTGCTGCCGCCCATGGCCCGCGGCGAAGTGCGCTGGTGCCAGGGTTTCTCCGAGCCCAATGCAGGCTCCGACCTTGCCAGCCTGAAGATGGCGGCGCGTGATGGCGGTGACCACTTCGTGGTCGATGGCAGCAAGATCTGGACCTCCTACGGCGACAAGTCCGACTGGATGTACGCCCTGGTGCGCACCGACTTCCAGGCGCCGAAGCACGAAGGCATCAGCCTGATCGTGCTGGACATGCGCAGCCCCGGCGTGAAAGCCGTGCCGATCGACCTGATCAGCGGCAAGTCGGCGTTCTGCCAGGTGTTCTTCGACGCGGTGAAGGTGCCGAAAAGCAACCTGATCGGCCCGCTCAACGGCGGCTGGAACCTGGGCAAGTACCTGCTCCAGCACGAGCGCAAGGCGATGTCTAAGTTCGGCGAATTCAGCCTGCCTTCGCACTTCGACCTGCTGGCCCTGCTGCGTGAATACCTGCCGCGCCCGCGCAGCCAGGGCGAGCTGGCCTTGCAGGCGCGCGCCGTGGCCTGCGCCATGGACGAGCACGCCTACGCCCTGACGGTGCAGCGCATGGCCGAGGAGGGGCGTTGTGGCGATGACATCAGCGGCCTGATGGCGATCATGAAGCTGGTGCACACCGAGCAGGAACGCGACAAGTTCGAAGTGCTGCTCGATGCCTTGGGCGGCCATGCCCTGGGCTGGCAGCACGAGGCGTTCGGCGAGCGCGAACTGGCGGTGACCCGCGCCTGGCTGAACAGCTACGCCCTGACCATCTCCGGCGGCGCTTCGGAAGTGCAGCTCAATGTCATTGCCAAGCGCGTGCTTGGCCTGCCCGACGGCAAGAAAGGAGTGCAAGCATGAACCTTCGTTACAGCGAGGAACAGCGCCTGCTGGCCGACAGCGCCCAGGATTTCCTGGCCGCCCGCAGCCCGGTGACGGCGCAGCGCCGCCTGCGCGATCAAGGCGCGCCGGACGGTTTCGATGCCCAGGTATGGCAGCAGGCGGTGGCGCTGGGCTGGAGCGCGATCCCGTTCCCCGAGCAGGTGGGCGGGCTGGACTTTGGCTGCATGGGCCTGGGCCCGGTGTTCGAGGCCATTGGCCACAACCTGGCGCCGACGCCCTTGCTGTCGAGCGTGGTGCTGGCCGGCTCGTTGCTGCACCTGGCGGGTTCGGCGCAGCAACAGGACGACTGGCTGCAGGCGTTGATCGCTGGCGAACGGCGCCTGGCCCTGGCGGTGGACGAACGGGCCCGCCATCAGCCACGCGACATCGCCCTGGCGGCCGTGGCCGACGGCGAGGGCTTCTGCCTGCAGGGTGAAAAGTTCTGGGTGGTCGACGGCGTCGGCGCCGATGCCTACGTGGTGGCGGCGCGTACTGCCGGCCAGCCAGGCGAAGTGCAGGGTATCAGCCTGTTCCTGGTGCCGGCCGACGCGCCCGGCGTGAATTGCAGCCCGCTGCCGTTGATCGATTCGCGCAACTGCGGGCGCTTGCGCCTTGAACAGGTGCGCGTTGGGCGCGAGGCATTGCTGGGCCGCCTGGGCGAAGGCTGGGCGGTACTGGACGCCGCGCTGGACCGTGGCCGCGCCTGCCTGGCGGCGGAGCTGCTGGGCGCCGCGCAGCAGTTGTTCCAGACCACCCTCGACTACCTCAAGACCCGCGTGCAGTTCGACGTGCCGATCGGTTCGTTCCAGACCCTGCAGCACCGCGCCGCACAACTGTACGTGGACCTGGCGCTGGCCCGCAGCGCGGTGATGGCCGGCCTGGCCGCACTGGATGACGGCGAGCTGGATGCCGCCCGGCGCGGCCGTCTGGTCAGCCTGGCCAAGTGGAAAGCCGGCGACACCGCGCTGAAGGTAGCCAACGAAGCGGTGCAGATGCACGGCGGCATCGGCGTGACCGACGAGCTGGACGTCGGCCTTTACCTGAAACGCGTGCGGGTGGCGCAAGCCTGCCTGGGTGACCGTGATTTTCATTGCGAGCGCTACGCGGAACTCGACCAGGCCTGCGCCTGAGCCCTTCGTTGGAGAGCCCTGATGAGCATTGAACAGTGGCGACAGGCCTGGCAGCAGTTGACAGCGCCTGGCTCGCCTTTTGAAGTGATGACCCCGGTCGATGGCAGCCCGCGGTATTTCCGCCACGCCGCGCGCAACCTGGTACAGGTGATCGACGCCGGCCGCGTGCATGGCGACAAGGAGTTTGTCGTCTGGCAGCAGCAGCGGCTGACCTTCGCCGCCTTCTTCGAGGCGGTCGACCGATTGGCTGGGCAACTGGCCGGGCCCTTGGGTGTATGCCCCGGCGACCGAGTGGTGATCGCCATGCGCAATCAGCCTGCCTGGCTGGTGGCGTTCGCGGCCATCCAGCGCTGCGGGGCGGTGTGCGTGCCGCTCAACAGCTGGGGCTTGCGTGACGAGCTGCTGCATGGCGTCGAGGACAGCGGCGCACGCCTGCTGATCTGCGACGAGGCACGCCTTTCGGTATTGCAGGCCGACCTCGCGGCGGGGGACCGCACCTGCATTGTCGTCGGCCTTGCCCCGGAGGCGGCGCTGGCGGAGCGCTGCCTGCGCTACGAAGCGCTGCTGGCGGCCGCGCCGCTGGCACACCAGCCGCCCGACCTCGCCCCCGAGGCCCCGGCGCTGATCCTCTATACCTCGGGCACCACCAGCCGGGCCAAGGGCGTGTTGTCCAGCCACCGGGCCGTGTGCCAGGCCTTGACCGCCCTGGAGTTCCAGGGCGCGTTCTGCGCCATGAGTTCGCCCCAGCGTGTGGGCGGCCTGCTCGCCAGTGGCTACGCGCCGACCTCGCTGATGGCAGTGCCTTTGTTCCATGTCAGTGGGCTGCATGCGCAGTTTCTCTCGGCCTTTCGCCCCGGCCGGCGCCTGCTGCTGATGTACAAGTGGGACGCCAGCCAGGCCTTGGACCTGATCCGCGACGAGTGCTGCACGCAGTTCAACGGTGCGCCGGTGATGATGCAGCAACTGCTGGCTTCCCCGCGCTATGGCACTGACGACACCGCCAGCCTGTTCGGCCTGGGCCTGGGTGGCGGCGCTTCGTCCGCGGGCCTGTTGGCCGAGATGCTGGCCCGCAAGCCTGAGGTGATCGGTGGCAGCGGCTACGGCCTGACCGAGAGCAACGGCATTGGCGCGGCCATCGGCGGTGACCCGTTCGAGTACCGCCCGGCCAGCGCCGGATGGCCGTTGCCGATTGTCGATGTAGGCATTGGCGATGACCCGCTGCAGCCCCATCCGCCGGGTACCGAAGGGCTGATCTGGCTGCGTTCGCCGACGCTGATGGAAGGCTACTGGCAGCAGCCGGGCGCCACTGCCCAAAGCCTGCGCGAAGGTTGGCTCGATACCGGCGACCTCGGCTACCTCGACGAACAAGGGTTCCTGTGCATCAGCGGCCGGGTGAAGGACCTGATCAACCGCGGCGGCGAGAAGATTTCCGCGGCTGAAATCGAAACCTGCGTCAGCGACATGGTCGGCGTGCAAGAGGCGGCCGCCTTTGCCCTGGAGGACCCGGCGCTGGGTGAAGTGGTGGCGCTGGCGATCCACGGCAGCCCTGGCGTACTGCCAAGCGACGAGCAGGTGCGCAGCTACATCGCCGCGCGGCTGGCGGCCTACAAGGTGCCCGCCCAGGTGTTTCGCGTGGCCCATCCACTGCCGCGCAATGCCACCGGCAAGGTGCTCAAGGCCGCCCTCAAGGCCAGCCTGCGCGTCGAGTGATTCTTAGTCTCTCCGGACGATGCCGGCGAGCCTGGAACGAGAACAATGAAGCCATACCAGAAGCCTTATCAGCGAAGGAGGCAAGACATGAAAACAACAAAAGGTGTGATGCTCGCGGCCGCTCTGACCGTGAACACGGGGCTGGTTGCCAGCGCCTATGCCGCCGTAGCCCCGGAGGAAGCCGCCAGGCTCGGCAAGGACCTGACCTGTGTCGGCGCCGAGCAGGCGGGCAACGCCGAAGGCACCATCCCGCCCTACACCGGCAAGTACCTGGGCCAGGTGCCGGGCTGGAACCACGTGAAGTTCTCCGGTGACCAGCCGGTGGACCCTTATGCCGACGAGAAGCCGATCCTGGTGATCACCGCGCAGAACATGGACCAGTACTCAGCGCACCTGACCGAGGGGCAGAAGGCGCTGCTGAAGAAGTACCCGACCAGCTACAAGATGAACATCTACCCAGGCCACCGCGACTTCCGTTACCCCGACTACGTGTGCCAGCGGGTCATGAGCAACGCCCTCAATGCCAAGCTGGTGAACGATGGGCTGGGTGTCGAGGGGCTGGGCCAGGTGCCGTTCCCGATTCCGAAGAACGGCATGGAAGTGCTGTGGAACCACCAGTTGCCGGCCCGCGCCTACACCGAAGAGAAGATTTCCGACCTGGCCTCGGTACTGCCCAACGGCAGTATCGGCTGGGGTCGCGCCCATGCCCGCAACCTGTCCCAGGCCAACTCGCCGACGGTGGAGCCGAAGACTTCGGACATGATCCAGGCGATGAGCTACAACACCACGCTCAAGCCCGCCCGCGACAACGGCGTGATCAGCATCGCCCACGAGCCGTACAACTTCGTCACCTCCGCGCGCCAGGCCTGGGCGTACAGCCCCTCGACCCGTCGCGTGCGGCAGATGCCGGGCTACGGCTACGACCAACCGATGATCGGCACCAACGGCACCATGACGGTGGACGAGGACCGCTTGTTCAACGGCGCGCCCGAGCGCTACACCTGGAAGCTGATCGGCAAGCGTGAAATCTACAGCCCGGCGAATGCCTTCAAGGCCAATGCCGGCACCATCAAGTATGCCCAGCTGCTCACCCCCAACCATCCCAACCCGGAGTTCATGCGCTACGAGTTGCGGCGGGTGTGGGTGGTGGAAGCGGACCTGAAGGAAGGCTACCGCCATGTGTACGGCAAGCGTGTGCTGTTCATCGATGAGGACACCTGGAACGCGGTGATGGCCGACAACTACGATGCCCGTGGGCAGTTGTGGAAGCATGCGATGGTCAACTACTACTACCACCCGGACATGAGCGGCTGGCAGGCGGGTTCGCAGTTCTTCATGGACCTGAACTCGGGCCAGTACACCGGCTACGGGATGACCAACGAAGCGAAGAAGGGGCCGATTCTCAACGAGAGCAAGTTCACCCCGGACATGTACACCGCGGATGCGGCGCGCGCGATCGGGCGCTAAGCGGGCAGGGCGTTTGCAGGGGCCTGGCGGGTGACCGCCAGGCCCTTTTTGTTTGGGGCTGCTGCGCAGCCCATCGCCGGCAAGCCGGCTCCCACAGGTTCTGTGCAGGTCTATAAGTGGGAGGTGTAGTAGAGATCGCTGCCACAGGAACAGCGCGCCACTCAGGCCTTGCGCAATCTCTGTGGGAGCCGGCTTGCCGGCGATGAGGCCAGCACAGGCAAAAGCAGACTATGTGGGAGCGGGCTTGTCCCGCGAACACCGGCGAAGCCGGTGCCATACAGCGAGTTGCCAGCTTCGCGGGGCAAGCCCGCTCCCACAGAGTTCTGTGCAGGGATTGAAGTGTGAGGTGTACGACAAACCGCGCCGAAAGGGCCGCAAAGCGGCCCCAATGTCTGATCAGACCGCCACAGCCCCCACGGTTGCCGCGCCACCGGCCCCCCCCTTCATCCGCGCCCGATAGCGCGGCAAGGCCATCGCCAGGAACCCCGCCGCCAACACCAGCAACACCACCGATGCCGCCAACGCATAACGCAGCGACTCACCCTGCAGGCTCGGCACGAACACATCACTGAGCATGCCGATCAGCAAGGGCCCGACGCCGACCCCCAGCAAGGTCATGGCCATGACGAAAATCGCCGTGGCCTGGGCCAGCCGATGGGCCGGGAACAGGTGAGTGATCGCGCCCAGGCAAGGCGTCGCCCACCACACGCCAAAGAACCCGAACGCGCTATAGAACAGAAACGCCTGCGGCACCGGCGTATCGCCGATATGAAACGCCACGCCCTGGGGCCAGAGGAAGTAGGCCAGGGCAAACGGAATGCTCAACAGCGTGCCCAGCAACGGCACGCCAATCTGCCAGCCCACGTCACGCCGGGCCAGGCGGTCGGTGAGCATGCCGCACACCAGCGTGCCAATGGTCGAACCCGTACCGCCGACCACACCGACCAGAAAACCGGCCTGTTGCATGTTCAGCCCGTGCGAGCGAATCAGGAAGCTCGGGCTCCAGGTACCGATGGCATACCCGGCGATGGCCGCAGCCCCGCCAGTCAGCACCAGCCACAGGAACGAGGGCATGCGCAGCAGCTCGGCCAGTGTACGCAGCCAACCCTCCTGTGGCCCCTCGGCCGCTTGCCGAACCCGCGACGGTGCTGGCGACCGCACCGTGAGCAACAGCAACAGGCCCAGCAGGATGCCGGGCGCGCCAATCAGCAGGAACGCATAGCGCCAGCCGTGGTGCTGGGCAATCCAGCCGCCTAACCCCAGGCCGACGATGGCCCCCAGGCTGGAGCCGAGCATCAGCACCGCCAACGCCGTCGAGCGCCGATGTGCCGGGTACAGGTCGGAGACCATCGCCACCGACGGCGCAGTGCCGCCAGCCTCACCAATGGCCACGCCGATCCGCGCCAGCACCAGGGTGAAGAAGCTGCCGGCCATGCCGCAGAGCATGGTCATCAGGCTCCAGGCCATGCAGCTGAAGGCAATCACCGGCTTGCGCCCGATGCGGTCCGACAGGCGCCCCAGCGGCAGGCCGAACACCGTGTAGAACACGGCGAAGGTCACCCCGGAGAGCAGGCCGATGCCGGTATCGGAGATGCCGAATTCTTGCTTCACCGGCTCGATCAGGATCGCCATCAACTGGCGGTCGATGTAGTTGAAGACGTAGATGCTGGCCAGCACCAGCAAGGCGTAGTGAGTACGCCAGGTCACAGGAGGGGATGGGTTCACTGCACAGCTCCGCTTCTTGTTTTAGGTGCGCATGATGCTCGCCCCATTCTGCCGTCAATTCATCGTCTGTTCAGACCAAATTTGCGCTGTACCTGCAGGTATCGCCGGGCCCTGGGACAAGCGCGCGAAACTAGTCTCGACGGACGATGTTTCGCTCCTGCCCGCGGTGAATCATTCAGCCCATATCCGGTGTTTCGTGCTCCCCGCGAGCCGGAAACAACAAGAGCTGAAGGAGCTGAGATGGACATCTTGTTCGAGCCTGTGCGCCTGGGCGAACTGCAACTGGCCAACCGCATCGTCATGGCCCCGATGACCCGCAGCCGCGCCGATGGGCGCGCCGTGCCGGGCAGCGAAATGGTCGACTACTACCGCCAGCGCGCCAGCGCCGGGCTGATCGTCGCCGAAGGCACGGCACCCTCGGCCAGCGGCCTGGGCTACTGCCGTACCCCGGCCATCTACAGCCGCGAACAGATCGCCGCCTGGCAGCAGGTGACCCGCGCCGTGCACGAGCAAGGCGGGCGCATCGTCCTGCAGCTGATGCACGTGGGGCGCGCCGCCAGTCACCACAACAAGCCGCAGGGCGCGGCGACGGTGGCGCCGTCGTCGTTGCCTGCCCGTGTGCAGCTGTTCAGCGATGCCGCCGGGCTGGTCGACGCCGATGTGCCCCAGGCCCTGACCCTGGAAGGCATCGCCGAAGTGATCGGCGACTACCGCCAAGCCGCATTGAACGCCCGCGAAGCCGGTTTCGACGGCGTCGAACTGCACTGCACCAGCGGCTACCTGCCCATGCAATTCATGGCCGCCGGCAGCAACCAGCGCACCGATGCCTATGGCGGCAGCGCGCAGCACCGGGTGCGCTTCGCCAAGGAAGTGCTCGAAGCCATGGCCGCTGCCATCGGTGCAGGCCGGGTCGGCCTGCGCCTGTGCCCCGGCAACCCGTACAACGACATCGACGACCACGAGCCTGTGCAGACCACCACCGCGCTGTGCCAGGCTGTGTCGCCACTGGGCCTGGCCTACCTGCACATCATGCGCTCGCCCTTGGCCGACCTGGATGCCTTCGCCCTGGCCCGCCAGCACGGCCCGCAGGCCCTGATCCTCAACGACGGTTTCGACGCCGATTCGGCCCGCGCCGCGCTGACGGCGGGCGAGGGCGCGGCGGTTTCGTTCGGCCGCCACTTCATCGCCAACCCCGACCTGGTCGAGCGCCTGCGCCAGCACAGGCCGCTGGCCGCGTTCGACCGCAAGACCCTGTACACCCCAGGTGCCCGTGGCTACAGCGACTACCCCAGCTGGCAGCAAACCCTGGAGGTGGCGCCATGAACCTGCCGCACACCTTGCCCAACCTGCCGCAGCCCCCCGTGAGCCGCGAACAGACCCAGGCGCTGCTTGACCTGCGCGCCGAAGCCAGCGGCCAAATCAAGCCGCGCGACCACTACACCCTGGCCGACCGCCTGGAAGCACAAGCGGCGCGCCATGGCCAACGGCCGTTCCTGATCTACGGCGAGCAGACCTTGAGCTACGCCGAGGTGAACCGTCAGGCCGACCGGGTAGCCCATGCCGCCTTCACCGCCGGCCTGCGTGCCGGCGACGTCTGCGCGTTGATGATGGAGAACCGTCCGGCCTTCTTCAGCTGCTGGTTCGGTCTGGTCAAGCTCGGGGTGGTGGTGGCGTTCGTCAATACCCAGGTAACCGGCAAACCCCTGCTGCATGCCCTGGACACTACCGGTGCCAAGGCGCTGGTGGTCGGCGAAGAATGCCTGGGCAACCTGCAGGCGACCGAAGGGTTGCCGGCCCTGCCCATGTGGCTGATCGACGATGCCGAAAACCGTTGGACGGGTGCGCTGCCGGCAGGCGTCGACCACCAGTTCGCCACGGCCATGGCCGCTGCGCCCGACACGCCGTTCCCCAAGGCGCACCGTGCCGGGCTCGAAGCCCAGGCGCCGACCTTGCTGATCTTCACCTCGGGCACCACCGGCCTGCCCAAGGCCGCGCGATACAGCCACATGCGCTGGCTGTCGTCGGGGGATGTGATGGAGGTGACACTCAACGCCGGCGTCGACGATGTGTTCTATTGCTGCCTGCCGCTGTACCACGGCGCGGCCGCCACCTCGGTCACCTCCACCGCGCTGCGTGCCGGCGCGAGTATCGTGGTGCGCCGCAAGTTCAGCGTGCGCGAGTTCTGGGCCGATGTGGCGCGCCATCGCATCAGCGTGTTCCAGTACATCGGCGAAATCTGCCGCTACCTGCTCAACCGGCCGGCCGTAGCCGGGGAGCGTGAACATACCCTGCGCTGCATGCTTGGCGCCGGCCTGTCGAGCGAGTCGTGGCAGCGCTGGGTCGAACGGTTCGGGCCGATCCAGGTGTTCGAGGGGTGGGGCGCGACCGAAGCCAACACCAACCTGATCAACGTCGACAACTACCTGGGCGCCTGCGGCCGGGTGCCGGACTGGAACCGCACCAACCTGCGCCTGGTGCGCTTCGACGTGGAAAACGACTGCCACCCGCGCGATGAAAACGGCTTCTACCAGCTGTGCGAGGTGGGCGAAGTGGGCGAAGCCATGGGCTTTATCGTCGACCACCCGGACATCGGTGGCGGCCGCTTCGAAGGCTACACCTGCGCCACGGCCACCGAGAGCAAGATCCGCCGCAACGTGCTGCGCGAGGGCGATGCCTGGTGGAGCTCGGGCGATCTGCTGCGCCAGGACGCCGATGGCTACTGCTACTTCGTCGACCGCATCGGCGACACCTTCCGCTGGAAAAGCGAAAACGTCTCGACCCAGGAAGTGGCCGATGCCCTGAGCGACCTGCCGGGCCTGGAGCTGATCAACATCTACGGCGTGCAGGTGCCGCAACACGAGGGCAGGGCAGGCATGGCGGCGGTGCTGATGCAAGCGGGCCAGGCCTTCGACCCGCAGGCCTTGTACCGCCTGACCGAAGCGCGCCTGCCACGTTACGCCGCGCCCATGTTCGTGCGGGTAAGCGCCTCGGCGGACCTGACCAGCACCTTCAAGCTGCGCAAGGTCGACCTGCAGCGCCAGGGCTACTGCCCCAACGCCTGTCCCGACCCGCTGTTCATCCGCGACGAGCGCAGCCAGAGCTACCAGCCTTATTCGCCGCAGCTGCTCGAACAAGTCGGCCTGCCCGCATTCGAGGGTAGCCGGCATGGCTGACCTCGACGGCAACGGCCATGAACTGCACGGCGGCCTGCGTTACCCCTGGCCGCAGGTGCCGGACAGCGGTCAGGTGCGCGAAGTGGCCGAGGGCGTGTGGTGGTTGCGCATGCCGCTGCCGTTTCGCCTGGACCACATCAACCTCTACCTGCTGCGCCATGACCACGGCTGGGTGGTGGTGGACACCGGCATGAACACCGCGCAGACCCGTGAGGTCTGGGAGCAGGTGTTCACCCAGGTGTTCGCCGGCCAGCCGCTGCTGGCGGTGATCTGCACCCATTACCACGCCGACCATGCCGGCGTGGCCGGCTGGCTGGCCGAGCGCTTTCGCTGCCCGGTGTACATGACCGCCGCCGAATACCGTTCGCTGTACGTCAGCGTGCCGGCCGAGCAGGCCGCGGGTTGGGATTTCCTCGACTTCCACTGCAAGGCGGGCATGGACGAGGCGCAGGCGGGCGAGCTGTACCAACTGATCCAGAACGGCCATTTCCGCCCCCTGCATTTCAACAGTTACCGGCGCCTGCAGGACGCTGACCGTGTACGCATCGGCAGCCGCCAATGGCGCGTGGTGGTCGGCCGTGGCCATTCGCCCGAGCATGCCTGCCTGTACGCCGAGGACGGCAGCCTGCTGCTCGCCGGCGACCAGGTGCTGCCGCGCATCACCCCGACCGTGGGCGTGCACGCCACCGAGCCCGAGGCCGACCCGCTGCGCGAATGGCTGACCTCGCTCGAACACCTGCGCAGCCTGCCCGACAGCGTGCTGGTGCTGCCGGCCCACGAGCGGCCGTTCTTCAACCTGCATGCGCGCATTGACCAGTTGCAGGCCCACCACCAGGCCCAGCTGGACCGTTTGCTGGCCAGCTGCAAGACGCCACGCACGGCGTGCGAGCTGATGGCCGAGCTGTTCCCCAGGCTGTCCGGTCGTTTCGACGAGCTGATGGCCCTTGGCGAAACGTTGGCCCATGCCAACTACCTCATGGCCGAAGGGCGGCTGGTGCGCGAACTGCACCACGCGCATTACCGCTACCGGCGCGCCCCGCTGGCGCCCGCCGCCGAAGCGGCGGTCGGCCCGACGGCAACGTTGACCATTCCAGGCAGCCAGCCGGTTGCCTAACAGGAGAGCCCGTGTGATCGACAAGAACAACAATAACGGCACTGCCCTTGCCTGTCGCAGCGTCCAGCTTGCCAGCCTGACGGCGGCGATCGTGCTGGCGCCGGCGCCGGCCTGGTCCGGGGAAACCCTGGAGTTCGACAACGGCGCGACCATCGACTGGTCGGTGACCACCAGCTACGGCATCGGCGTGCGCCTGGGCAAGCCCAGCGACCGCCTGCTCACGGTCAACGCCGACGATGCCAACCGCAACTTCAACGAGGGCAGCCTGACCACCAACCGGGTCGGCGCCCTGGGCGAGATGATCCTGCGCATGGACAACTATGGCGCCGTGGTGCGCGCCAGTACCTTCTACGACGACGTGTACCACCGCAAGAACGACAACGACTCGCCGGCCACGGTCAACAAGGACGGCGACAACGACGCGTTCACCAGCGATGCGCGGTACTACAGCGGTGGCCGTACCCGCCTGCTGGATGCCTACGTGTTCGGTGGCTGGCGCTTCGACAACGACACGATGCTCGACGTCAAGGCCGGGCGTCATATCGAGTCCTGGGGCGAGAGCCTGTACTACCCCGGCGTCAACGGCGTGCAGAACCCGTCCGATGCGGTCAAGGCCAACCAGCCTGGGGTCGAGGTCAAGGAAGTGCTGCTGCCGGTGGGGCAGGTGTCGGCGTCGTACCGGATCAACCCGCAGTTCACCTTTGGCGGCTACGTGCAGTACGAGTGGAAGGGCACCGAACTGGCCCCGGTGGGCAGTTACTTTTCCGGCACCGACGTGATCGGCCCAGGCCGCGAGTTCCTCATCACGCCAACGGGCAACGTGCCCTACCGCGGCACCGACGAGCCCCGCGACAGCGGCCAGTGGGGGCTACAGGTGCGCTACCGACCGGTACCGGCGCTGGAGTTGTCGCTGTTTCACGTCAACTACCACGACAAGAACCCGGCCACCGCGCTGGTCGGCTACGACCCGGTGCCGGTCGGCGGCGGCCTGTCGGCCTTTGTCGCCAATGGCTACCGAGTGAAGTACTTCGAAGACATCAAGCTCACCGGCATCAGCGCCTCGACCAAGCTCGGCGAAACCCAGATCGGTGCCGAGTGGTCGTACCGCGACGGCGCGCCCGTGCTGGTCAGCACCGGCCTTGGGCCAACCCCGGCCAAGGGCAAGGGCCAGCAGATTCAACTCTCGGCCATGCGCGTGCTGGGCGACCGGCCATGGGCCAGCCAGACCACCCTGACCGGCGAGATCATCCATGTGCGGGTGGACAGCGTCGACGCCACCTCTGCCGCCAGCAACCTGCAAGGCGTGGCCCTGCTGCCCAGCCTGCGCCCTTTGGTCGGAGCTTCCGATGACTACACCTACAAGACCGCATCGGGCTGGAGAAGCCGCGACGCCAGCGCCTACACCCTGGGCGCATCGTTCAGTTATCCGGGGGTTTTCCAAGGCTGGGATCTGGAGGTGCCAGTGCGCTTCTCCAACGTGTTCAGCGGCTCGACACCCATGTCCGGCAGCATCGCCGGCGTGCAGGGCGACCGCCGCCTCAGCGTAGGCACCACCTTCAAGTACCTCGGCAACCTGGAAGTCGGCCTTACCTACGTCGGCTACCTGGGCTCGCCCGACCCGATCAAGCGGCCGTATGCAGACCGCGACTACGCCACCTTCTCGATGAAGTACACCTTCTGACCGACCACCTGGACAACGCCGAGGCCCGTGGGCCCCGGCATGGAGGCACTATGGGGCTCAAAGGCCACGCAGCAATTGTGGGTACCGCGCAGTACAAGCCGGAAAAGTACGCGACGGCACCTCGGATGTTCCACCTCGAACAGGTCGCCGACCTGGCCGCCCAGGCCCTGCGCGATGCCGGCCTGCAAGCGTCGGACCTCGACGGCCTGGTGATCAATGGCCCACAGTTCCACGAGGCCTCGGTGTTCGTGCCGGCCATGGCCGCCGAATACCTGGGGCTGCGGCTGAACTTCGCCGAAGTGGTCGACCTCGGCGGCTGCACCTCGGTGGGCATGGTCTGGCGCGCCGCCGCCGCCATCGAGCTGGGGCTGTGCCAGGCGGTACTGTGCGTGCTGCCGGCGCGCATGGCCCCGCTGGGGCCGGACGAAGACGCCGGCTGGATGGCCCGGGCCATGCGTTTTGGTGGCCACAGCACGGCGTTCGGTGCGCCGGAGGCGGAGTTCGACCTGCCTTACGGGCACATGGGCCAGAACACCGGCTACGCCATGATCGCCCAGCGCTACGCCGCGCAGTATGGCTACGACCCCCGGGCGATGGCCAAGATCGCCGTGGACCAGCGCACCAATGCCCAGGCCAACCCGCAGGCGATGTTCTTCGGCCAGCCGCTGTGCATCGAGCAGGTGCTGGATAGCCGCATGGTCGCCGACCCGTTGCATGTGCTGGAGATCGTCATGCCGGTGGCCGGCGGTGCGGCGATGATCGTCGCGTCCAAGGAGCTGGCGGCCAAGGCCCGCAAACGCCCGGCGTTCGTCACCGGCTTCGGCGAGCACCTGGCCTTCAAGTCGCCGTCCTACGCCCAGGACATGCTGCACACGCCGATCGGCCCGGCCTCGCAACGCGCCTTCGCCATGGCCGGGCTGAAACCGACCGACGTCGACGCCGCGCAAATCTACGACTGCTACACCATCACCGCCTTGCTCACCCTCGAAGACGCCGGCTTCTGCGGCAAAGGCGAGGGCATGGCGTTCGTGCGCGAGCACGACCTGACCTGGCGCGGCGATTTCCCCATGAACACCCACGGCGGCCAGCTCAGCTTTGGCCAGGCCGGCTCTGCGGGCGGCATGTCGCAGGTCATCGAGGCGGTCACGCAGATTGCCGGGGCGGCCGGCGAGCGCCAGCTGCAACGCTGCGACAGCGTGTACGTCTCCGGGACCGGTGGCGTGATGAGCGAGCAGGGCGCATTGATCCTTCAGGGAGCATAACCAGCATGTCCAACAACAAACCGATGCCTGTGGCCACGGAGATTTCCGCACCCTTCTGGGAGGGCCTGAAGGCCCGCCGCCTGCTGATCCAGCAGTGCGGCGCCTGCCAGCAGTGGCTGTTCTACCCGCGCCGGCACTGCCCAGCGTGCCTGGCGCAGGACCCGGCCTGGCGCGAAGTGACAGGCCAGGCAAGCTTGTACAGCTTCACCTTGACCCGCATCCCGACCTTGCCGGACTTCGCCGACGAGATGCCGCAGAAGCTGGCGGTGGTGGAACTGGCCGAAGGGGTGCGGATCAACACCACCCTGGTGGGGCTGGACGAGGCGCAGATTCGCATCGGCATGCCGCTGCAGCCGGTGTTCGCCCAGGTCGACGGCAAGGGCAATCGGCTGTTGCGCTTTACCGGCCTGGAGCAGGACGTCGAGCGCCTGGAGGCATGGGCCAGCGCCGACGCCACGCCACCGGCCGCGCCCGAGGCGGCGCCCGGTGTGCAGGTCGACTGCAACGACGAAGCGGGCTTGAAGGCGCTGGTCAGCGAGCAGTTCAGTGCCTGGAGCAACAGCCTGCTGGTGGACCAGGCGCTGATCGATGCCTTCGCGCAGCTGTCCGGCGACGACTACTGGATCCACACCGACCCCGAGCGTGCCCGGCGCAGCAGCCCGTTTGGCGGCACCATCGCCCACGGTGCGCTGGTGCAGGTGCTGCAGTCGCGGCTGAAGCTGGGTTTGGGCTTCGAGATCACCGGGTTCACCACGCAGATCAACTATGGCTCCGACCGCCTGCGCTTCCCGGCGCCGGTGCCGGCGGGCGCGCGGATTCATGCCCGGGCACGGGTCAAGGCGGTGGAGGTGCGTGAGCGGGGGACTCAGTTGACCCTGGAGATCAACACCCATGTGGTCGGGCAGGAGCGACCTTCGGTGATCAACGATCTGGTGATCTTGTACCAGCGCTGATCCTTCAGGGCCCTATCGCCGGCAAGCCGGCTCCCACAGGAACCCCACCGCACTTGAGAACGGCGCACTACCTGTGGGAGCCGGCTTGCCGGCGATAGGGCCAGACCTGCCATCCCCCATCCGGCCGGCCACCGATTCTTAAGCCATTTGGACGATGTTTCGTTCCGCGCCCCAGCCGACTATCCCATTGCCCCTGCGGCTCCACCCGCAGGTCCGGCGCCTGACAAGAACAAGAGGAATGGCTCCATGGCTGCTTTGTTCGCGTGTCACCCCAAGGAGCGTTGCCCATGCGCTCGCTGATTGGCTATCTGGTCTGCCTGTTCGTCGGCCTGACCATCACCTACACCTTCCTCCCACGCCCCGAGCCCGTGCCCAACGATGAGCCGCTGCGCGCCGACCGGGTACAGATCAACGCCTTGCTCGATGTCGGCCGCCGTGTGCTGGCCGTCGGCGAGCGTGGCAGCATCCTGCTCAGCGACGACCAGGGCGCCAGCTGGCAACAAGCCCAGGTTCAACCCCAGCGCCAGGTCGCCCTGACCGCGCTGGTGGCCCTGGACGACCAGCGCCTGCTGGCGGTCGGCCACGACGGTTGGATCCTGCGCTCCGAAGACGCCGGCCAGCATTGGCGCGAAGTGCGCCACGACGACAGCCTCGGCGAGCCCCTGTTGGGCGTCTGGGCCGCCGGTGGCGAGCGGGTGCTGGCGTTCGGCAGCTTCGGCAAGTTCTACCAGTCCATCGATGCCGGACAGACCTGGCAGGCGCTGGCGTTGGACATCGACAGTGCCCACCTCAACGGCATGGATGGCGGCGCCGATGGCCGGCGCATGCTGGTCGGCGAGCAGGGCCTGGTGCTGCGCAGCCGCGATGCCGGTGAGCACTGGCAGACCCTGCCGGCCTTCTACAGTGGTTCGCTGTTCGGCGTGGTGCGCCTGAGCGCCAGCGACTGGGTGACCTACGGCATGCGTGGGCATGTGTTCGTCAGCCACGATTTCGGCGAGCACTGGCGTCAGGTCGAGGTCGGCAATGCGCTGCCGTTGTACGGCCATGCCCGGCTGCCGGGCGGCGGGCTGGTGCTGGTCGGCGCCGGCAGCTCAGTGGTGCGCCTGGATGCCCGTGGCGAGCTGGCCAGCGTCAGCCGCATCAGCGGGCACGGCACCCTGACGTCGGCGGCCATGGTGGGTTCACGCCTGTTGCTGGGCGGTGAGCAAGGGGTTTTCGTTGAATCCGCGGGCAACCTTGCCACGCTGGGCAAATGAGGGACGAACGATGAGTAAGGCACAGACCCGCGTGGCGCGTTGCGTCGAAGCGACCTCCAACGGTTTGATGAAAGGACGCAAGGGCTGGTTGCTGTTGTTCGTGCTGTTGACCCTGGGCCTGGGCTACAGCGCCACGCACACCCAGCTGGACCCGGGCTTCAACAAGCAGATCCCGGTGCGCCATGCGTACATGGTCAACTTCCTGCGCTTCAGCCAGTACTTCACCGGCGCCAACCGCTTCCTGGTCAGCGTGCGCTGGAAAGGCGAGGGCGACCTGTACAACCCGGAGTTCCTCGATACCCTGCGCAAGGTCACCGACGACGTGTTCTTCATCTCCGGGGTCAACCGCGCCAGCGTCACCTCGCTGTTCACCGCCAACGTGCGCTACATCGAGATCACCGAGCAGGGCTTCTATGGTGACGTGGTGGTGCCGCCGCGCTTCAGCGGCAGCGACGCCGACCTGGCCCAGGTGCGCAGCAATGCCGCCGCGTCCGGGCAGATCGGCCGGCTGGTGGCCAACGACCTGAAATCGGCGATGGTGCGGGCTGACCTGCAGGACATCGACCCACAGACCGGCAAGGCGGTGGACTACGCCGAGGTGGCCGAACGCCTGGAAGCGCTCCGCCACAAGTACGCCAACGAACATATCGAGATCAACATCGTCGGTTTCGCCAAGCTGGTCGGCGATGTGGTCGAAGGGTTGAACACGGTGATCGGCTTCTTTGTGATTGCCTTTGTCATCACCGCGCTGCTGCTGTTGCTGTATGCCCGCTCGTGGCGCCTGACCCTGGTCGCGCTGGTGGTGGCGCTGCTGCCGGTGGTGTGGTTGCTGGGGCTGCTGCCGCTGCTGGGGTTGGGCATCGATCCGATGTCGATCCTGGTGCCTTTCCTGATCTTCTCCATTGGGGTGTCGCACGCAGTACAGATGACCAACGCCTGGAAGCAGGACGTGGTGGCCGGCGCCAGTTCGCTGGAGGCCGCGCGTTCGGCGTTCTGCAAGATCTTCATCCCGGGCTCGCTGGCACTGCTGATGAACGCCCTGGGATTCGCCGTGATCATGCTCATCGACATCCCCATCGTGCATGAGCTGGGGGTCACCGCCTGCATCGGGGTGATGCTGATGATCGTCACCAACAAGCTGATGCTGCCGATCATCCTGTCCTGGCTGCGCCTGGAACCGGGCGCGCTGCGCCAGGCCCAGGCCGCCCAGGGCGGGCGCCATCGCCTCTGGTGGCGGCTGTCGGCGTTGGCGGAACCTGGCCCTGCGCTGGTGGTGTTCGGGCTGAGCCTGGCGCTGCTGGTGGCGGGTGCGTGGAAGGCGCGGGAGCTGGCCGTGGGCGATATTGGCGCCGGCGCACCGGAGCTGCGCGCCGATTCGCGCTACAACCAGGACAATGCGCGCATCATCGGCAGCTACTCGATCGGCCTGGACGTGATGTCGGTGTTCGTCGAGGTGAAAGGCATCGAGGAAGGCTGCCTGTCACCGGAAGTGATGCGCGCGGTGGAGGCCTTCGATTTTCGCATGCGTGCGGTCAGCGGCGTGCAGTCGGTGCAGAGCGTGGCCGGCATGGGCAAGCGGGTGATCGCCGGCAACAACGAAGGCAACCCACGCTGGGCGGCCATTCCCGGTTCCGCCCGCGGCCTGAGCCAGGGCGCCCGGGCCTACATGCCCGACGACGGCCTGGTCACCGAGGGTTGTCAGCAGATGCAGATCCTGGTGTTTCTCACCGACCATGAAGGCGCCACCGTCAGCCATGCGATCGGCGAGGCGCGGCGCATCATCGACGAGGTGCGCACGCCGAAGGTCGAGCTGCTGCTGGCCGGGGGCAACGTCGGCGTGATGGCCGCCTCCAACGAAGCGGTCAAGCGCGCCGAGGTGATCATGCTGGCGGCGTTGTTCGGTTCGGTGGCGCTGTTCTGCTGGCTGACGTTCTTTTCGCTGCGCGCGGTGCTGTGCATCCTGGTGCCGCTGGCGATCGTCGCGATCCTGTGCAACGCGCTCATGGCGATGCTGGGCATCGGCCTGAAGGTCGCCACCCTGCCGGTGATGGCGCTGGGGGTAGGGGTGGGGGTGGACTACGGCATTTACCTGTACGAGCGTATCCAGCACGAGATGGCCGCAGGCAAAGACCTGCGCGAGGCCTTCTACCGGGCCATGTGCCAGCGCGGCACGGCTGCGGTATTCACCGCCCTGACCATGTCGATCGGGGTGTGCACCTGGGCGTTTGCGCCGCTGAAGTTCCAGGCCGACATGGGCGTGCTGCTGTCGTTCATGTTCCTGGTCAACGTGCTGGGGGCGATCTTCCTGTTGCCGGCGCTGGCGGCCTGGTTCAACCGGGGCCGGCCGTTGGTGGCGCGACAGGCGGCAGCGGGAGCGGTGCTGAGCGGCCAGCCGCGCTGACGCATCCAGTAACCAAAAAAATAAACCCGGTTGCACCTATTGTCGCCACCGGGGGCCGCCAGCGAGACTGTGGCGCGCGAGTGTTGCAGCGAAGGGGCCACTGGCCCCACGCCGAAATTATAAAAATAACAAGGGGAGGCTCAGCCTTACCCGAGCGAGGAGAACACTGTGGACAAAGCAGTCTTGACCCATGATGCACTTGCCGCTCTCGGCCTCGACCTGGCTGCCTATGACCGATTGGTCGGCGAGGTCTACCAGGGCGCCCTGGATCCCAAACTGATGGCCCGGGCGCTGACCAGCTTCCGGACCCTCTACGGGGCCAACTACGCCACCTTGATCCTGCGCGTGCCCGACCAGCCCGACATGGGCGTGATGATCATCTCGGGCGATATCGAAGGGGCGGGCGATGTCAGCTACATGACCTACCCGCAGACCAATACGCCGTTTGCCAACCAGCCGCTCGACCACGTGTTCACCGTCGACGACATCATGACCTCGACCGAATGGGAGCACAGCGCCTACTTCAAGATGTTCTGCGGCCCGCAAGGGGTATACCACGTGATGGGCGCCGACATCTCCACCCCCGATGGCGGCAAGTTGCGTTTTCGCATTACCCGGCCCAAACATGCGCCGAACTTCTCGGCCGATGAGCGGACCCTGTGCGGCATGTTCCTGCCGCACCTGCGCCGGGCCCTGCAGGTGCACAACCTGCTGGACCGCAGCGAGTCGCTCAGCGAGTTGTATTCCCAGGCGATCAGCCGGCTTTCGGTGGCCACGCTGGTGCTGGACGAAAGTGGCAGCGTGCTGCGGGTCAACCCGGTGGCCCAGGAAATTCTCGCCACCAGCGACGGCCTGAAACTGGTGGGCGGGCGCCTGGAGGCGACCTACCCGAGCGACAACCGCGAACTGCAGCGCCTGATTCGCGCCGCGTTCTCGCCGGATGCGCCCAAGAGCGCCGAAGCGATGTCGGTGACCCGGCCTTCGGGGCTGGTCAACCTGGGGCTGGTGGTGGAGTCGATTCCATCACTGGACTGGGCCGAAGAGAAGGGCAAGCCGGCGGCGCTGGTGTACATCCGCGATGCGGCCAGCAAGTCGCTGGCCAGCGAAGTGGTGACCAAGCAGCTGTTCAACCTGACCCGGGCGGAAACCGCGCTGGCCATGGAACTGGCCAACGGCCTGTCCCTGGAAGAGGCCGCCGAGGTGCTGAACATTCGCCGCAACACGGCCCGGGCACACCTGCGCTCGATCTTCTCCAAGACCGGTGTGCGGCGCCAGACCGAGCTGGTGCGCATCCTCCTCAACAGTGTGGTGGCGTTGGGCAAGCCGAAGGTGGCGCTCAAGGCCATCGACCGGCTGAAAGTGCCGCCACCGCAACTGGCGGTGGCCATTCCCCGACGGGCTTGAGCCCGGCCCCCGCGCGCCGGATTTAGTCCGCCAGGACGATGCCGGCGCGTACCGGTCCTGCCGATACTCGCCGGACCCATCATGGAGATTCACTATGTCTGTTACAGCTATCAGTGGCAGTGCCTCGGGCATTGGCGCGGCGGTCAGTGCCGCCTTGCGTGCGGCGGGGCATGAGGTAATCGGTATCGATCGCAGCGACGCCGAGGTGATCGCCGACCTGTCCACCGCCCACGGGCGCGAGGCGGCCATCGCCCAGGTGCTCGAACGCAGTGGCGGCGTGCTCGACGGGCTGGTGTGTTGTGCCGGGGTTGGCGTTACCGCGCCGTCGTGCGGGTTGATCCTGGCGGTCAACTACTTCGGCGTCAGTCAGTTGCTCGACGGTCTGCAGGATGCCTTGGCCCGTGGCCAGGCCCCGGCGGCCCTGGTGATCGGCTCGGTGGCGGCGACCCAGCCCGGTGCCGAGCAGCAGGCGATGACGGCAGCGATGCTGGAGGGCAACGAGGCCAAGGCACTGCAGTTGGCCAACGACCTGGGCCAGCCGCATATCGCCTACGCCTGCTCCAAGTACGCGGTGACCCATCAGGCCCGGCGCCTGGCACCGGCCTGGGCGCAGCGCGGTATCCGCCTGAACGTGGTGGCGCCCGGCGCGGTCCAGACGCCGCTGCACCAGGCCTCGCTGGACGACGCCCGCTTCGGTCAGGCGGTGCGCGATTTCGTCGCGCCGCTGGGGCGTTCCGGCCATCCAGAGGAAATCGCCGCGCTGGTGGCGTTCCTGCAGTCCGGACAGGCGGCTTTCATCCACGGCAGCGTGGTATTCATCGACGGTGGTATGGACGCCATGGTGCGTGCGCCACGCTTCTGACAAGGATCTGGCATGAACAAAGTGGCATTCATTACCGGCGCCAGCCGGGGCATCGGCCGCGCGGCGGCCCTGGCGTTCGCCCGGGCCGGCTATGACGTGGCGATCAGTGCACGTACCGTGGAAGAAGGCGAACAGCATCCCCATGCCTTGCGCCAGGCCAGCGGCGCGCCGCTGTCGGGCAGCCTCACGGCGACCGCCGAGGCCATTCGCACGCTGGGCGCGCGGGTGCTGGTGGTGCCGATGGACCTGCTCGACAGCAGCACGGCCGAGGAGGCCTGCGCGACGGTGCTGGCCGAGTTCGGGCGCATCGATGTGCTGGTGAACAATGCGATCTACCAGGGCAGCGACCTCAATGCGACATTCATGGCCCTGCAGCCGGACACCCTGGAGCGGATGTTCAAGGGTTACATCCTCACCCCGTTCCTGCTGACCCGGGCGGTGGTGGAGCGCATGTTGGGGCAGGGCGCTGGGGTGGTGATCAATGTCACCTCGGGCGCGGGCGAGAGCGATCCGCCAGTGGCTGCTGACCAGGGCGGTTGGGGTTATGCGTATGGCGCTGGCAAGGCGGCGGTGTCGCGGTTGTCAGGCATGCTTTCAGTGGAGCTGGGTGAGCGCGGGATTCGGGCTTATACGCTGAACCCTGGGGTGGTGACCACCGAAGCGCTGAAGGCGACCATTGGCGAGCAGGGTGTGATTGCCTTGCGCGCCGGTAGCGCACCGCCGGAAGTGCCGGCGGCGGTGATGCTGTGGCTGGCCGAGGATGAGCAGGCGGTGAAGTATCAGCGGCGCACGCTGGCTGCCCAGCCATTCGCGCTCGAGCATGGGATCGTGGCCGATTGGAGGTAGGAGCGGATTTATCCGCGATGGATCCACCGCGGTGCATGGCCGGGGCTTGCGCCCCGGATCGCGGATAAATCCGCTCCTACAGGCCAACAACGACATAGAAAGCGGCGACATACCTGTGGGAGGCTTGGACCGTTGCTCCCACAGCGAACTGAACTGCGCCCCGGATGTTGGACACCCATCCAACACCGGGGTGTTTTACATGACCAAGTATTCCAAGCAGTTCAAGCTGTCTGCCATCGAAGC
>NZ_JBIVID010000016.1:0-87671 GCF_044749525.1 Pseudomonas sp. NPDC089395
CGCTTCGCTCCGGGGTTCCCTCACTCCGGTCTTGCTCCCGGGAGGACCGCGCTGCAGGCCCCATCCTGGGGCCCAGCGCTCGACGGGCATCCATGCCCGTCGCCTCCCTCCGCAAGACCTCCGTTCGGCCTCCTGAAGTCGCAATTTGCGGTGCCTGAACTACCGTGCGCTTAAAAGCAAAAGCGAAAAGCGAAAAGCGAAAAGCGAAAAGCGAAAAGCGAAAAGCGAAAAGCGAAAAGCAGAATCGCGTTGTGCTTATGGGGGATGCTTTGACATCGCGTTGCGTGAGGGCAGCGGTAGAATTCAATAAAAATCCGCTATTCTCAGCACTCCTGCGCCCGGCCCCCACCATGGAACTGCACATCCGCCTCGAAGGCCGCAAAGGCCTGGCCGACCAGCTCTACCAACAGCTGCGCGCCGGCATCGACAGCGGCCACCTGGCCGCCGGCTCACAGCTACCCCCTACCCGCCTGCTGGCCGAACAGCTGGGCGTGTCACGCAAGACCGTGGCCGAAGCCTACTCGCGCCTGACCTACGACAACCTGCTCAGCGGCGTGGTAGGCCGCGGCACGTTCATTACCCCACGCCAACCCGTGCGCAGCAACGAAGCCCAGACAGTCCCCCTGGCCGCAGCCGCCTCGCTGGGCCGCTGGCAACAGCGCGCCACGGTATTGGCAAGGCGCACCCAGGAAGCCCCATCGCGCTACGACTTCGTCGGCGGCGCGTCGATCAAGTCGCAGTTCCCTTTCGACCAGTGGCGCAGCTGCCTGAACTACGCCCTGCGCCGCAGCCAGCGCCACCCCGAGCGGCAGTTCACCGCCCAGGGGCTCCCGGAACTGCGCGAGGCCATCGCCCACCACGTTGCCTACACGCGAGGTGTGCACTGCAACCCGGCCGAGGTACTGGTGTGCAACGGCGCCCAGCAGGCCCTGGACCTGATCGCCCGGGTACTGATCGAACCCGGCTGCCCGGTGGCCATGGAAGACCCCGGCTACCCGCCAGCGCGGCAGCTGTTTCTGGCGTTGGGTGCAAAACTGCAATCCGTGCCGGTGGATGACGAAGGCCTGTGCGTGGAGCAAATCGCCGACGGCACCCGGCTGATCTACGTGACGCCTTCGCACCAGTTCCCCCTCGGCATGCCGATGAGCATTCAGCGCCGCCACGCCCTGCTGGCTCGGGCCGCCGAGCTCGGCGCGCTGATCATCGAAGACGACTATGACTGCGAGTTTCGCTACCAGGGCCCGGCAGCGGATGCTCTGCAACGGCTCGACCGTCAGGGGCTGGTGGCTTACGTCGGAACGTTCTCGAAAACCCTGCTGCCGGAGCTGCGCCTGGGCTATGCCGTGCTGC
Organism: Pseudomonas sp. NPDC089395; assembly: GCF_044749525.1. Classification (NCBI taxonomy): domain Bacteria; kingdom Pseudomonadati; phylum Pseudomonadota; class Gammaproteobacteria; order Pseudomonadales; family Pseudomonadaceae; genus Pseudomonas; species Pseudomonas sp. NPDC089395. The sequence continues at coordinate 1,351 of NZ_JBIVID010000016.1, forward strand.
CGCCCGCCGTGCTCGACGCGGCCTGCGTAGCCAAGCACCTGAGCGACTGGCACAGCCCCACCCTGCTGCAATGGGCGCTGGCGCGATTCATCGGCGAAGGGCACCTGAACAAGCACATTCGCCGCTGCCATGACATCTACAGTGCCCGGCGCGAGCGCATCCTCACCCGCCTGGACGGTGACCTGGCACCCTGGTTCAACGCGATACCGGCCAGTGCCGGGTTTCACCTCAGCGCACTGGCGCAACCTGGCGTGGATGTCGAGCTGCTGGCCAACCTCGCACGCAAGGTAGAGGTTGGCCTTTACTCGCTGGCGCCGTTCTTCGACGAAGCGCCTGTGCGCCCTGGATTGCTGCTGGGCTTCGGCGCCATCGAGCTGCTGGACATCGACCCGGCACTGGACCGGGTCCGCGATACCCTGCAGCGCCTCAGTTGACGGCTGCCGCCCCGCCGCCCTGCCCCCGCCGGGCAATGGCGGCAGCGTAACCGCGCGGGGCAAAGCAGGTAGTGACCAGCAGCATGGCCAGCACGGTGACGGTCAACAGCGTCCACGAAGCCTGGAAATCGCCGCTCACATCGCGCAGCCAACCGGTGATGTAAGGCACGATTCCGGTGATGATGAACCCGACCCCCTGCACGAACGCCGCGAGGCTCCCCGCCTCTGCCGGCGTCTTCAGATGTTCCAGGGTCAAGGTGAGGCTCAAGCTGAAGCAAGCTCCCAGGCCAAAACCGATCATCGCCACCCAGACGCCCATGGCCCCGTTCGGCGCCAGCAACAAGCCAAGGAAGCCCGCCAACTGGATCGCCAGCGCCAGCCACAGCCCTGGCCGACGATCCGCCCAGCCGCGCAGCAACAATGGCAGGCCCAGCGCACCGGCCACCTGGAAAATGGTCATCAGGCCAACCAGGTCACCACCGCCCTGGGCGGTGCCGCCATGCTCCAGATGATAGGCCGGCAACCAGGCGACCATGCTGGTGTAGCCCCCGTTGATCAGGCCGAAGTACAACGCCAGCAGCCATGCCCGACGCGTGCCGAACCAGTGGCCACCGGCAGCGCCGGCCAGTTTTGGCGCAGCATCACGCGGACGTAGCATGGCCCAGGCCAGCACCGCCAGCAGCGCCGGCATTGCCCAGACGCCAAGGCCCGCCTGCCAGTGGCCAAAGTGCCCGCTGATGTGCGGCCCCAGTACTGCGGCCAGCCCGCCGCCACTCATCAGCGCAGCCGAATACAGGCCCATGGCCGCGGCCAGGCGGCCGGGGAACCAGCGATTGACCAAGCCGGGCATCATGCCCTGCACCACCGCCACGCCGAGGCCGGCCAGCACTGCACTGGCGAGCAGTGCCCATGCGCTGTCCAGCTGCAGGCGCCACAGGCAGGCCAGGGCAATGGCGGCGAGGCCGCCGAGCATGCCGCCATGCTCGCTGATCCAGCGCCGCAGCCAGGGCTGCAGCAACGGCACCAGGCCCATGCACAGCACCGGCAGCGCCGTCAGCAACGCGGCTTGCTGGTAGCCCAGGCCGGTGCTGGCGCGCATCGGTTCGAGCAACGGCCCGATGCTGGTCAGGATCGGCCGCAGGTTCAGGGCCAGCAGCACCACCAACAGCAAGTTCAACGGCCCTCTCATTGCGCGTTCGCCTGCTTCCATTGCAGGTACAGGTCTGCCTCCCCTGCAGGCTTGAGCGGACGCAACGGCAGGCTCTGCTGCTGCGGCGGGCGGGCCATCTGCGCATAGACGGCGGCGGTGGACAAGCCATAGGGCTCGCCTTCGTCGTTGTCGTAGGCGAACCAGGCACGCTCGATGCCGCACAGGTGCATGGCTGCCAGGCACATTGGGCAAGGATGGCCAGTGGCATAGATCTCGGCACCGTCCAGGCGCGTCCGGCCCAAGGCCTGGGCGGCCTTGCGAATGGCCTGCAGCTCGGCGTGGGCAGTCGGGTCCTGGGTGCTGTGGATCTCGTTGACGGCGCGGGCGATCACCTGGCCCTGGTACACCAGCACGGCGCCGAAGGGCCGTCCACCGGCCTGGATATTGGCGCGGGCCAGGTCGAGGGCTTCGCGCATGTAGCGTTCTTCGGACATGAATCGGATCTCCTGGTGCAAGACCCGATCATTATCCCGCCTCCTCGACCGCGGCTGAAATGAAGAGATTGGATGCCTGTCAGTGGCCTCCTTAATGGCCCTGATTGGCCTCCAGGCAAAGTGCGTGATTGGCTATCGGGCCGCTGGCTGGGCGGCGTTAAGGTAGTGCCATGTCCACACTGAATCCCTCTCGGAGAACACCATGCACAACCGTATCGAATGGGCCAAACACTCCCCTGAAGCCTACAAGGCCATGGTCGGCCTGGAGCAGGCCCTGGCCAAGAGCGGCCTGGAGAACTCGCTGCTGGAGCTGGTGCGCCTGCGTGCTTCGCAGATCAACGGCTGCGCCTATTGCGTGAACATGCATGCCAATGACGCGCGCAAGGCTGGCGAGACCGAAGCGCGGTTGCAGACGTTGAGCGTGTGGCAGGAAACCCACTACTTCACCCCGCGTGAGCGTGCGGCGCTGGCCTGGGTCGAGTGCTTGACCCGCCTGCCCGAGCGTGGCGCGCCGCAACCGGAGTACGAGGCGCTGCAGCAGCACTTCGAGCCGGCGGAGGTGGTCAACCTGACCCTGGCCATTGCTACCATCAATGCCTGGAACCGGTTTGGCGTCGGGTTTGCGATGGTGCCCGCCTGATAGCGGGTCGATAGCCTGTACCGGCCCTTTCGCGGGACAAGCCCGCGAAAGGGCCGGTACAGGCGTACCACTACCGAGCAGTCAGCTTGGCCCGATAGCTCCCCGGGCTCTGCCCCGTCCACTTCTTGAACGCCCGATGAAACGCACTGGGCTCCTGAAACCCCGTCTGCTCGGCGATTTCGGCAACACTCAACACCCCTTCTCGCAAGCGCTCGAAGGCCATGGCCCGGCGCACCTCGTCCTTGATCTGCTGATACGAGCGCCCTTCACGCTCCAACTGCCGGCGGAAGGTGCTGGGGCTGATGCCTTGCTGCCTGGCCAAAGCCTCCAGCGTCGGCCATTGCCCATAGCGCCGGGCTCGCAGGTGCCGGTAGACCTCGGCAACCAGACCGTTCTGGTTGCGAAAACGGATCACCAGCCCTTGTGGTGCACTGCGCAGGAAGCTCTTCAGGCCCGCCAGGTCCTGCACCACCGGCAGGCGCAGGTAGGCGCTGTCGAATTCCACTTCGGTACGCCCGCTGCCCAGGCGCAGATCCGGCCCCCAGAGCAACAGGTCATCGTCCTGGGCCGGGCGCGCGACCGCCAGTTCGGTGCGGTCGATGGCGATGCGCCGACCGGCCAGCCAGCACAACAGGCCCATCATCAGCACCAGGTAGGTTTCCTCGGCGTAGACCCGGGTCAGCGGGTCGGCAATCTGCGACTGCACGCTGATCACCGCCCTTCCTGCGCGCACCGTCACGCTGCCGCGCAGGTCGCGCAGGAACAGGGCGAAATTGCCCATGCACTGGCGCAGGGCCTTTTCCAGATTCGGCTCCTGAATCAGCCCACGGCAGATCAGAGCAAAGCTGCCCAGCGGCATGCCATGGCTGTCGAGACGAAAGAACTCATCGTCCAGCTGATGGATCAGCGCCAGCCACAACTGCGCGAAGGCCTTGGCCGGCACCCGGGCCTGCGGTTGCGCAAGCAGGCTCGGCGCGATGCCCACCGCATGCAGGTGGGCATCGCGCGCCTCGGGCTGCTCGCGCAGGGCGTGCAGCATGGCATTGAGAAAGTACACGGCGACCGTATCGGTATCGCGCATGGCGGAATTCGCTGTCTATGCTGAGTGGCAAAAAGTGCCAGGTTGACTGAACAGAATCGGCATAGGCTGCAACAGAGCCTTTGCCTAGACTCGGACCCCATCCGGGATCGCCGGCCATTCTCGCAGAGCCTGGCCCGCTCCCGCCATGCCTAAGCTATCGGAGCCTTTATGAGCAGCCCAGAAATCTACGTCGTCAGTGCCGTCCGTACCGCCATCGGTGGTTTTGGTGGATCCCTCAAGGACCTGCCGCTGGCCGACCTGGCGACCACCGTGACCCGCGCCGCCATCGAGCGCTCGGGCGTGGCCGCCGAGCAGATCGGCCATATGGTCATGGGCACCGTGATCCCGACCGAAGCGCGCGATGCCTACCTGTCGCGGGTTGCCGCGATGAATGCCGGTATCCCGAAGGAAACCCCGGCCTTCAACGTCAACCGCCTGTGCGGTTCGGGCCTGCAGGCGATCGTCTCGGCCACCCAGTGCCTCTTGCTCGGCGATGCCGACGTGGCCGTGGCCGCCGGTGCCGAATCCATGAGCCGTGGCCCGTACCTGCTGCCGCAAGCCCGCTGGGGCGCGCGCATGGGCGATCTGCAAGGCATCGACTACACCGTCGGCGTACTGCATGACCCCTTCGAACACTTCCACATGGGCATCACTGCCGAAAACGTTGCGGCCAAGAATGGTATCACCCGCGAAATGCAGGATGAGCTGGCCCTGACCAGCCAGCGCCGCGCCGCCCGCGCCATCGCCGAAGGCCGCTTCGACAGCCAGATCGTGCCGGTGGAGCTGAAAACCCGCAAAGGCGTCGTGCAGTTCGCCGTGGACGAGCACGTGCGTGGCGACGTCACCGCCGAGCAACTGGCCGGCATGAAGACCGTGTTCAAGAAGGACGGCACCGTGACCGCCGGCAACGCCAGCGGCATCAACGATGGCGCTGCCGGTCTGGTGCTGGCCAGCGGTGACGCCGTGCGTCGCCTGGGCCTCAAGCCCCTGGCGCGCCTGATGGCCTACGCCCACGCCGGCGTCGAGCCTGAGCTGATGGGCCTGGGCCCGATCCCGGCCACCCGCAAGGTGCTGGAAAAAGCCGGCCTGAACATCAATGACCTGGACGTGATCGAGTCCAACGAAGCCTTCGCCGCCCAGGCTTGCGCCGTCGCCCGCGCCCTGGACTTCGACCCGGAGAAGGTCAACCCGAACGGCTCGGGCATTTCTCTCGGCCACCCGGTCGGCGCCACCGGCGCGATCATTGCCACCAAGGCCATCCATGAGCTGCAGCGCATCCAGGGCCGCTACGCGCTGGCCACCATGTGCATCGGCGGCGGCCAAGGCATCGCCGTGGTGTTCGAGCGCGTCTGAGGGAGTTTGCAATGAGCATTGAACAGATCGCCGTGATCGGCGCCGGCACCATGGGCAACGGTATTGCCCAGGTGTGCGCGGTCGCCGGCTACCAGGTGCTGCTGGTGGACGTTTCCGATGCCGCGCTGGAGCGCGGTGTGGCCACCTTGAGCAAGAACCTGGAGCGCCAGGTCAACAAGGGCACCCTCGATGCCGAGCGTGCCGAGGCAGCCAAGTCGCGCATCCGCACCAGCACCGACTATGCCCAGCTGGGCGCAGCGCAACTGGTGATCGAGGCGGCTACCGAAAACCTGCAGCTCAAGCAGCGCATCCTGCAGCAGGTGGCGGCCAATGTGGCAGCCACCTGCCTGATCGCCACCAACACCTCGTCGCTGTCGGTCACCCAGCTGGCCGCGAGCATCGAGCACCCTGAGCGCTTCATCGGCGTGCACTTCTTCAATCCGGTGCCGATGATGGCACTGGTGGAGATCATTCGCGGCCTGCAGACCAGCGACAGCACCTACGCGCAAGCCCTGGTGGTCACCGAGAAGGTGGGCAAGACGCCGATCACCGCTGGCAACCGCCCAGGTTTCGTGGTCAACCGCATCCTCGTGCCGATGATCAACGAAGCGATCCTGGTGCGTCAGGAAGGCCTGGCCAGTGCCGAAGACATCGACACCGGCATGCGCCTGGGCTGCAACCAGCCGATTGGCCCGCTGGCCCTGGCCGACCTGATTGGCCTGGACACCTTGCTGGCGATCATGGAGGCCTTCCACGACGGCTTCTGCGACAGCAAGTACCGCCCTGCCCCACTGCTCAAGGAAATGGTCGCGGCCGGCTGGCTGGGACGCAAGACCGGCCGCGGTTTCTACAGCTACTGAGGAGCGAACGCCATGGCCTTGGTCAATGCCGCAATGCGCTGCACCAGCTTTGAAGAGCGACGAGACCGGGCCATGGCGCTGTTTGCCGAGAAAGGCTTCGGCCAGGTCAGCATGCGCGAGTTGGCGGCGCATGTGGGGTTGACCGCAGGTTCGCTGTACCACCATTTCCCCAGCAAGCAGGACCTGTTGTTCGATTTGATCGAGGAGCTGTACGAGGAACTGCAGGCCACCCTGGAACTTGGCCGTCGCGCCATGGCCCGTGGTGGTTCGGCACTTTCATGCCTGATCGCGGCGCATTGGCAGCTGCATGCCGAAAGGCCCTTGCAGTTTCGCCTGGCCGAGCGGGATTTCTGTTGCTTGAGCGAGGCGCAGCAGGAACGCCTGGCGGCGTTGCGCAAGCGCTATGAGGCGGGTTTGCTGCGCTTGATCGCCCCAGGGGCGAAAATGCCTGGGGAGGGGTTGGCGGCGACGGCGCAGGTGGTGGCGACCTTGCTCAACCAGCTGCCGGGGATGCTCAAGGCATTGCCGCAAGAGCAAGGATTGGGGTTGATGGAGAACCTGCTGGTCGGGGGCATCGAGCGGACGCTGGGCTAGCCGGCAGGGCGGTATGCGCATCCACCCTATGGATGCGCATCCGCTTGATTGCATGCAGGAGCCTTTGGGGACCTGGTCAAGTCATCTATCGCAACAGGGGTTGCGGCTTCAAGGCCTCCCTTTCCCGATGGCTGACACCGCGCTGTTTAGGGTTGGCGCCCAGGACACTGTTGTCATCTTTGAGTTGTACGGCTACGTGTTGCACCTTGCCGTCAAAAGTGACTTCATAAATCGGTCGCCCCGACTTGCCTGCTTCTTTACCTTGAATGCCCACAATTGCACCGTAGACCAAGGCCGACATCACCAATTCAAGGATCATTTTGTCGGTACTGATGCCCTGCTGTTTGAAATCGGCACGGTGCTCTTCGGTTATATGCTTGAAGCCCTCCTTGCTGGTACCTCGGTCGACGAACACAACCTCTGTTTTCCCTGTCTTTTCATTTTGCCGTTGCCCGATGGCCAGAATGCTTTCTCCACTGGCCTTTCTGTCAGTGGGCAGACGTGACTGGAGCCTGTCATAGACTTCTCTGTTGTACTGGCGTGTGCCAAATTCCCTCACGGGCGCAGCCGGCGCCCGTTTGGTTTGCTGTCTCTTTTCTATCGTTTCCATAGCCGCAGTTTTGGCCGCCTTGTTGGCCTTCATCCTCTGTTTCTTTGCCTTGCGTGCCTCGAGTTCCTTTCGATGCTTTTCAGCGAAAAGGCTTGCCACTTTAGCCTCGCCATCGGGGGCAGGCGGGTCTGCAGCGGGCGCAGGGTCGACGGCGCCGGAGCTGGCACCCTCACTCCCCGGCGCTGATGAAACCGAGGGTGAAGGGGCCCCGCTCGATTCACCTTCGCTCTCGCTGTCGCTCTGGGCCTGTGCCGACGCTACGCTGAAGCCGAGTAGACTGGCCACACTCCTGAGCATCAAACCCTGCTCGTCGACCATCGTCAGCGGGTTGTTGCACACCATCGAGAACAGGTTCAGGCCATCCACCGCCCCTGCAGGGTCCGCGCTCAACCAACGGCCCAGCCAAGGCTGGTAATAGCGATGGCCGTAATAGTAGAGCCCGGTGGCGTCACGCTCCTTGCCCGAATAACGCACGAACTTGTAGCGCCCCTGCATTTCGCTGCCCGCCGCCCATACCGCCGTGCCCCCGTAAGGGTAATACGCCTCCTGGCTGATGACGGCACCGCTGCCATCGACCTCCAGGCAACCGCTGCCCAACTGGTCGGCATAGCTGTAGCGCAACTGAGCGTCCGGTAGCTCGGGCGGTTTGCCTGTTGCCCAGTGCAAAGCCCGCACCTGGGCATGCCCGTTACCGCCCAGGTCCACCACTTGCAACGCTTGCGTCAGCCTCTCGCCCTGCAGGGTACTGCGCAGCTCCAGGCCGGGCAGGTACTGCACACGCTGCGTGCGCTGCCCGGTCGCGGTCTTGCAGGTACTGATCTTGAGCACGCGCTGGTTGCCAATGTCGTAGCGGTAACGCTCACCATCGTCCTCCTCCCCCTCGCGCCGCACCGGGGTTACCGAGTGCAACTCACCACGGGGTGTCCAGGCCAGTTGCTGGCCCGGCAACAAGGTTTTCTGCTCGCCACTGGCAGTGAACAACGCCTCGACGGCGGAGGCGGCGCGCGTGAGCGAACTGTGCACGGCCCGGTTGCTGCGGTCACTGACTGTGAGATCGGTGGTGTAGCTGTGGTTACTGGCTGGCGCGCTATGGCGCATGCGGGTCAGGTTGCCAGCGCTGTCATAGGTATAGGTGCGGCTGTAACGGGTGTAGGTGACATTATCCAGCCTGGCCAGGGCTGGCAACTTGACGCCCTGCTGGCCGGCGTTCGCCATCTCGCGCCCGCTGGCACCGACCAGTTGGTACAGGCTGTCGTAGGCATAGGTGCTTTGCGGTTCGACTTTCTGATTGCGCCAGTAGCGAACGGGCTCGGCAGCGTCGCGCACATTCACCACATTGCCGACCGGGTCGTAGGTATAGCGCAAGTCCTGCAGGACCTTGGCGCCACGCGCATGCCCTGCCGGTCGCTCAGTGCGCACCGCCGCCAGGCGCTGGGTGCGCGGCTCATGTCGGTAATGGGTAACCAGGCCGTTGCCATGGGTTTCTTGCAGTTTTTTCCCGGCCGCCGAATAACGCAGGGAATCGACTATGACCTGCTCACGGCCACTTCCAAGCGTCAGCCAACTGCGCTGGAGCAGGCCGGCCACATCGTAGGCCTGACGACGCAGGTGCCCGGCAGCATCGCGCTGGGTCAGCCATGCGCCGGTCGCATCGACCGTGCTTGTCGTGCTGCTGGCTTCGCTAGGCGGCTGCAGTTGGGCATCCCATTGTGCCGGGTGCTGACCGTGCCAATCGGGCCTGGTCAGCGGGTTGTCTGCCGCAGCCAGCAGACGTTGTGTGGTGGCAAGAGGCTCGCCCGTCAAGCTGTAGCTGTGCGTGCTCAGCAGACCTGCCGTGTGATAGTGCAGGCAAGGCCGGCCAGCCAGGTTGTTGGCTTGTTGCGCCTCAGCGTTTTCCCCATAGACCAGGCGTTCCAGTCGACGGGGCGAAAGGCCGTTGACCTGCTCGCTGATGCCCAACAAGCGTCCGGGCAGATCGGCGCTTTCGTAGTGCCAGGTACGGGTGACCGCCTCGCTGCGGTCGTACCTGCCATGCTCGTCAAGGGCGATTCGGGTCACGAGCAGCAACGGCCGCCCGGCCGCGTCGCCGAGGTTGATCGACACACCAGCGTCGGCACTTTGCGTGCACACCTGGCGCCCCGCCAGGTCGGTCAGCCAGGTGAAGTTGACCCTGCCGCTGGCATGCAGGCGCGGATCGCTGCTGTGGCTCATGAAACCCTTGGCGTCATGGCGCTGACGCGATATCCGAGGCTCGGTCAGCGACAGGGTATCCGGGTGACGGTGGTAGTCGATGGTTCGGGCCACCAGGCCGCGGTTGTCCAGCACCGTCACGGTGGGTGTATTGCGATGTACAGCGTTATCCGTAGGAGCAGGCATCAGGTGCCTCCTGTTCTTGAAATCTGCATTGAAGTGAGCCGCATGGCGTGCGTGGTTGCGCACGCCATCAAGGTCGCACTCAGGCCGTATCGTTCTCGTCTTCGGCCACCGTGAACCAGGGGTAATAACCGGTACGCCGCTGCCAGCCGGCCGCGGTGAGCACGCGACGAACCCGCCCCAGGGCGTCGTACAGGTGGGTGTCGGCGTACAACCCCGCGCGGGCGCTGTCGTCTTGGATGAAGCGCCAGTCATCGAGGTAATACGGCAACCAGGTACGCACGGGCTGGCCTTTGTTGTCGTATTCGGTCTTGCCGCTGACCGCCCAGCGCCGCTGCGTCGGGCGGATCAGCGCGGCGCCCGTGGCATCGCGTTCGAGCCCGCCGGCAGCGTTACGCACCAGGGCGTCACCCGGCGCACTCAGTACGGCGGTCTGCAGCAGGCGTCCTGCGCCGTCGCTGTGGGTGACGCTCAGGCGCAACTGTTGCGCGGGGTCGCCGTCGTAGCGGTCGGTCTGCAGGCTGATGACATGCGAGGGCTCGCGCTCATCGCTCAGGTCAACGGCGGGCAAATGGCCAGCCTTGAGCAGGCGACGCAGGGCCAACTCGCCCATTCGGCCAGGCAGCGGGCGCCCCTGCTTGTCACGTGCGCGTGGCATCCAGCTGTCGGCCACCACGCGATGCGCCATGGCTACCGGCACCTCGCCGCCCTTCAGGGCCAGGATGCCTTCCACCGTCGCCGGCAGGGTGAATGCCCTGACGCTGCTATAGCCGGCCGGCTGGCCATGCTCGGTACCCCGGAAACGGCTTTGCGTCACCCGCCCCAAGGCATCGAGGCTCACCTGGTGCAGGTTGTCGTTGGCATCGGTCAACGTCACCGGGCTCAGGAAACGCCAGTCATGTTGCACACGGGTTTCCAGACCCGCGGCATCGACCAGCTTGTGCACCTCTACCGCGTGCGGGCTCCAGTCGAGTAGAAGCTCGCCTGCTTGTTCATGGGCACGAAGCGCGGCAAGGCGATGGAACCGCTGCGCACTCTGGTACCGGGCCAGGTCGTGGCGGCCGACATGCACGCGCTTGCCATCTTCCGCCAAGGTAACCAGGTGATAACCGCCCTCGGCATGCCACAGTGCCGCTTCCTGCGGCGACAGGCTGGCCTCCAGCACTTCCAGCGTCGCCTGCTCGAGTACGGCGATTTCGCGGTAGGCCACCAAGGCCTGGCGGTTCGGCAGCGGAGTCGACTGCCCCAGGGCATCGCACCATTGCTGGCGCTGATAACCCGTCAAGGTGGCATCACCCAGGTGTTCCAGTGGACTGCCTGGCGCCAGCAGATGCTCTACGCAAAACCCATCCTGCGCCAGCGCATGGGCTGGCACCGTCAGCACATCGCTGCGGATCGCCTCAAGCAGACCGCAGCGGTGCTCGTGGCCGCGTTCCAGGTGGCGTACCCGATGCCGCCATACTTCCAGCCACAGGATGTTCTGCTGCGGATCGCGGGCATCGGCCTCCAGCCCCTGAGGCAGCGTGGCAGGATAAGGCGACGGGATCACGGCGGCCCGCCGCGGGTAATGCACCTGGGCGTGCTGCAATACATGACCGTGCCTGTCCTGGCGCAGCACCAGCGTCTGGGTGATGCGTGGGTCCTCGGCAATCCGCTCGGTGCCCAATGCCAACGTTTCCACTGCCGTGACCAAGGCGGCAGGCCTGTCGGCGTGCGCGGTCTCGTAGACACGTACCTGCCAGCGCTGGCGCTCGATGCTGTACGGCACATCAGCACGTTCACTGCCGTCCAGGCCGTAGGTTTCACTGCGCACCTGTGCGCCCCTCAAGGCCCGGAGCAGCCAACGGCGGGCCGCGCCCTGCGGTACGTAGGCAACATCCCGATCACCTTCAAGACGGGTGAAGCGCGTGGCCCGCAAGGCAAAGGCCCGCTCTGCGCTGCGTTGCCCGGCATAACCCTGCGCAGGGATACCGTCCGGCTCCTCTACCCCACTGAAGAACCAGCGCCGCACTTGCGCTGGTGGTGAGCGCTCGGCTGCCGTGCCTTGGGCATCGCTCAGCGTGTCGGTCTGCACCAATTGCATGAAACCGCGGAACTCGCGCTCCTCGGCGTCCCACACCGCGCACCGATAGTGCATGCCACTGACCGTGCGCAGCCCACTGATATCATCCACCGTGGTGATCTGGGACACCGTGTGCACCGGAAAAGGCAAGCGGCTGACCGCCTTGCGGCCCTGACGCTGCAGCTCCAGCTTCTCATCCAGCCAGCACTGCGCGGAGCTGCGGTAGTCGAACAAGGTGCGGCTGCCGGTGTTACTGCACACCTCGGCGAGCAACCACGGGCGTCGATCATTGAAGCGCAGCGCCCAACTGCGCGGCACCACGTGTGGCACGCTGAGCACCAGCTCTGCAGTACCCTGGCCGCGCAAATCGACCAGTTGCAGCTTGCAGGTCGAATCCAGAACAACGCCGTCAGGGGCCGCGATGGGTTCAGCTTCGACAAAGCGGTTGCCGTTATGGCTGATGAATACGCGTATGCGATCAGGCTCTACATAAAGCAGGTCCGTGGTACCGCTGCCGTCGGTATCGCCGAGCAATACGCGCGCGGCGTTGAAATGCTCGATGGCAAAACCGGGCATTTGCACAGGGTTGGCAAAGCGGCCATGGCCGAGCATCGGCCAGTAGGTGACGCCCTCGGCAGTCACTTCGACCCACTGCTGCAAGCCGGTTCCTGCCAGGTCGGCAAAGGCCACCAGACGGTGCTCCCCCCCCGCCAGGGGCAATGTGGGGCCGGGTCGGATGTCCTGCGCAGGCTGCCAGCCGGTACCCCGTACCCGGGTGGACAGGCGCACGCTGCGCGGCCCGATCATGACCATGTCCTGCAGCCCGTCACCGGTCAGGTCGACCAGTTGCGCAGCGCCGTGGGCCAGCTCGACCGGCATCGCTTCGGCAGCAATGAAATCGCGCCACTGGCCGTCCGGCGCCAGGGTGAAGCTGCCGCGCAGCCCCGGCAAATTGATCAACCATTGCGGTTGGCCGTCAGCGTCGAGGTCGGCCAGTACGCCCGTGCCTGGGCGTGGCGCACCGGGCAATGCCTGCGCCGGCCCCCAGGTCACGGCATCGCCACCGGCATCGCTGTTACGCTGTGGCGCACGATACAGCCAGGCGCCTGCATCCTGGTACAGCAAGCCGGGCAGGCCCTCCCCGTGCAAGTCCGCCAACTGCCACTGCGGCGCACTGAAGCCATCGAGGTCGGGCAATGCTTCCCAGCCTGGATTCACGCGCCCCGGGCGGCTCGGCTCGAACTCCACCGGTGGCAATGACTGCGGTGTGCCGTCTGCTTCATATGCGACCTGTTGCGCCGCCACCAACACCGACGCAACACCCGAAGCGTCATACTCAAGGTGCAAGCGCGAGACCAACTCGGGACGGGGGTCCTGCTGACCCGCCATCATCCGGGTTCGATGCCAGAGCAATACTTCGTGACAGAGGCGCCTTACCCGCTTGTCGAAGCCCCAGCGCCAGTATGAAAAGCAGTCCCGGCGCACGGCCCAAGGCGTCTGTACCGCAAATGCGGGCGGCGTGTTCACGTCCACGCCCCGCTCGCCGTAGTCCAGTTGCATGACCGTCATGAAATCCTCTTCACGAAACGCCTGCTCTGGTATGAGCAAGGCCTGGCGCGCAGTGGCATTCATGGCATGCACTGCAACCAGGTAGGTGTTGGCCACCTGCGGGTGCATCGACCGTTCATGCTCATCGCAACCGACCTGGTCTTCGCGGCGATAGCGGTAGACCACATGTTCACCGGTGGCACTGACCGTCTCCTCGGCAAACCAGCACGCCACATGCGCCGGTGCACCGGGCTCGGCCACTCGTGCCGAGGCCGACCAGCCAAACAGGGTAATACTGCCGTCGGCATGGTATTGCAGCCAGAAGCCCGGCGAATCGGGGCTGGCTTGCGCACACCAGTGCTCCAGGCGTTGGTCGCGGCCGCCGCTGCGCGGCACCCAGGCAGTGACCGTATGCACGGCGGGCACGTCGGAGAATGGCAAACTGGCGACCTGACGCGCAGCGCCCTTGTCGAGCAGGATTTCCTCACCGTCCGGCCCTTGCCAGCGGTCACTGCGGGTGTAACGGGGGATACCCAGACGGTCGATGCAGCAGATGGCTGGCGGCGCACAGTGCCAACCGGCACCAAATGCACCGTTGCCGCCTGAAGAACGGTAGGTCAGGCTCAATTGCGGCGTCAGCTCGCGCCCAACCGGTAACGGCAATGGCAGTGACCAGCCTGCAGCGCCATCGGCGCTGCCCACAGACAGCATGCCGCCGCCCGCCGAAACGGTACCTCCGCCCTTGGGCAGCGCGGGTGGGCTGAACACAGGTTCGCCACTGGCACCCGCCGGGGTGACAGATAGATCGATCATGATAATGCTCCTCGATGACCCTCACGCCTCGGCGTCAAGGTCAGGAAATAGGAAGACAGCCTCGCGGCGAAGGCACCTGAGTGCCTTCGCACAGGTTGTTAGCGAACGGTGAATTGCACGTGCAGGATGATGTCGCTCAGCCGCTCCAGCAGTGCCCGCTGTTCGCCCTTGGCTTGGGCGAAGTTCAAGGTCAGCGTCGTCTGGTCGTCGCGGTCATCGGCCTTGGCAATGTGCAGCCCTTCGAACGGCAGCAACTGCGCACCTTGGCGCATGAACGGGTAACCGTTGAGCTGGCTGAACTGGCCGTTGTCCTGTACGGCATGCGAGAGACTGCACTGCTCGCAGCCGACGGGGAGGCCCCGGGCATTGGTCAGCAATCGCGCATGCACGTCCTGATAAGGCCCCAGCAATGCCGGCAGCGATACCGCGATGCTGCGGATGCGTCGCGCCGCGGCGGTCTCGAAGCCTGCCGCCAGGTTCAAGGCCTTCAGGTCGAACTGGATCGACAGCACGCCGCCTGCCGCCAGCGCGAGGCGACCGGGGGATTGCGCGGAGGCGACCTCCACCGTATTGCCGGCCACTATCGCCTTGACTGCGGCGCCCAGGCTGACGGCCTCACCCCGCACGGTGAGCTTGCCTTCGAACAGCTTGGCCAGGGACACCGTGCGGGTCACTTCCAGTTCGCGCTTGTGCCACTTCACCCAGGCGGTTTCCATCTGCCCCAACGCCAGCATCAGCCCTTCGCCACACAGCAAGCCCGCCCAGGCGCTGTTCCAGGTGCCGGTGCGCAAGTAGGTCGCGCTGTCACCTTTCTCCCATTGCAGGGCCTTTTGCGCCATCAGGCAGCGCGACACCGTAAGGTCGTAGTAGGTGTAGAAGATGCTCGCCAGGCGCGCGCGCAGCCAGCTGTACATGGCCTTGCCGGTAAACTTGCCCTGGTACAGGGCAAGCTGGGCCTGGGCATGGGCGGCCTGGGCCTGCAGGTGCGCGAGGTGCATCTGCGCGGAGGTTTCACGCACGGCCAGGGCTTGGAGTTGTGCCTCAAGCGTTTCCATCTGCTTTTGCGCCGATTCGCACTGGAACTTCCAGTCGACACGACGGCGTGCATAGATCTCTTCCTGGGTAATCCGGTTAGCGGCTATGCCCAACGATTTCGACAGCGTGGCAAAGCCATAGGCGACCGCCTTGAGTCCTTCCTCTGGCCTGGCGCCACCGTTGGCGAGACCGAAGATGCTGGGGAACGCGGCAATGACCGCCGAACCGGCCATGGCCACGACTTCCCCGGCCGCTGCTGATCCAGATGCAATTTGCAGTTTCAGTGCCTGGTTTTCCCTGTCACTGATATGGCCTTCATAGAGCCCCAGGTAGTGGTCACGACTGACCGTTGCCGCCGCCAGCGAACTTTCCAGAGTGACGCGGTCGGCGGCCAACTCCCTGAGGGTCTGCTTGTACAGCCCCACATTGCTGTCGGCAAGCTCCGCGCCCTGGCTGGCCAGCAGACCGGCCAATGCCTCAGCATCCTGGTGTTCGAGAATCCCTTGCAACGTGCTGCCAAACTGAATGAGCTGGGCAGCCATGCTACGGGCCCCTTCGAGCAAGACGCTGAAGCGCAGCGCCGGCACGTCGTTAACCTGGGGCAGCCCACGCTCGCCACCGGCCTGTGCTGCAATTTCTGCCGCCAGCAGCGCCTTCGGATCGGCGGGGGTAGCGTACAGCGGCAAGCTCAGCGGCTGGCCATCGAGCGTCAGGTTGTGGCGCAGGTTGTACTGACGGATTCGCAGCCCCTCCCAGTAGCCGAGCATCACCCGGTTGACCTCGGGCAGGAACCGGTTGTTGCCGCCGGAGGCTGCGGCCTGGCCCAGCATGGGTTCGATCCATGCACTGTCCGGCGGTGTCCAGGGTGCGTCACCGAGCAGGCTCAAGGCGCGCTGGTACCAGATGCTGGCTTCGCTGAGGGTGTCGCGTTGCAACTTGCGGTAGGCCGCATCGCCACGGCCGATGCAAATGTCCAGCAGACGCATGAAGACATTGAGCTTGTAGTGCAGCGGGTTGTTCTGGGCCACGGCGTCCGGGTCCAGCGCCAGCAGCGGTTCATCGTTCCAACTGCTGTTCTCTTCTAGCGGCCGCACCTTCCACATCCGCTGCGTGCTGCTGCCTGCCTGGGCAGAACCTGCCGGATCGTAGACATACTTGAGCCACTGCTCGGCAAGGTCGAAGCGTTCTTCCTGGAGGAAGCGCTGCATCACCATCATCGGCGTGTAGTAGAACAACTCCCAGAAATAGAGCGCGTTGGCGCCGGTGAAGTCCATGCGATTACTGGCGTTGCGGCCGAATGCCTGGACGCTGACCACAATGTCCTTGTGCAGCCTGCTACCCCCGACAGACGAGGCGCGGACATCAGAGTCACGCAGAATTTGCAGGGTCTGGCTGTCGATCACGATGCTCAGGTTGTTGCGAGCCTCTCGGCGCCCCGACTGGTATTCAATTTCCAGGTGATAGGCCTGTTGAGTGCCATACACCAGCCCCGGCCCAATCAGCACATCGGCCAGTACCGTGACGTTGTCACGGAGCTCGTCGGACCAGAGCAAGGTTCGCGAGTGCTGTGCGGTGGCCAACCAGACCTTTGCCCAGCGCGCATTGCCATGGAAGGTCGGCTTGTATGCAGGCAGGGTCAGACGCACCATCACGCCAAGGTCAGGCTCGGGTATCTGTTGGGTGTCATGGCTGAGTATGGTGCTGATACCCGCAACGGCCCTTACCGTGAGCTCCCGAGCGAACAGGGTGTTGAGGCGAGTCATGTGCCCTCTGTGCGCCAGGTATTGTGCACCTTGGCCAGTGGTACCGATGATGGCGGTCTGGAGCACGTCGGCATCTTTGTACACCTTCACGGTGTAGGAGCGGGCGTTGCCGTTACCGAACTGGAACTCGATTCGGTGCATGGCCTCGTTGGCGCGGCCCCACTCGGCTATATCCCCGATCCGGGCAGTCGTATTGAAGTGCACCAGCGCCTGGCCCTTCGCCAAGTCGTATTCTTGCGTTGCCCGCATGGTTATCGAGCGTTTGCCATCAACGCTGTAGATCCTGCAGAACACCTGGGCAGCGGGTACCTTTCCCAGGTTGAGCCCATAATCCCTGGGAACGATATTCTCCTGTCCAATCCCACCAGGGTAAGCCAGCGCCTCGGTGATACTGACAGGTGGATGACGCACGGTCAGACCGAGTGCTCTGGAGGCGAAGATCAGCCTCATGCCCGTCAGCGGATAGTTCCCGACGTCTATCTTGTAGCGCCCCATGTAGGCTTCGCCGGCAGTACTCGAAACCATCCGCCATTCGGCCAACTCCGTATTGGGCGCTGCATCACCCACATGCTGGGGCGCGCGTGAGTATTGAAAATGCCTATTCATACGTTCGCTGCTGATGCACAGGTATCCCCAGAACTGCCCTCCTTCATTGCGCACCAGAAATGCACCATGACCACTGCGCAGCAGCCCCGGGATTGCAACGCCCGTGTTACCGAGCGCCGGGTACTGCGCGACCAATGCTGCTACCCACTTGTTCTCGATGGCTGGGCGCCGGGCGTTGACCGACAACTCGCTGCGCAAGGACAAGCTGTAGGTGTTGCCATCCGCCGCTGAAACCTGGGCATGCGCAAGCTGCGCATCAAACCGAGCAAACCCTGCGGGGGTTGCCGAGCCGCTAGCCACGGGCATGCGCTTTTCCGCGTTCGGTATCCCTAGCCCTTCGAAGACCGCGCATGTACCGGTTTCTTCAGCAGTATCCAGCCAGTGATGAACCCGGGCCAGGTAGGGAGCGATACTCGCCAGGTTTCGGCTGCTGAAGTTTTCCATAATGTGCAGGCCGGCAATGGACGAAGCTTCGGAGGCGTTGGCCTCGGCGCGATCATAGATGCCCATCAACAACCCTTCGCGCTCCGGCCACGCGACAAGGAACAGCGAAAGGTTGTTCAGGCGAGACTCGGCGCTGGCATTGATGGCGAGCGGGTAGTCGATAGGCGCGCTCCACTTGCCGTCGTAGCGCAGCCAGGCAAGCTTGAAGGACCAGCGCCATTCTCGCAGCGCCGGCTGCCCCTGGCTGTTGCGGGTAATGATCTGCTCCTGGCGTTCGACCCACCCCAGGTGCAGCCTGCCCCTGAACACCACTGGCCGTATCAGGCGCCCCTGCACCTGCGGGGCCAGTTCGATCTTCGTCCAGGCGCTCCAGGCATTGGCTGGCAGCACGCCTTGCGCGCCACGCTTGGTTTCGTTCACCGTGCGCCACCAGTAATGGTGAGGTTCGCCACGGCTGCGCCCGACAAACCAGGACTTGCCCTCGTTGGCATCGCGGCTGTCGTGATAGGCACTGATCGTTTCGAGGTTGGCCACCTCCTCGAACGCACTAAGGTAACCGTGGAAGGCGTCGCCCACCGTGTCGTCGTTGATCTGCGCCTGGCCCAGGGCCTGGAGCATGTCGTCCATCGCCTGCGTCTGCCCCAGTCGCAGCGTCGGATCGATGTAGTTTTCCGGGTAGTACATCAACATCTGCCCCGCCGCCCAGGTTGCATAGGTGGCGTTCCAGCGCGTCCAGTCAAGGAAGAACTGACGGCTCAGCACCGCCTGTCGCACACCTCGCGGGTCTTCAGGCTTGGACAGGGTGCGATGAATGAACTGCTGCAGGGCCGCCAGGGCTTCGGCGATACGGCTGCTGACCACTTGCTCGGCGTTCAGCACATCCACCAACAGATGCTGGTTCAGCCCTTGAACGGTGAAGTTCTGCCGCGCGGTCAGCACGCCGGTGAGCGCCAGGCTGAGCGGCCGCTCGGTGGCGGCATGCGCCACTTTTGCCTGCGCCGGCCTCAGGCCCGCCTGAAAAGCATCCGCCACCGGCTGCCAGTTGGCCCAATTGGCATCCAGGGCAAGCAGTGCCTCCAGCGTTGCCGGCATCACACCATAGGTTTCGGCCAGCGTTGCCCACTGCAGCAGCACGTCGATCTCTTCCCAGCTGCCTACCCTGGTCCCCGATATCAGGTCATTCTTGCCATGTGCGTAGGTGGCTGCCTGCTGCAATGCTTGCGAGGAAACGCCAGTCGCCATCGCAAGCTCAGCCAATGCAACGCCCCTTTCCAGGCCCCCCAGCAAGCCACCGCCAGCACCCGATGGGTCAGCAAGCCTGGCCAGCCATGCACTGAAGTTGCCGAGCGAGACGATGGTCTGCAGGTCCCTCGGCAAGCCAGCGCCGGGAATGCGCCCTGCCCTGGTCGACAGCAGCTGTGGTTTTTTCACCAACAGGCGCAGCACATCACCCGTCACCCCGCAGGCATGGACAATCAGCGCCATTTGCGCAAGGCCATAGGCGAAATCGACCACGTTACGTGCATAACTCGCCGACGCAGCGGTCTTGCGCAGGCTTGCGCATGCCTGCTGCAGGGTCAGCCCGCCAGGCTTTGCCAAGTTCCCCCAAACCAACAGGGACTTGGCGAGCGCATCACTGCTGAGATTGAACGTCGACACGATCAGTGGCGAGAGCACATCGATCAGGTCTTCCACGGCCGCATTGTCGGATAGCTGCGCGACGTCCAGGGTGCTCCTGAGGTCATTCAATAGATTGACGATTTCGGTACTGACCGGAACCGACCGCACGGCACGGGTCATCAAGTGCAAGTCCTGAACAGTCCAGCCGCGTTCCCTCATCCAGTCATGGGTGCTGCACAGTGCTTGCAACAATTGTTGCCAATCGCTGCTTTTCAGCGAATGCATCGGATGGGGTGCGCCGAGCATCTGCAACAGCTGGCGCAGTTCGCCAGGGGTCAGCCCGTGATGCCGCGCCCACAGGCTCAGGGTGTAGAGCCCAGACAGCTGAGACAAGTTGGCATCGATAGCGATACTGTTCGGCGTAGCGCCGCTCATTAACCGACCCAGCTCGTACAAGCCCTGGTCATCCGTGTGGAATGCGCGCTTGAGGGTCGCCTTGATGTCGGAATTCACGCTGGCTTGGCCAGGATGCAGCAAAAGTCGCGTAGTGGAGGTGCTGAAACCGCCCTCGACCAACGGCGGGTCATTGAACAGGCGATCGAACTGGCTTATTTCACCGTTATCGGCTGTCTGGGAGATCAGCCCCCGGGCCATCAGCAACGCTTCCTGATGGTCGATGGCATGACGTGCAACCAGTTGCGCAGTACGGTAGATGACGGCCAGCGTCTCGTCGGTGATCCGCAGAGGGTCGACGCTGTGCATGATGTCTTGCAATACAGCCATGGGAAGACCCGTGGCCTTGTACAGGCGAACGATCTTGTTCAGGGTGAGTAGATAGGCCGCTACCGACTGGCGCTGGTAGCTGGCATTGAACGAGTGGGGATGGGTACCACCGCCGCCATCGCGCGACTTCACCCATTGTGTGCGAAACGTGAAAGCGGCGGGAACTTCCTTCCACTCGAAACGTTGGCGATATTCTGTATTGGGTAATAATTCCGCGACCCCATAGTCTTCCGCTCTTATATTCAGGGAAAACGCCCCGCTGACGTTGAATCGGGCAACACGACTGACTTTGAGATTGAAAGCCAGTTGCCATGCACCGTCACCCAAGGGGAAGAGTCGGACATAATTCAAGAATGAAGAGGGGCCACTCAATGTCAGTTTCATGACTTCATAGCCGACCCGGGTCGTCAGCACGTTTTTATCGTATTGCGCGTTATCCAATGCGCCCATGAACCTTTGCAGGTCAGCATCCGGCAGGCCAAACCAACTGCGCAGGCGCGCCGGCTCCATCATCAACTCCGGCGTTACCCCCGGGAAGTACCGGGTGAATTTTTCCTCAGCGTTGCTCCCGTTGATCTCATCCGTCAGCAAGCTGCGCAGTGCCGGCGGGATGTCATAGCGAAGGCAGGCCAGCGCGGTATCATCCAGGTGCTTGGCAAACTGCGGCGCCGCGTGCAGTCGGGAGAAATCCTCATCGCGCAGGGCAAATACCTGGCGTAGCCGATTGTGTTGAAAATGGTAGGGCGTGCCACTGGTGCCGACATCGCTTGCCAGCGACTCCAGCACTTTATCGTCGCTCAGCACTGGGCTAGCCGGTGTAGCAAGCGCCGTGCGCGCCCGACTGAGCAGAATTTCGTTGGACAGGCTCAGGGCAGCGATTGGCGTGTCCAGGTTTTCCTGCCCCAGCAGGAGCTGCCTCAGGTCTGGGCGGCGTTGGTCGATATGCCAGGGGTTCTGCTCTGGGTATAGCGCCCTCGCCTGTCGATACAACGCGGTCAGGTACGCGGCCGGGGAGAACATCGAGGATACGTCCCCAGGGCTGCAATATTGCTTCGAGCGGTCTTGGCGCCAGTCTTCATCAGCGGGGATGTCGTGCGCCCGCGTGCTGACGTCTTCATGGGCGACAGCGTCTTCAGGTATGGCTTCGATGGGCTGGTCATCACCGTATCGCAGTGCGCTCGGCACCAGTGGCGACGCACCGATGATGGCGTTTTTCTTTTCAATCATCTCAAGATCGCAGGCCCCGCGTATTTCATTGTGCAACTCAGTGAGGTCAGTTGAATCCGCCCGCTCCCCCAGTTGCTCACGCAATTCCTCGAGGGAAAGTTCACCGATGCATGCCAATGACTCGCAGCTGCCGTTATCGATCAAGGATTGAAGCTGTTCAGAATAGTGTTTAGGCATGGCAATACCCTATGACAAAGAAGAACTCGAAAGTGAGTTCGTTATTTCCATCAAAAGAGCGCCATTGATTATGACGCCCGTACTTCGATAGCACCGAAAGTACGTGAGGGCGTCATTTGAAACGACTAGCACATTTGCTAGCCAGGAAACATAACCCCAGGAAAATCCCAGTAAGTTTTACGCGACTTTCGCGTCATCCATTTTTCCAGAATACGGCGTGACCGACGTGGAAGCGCCCCACAGATACCCCACTGAGGCTGAGTACAGTGGAGCACCCTGTGGAAGCCGGCTTGCCGGCGATCAGTGCCGGCTGTCTCAGCGCAGAAGGGTCTGAATCTGCTGATGCAACGTATCCAGGTCAAACGGCTTGGCCAGGATCGGCGCCTTGCGCGCGATCGGGCTGCCCGACTCGATGATCTCAGCCGGATACCCACTGATGAAGATCACCTTCAAATCCGGTCGCAACTTCACGGCAGGCTCGGCAATCTCCACCCCGGAAATCCCGCCCGGCAGGCGAAAATCCGTCACCATCAGGTCCAGGTGCGGCTTGCTCGCCAGGATCGCGAACGCCTGCTCACCGTCTTCGGCCACCAGCACGTGGTAGCCCTCGCCGGCCAGGTAGTCGCGCAGGATCATGCGAATCGCCGGCTCGTCCTCGACCACCAGTACCACGTCTTGTGCATCTTCACTCATGACTACAACGCCTTGAAATTCATACAGTTGGCCATCTGACCCCAGGCTTATGCAGAGGTTGCCCGCGCCTGGTCGTTTTGTTCTGCCGGTGCCACCAGTGGCAACAGGAGGCTGAAGGTTGCACCCTTGCCCTCCTCGCTGTCGACCAGGATACGCCCGCCATGGGCCTGGACGATCTGTTCCGAGATATACAGCCCCAGGCCCAGGCCATTGCTGGCCTGCTGCGCCGCCACCCGCTCGAACTGCTGGAAAATCCGCTGCTGGTTGGCGGCACTGATGCCGATACCCTGGTCCTGCACTTGCACCCAAGCCATGCCCTCCTGAGCGAACACCCGTACCTGCACCGGGCGCCGTTCGCCATAGCGCAACGCATTGGACAACAGGTTGGCCAGTACTTGTTCAATCCGAAACTCGTCCCACGCGCCTTGCAGCGCCTCGCAGCACTGCAATTCGATACGGGTCTCCAGCGCCGTGGCCTGGGCAGTGAAATTCTCCACCAGGGCGCGGGCCAACTGGCCAAGATCGAACGGTTTCGGCCGCAGCGACAGCTTGCCGGTACGGATGCGCGACACATCGAGCATGTCTTCGATCAGCCGGATCAGGCTGTTGATCTGCCGCTCGTCGCGCTCGACCATGGCCTGCAACTTGTCGGCGCTGAACGCGTCGAGGTTGCCACGGGCCAGGTGCATCTTGCGCAACTGGGTTTCCAGGATCAGGCCGTTGAGCGGCGTGCGCACCTCGTGGGAAACGATCGACATGAAGTCGTCGCGCATGCGCACCGCATGTTCCAGTTCACCCTGCGCCACCTGCAACTGGGCCAGCAGCTGTTCCTGCTGCTGGCGGCTGTGCTCCAGGGCCTGCAACTGCCGGTCAAGCACCTTGCGCTGGCGGTACAGGTCGACGAATACCGACACCTTGCTTTTCACCGCCATGGTGTCGAGGGGCTTGTGCAGGAAGTCCACCGCACCGCTCTCGTAGCCCTTGAAGGCGTAGTTCATCTCGCGGCCGGCCGCCGTGACGAAGACGATCGGAATATGGCGGGTCTTTTCCGTGCCACGCATCAATTCGGCCAGCTCGAAACCATTCATGCCCGGCATTTGCACATCGAGAATGGCCAGGGCGAATTCGTGCTCAAGCAACAGCGACAATGCCGCTTCAGCCGACTGGGCCTGGTGCACCTCGCGGCCTTCGCCCTGGATCAGGGCGTCGAGGGCCAGCAGGTTTTCCGGCAGATCGTCGACGATCAGCAGTTTGGCGGTGGTGAGGCTTAGCATGCGCTGGATTCCAGGGTGGCGAGCAACTGCTCGATCCCGCTCAGAGAAAGTATATGGTCGGGTCGATGCAGGGCCAGGGCGGCCTCCGGCATCAACGCCACTTGTGCATCGCGGGGGTCCTGGACCACGGTCCGGCCGCCGCTGTTCTTGATGTAGGCAAGGCCTGCGGCGCCGTCTTCGTTGGCCCCGGTGAGGAGGATGCCGAGCAGACCGTCGCCATATGCATCGGCCGCCGACATGAACAGGACGTCGATCGCCGGGCGGGAGAAATGCACCGGGTCTTCCTGGCTCAGCGACAGGCTCAAGTCGGCTTCCACTGACAGGTGGTAGCGGGGCGTGGCCACGTAGATCTGGCCGGGGGCGATGGGCTCCTTGTCATGCGCCTCGCTCACCGGCCGGTGTACCCGCCGCTGCAGCACTTCAGCCAACTGGCTGTGGCGGTCATCGGGCAGGTGCAGCACGCACAGCACCGGCGTGGCAAACGCTGCCGGCAAGCCACCGAGCACCTGCAGCAGGGCCGCCACGCCGCCCGCCGAAGCGCCGATCACGATCGCACGTACGCCGTTCATGATTTGCGGTAGATCCGTTCAGGCTTGACCAGCGGCTCGAAGCGCTCGCTGTAAGCGGAAAAATCCACCGACTCCTTGCTGCCCAGCACCAGGAAGCCGCGATGGCACAAGGACTCGTGGAACAAGCCCAGGGCTCGGTCCTGCAGTGCCTTGTTGAAGTAGATCAGCACGTTGCGGCAGGACACCAACTGGGTTTCGGAGAACACGCTGTCGGTGGCCAGGCTGTGGTCGGCAAAGGTCACGTTGTCGCGCAGGCTGCTGTCCATGATGGCGTTGCCGTAGGCGGCCGTGTAGTACTCGGAAAAGTCCCGACGGCCACCGGCGCGGCGGTAGTTTTCCTCGTACTCGCGCATGCTCTGCATCGAGTAGATACCCTGCTTGGCCCTGTCCAGCGAGCGTGGGTTAATGTCGGTGGCATAAATGATGGTGCGTTCGAGCAGGCCCTCTTCGCGCAGCAGGATGGCCATCGAATACACCTCCTCCCCGGTGCTGCAGCCGGCGATCCAGATCTTGATCGACGGCCAAGTACGCAGCAGCGGGACCACCTCGTTGCGCAGCGCCAGGAAGTGGCTGGGGTCGCGGAACATCTCGCTCACCGGGATCGTCAGGAACTGCAGCAACTGCATGAACATGCCCGGGTCGTGCAGCACCCGCTCCTGCAGGGCCGACACCGTGTGGCACTCGAACTGGCGCAGCGCATGAAGGATCCGGCGCTTGATCGAGGCGCCGGAATAATCGCGAAAATCGTAGCTGTACTTGAGGTAGATCGCCTCGATCAGCAGCCGGATCTCGATGTCGGTGTTGCGTTCGCTAGTCAAATTCGCTCCAGTTGCGGCAGCCATACGCGGATCAACGAGAACAGACGGTCCAGGTCGATCGGTTTGGCGAGGTAATCATTGGCGCCGGCCTGCAGGCAACGCTGCTGGTCGTCCTTCATGGCCTTGGCGGTCACGGCAATGATCGGCAGTTTGCGCCAGCGCGGTTGCTGGCGAATCAGCCGGGTAGCCTCGAAACCGTCCATTTCCGGCATCATCACATCCATCAGCACCAGGTCGATGTCGTCGTGCTGCTCCAGGCGCTCGATGGCCTCGCGCCCGTTGCGGCCGATCTCGACGATCGCGCCCTTGTGCTCCAGGGCACTGGTGAGGGCGAAGATGTTGCGCACATCGTCATCCACCAGCAGTATCTTGCGGCCTTCGAACACCTTGTCGCGGCTACGCGCGGTCTTGAGCATGCGTTGACGCTCATGGGACAGCTGCGATTCGACTTTGTGCAGAAAAAGCGTCACTTCATCGAGCAGACGCTCGGGCGAGCGGGCGCCCTTGATGATGATCGAGCGTGAATACTTGAGCAGCTCGGTCTCTTCTTCGCGGGTCAGGTTGCGCCCGGTGTAGACGATGACCGGCGGGAAAGACCGGATGTCTTCGGCAGTCATGCGCTTGAGCAGCTCGTTGCCGAGCATGTCCGGCAGCTTGAGGTCGATGATCATGCAGTCGTAGACGTTCTCGCGCAGCAGCGCCAAGGCTTCCTGGGCCATGGCCACGGCGGTGATCTCGACATCGTCGTCGCCGATCAGACGGGCGATGCTCTCGCGCTGCAGGTCGTCGTCCTCGACCAGCAAAATGTGCTTGAGCTTCTGCGTCAGCTTTGCTTCCAGACGGGCGAACACTTCCTTGAGCTGTTCACGACTGGTCGGCTTGACCGCGTAACCGACCGCGCCCATGTGCATGGCCGCTTCGACACGGTCCTCGACCGAAATGATGTGCACCGGGATGTGCCGGGTGCCTGCCTGCTCCTTGAGGCGCTGTAGCACGGTGAGGCCGGAATGGTCGGGCAGGCGCATGTCCAGCAAGATCGCATCGGGGATGAACTGCGCCGCCAGGGCGAAGCCTTCGTCCGCGCCCTGGGCCACCAGGCAGCTGTAGCCCAGCTCGTGGGCCAGGTCGAAGAGGATGCGGGCGAAGTTCGGCTCGTCCTCGATCACTAGGATGCAACGGTTGGCGAAGGGTGCCCGCTCACGGTCGTCGGCGAAGGCCAGTGGCGACAGCTTCGGCGCAGGTGATGCGGGCACCTGGGGCGCGGGCGGCAGTGTATCGACTGCCGGGCGCAGGCTCAGGGCCTCGACCTCCTCGGCTTGCGCCTCAAAATGCTCCGGCAGGATCAGGCTGAACACGCTGCCCTGGCCGGGGCTACTGTCGACGCTGATCTGCCCACCCAGCAAATGCGCCAGGTCGCGGGAAATCGACAGGCCCAGGCCGGTGCCGCCATAACGGCGGTTGCTGCTGCCATCGACCTGGTGGAAAGCGCCGAAAATCGCCTGCTGCTGGTCGGCGGCAATGCCGATGCCGGAATCGCGCACGGCGAAGACGATGCCGGTGCCGGCCTGGTAGCTGATGGCCAGGCTGACCTGGCCGTGGTCGGTGAACTTGACGGCGTTGGACAACAGGTTCTTGAGGATCTGCTCCAGGCGCTGGCGGTCGGTGAACAGGGTGGCCGGTACCTGCCCTTCGACCTTGACCTCGAAGCTCAAACCCTTGTGCTCGGCCAGCGGCAGGAACATGCCGCGCAGGCCTTCGACCAGACGCTCCAGATGGGTGATTTCGGGGCGCACGTCGAGCTTGCCGGCCTCGACCTTGGCGATGTCGAGGATGTCGTTGATCAGGTTCAGCAGGTCGTTGCCAGCCGAATAGATGGATTCGGCGAACTTGACCTGCTCGCCACTGAGGTTGCCTTCGCCGTTCTCGGCCAGGAGTTTGGCCAGGATCAGCGAGCTGTTGAGCGGTGTGCGCAGCTCGTGGGACATGTTGGCGAGGAACTCGGACTTGTACTTGCTCGAACGCTGCAGGTCGTCGGCGCGGGCCTGCAGCTCTTCCTGAGCCTGGCTGAGCTCGTCGTTCTTGCGGTCCAGGGCGTCGGTGCGCTCGGACAACTGCTCGTTGGTCTGTTCAAGCTCCGCCTGCTGGGTCTCCAGGTGCGCCTGGGACTCCTTGAGCACGCGCGACTGCTCTTCGAGCTCTTCGTTGGCGGTCTTGAGTTCTTCCTGCTGCACCTGCAGCTCTTCGTTGAGCTGCTGGGTTTCGGCCAGCACTTCCTGCAGGCGCTGGCGGTAGCGGGCGCTTTCGATGGACATGCCGAGGTTGCCGGCGACCCGCTCCATCAGCTCGTCGTCGCGGACCTGCAACGGGCGCAAGAAGCCCAGCTCGATCACCCCGTTGATCTGGCCATCGTCGCTGGCCGGCATCAGCAGGGCGCTACGCGGCAGCCCGCTGCCCAGGCCAGAGCTCAAGCGGTAGTAGTCCTCCGGCAAGTCCTCCAGGCGCAGCAGACGGCCTTCACGTACCGCTTGGGCCAATAGGCCATCGTGGCTGGCCAGCACCTGTTCACGGGCTTGTTGTTCGGCATCCAGGCCATAGCTGGCCACACGTACCAGGCGACCGTGACCGTCACGCACGTACAGGGCGCCGACCACGCTGCCCAGGTAACTGGCAAAGAAGCGCAGGATGTTGTCGCCCAGCATGGGCAGGGTCAGTTGCCCCAGCACCTGTTCGGCCAGCTGGGTCTGGCCGTTGCGCAGCCAGGCCTGGTGTTCCAGGCGCTCGGCCGAGCGCTGCTGGGCCTGGAGGTTGTCATCGTAGCTGCTCGACAAGGCCAGCAGGTCGCGCCGTCCGAGGTAGGCCAGCAGTCCGCTGAGGCCGACGATGAACAGCACGAAGGCGCTGATGGCGGTAACCGTAACACGGCTGACCGTTTCGTTGCGGGCCATGCGCAGTTGCTGTTCGGTGCCGACCAGGTCGTCGAACTCTTTGCGGATCTCGTCGGTGATGCGCTTGCCACGGCCGTTGCCGATGGCCTGGCGGTAGTCGCCGCCGTTACGGCGCTGGGTGATCATCTCCTTGCCAAAGTCGTTCCAGGCCTGCTGCAGGGCGACCAGCCGGTCAATGCGGTCGACCTGCTGCGGGTTGTCCGCGACCAAGCCGCGCATGCCCTGCAGGCTGCTGAAAATCTTCGGTTTGGCGACCTCGTAGGGGTCGAGGAAGCGCTCGTCACCGGTGATCAGGAACCCGCGCATGCCGGTTTCCATGTCGATCGACAGCTTCACCGTTTCGTTGGCATTGCCGATCACCCGGTCGGTGTGCTCGACCCATTGCATGGCCGACAGCAGGTAGTTGATCACCGCGACGAAGGCCACTGCGCCGAGCAGGCCAAGGCCCAACGGCAGGCCAATGTTGCGGCTCAACAGCTTGCGAAAGCTTCGTTGGTCCATTGAGGCTGCTTGAATCATGAGAAAACGCCCGAGCGAAGAAATCCATTGTTCAGTGTGGCGGCCGGAGCCTGTATTTGTCTGCCGCTGCGCTCACCGGTTAACAAGCGAGTCTAACCAGCTTTGCCGGCTTCAGCAGGGCATTTAGCCAGTATTTGAAGGTTGCATGCGCGAATCGTTCCCTGAAAGTTCGATGGCCGGTATCCTCGGGAACTTCTGTCACCCACTGGCGCACAGAATAGAGACATGCCTTTTTCAACAGGAAACGAACCATGCACCTTCTGGTAGTCGAAGACGACGACATCGTCCGCATGCTGATGGTCGAAGTGCTCGACGAGTTGGGCTACAAGGCCATCGAAGCGCAAGACGCCACGAGCGCCCTGCGTATCCTCGAAGACCCGGGGCAGCCCTTGGCCCTGCTGATGACCGATGTGGGCCTGCCGGACATGCGCGGCGAAGAACTGGCGGCCAGGGCCCGTGTGTTGCGGCCTCTGCTGCCGGTGCTGTTTGCCAGTGGCTATGCCGAGAGTCTGAACGTACCGGAAGGGATGCACATGATCGGCAAGCCGTTCAGCATCGAACAGTTGCGCGACAAGGTGGTAGGGATTCTGGGTACGCCTTGAATTCGCCTTTGCGGCCATCGCCGGCAAGCCGGCTGCCACAGGTTCCCCACTGAGCTTGAGAGCTGTGGTGTACCTGTGGCAGCCGGCTTGCCGGCGATGAGGCCGGTACCGGCATCCGCTGATCACAGCTCCCGCCGCAACAGGTAGGTATCCATGATCCACCCCTTGCGCAACCTCGCCTCCTCCCGCACCTGCACGATGCGCTGCTTCACCGCCTGCAAAGGCCCGGCAATCAGCACTTCGTCCTCCGTTCCCAGGTAAGCCCCCCAGTAGATCACCAGCCCAGGATCATCGAGCGCGGCGAACGCACACTGCCCATCGAGCATCACCACCACGTTGTCGATCACACCCTGCTCGGCCAGGCGACGCCCGGGCAGCACGGTCAGCGGCTCGCCGATACGGTTGAGTGGAATCTGGTGCCGGGCCGCCAGCGCCTGCACGCTGCTGATCCCGGGAATCACCTGCAGGCGCAGCGCGACGCCACGTTCGCGGACCAGGTCAAGCATGCGCAGGGTACTGTCATACAAGCCCGGCTCGCCCCACAGCAGAAAAGCGCCGATGTCCTCGGCGCCCATTTCTTCGCTGATCAGGCGGGCGTACAGGGCGGCCCGCTGGCGATGCCAGTCATGCACCGCTTCGACATAGTCGACGGCCTCGGCATCGCGCCGTGGGTCTGCGACCTGAACCAGGCGATAACCGCCTTCAGGTCGGTAGCGCTCGAGGATGGCCTTGCGCAAACGTACCAGTTGGTCCTTATCGGCCCCTTTGTCGAGCACGAAAAACACCGTGGCACGGCGCAGCGCCTCCACAGCCTCATAGGTGACCTGCCGTGGGTCACCCGGGCCGATACCGATCAGCAGCAGCTCTTTCATCGCCTGACCCTGGAAGGGAACCAGCGGCCATTGTCGGCCGGCCGCCGGAGTTTGGCAAAAACGACCTCAGAAGATCGAGAAGTTGTAGCTGACGATGACCCGCGTCTCGTCCATGTCCCGCGCCCACTGCTCGTAGTTGCTGCGGTAGGTGGAGTTACGCAGGCGCACGCTGACATCTTTGAACGTGCCGCTCTGCACCTGGTACTTGAACTCGGTGTCGCGTTCCCATTCCTTGCCTTCGGCGTTGCTGCCCGGGACCTTGATATGGTCACCGTTGATGTAGCGGGTGAAGAACGTCAGACCAGGTACGCCGAGCGCCTTGAAGTCATAGTCATAACGCAATTGCCAGGAACGTTCCTGGGCAGCGGCGAAGTCATTGACCTGAGCGTAGTTGACCAGGTACGGGTTGGTGCCATCCAGGTAAGGCATGGCGCTTTCGCCGTACATGCGCTGCCAGCCGGCACTGACCTTGTGGCCGCCCAGGCTGTAGCCGAGCATGCCGCTGAAGGCACGGTGGTCGATCTCGCCTGCATGGGCGTTGCCGATATCATCACTCTTGATCAGCCGCAGGTCGGCCGACAGGCTGCCGGTCGTCAGTGGCTGGTTGGCGACGAAGCCCAGGAAGTGCTGGCGGTAGATGTTTTCCAGCTCGCCGACCTGGTACTGGGCGCTGAAGTGCTCATTGAAGCGGTAGTCCAGGCCCGCCAGGTCGAAGTGGTCTGCCTCGATGTTGCAGGCATAACGCTTGTTCTTGCAGTGCACACGAAGGTCCTGGCGGTCGCTGGAATCCCGTGCGGTGTACTGGTTGAAGCGAGCCAGGGTGAACTTGAGGTCGCGAATCTCTTCGGACGTCAACAGGGCACCGTGGAACATGGTCGGCAGCAGACGGCCATCGTTGTACTTCAACAGCGGAACATCCGGCATCGACGATCCGTATTTCAATACGGTCTGGGATACCTTGACCTTGGCCGCCAGGCCCATCTTCGCGTATTGGTCGGCAGAGTGGCGTGGGTCATGGCCGGAAGAAGGCAACAAGCCGCTGTTACTGTCTGCCGGGCTGGAGTCGAGTTTGAAACCGAACATGCCCAATGCATCGACACCAAAGCCGACCGGGCCTTGGGTATAACCGGACTGCAGATTCAGAATGAAACCTTGTGCCGCTTCTTCACGCTTCGACGCGCCTTGACTGGAACTGCTATGGCCGTCACGAAAATCCCGGTTGAAATAGACAGTGCGCGCTTCGACCTTGGCAGTACTGTCTTCAAGGAAACCGGCGGCCTGGGCCTGGGCACCGGCACACAACAGCAACAGGCCGGCAACACGGCGCCCGGGGGCGAGAGGGAAAGGGGCAAACATGCGAGGGAACATCCAGAAGAAAGGCAAAAAACAAATCCGCGCCGAACAAGGCGGCGCGGATGCGGGAGGGCCGAACAATCGCCAACCATCATCTGAAATGATCGCGCAAACGCTCTAGGACGCGCCATTGGACCATAGTCTAGAACGCAGTGGTCGCGCCTGGAAAACGCTTCGAATTTACCGCTCGAAAAACTAGCAAAGTTCCCGAATTACACTAAAAAGTTTGCGGTTTACCGGTGCCCGACAAGTGACTACACTCGATATCAGCGAACAGTTAGACCCACCCGCGTGGCCGGCGTTTATGCCTTATCAATGTTCGTCACGCCCTGCCACGGAAGACGTACAGGAGTGATTACAGTGTCCAGACTTGCAGAGTTTCGTGCTGCCGAAAAAGCGCTCCAGGAACAAATGGCACAACTGGAGGCGCTGAAAAAGGATGCCGGCCTCAAACGCGAAATCGAATTCGAGCAGAAACTAGTCGGCCTGATGAAAAGCTATGACAAGAGTCTGCGCGATATCATCGCCATCCTCGACCCGAAAGCTACGACGCGCGGCGCGTCCAGTGCGCCGAAACAACAGCGCCGCCCGCGCGTGGTGAAAGTGTACGAAAACCCGCATACCGGCGAGCTGATCGAAACCAAAGGTGGCAACCACCGCGGCCTCAAGGCCTGGAAAGAACAGTACGGCGCCGCCACGGTGGAACGCTGGGTACGCTGATGAAACGTCAACGCCAGCTTCACACTTTTTTCACAACCGCTGGCCCAGTATCGAGGCAGCTAATGGACTAGCGACCCCACGCGCCCGCACATGCGGGCCTCTATTTCAGCGCCCTGCCTCGTGCAGGGCGCTTTCGTTTGCGCAATCGCTTCACTGCCGTATCATGGCCCTCCTGTCTGTTTCGCTGGCCCCGCCGCCAGCCTCGTCTCTGGAGTACCCATGAGCCTGCACGATCTGCACACCCTGCCGGGCGTTACCGCCCGACCTGACGCCGCCACCGCCCAGTTCGTCTTCAACCACACCATGCTGCGGGTCAAGGACATCGAGAAATCGCTGGACTTCTACACCCGCGTGCTGGGTTTCCGCCTGGTCGACAAACGTGATTTCCCGGAAGCGGCCTTCAGCCTGTACTTCCTGGCCCTGGTCGACCCGGCGCAAATCCCCGCCGACGACGCCGAGCGCCACCAGTGGATGAAATCCATCCCGGGCGTACTGGAGCTGACCCACAACCACGGCACCGAAAACGACCCTGAGTTTGCCTACCACAACGGCAACAGCGACCCGCGCGGCTTTGGCCATATCTGCATTTCCGTGCCTGACGTGCGCGAAGCCTGCGCCCGCTTCGAGGCGCTGAACGTGCCGTTCCAGAAGCGCCTGGCCGACGGCCGCATGAACCACCTGGCCTTCATCAAGGACCCGGACGGCTACTGGGTCGAAGTGATCCAGCCAGCCGAACTCAAGGGCTGATCGTTCATCGGCTCGCGCTCGTCGGGTCGGGAACTCCTGGCCACTCGCTGTGGTATATGAAGGTAACCGCTTCATACGCCACAGCGAGGTAAGGACGATGCAATCTCTTCACTGTGAATACCGCGACCACACCATCACCGCCAGCGTGATGCCCCATCCCGACTCTCCCCTGCCCTATGCCGCCGGCTGCCTGATCACCGATCCTGAAGGGCATACCAGCAAGCGCATCCCGATGCCGATGAAGTTCTTCTCCGACCTGGAAAATGCCCAGCATGTGTCGCTGGCCCATGGGCGGGCACTGGTGGACGAGCAATTGGACAAGGGGCATAGAACCTTCTGACTGCCCGCAGGGCCCTGTCGCCGGCTTGCCGGCGACAGGGCCATGGCAGGCGCCCTCTAGCTACCCCGCGCGTAAGCCACCGCCGCCTGGACCTGCTCCGGCGTCGGCCGAACCCCGGTATACAGCACGAACTGCTCCAGCGCCTGCAGCGCAATCACCTCCAACCCGGTAATCACCGGCTTGCCCAACGCCTGCGCACGCCGGATCAACGGCGTTTGCGCCGGCATCGCCACCACATCGAACACCCGCTCGGCCGCGTCAATGGCGTTTTCGCTGAACGCCAGCTGATCAGCCTCCGGCCCGCCCGCCATGCCGATCGGCGTCACATTCACCAACATGGGCGGGCACAAGTCGCCCAGCTCGGCCACCCAGCGATAGCCGCAGACATCCGCCAGTTACCGCCCCGCCTGCTCGTTGCGCGCCACGATCACCCCCTCGCGCAATCCCGCATCGCGCAAGGCACTGGCCACCGCCTTGGCCATGCCGCCACTGCCACGCAGGGCGAATGCAGTGCCTGGGTCGACCTGATGCTGCTCGATCAGCTGCCGCACCGCGAGGTAATCGGTGTTGTAGGCCTTCAGCCGGCCAGCGGTGTTGACCAAGGTATTGACCGACTCGATGGCGGCCGCCGACGGGTCGATCTCGTCGACCAGGGCCATGCACGCCTCCTTGTACGGCATGGACACCCCACAGCCGCGAATGCCCAGCGCGCGCATGCCGGCGATGGCGGCCGGCAAGTCGCCCGTGGTCATTGCCTTGTAGTAATAGTCCAGGCCCAGCTGCCGGTAGAGGTGGTTATGAAAGCGCACGCCGAACGTGCCTGGCCGCCCGGCCAGGGAGATGCACAGCACCGTGTCTCTGCTGGGAGTTGTCGCCATAAACTGCTCCTTTTTCATAACTGAAACGTTTGTTCAGCGTAACAGAGACCACCACTGGTCGTCCCTTACACAACCTTTACCGTTCCCCTGTGCTCAGCTGACAGAGCGCAGCTCATAGTAGTAGGACCCCGAGCGTGGGGTTTCTTGCGAGGAACCGTCATGAAGCGTCTCATCCCCGGAATCGCCCTGCTGGTCGTTGCCCTGGCCATCAGCGGGCAAGCATCCGCCCACGGTGGCGGTGGTGGCTGGTATGGCCCAGGCCCGCTGCTCGGGGCAGCGGTGGTTGGGGCGGTGGTCGGGGCTACGGTTTCCGCTGGCCACGACCGCACGGTGTATGTAGAGCGCCAACCGGTCTACTACGGCCCGCCTCCGGTGTATGTGCAGGCACCGCCACCGCCACCGGTTTACTACCAGCCGTACTACGTGCAGGGGCCACCCCCACCGGTGTATCGCGTCTACGGCCCGCCCCCGGTGTATTACGGCCCGCCGCGTTGGTGACCGTTGAAAAACCTGATGAGCACTATTGAGCAAGTTGATTTCAAACCGCGTTGGCTGCTGCGTAAGGTAGGGCCATGTTTTACAGGAGGTCCCCATGGCCACTATTCAGATCATGTCCGTCATCGGCAGCGCCGTCCCGTCTACACTGCGTGAGCAAGGGCTGCTGGCATGTTGGTACCTGATGCGCAACGGCGAAGCCGTGAGTGGCCCGCTGACCACCCGCGCGTCGGCCCAGTCCCTGGCCGAACAGCTCCAGGCCAATAGCCTGCTCGCTTGACCGAATTTGTTGTGCGTTGCTCCCTACGCCTCTTCTGACCCGCCTCTG
Organism: Pseudomonas sp. NPDC089395; assembly: GCF_044749525.1. NCBI lineage: Bacteria > Pseudomonadati > Pseudomonadota > Gammaproteobacteria > Pseudomonadales > Pseudomonadaceae > Pseudomonas > Pseudomonas sp. NPDC089395. The sequence continues at coordinate 36,171 of NZ_JBIVID010000016.1, forward strand.
GCGGGTCTTTTTTTGCCCCGAACTAACCGACGAACGGACGCAGGATAACCGTTACAGCATGAAGCTTTTTTCATTTCGACAGGCCGGTGCAACGAGCAATCGACAGCCGCTGAGCCATACTCCAGAATGCGAGCGTTTTTTGGGGGAAAACCCTTGCACAGCCAACGACATACCAACCTTTAGTGAGCCTCAACGTGAAAACATCCCTGTCCATCCTCAGCCTGCTGCTGTTGCTCACAGGAACTGCGACCCTTCCGTCGACCGCTGCTGCACAACCCCCAGCCCAGGTTCAACGCGACCCCTCCAAGCTGCACCTGGCTTCCGGCAGCGCCCTGCTGATCGACCTGAATACCAATCAAGAACTGTATTCGAGCCACGCCGACCGTGTGGTACCCATTGCTTCGGTCACCAAGCTGATGACCGCAATGGTGGTGCTGGATGCCAAGCAGCCCATGGATGACATGCTCACCATGACCATCGCCAACAACCCGGAGATGAAAGGCGTCTACTCGCGGGTGCGCCTGGGCAGCGAGCTGAACCGCCGCGAAACCTTGCTGATTACCCTGATGTCATCGGAAAACCGTGCCGCCACCACCCTGGCCAACCACTACCCCGGGGGCTATCCGGCCTTCATCAAGGCGATGAACGCCAAGGCCCGCAGCCTGGGCATGAGCCATACCCGCTATGTCGAGCCTACCGGCCTGTCGACGCTGAACGTGTCCACCGCACGTGACCTCGGCAAGCTGTTGATGGCCTCGCGCAAGTACCCGCTGTTGAGCGAGCTGTCGACCACCCGCGAGAAGACCGTTGCCTTCCGCAAGCCCAACTACACGCTGGGCTTTCGCAACACCGACCACCTGGTGAACAAGAGCAACTGGGACATCAAGCTGACCAAGACCGGCTTCACCAATGAAGCGGGCCATTGCCTGGTGCTGCTGACCCGCATGGACAACCGCCCGGTGGCCATGGTGATTCTCGACGCCTTCGGCAAGTACACCCACTTCGCCGATGCCAGCCGCATGCGTCAGTGGCTGGAAACCGGTGCCGCGAAGCCTGCGCCGGCAGTCGCCATGCAGTACAAGTCGGATCGACAGACCAAGACTCGCCTGGCGGCCGAGTAACCTGCCAACGCGGTCGTGCTGTAGGAGCGGCCTTGTGTCGCGAAAGGGCCGCGAAGCGGCCCCAGCAATATCAGCAGCGCTGCAAAAACCCTGGGGCCGCTTCGCGGCCCTTTCGTGACACAAGGCCGCTCCTACACCGATCAAGCGAGCCTGATCAGGCCTGGGTGCTGACCATCCCGCCAGCACTGCTGCCGCCCGTCGTCTGCAAGGCTTCGAGCAACTGTGCGGTCGCCTGCAAGATCTGGCCGTTGAGCGTGGCGATACTGGCCTGCTTGGCCCCCACCGCCGCCAACTTGGTCGTCTCATCCATTTTCTGCGCCATCAGTGCAGCCAGTTGCTTCTGCTCCTCGGCCAACTGCTTCTGCAGCTTCTTGATCATTTCGCGCAATTGCTTGATGTGCGCGGGCTCGCCACTGTCTTCGCTGCCCTGTGCGCTTTGCGCCTGGTCGCTTTTGCGCAACTTGGAAGTGTCGGCCTGAACGCTGGTGCCCTGCCCGCCTTCGACCTTCTGCGCCTCGCTACTGACGGCAGCCGTGGCGGCGGGTGAGGCCCCGCTGAGGGTGATCGCTGCGATACCTACCATGTGTTTGTCCCTGTGCTGAAATGGTCCTTGCGTCGACTTCCCTATCGGCAGCCCCACACAGACCTTTAGCACTGGCGACCAGCCGGCATACGGCCGATCAGTAAATTCCCCACACCTTGGCTCGTTCCAACCCATGTACCTACGCAGGAGCCGGAGTACCGGCGGGCGTCCACATTCGACCATTATGGAATCGCAGCCATGAGCCAGTCTTCGAACCCGGAAACCATCAAAGATCTGATCGGCGTGGGCTTCGGCCCGTCCAACCTGGCCTTGGCCATCGCCCTGGAAGAGCTCGCCCAGACTCAGGGCCATGCCCTCGACGCGCTGTTCATCGACAAGCAGCAGGAATACCGCTGGCACGGTGAAACCCTGGCCACCCAGAGCGAGCTGCAGATCTCCTTCCTCAAGGACCTGGTCTCGCTGCGCAACCCCACCAGCCCCTACAGCTTCGTCAATTACCTGCACCAGAAGCAGCGCCTGGCCGACTTCATCAACCTCGGCACCTTCTACCCGTGCCGATTGGAGTACAACGACTACCTGCGCTGGGCCGCCGAGCACTTCGCCACCCAAGCGGTGTACGGCGAGCAGGTACTGCGCATCGAACCTGAAGTAAAAGCCGGCCGCGTGGAGCATCTGCGCCTGGTGTCGCGCAATGCCCAGGGCCGTGAAGTCAGCCGCCGTACCCGTTCGGTAGTGGTCGGCACCGGCGGCACGCCGAAAATCCCCGAAAAATTCGGCGCGTTCAAGGACGATCCGCGCGTCTTTCACCACTCCCAGTACCTGAGCAGCCTGAACAAACTGCCCTGCACCGAGGGCAAGCCGATGCGCATTGCAGTGATTGGTTCAGGCCAGAGCGCCGCCGAGGCGTTCATCGATCTCAACGACAGCTACCCGTCGGTGAAGGTCGACATGGTGCTGCGCGGTTCGGCGCTCAAGCCGGCCGACGACAGCCCGTTCGTCAACGAGATCTTCTCCCCGGACTACACCGACCTGGTCTACAACGAGCCGGCTGACCAGCGCGCCAAGCTGCTGGGCGAGTACCACAACACCAACTACTCGGTGGTCGACCTCGACCTGATCGAGCGCATCTACGGCATCCTCTACCGCCAGAAGGTCGCCCACCAGTTCCGCCACAACGTGCTCTGCCGCCGCCAGGTGGAAGCGGTGGTGGCGACCCGCGAGGGCATCGAGCTGACCCTGCGCGACCTCGCCACCGGCCAGCAGCAAACCCACCGTTACGACGCCGTGATTCTCGCCACCGGCTACGAGCGCCGCTCGCACCGTGACCTGCTGGCGCCGTTGGTCGGCTACCTGGAAGACTTCGCGGTCGACCGCAACTACCGGGTGCTGGCCAGCCCCGAGCTGCAGGCCTCTGTCTACCTGCAAGGTTTCTGCGAGAACAGCCACGGTCTGAGCGACACCTTGCTGTCGGTACTGCCGTCGCGCGCGGCCGAGATCGGCCAGGCCCTCTACCACGACCTGTCCCACCTGCATGGCAGCCTGAAAGCGCCAGTAGCGCTCACCAGCGCCTGACCCCTCGACGCACCGCAAAAACCGGCCAGGCGCCTCGCGCTTGGCCGGTTTTTGTACTTCTTGAAACATTTGCTTTCAATTAACTACGCAGGATTTTCATTCTCATTCGTCTTTATTAATGCAGCCCCAGTGGTTGGGCCTGTGCTCGACCCTCATTTTCAGAAGACGACCGATGGCCAAATCACCGAAAAAATCCAAGTCCAGGCTGTGGTTCCTGGTCCACAGCTGGCTCGCCCTGCCGATCTGGTTCTTCGTCCTGATCGTCTGCTTCACCGGCATGCTCGCGGTAGTCAGCCAGGAAATCGTCTGGCTGGCCAACCCCGATGTACGGGCCAGCAAGCCTGACGACAGCGCCGAACGCCTGAGCTTCCAGCAGGTGCTCGATGAACTGCACAAGGCCGAACCGGACATGGTGGTGCGCACGTTGCGCCAGCCGGACGGTTCGCACTTCGCCATCAATGCCGGCGTGACCTACCCCGACGGCAGCAGCCCCACGCTTTATGTGAACCCCTACACCGGCGCGATCCAGGGCAAGGTCCCGGACTTCAACTTCGAAGCGTTCACCCGCGCCCTGCACGGCTGGTGGCTGGTGCCCTTCACCAATGGCTTCAGCTGGGGCTGGTACCTGGTGTCGTTGCTCGGCCTGCCGATGCTGGCGTCGCTGGTGACGGGGCTTGTGGTGTACAAGAAGTTCTGGAAGGGCTTCTTCAAACCGGTGCGCACCGGCCACGGCTCACGCATCTTCTGGGGTGACCTGCACCGCCTGGCGGGGGTCTGGTCGATCTGGTTCATCGCGGTCATTTCCATCACCGGCACCTGGTTCCTGATCCAGGCCATCCTGTCCGATAACCACATCTCGATTTCCAGCGAACCGATCGTGCCGGTAATCGCACGCGAAGATGTACCGCAAACCGCCGATGGCAGCCCTGCCCCACGCATCGACGTGGATGAAGCAGCGCGCCTGGCCGGCCTTGCGGTACCGGGCCTGGACATCAACTTCGTCATGCTGCCGGCCACCGCCTACAGCCATATCAGCCTGGGTGGACCCGGCTGGTATCCGCTGATGTTCCAGAGCGCCGACGTCAACCCCTATACCCGCAACGTCGACAGCCAGTTCGTGATCAGCGACCGCTCCGCCCTGGAGTTCGTCACCGAGTCCATGCGCCCGCTGCACACCGGCGATTTCGGCGGCCTGCCGGTCAAGCTGATCTGGTTCTTCTTCGGCCTGGTGCTGACCCTGATGGTGTTCAGCGGCTTGCTGATCTGGACCAAGCGCACCGCCCAGGCCACCGCCGCCGCCATCAAGCGCAGCGAACGCGCGCCGCGCAAGGCCCGTAAGGAAACCACCGTGGAGATCCCCCAATGAGCCACGCCCAGACCCTGCCCAGCAGCCCGCTCAAACAGTGGTGGCTGAAGTGGCGCTTCCACCTGAACATCCTGCTGATCCTGATCCCGCTGGGCTTCATGCCCAAGTACTTTGCCGATGCAGCGCTGTTTCGCGGCGATGCCGGCCTGGGCGTCAACCCGATCAGCGACATCCAGGTCGGCCCGTATAGCCTGGATCTTGCCGAACTGCGCAACGAAGCCCCTCGCGCCGACGGCCCGGCCGGCCACTTCAAGGCCTTCAACGCCGCCCTGTGCAAGGCCTGCATCAACGACGTCAAGGCCGTCTACCTGCGCATCGGCAAACCACGCAGCCTGCGCGCCGCCGGCACCATCTTCTTCGGCGCCCCGTACCGCATGGGCACCAACCTGCCGATACCGCCACGCACCCGGCCTGATGCAGAGGTCTGGATCACCCTCGAAGGCTGGGACGGCAGCATGCACCAGGCGTCGGTCCCCCTGGCCAAGGCGTCCCCCGCCACTGTGGCCTGGCTCGAAACACAAGGAGGCAAGAAATGAAGCACCTGATGCGCAAGCTCGCCCTGCCGCTGCTGGCCCTGGCCGCAGGCCCGGCCCTGGCCCACAACCCGATGTGCGAATGTGAAGAGGTCGCGGGAGACCAGGTCAAATGCACCGGTGGCTTCTCCGATGGCAGCGGCGCGCCGGGGGTAACCCTGGACGTGATCGGCTACGACGAGCAGGTACTGGTCGGCGGCAAGCTCGGCCAGGACTCGACCCTGACCTTCAAACGCCCCGACGGCGAGTTCTACGTGCTGTTCGACGCAGGCCCCGGGCACGTGGTGGAAGTCGACTACGCCGACATCGCACAACAATGAACGGCCCGACCCTGAGCCGTACCCAGGTGGTACGCCCCGCCGGTGCCGGGCATGAAACCCTTTATGTGCTGCTGGTCAGCCTGCTGATCGTCGCCCTCGCCACCACGGTGGTGCTGCTGCGTGGCGAACGGGAGGACGAACAGGTCATCGCCAGCCACCAGATCGACGCACGCCGTGACCTGAGCGCCGCCGAGCAAGGCATCTACACCGACCTGCGGGTGGCGTTCGACGAGATCCAGCTGCTGCGCGAAGAAACCGCCAGCATTCCCCCCGTGGGCATGCTGGCCGAGGAAGGCCTGCCACCGTTCGTGGTGGACGCCGGCAGCCAGAGCCGTGGTGGCCACCGGTGGTCGTGGTTGCCGATCGGCGCCTACCTCGGCCTGAGCAAGGCGCCGCAGGTAGCGGGCAGCTTTCTGCTGATCCTGCCGAGCGACAGCAACGGCCAGGTCGATGTCTGGCTACGCCGCGACAGCGCAGCGCTGGCCCCGGACGACCTCGGCCAGGCAGCGTTGATCGCCGCGGGCTGGCAGCAAGTGGTCAGCCATTACGACGCCGGGGTAACCCGCGAGCACCGTCACTGAACCCAAGGAATTCTTCCATGTTCCGTTCCGCCTTCGCCCTGCTGCTGGCCTGCGCCTTCCCCCTGATGGCCCTGGCCGACACCGGCAAACCCCTGCGCATTGGTATCACCCTGCACCCTTACTACAGCTACGTGAGCAACATCGTCGGCGACAAGGCCGAGGTGGTGCCGCTGATTCCGGCGGGTTTCAACCCCCATGCCTATGAACCACGGGCCGAGGACATCAAGCGCATCGGCACCCTGGATGTCGTGGTGCTCAACGGCGTCGGCCATGACGACTTCGCCGACCGCATGATCGCCGCCAGCGAAAAACCCGACATCAAGACCATCGAGGCCAACCAGAACGTGCCGCTGCTGGCGGCCACCGGCATCGCTGCCCGCGGCGCCGGCAAGGTGGTCAACCCGCACACCTTCCTGTCGATCAGCACCACCATCGCCCAAGTCAACAACATCGCCCGCGAGCTGGGCAAGCTCGACCCGGACAACGCCAAGTTCTACACGCAAAATGCCCGCGCCTATGCCAAGCGCCTGCGCGCGCTGCGCGCCGAGGCGCTGGCCAAGGTCACCGAAGCCCCGGATGCCACCTTTCGCGTGGCCACCATCCATGCCGCCTACGACTACCTGGTGCGTGACTTCGGCCTGGAAGTGACCGCAGTGGTCGAGCCGGCCCACGGGATCGAGCCGAGCCCGGCACAGCTGAAAAAGACCATCGACCAACTCAAGGCGCTGGACGTCAAGGTGATCTTCTCGGAGATGGATTTCCCGTCGGCCTACGTCGAGACCATCCAGCGCGAATCCGGCGTGCGCCTGTACCCGCTGACGCACATTTCCTATGGCGAATACACCAAGGAAAAGTACGAAGTGGAGATGAAGCGCAACCTCGACACGGTGGTGCGCGCCATCCAGGAGAACCGCGCATGACCGCCGCCGCCAACCTTGTCACGTCCAGCGGCCCGCGCATCGACTTCGCCGGCATCGACCTGACCCTGGGCCGCACGCGCATCCTCGAGCAGGTCAGTTTCAGCGTCGCCACTGGCAGCGTGCATGCCATCGTCGGGCCCAATGGCGGGGGCAAGAGTTCGCTGATCAAGACCCTGCTCGGGCAGATGCCACACCAGGGCCAACTGACCCTGCACTGGCCCGGCGAGCACCAGGTGGTCGGCTACGTGCCCCAGGCGCTGGAGTTCGACCGTGGCCTGCCGATGACTGTGGACGACTTCATGGCCGCCATGTGCCAACGCCGTCCGGGTTTCCTCGGCCTGTCGCGCCACGTGCGGCCGGCCGTCGACGCAGCGTTGGCGCGGGTGGGCATGCTCGACAAACGCAAACGGCGCATGGGTGCACTGTCTGGCGGCGAGCGCCAGCGCGTGCTGCTGGCCCAAGGTTTGATCCCGGAGCCGCAATTGCTGGTACTCGACGAGCCGATGTCGGCGCTCGACGAAGCCGGGATTCAAGTGTTCGAACAGCTGCTCAATGGCTGGCGCCAGGCCGGCACCACCGTGTTGTGGATCGAGCATGACCTGGAAGCGGTATTGCGCCTGGCCGACCGGGTCACAGGGCTGAACCGCCGGGTGCTGTTCGATGCCCCACCCGCCCAGGCCCTGACGCCCGAGCGCCTGCTCGGCCTGTTCTCCGTTCACCCGCGCAGCGAGAGCCTCGCCTCATGAGTTATGAAGCATTCCGCCAACTGGTCCAGGAATGGGCCGGCGCTGGCTACCTGCCGGAGGCGCTGGCCTACGGTTTCGTGATCAACGCGCTGCTGGCCGGGCTGATGATCGGCCCGGTGCTGGGCGGCCTGGGTACCCTGGTGGTGGTCAAGCGTTTTGCCTTCTTCTCCGAAGCCGTCGGCCATGCCGCGCTGACGGGCGTTGCCATCGGCATCCTGCTCGGCGAACCCTACACCGGCCCTTACGGCAGCCTGTTCGGCTACTGCCTGCTGTTCGGCATCCTGCTCAACTTCCTGCGTAACCGCACCGGACTGTCGCCCGATACGCTGATCGGCGTGTTCCTTTCAGTGTCCCTGGCCCTGGGCGCCAGCCTGCTGCTGATGCTGGCCGGCAAGATCAACGTGCACATCCTCGAGAACGTGCTGTTCGGCTCGGTACTGACCGTCAGTGCCCAGGACCTGGTAGTACTGGGCATCGTCGCGGTGCTGGTGCTCGCGCTGTCCCTGCCGCTGTACAACCGCATCGTGCTGGCCAGCTTCAACCCGCAGCTGGCGGCGGTGCGCGGCGTGGCGGTGAAGACCCTGGACTACCTGTTCGTGGTGCTGGTGACCCTGGTCACCGTGGCCTCGGTGAAGGTGATCGGGGCGATTCTGGTCGGAGCCTTGCTGGTGATTCCAGCGGCGGCTGCACGGCTGGTCAGCCAGTCGCTCAAGGGCTTTTTCTTCATCTCGGTGCTGATCGCCACCCTGAGCACGCTGCTGGGCATTCTGCTGCCGATCATGTTCGACCTGCCGGTGCCGTCCGGCGCCGCGATCATTCTGGTTGCGGGTATCTGCTTCGCCCTCGCCGCCCTGGCGCGCGCCCTCGTTCCACGCCTGCAAGGAAACCCGGCATGAACCTGAAACGACTGACCCTGGCCCTGGCCTTGGCCGGCCTGCCCTCGCTGGCCGCTGCCACGCAAGTGCTGACCACCCTGCCCGTCACTCACAGCCTGGCCACGGCCTTGCTCGCCGGTACGTCGGTAGCGCTCACCCGCGCCGCCCCGGCCAACCTGCCGGCCAGCCGCCAGCCTGCGTACTTCAGCAGCCGTGGTGGCGCCAGCCTGGCCAAGGCCGCGCAGCAGGCCGACGCGGTGATCGGCGTGCGTTCGATCTGGCGCGATGACCCGCTTTACCCGATGGCCAGGCGCAGCAACATCCGCATCGTCGAGATTGACGCCGCGCGCCCGGTGGACGGTGCGTTACCGGGCATCGCGGTGACCGGCGACGATGCCTACAGTGCGTACCCTTGGCTGAATCCGACCAACCTGGGGCGCATGGCCGATGTGCTGGCCAACGACCTGGAGCGCCTGGCGCCGGCCGAAAAGGTCAAAATCCAGGGCAACCTGGCGGGGCTCAAGCGTCAGTTGCTGGCGCTGACGGCCGACAGCCAGACGCAGTTGGCACAGGTCGATAACCTGTCTGTGGTGAGCTTGTCCGAGCGTCTGGGATACCTGGCCAGCGGCCTGAACCTGGATGTGGTGGAACAGCCGTTGCCGGCCGATGGCAAGTGGGATGAGGCCGCGCTCAAGGCGTTGGGCGACAACCTGAAGGAGCAGGATGTGGCGCTGGTGCTGGACCATCGGCAGCCGGAGGCGGCGGTGGCCGAGGTGATCAAGGCCAGCGGGGCGAAGCTGCTGGTGGTGGAGAGTGATCCGGAGGATGCCGTGACCGGGCTCAAGGCCAGTGTCGATCAAGTGGTTGGGGCATTGAGCGAGGGTTGATGCCGCCTTCACCGGCCCTTTCGCGGGACAAGCCCGCTCCCACAGGGACCCCACAGCCCTTGAGAGCAGTGGTGTACCTGTGGGAGCGGGCTTGTCCCGCGAAAGGGCCTGTACAGACTGCTAGCGCTTCATGCAGCGCTGATAACGCTCATCCACCCGCCCAGCAAACCACGCGGTAGTCAGCTTGCGAGTAATCTTCGGGCTCTTCAGCTCGATCCCCGGCAACACCGCCCGCGGCACCGGTTTGCCCGCGGCCGCATCGGCCAAGGCGAACACCCCGCTGTACAGCTTGCTGTCCTCGAACGCCAGGCGGTCACCCAGCTCCAGCTGGTTGCGGATCTGCGTATTGCGCAGCCCCAGCTTCACCCCCAGCTTGCGCGCCGCCTGCTCGGTGCTGCCGGGCATGATCGAGCCCGGCGCGATCAGGTCGCCATCGAGCGCCAGCTTGATCCCCGTCGCCTTGCTCAACGCCGCCTGAAACGCGGCGTTGCGGCTGGCATACCAGCCAGCATTGAAATCGGCGAAGCGGTAGAGCTGACGCTCATAAGAGGCGGGGTAACCCAACAAGTGAGCGATGCCGAAGTACATGCCACCTCGGCGAGTGAACACTTCCTGGCGAATCGTGCCTTCATAGGTGTAGGGATAGTCTTTGGCGTGTTGCTCGGCGAACTCGACGCTGACTTGCATCGGCCCGCCCGTGTGCACCGGGTTGAGCCCACCGAGCAAGGTCTTGCCCAGCGGCAAGCGGGCGGTGACTTCGTCGTAGAGCGCGCTCAGCTGTTTCTCGCTGCGTACCGCGAGCAAGCGCTGTTGGTAGGTCTGGCCGTTGCCTGAAGGGGTGTTCAACGCACCGTCGACCAGCAGGCGCGGCACATGCATCCCTGCGGCACGGCGGTCGATTTCCGCGCGGGCGATGCGGCCCAGGTTGGGCACCTGCGGGTCGGCGTTGAAGGTCGACTCCTGCTCGGTGACCGCCAGCACCGCACACAGGTTGCGCTTGCTCGGTGCGATGCGCTGGGCCTCGAACGCCTGCTGGATATCCCTGGCCCAGCCTTCGCGGTCCTTGGCCTGGGCCGGCAGCAGGCGCAACAGCTGGGCCTGCACTTTCGCAGGGTCGGCTTCGACTTCTTCTTCGCGCCGCCCGACACAACCTTGCAGCAGCGCCAGGACCGTCAGGCCCGCGGTGAGGAGCCGAGCGTTCAGGGCTGCTCACCGACCAGGTAGGTCTTGCTGATGTGGCGGAACTGGGGATGGCTGGCATTGCCCAGCAGTTCGAACAGGACCATTTCACGGGTCACCAACTGCGCGCCCGCCTGGGCCATGCGCGCCAGCCCTGCAGCCTTGTTGGCCGGGGTGCGGCTGTCGCAAGCGTCCTCGACCACGAAAACCTGCTTGCCCAGGCCCAGCAGGCCGAGCACGGTTTGCAATACACAGACATGGGTTTCCATGCCGCAGACGACCACCTGCTCGCGCGCCAGCAGGCTGTCGGGCAGGCACTGGGCAGTCACGCAGGAAAAATGGGTTTTCTCCACCACCTTGGCGCTCGGAGCAACCGCGAGCAGCTCAGGCAGCGTGTGCCCCAGGCCTTTGGGGTACTGTTCGGAAATCACTGTCGGCAATTCCAGGTCGGCGCAAGCCGCCAGCAACCAGCGTGCGCGTGCACGGGTGCCTTCGGGGTCGCTCATGGCGCCGATGAGTTTTTCCTGAATGTCGACGGCCAGCAGCGCGGCCTTCTGGTAATCGATCAACATGCTCTACCCTGCCTGAAAAGCCTAAGGCTCTCGCAGGCAGGGCACGCCGTCAATCAGTCACAGAGCATGAAGTTGAATGACACCATGCGATGGTCCGAGTCCATCAGATCCAGCACTTGTCCAGGCTCAGGTACCTGCGCCAGGTCAGAGGTAAGCGAATAGTTGAGCATGGACACCGGTCGGTTGCTCGGGTGGGTTGGGCCCTGGGCAAGCACCAGCTCGGCAATACCCTGTGGAGCGATCCAGTTCCTGCTGTCTGGATGCTCAGGTGTTGGCTCACGAGGGTCACGGTTGAAGTCGCCCAGCAAGATGAAAGGTGTATCCGTGTGCCAGACCACTTCACGCAGCACTCTCGGGCTGTTCGGGCCACCGCCAGAAATGGCATGGAAACTGTAGGCGGTCATATCGGTACGCAGCCCTGGCAAGCGAATGCGCAGCCCCAGCACCGGCCTTGGCGACAGCAGCCCCGAGGGTGACTGGGCGCCGTCGGCGATTACCGTCACGCCCGTCACGCTCACATCGCTGTTCACCATCATCGCCACGCGCACGCGTTGCCTGCCGACTTCCAGGTAATACAGCATGTAGTTCTCCGGGCGACCGGAGGTCCCGACTTCCCAGCGCCAGCGATTGACTTCATGCGCACCACCAAACTGGTCACTGACGCTGAGCTGTGCCTCATGCCGGGCAGAGGTTGGCGGCTCGCCCGCTTCCTGCAGCGCGATCACATGGTGCTGGCGAATACGATGTAGCAAATGAGCGCGGAACTTGTCGGTCTGCGTTGCCGAGGTGCCTTGCATGTTGAAGGTTGCCGCACGCAATTGAACAGGCGGGTTTGTTCCGCGCTGCCAGCCGATTATCGCCTGCACACCGGTGCCTGGGTCGTGCAGCCGTGTCCGGTGGTAACGGGTAATGCTTCCCCGCAGTTCGATGCTCGCACGCCAAGGCCCCCAGGCAGCGGTGACTGCAATCCGCAACAGGCGCAATGCATCGCTGGAATCAAGCCTCTGCGGCCCATGGTCGCTGTGCAGCCCGGACATGATCAATGCCTGATGAATGTTGTACACCCGCAGCAACACCGCCAGGCTCTGCTCACGACGTGCCGCCTGAAGTCCGGCGATGATGCCCGGCTCGTTGTACAGGCGCTGCAACAGTGTCGTCAGGCGTTGTGCTGCATCTGCCTGTTCACCCCAGTTGCTGCTGCGCATGAACTCGCTGGAGATGTGATAGCTGACATAGGCCGCCGAATGAGGCGCATCGGCCGGGGCTGTGGTCAGCAGTTGAAACAACTCACGAAAAAGGCGCTCAAGTTCGGCATTGAATTCGGTGTCGCTGAGCGAGCGCAGCAAAAGCCCGGCGCCCCCTCGAATGCGAATATTGACTGGCATGACCCACTCCTGCTTTCAAAGGCGTGATCGACTCAGACCGATGGGAAGATGAGGTTCAGTTCGCCATCCACCACTGCCGCAGCGGGGACGCCTTTGACCACCATGCCAATACTCCGGTCGACCCGGCCCAACACATTGCCGTCATAACGATAGAGGTCTAGCGTGCCCTCGACGTCTCCGTCGTGCAGATCGCCCATGCTTTGCTCGGTTGGCGCGGTCACCGACAGGGTTTGATCAGCGGATTGCAGGTTGGCGTATGCCAGCGTCAGCAGGCCATCATGCACAAACACGGCAGGCATGCAGTGGTAGGGTTTGTCGACCAAAAGTTGCCCACGGCTCCAGCCGCTGTCACCGTCGAACCTGATCAACGACAGGCCCTGTTCACTCTGGTAGAAAACATGCAGGAGCCGCTGGTAGGTACAAACGACTGGGTCCCAGAGCGAGCGTGCCAGTCTGCTCTGCCCCTCCGGATGCACATGCCCCTGACGGAGCCAGTCAATTCCTGTCGTCGAGTTGCCCCACCGTAACTCGCCGTACCCAGGCTCTCGCCAGAAAACATACAATTTGCCATTGAGCTCGGCTACGGATGGGGAGCCAAAGACATTCATGCTCAGGTTCAAATGAATCCGAATGTCCTCGCCCGATTGCCAGTGCAGTACTTTCGACCCGTTGGTACGGGTGATCGGGTTATTGGCTTCGGCACTGGTGAATACATGAATGCGGCCGTTGTAGCCATAGACTGCTGGCAATCCCGAAAGACTCGGGAACTTCAGATCGACCGGGACGCTCCAGGCACCCGTCGCGAGCCTTGAGGTCATCATCACCTCATTGCCGTCACCCAAGTAGAAGCAATACAGCACGTTACCCATGGCCAGCAGTCGACAGCCTTTGGGGGAACAAACAGGCAGGGGCAAGGAAGCATTCAACAAGCCAAGGTGGGAAACAGCGCGATGCAGCGTCATGAAGGTACCTCGCCATGATCAAGTGAGGTGCCATTAAGTCGGTGTGGCGAGCACACGTATGTCGCTGCAATCCTGGTCAGATGACAGACACCTGAGGTGCTGCTTGAAGGGCGGATTGCAAGCGCAAGGTCAATGTCTCAAGGATTGCGTCTTCCTGCTCATGAATGAAGAAATGGCCACCGGGGAACATTTCCAACGAGAAATGGCCGCAGCTTTCCTGCCTCCAGGCCAACAGTTGCGCCTCACTGGCGCGGTCAGCATCTGCTCCCAGCACATACAGCGGGCAGGACAACGCGGGCCGCTGACGATAGGCATAACGGCCACAGAGCAGGAAGTCGGCGCGCAGGATGGGCAGGGTCAGGCTCATCAGTTCGTCGTTGGCCAGCACTTCTTCCGGCGTGCCATTGAGCGCGCGCAACTCGCTTTTCAGCGCGTCATCGCTCTTCGGTTCGCGCCAGTCCTTTCCGTCATAGCCCTCACGCCGGGTTGGCGCCGCCGTCCCGCAGGCGAACAGCGCCACCGGCTCCGGGCATCCCAACGCGCGCAGCTCGTGGGCCAGCTCGAAAGCCAGCAGCGCGCCCAGGCTGTGGCCGAGCAGCGCATAGGGCGCGGCGGTGGCCAGGCGTTGTTCGGCGGCCAGTTGCCGGGCCAGGGCCTGCAGGTCGGTGTGCAACGGCTCGGCCATGCGCGCACCGCGCCCGGGCAGCTCGACCGGGTGCACCTGCAGCCAGGCCGGCAGCTTGCGCCGCCAGCGGCTGTAGACCATCGCACTGGCACCGGAATACGGCAGGCACAGCAGGTTGAGGGGGGTCACTGGGCGGCGACTTCGGCCATCTTCTGGCGCAGGCTCAGAGGGCGCATGTCGGTCCAGACTTCGTCGATGTAGGCCAGGCAGTCCTGCTTCAGGCCTTTCTTGCCCACGGCGCGCCAGCCGTTGGGAATCGCCTTGTAGTCGGGCCAGATGGAATACTGCTCTTCGTGGTTGACCACTACCTGGAACTGGATATCGTCGCGGTCGAATACGGAAGTCATTGCCTGTCTCCTTGAGTGAGGGATGCCGGTACGCGCTTGGCGTGGGAGGGCTCTCAGGTAGACGTAGGAAGATTCGGAAAAATTAGGGGCTCGATTTGAGTCTTGCGGTGGGGTTGAGATCAAGCGCCGCCCGCGCGGCGCATCGCGGATGAATCCGCTCCTACATTTGTTGCAACGTGCCACGGTCTGTCAGGCCATGATTGTCCACCATTGGCGCCCGCCCAAAATTCGAGGCGTGCCACGCGCCAACCACAAAAATCGCGTCGTACCACCAAGGCAGGCAACCATGGCCTATCAGACAAAGGCGCGTTGCAACAAATGTAGGAGCGGATTCATCCGCGATGCGCCGCGCGGGCGGCGCTCGATTTCCGCCCCACCCCAAAAAGCCCGCCGAACACCCGCCAGCCCTCACGCATCCCGTAGCAAGTCATGCGCATCCAGCAACCGAAACGCGACCTCAGGATTGCGTTCCAACCCTCGCCGAATCGCCGCCGGAATCGATTGACGGGTCTTGCGGCACAACCCAGGCTGGGCATCGAGCTCGATGACGATCCCGCGCATGGTCCGCACTTCGTTGAACCCCGGAGCAATGCGCACGCGAATGCCAAGGTTCTCGAACATCCGCACCTGCAGGCGCTGCAGGTCTTCCAGATCCTTCAAATTCTCAAGGCGTTCGACCAGGCGTTTTTCTTCCTGCCGGGTAAGCAGCAGGATGCGCTGGGCCGCTGGCGGGCTCTCGGCCAGGTTTTCTCGGCCGCAGTCGCAGGCGCCAGGGGGGCACGGTTGGCGTAGAGGTGGAGGTGTGCTCATGGGGCAAGCATAGCCTGAGCTGGCCCTATCGCCGGCAAGCCGGCTCCCACAGGTACACCACCGGTTTCAAGAACGGCGGAGTATCTGTGGGAGCTGGCTTGCCAGCGATAGGGCCATCAAGCACGGCTCAAGACTCGAACCCTTCCACAATGATCACCTCAGCCTTCGCCACCCCTTGCCGGTGGCTGCAGGCTTCCTGATACAGCTCGGACCGATAACAGGCCACCGCCTGCTCATACGAATCGAACTCGATCACCACGCTGCGCTGCGGCGTCTGCCGCCCTTCCATCGCCTCGCTACGCCCGCCCCGGGCCAGAAACCGGCCGCCAAATGCCGCAAACGCCGCCGGCGCGCGCTGGGTGTACTGCTGGTACTGCTCAGGGTCGGTCACGTCCACATGGGCGATCCAATAGGCTTTCATCCGCTGCTCTCCTGTTGCAAAACTATTTGTGTATGATGGTATACCATAAAACCACCCCCATCACAGTGAGCGTGCAGCATGGCTTTCAACACCATCGAAGAACTCCTCGAGGACTACCGGCAAGGCAAGATGGTGCTGCTGGTGGACGACGAAGACCGGGAAAACGAAGGCGACCTGCTGATCGCCGCCGAGTGCTGTGACGCCCAGGCCATCAACTTCATGGCCCGCCAAGCGCGTGGGCTGATCTGCCTGACGCTGACCGACGAACACTGCCAGCGCTTGGGCCTTGAGCAGATGGTCCCGGCGAACGGCAGCGTGTTCAGCACCGCCTTCACCGTGTCGATCGAAGCCGCCAGCGGCGTCACCACCGGTATCTCCGCCGCCGACCGGGCGCGCACCGTGGCCGCGGCGATGGCCGCCGATGCCCGCCCCGAAGACCTGGTGCAGCCCGGCCACATCTTCCCCCTGCGCGCCCGCGAAGGCGGCGTGCTGACCCGCGCCGGCCACACCGAGGCCGGTTGCGACCTGGCCCGCCTGGCCGGCTTTACCCCGGCTTCGGTGATCGTCGAGGTGCTCAACGACGACGGCACCATGGCCCGCCGCCCCGACCTTGAAGTATTCGCCGCCCAACATGGCATCAAGATCGGCACCATCGCCGACCTGATCCACTACCGCCTGAGCACCGAGCAGACCATCAAGCGCATCGGCGAGCGCGAACTGCCGACCGTGCATGGCACCTTCCGCCTGGTCACCTACGAGGATCGCATCGAAGGCGGTGTGCACATGGCCATGGTGATGGGCGATATCCGCCGCGAGCAGCCGACGCTGGTGCGCGTGCATGTGATCGACCCGCTGCGCGACCTGGTCGGGGCCGAGTACGCAGGGCCGGCCAACTGGACGTTGTGGGCGGCGCTGCAGAAGGTGGCCGAGGAAGGCGTTGGGGTGGTGGTGATCCTGGCCAACCACGAGTCCTCGCAGGCACTGCTGGAGCGGGTGCCGCAACTGACCCAGCCCGTGCGGCCGTACCAGCGTGGGCAGTCGAAGGTGTATTCGGAGGTCGGGACTGGCGCGCAGATTCTGCAGGACCTGGGCGTGGGCAAGCTGCGCCACTTGGGGCCGCCGCTCAAGTATGCGGGGCTGGCGGGGTATGAGCTGGAGGTGGTGCAGAGCATTCCGTTCGAGCCGTCCTTGGCTACCTGAATAGGCGGGGATCTTGTGGGAGCGGGCTTGTCCCGCGAAACAGGCAGCGCGGTGGATGGCACCGGCTTCGCCGGTGTTCGCGGGGCAAGCCCGCTCCCACAAGCAAAAGAGATGCTCCCACAGGGGACTGCGCAAGCCCAAAGCCCACGGAGTGATGGCCGGTCGCCTCCCCCTCTTGCGAAAAGTTTGGAATACCATAATATGATATCCCGTAGACCTTGAATTCTCAGGCCGCCGCCTAGACTCAAAAAACGGCCACCACACATTGTCAGAGCTGCTCCCCGAATACTGTTGGCGGGCGCACACCCAGCCCCGCCTCGAATAACAAAAGCAACGAGGGCGTAACCATGCTGTTGAGCAAACGTGTAACCGCAGTGCTGTCCGCCAGCCTGCTGACCCTGGCTTGTCAGGCCACCCAGGCCGCCGACAGCCTCAACTTCGTCAGCTGGGGCGGGACCACCCAGGACGCCCAGAAAGAAGCATGGGCCGTACCCTTCAGCAAGGCGACCGACATCAAGGTGGTGCAGGACGGCCCAACCGACTACGGCAAGCTCAAGGCCATGGTCGAGAGCGGCAACGTGCAGTGGGACGTGGTCGACGTCGAAGCCGACTTTGCCTTGCGCGCCGCCAGCGAAGGCCTGCTCGAGCCCCTGGACTTCAACACCATCCAACGCGACAAGATCGACCCGCGTTTCGTCTCCGACCATGGCGTCGGTTCGTTCTTCTTCTCCTTCGTGCTCGGCTACAACGAAGGCAAGCTCGGCGCCAACAAGCCGGTGGACTGGACCGCGCTGTTCGACACCAAGACCTACCCCGGCAAGCGCGCCCTGTACAAGTGGCCAAGCCCCGGCGTGCTGGAACTGGCCCTGCTGGCTGATGGCGTCCCTGCCGACAAGCTCTATCCGCTGGACCTGGACCGCGCCTTCAAGAAGCTCGACACCATCAAGAAAGACATCGTCTGGTGGGGCGGCGGCGCCCAGTCGCAGCAGCTGCTGGCCTCCGGTGAAGCCTCGCTCGGCCAGTTCTGGAACGGCCGCGTCTACGCCCTGCAGCAAGACGGCGCACCGGTGGGCGTGAGCTGGAAGCAGAACCTGGTCATGGCCGATTTCCTGGTCATCCCCAAAGGCGCCAAGAACAAGGACGCGGCCATGAAGTTCCTGGCCAATGCCAGCAGCGCCGAGGGCCAGGCCGAGTTCGCCAACAAGACCGCCTACGCCCCGGTGAACATCGACAGCGTAACCAAGCTCGACAAAGACCTCGCGCAAAACCTGCCGACCGCCTACGCCCAGGACCAGGTCACCCTGGACTTCGCCTACTGGGCGAAGAACGGCCAGGCCATCGCCGCGCGCTGGAATGAGTGGCTGGTGAAATGAAAGTCGCCATCAACGCCCTGCACAACGCGCAAGGTGCCCCCACGGGCGCCGGCGCCCCGGGAGCGGCCCCTCGCCGCGAACCGCTGAACCGCCGTTGGAAAGGCAGCCGCAACCTGCTGCCCGCCCTGCTGTTCCTTGGTCTGTTCTTCTTCGCCCCGCTGATCGGCCTGCTGCTGCGCGGCGTGCTGGAACCGGTGCCGGGGCTGGGCAACTACGAGCAGCTGTTCGCCAACTCGGCCTATGCGCGGGTGCTGTTCAACACCTTCTCGGTGGCCGGCGTGGTCACCCTGATCAGCGTGCTGCTGGGCTTCCCGCTGGCCTGGGCGATCACCCTGGTGCCCAAGGGCTGGGGCCGCTGGCTGCTGAACATCGTGCTGCTGTCGATGTGGACTAGCCTGTTGGCGCGCACCTACTCGTGGCTGGTGCTGCTGCAGAGCTCGGGGGTGATCAACAAGGTGTTGATGGCCCTGGGCATCATCGATACCCCGCTGGAGATGGTGCACAACCTGACCGGTGTGGTGATCGGCATGAGCTACATCATGATCCCGTTCATCGTGCTGCCGCTGCAGGCGACCATGCATGCCATCGACCCGATGGTGCTGCAGGCCGGCTCGATCTGCGGCGCCAGCCCCTGGACCAACTTCTGGAAGGTGTTCCTGCCGTTGTGCCGCTCGGGGCTGTTCTCCGGTGCGCTGATGGTGTTCGTGATGTCGCTCGGTTACTACGTCACCCCGGCCCTGCTCGGCGGTGCGCAGAACATGATGCTGCCCGAATTCATCATCCAGCAGGTGCAGTCGTTCCTCAACTGGGGCCTGGCCAGCGCCGCCGCCGCACTGCTGGTGGTGATCACCCTGGTGCTCTTCTACCTGTACCTGAAGCTGCAGCCGGAATCCCCGGTCGGCAACGCGAGGTAATCCGCCATGCTTCTGTCACCCAATGCCATGGGCCGCCCACTGCGCACGGGCCTGTACCTGACCACCGGGGTCATCGCCGCGTTCCTGCTGCTGCCGGTGGTGTTCATCGTGCTGCTGTCGTTCGGCTCGTCCCAGTGGCTGGTGTTCCCGCCACCGGGCTGGACCTTCAAGTGGTACACCCAGTTCTTCGCCAACCCGGAGTGGATGGACGCTGCCCTGGCCAGCCTCAAGGTCGCCGTACTGACCACCGTGTTCGCCGTGCTGCTGGGCCTGCCCACCGCGTTCGCGCTGGTACGCGGCCGCTTCCCCGGCCGTGAGATGCTCTACGGCCTGTTCACCATGCCGATGATCGTGCCGCTGGTGATCATCGCGGTGGCGGTGTATGCGCTGTTCCTCAAGCTGGGCTACACCGGCACGCTGTTCGCCTTCGTGGTCAGCCACGTAATCGTCGCCCTGCCCTTCACCATCATCTCGATCATCAACTCGCTGAAGCTGTTCGATCAGTCGATCGAGGATGCCGCGGTGATCTGTGGGGCGTCGCGCCTGCAGGCGATCTTCAAGGTGACCTTCCCGGCGATTCGCCCGGGGATGATCGCCGGCGGCCTGTTCGCCTTCCTGGTCTCGTGGGACGAGGTGGTGCTCAGCGTGATGATGGCCAGCCCCGATCTGCAGACCCTGCCGGTGAAAATGTGGACCACCCTGCGCCAGGACCTGAGCCCGGTGATCGCCGTCGCTTCGACGCTGCTGATCGGCCTGTCGCTGATGGTCATGGTTATTGCCGCCGCCTTGCGCCGGCGCACCGAAGTCAACGCCTGAGTGCCCGGAGACAACAACAATGAGTGCAGTGATCAAAGACAACGCGCACAACAAGACCCTGGTCAGCCTGCGCGGCCTGAACAAGCACTACGGCGACTTCACCGCCGTGGACAACCTGGACCTCGAAATCCAGGACGGCGAGTTCCTCACCTTCCTCGGCTCCAGCGGTTCGGGCAAGTCCACCACCCTGTCGATGCTGGCCGGTTTCGAAACGCCCAGCAGCGGCGAGATCCTGGTCGAGGGCCAGTCGCTGGTGAACGTGCCGCCGCACAAACGTGACATCGGCATGGTGTTCCAGCGCTACTCGCTGTTCCCGCACCTGAACGTGCGCGACAACATCGCCTTCCCGCTGGCCATCCGCAAGCTCGGCGCCGCCGAGATCAACAAGCGGGTCGACGCCATGCTCAAGCTGGTGCAGCTGGAGAAATTCGCCCACCGCAAGCCGTCGCAGATGTCCGGCGGCCAGCAGCAGCGCGTGGCGATCGCCCGCGCGCTGGTGTACGAGCCACGCATCCTGCTGATGGACGAACCGCTCGGCGCGCTGGACAAGAAGCTGCGCGAAGACCTGCAGGACGAGTTGCGCCAGCTGCACCGGCGCCTGGGCATCACCATCGTCTACGTCACCCACGACCAGGAAGAAGCCATGCGCCTGTCCCAGCGCATCGCCATCTTCAGCCACGGCAAGATCGTCGGCCTGGGCACCGGCTATGACCTCTACCAGAACCCGCCCAATGCCTTCGTCGCCTCGTTCCTGGGCAACTCGAACTTCCTGCGGATCAAGGCCAGCAGTCACGGTGCCGGCAGCTTCGAAGGGCAATCGGTGGCCATACGCCTGACACCTGGCCTGGCAGTCGGGCAGGAAGCACTCATCATGGTGCGCCCGGAAAAAGCCCTGGCCCTGAGCGTCGACCAGGCCGCGCGTGAACCGTTGCCTGCGGGCTGGAACGAGGTGATTGCCAAGGTCGGCGAAGTGTTGTTCCTCGGCGAAAGCCAGACCTGTCATGTGATGACGCCAGGCGGCACCGAACTGACCGTGAAAGCGCTGTCCGCCGCCGGCATGCCGATGCAACCGGGCGACACGGTGAAAGTGCGTTGGGCGGTGGCCGATGCCTGCATCTACACCGAGTGGGCGGAGCGTGATTTGAGCAAGGCGGCGGGTGCCCACTGACCGTCAGCCGCAGGTAAGGATTGACGCGCGTCCCGACCAATGGTCAGATGCGCGCCAGTTTCAGGTGTCCTGCGCCGCCGCGCGCAGGGTGAAACGGGAAGCCGGTGCGTCGTGGTCCACGACAAGTCCGGCGCTGCCCCCGCAACGGTAAACGAGCGACGCCTTCGACACACCACTGTGCGCCTGCATGGGAAGGTGAAGGCGTCATGCCCCTCGTAAGCCCGGAGACCGGCCTGAAGCTTCACTTGGCAACCCGCGGTGGGCGGGCGCAGGCCGGTATCCGCGTGCGCGGCCTGCGTGCGCGGTTCGCCTTTGCGTGTTTTCCACCGGGATCCATTCATTCCTGCAGTAGTGGAAAGACATGTCCCGTTTCTTCAAGTTTCACCCTCTGGCGGCCTGCCTGGCCGTCTCCTTCCCGGCCTTGGCCGACGAGCACGACAGCCAGGTGCTGGCACTGCCCGCCACGGCCATTACCGATACCCACGATCAGCAGCATGTCGACCTTGCCACGCCGACCGAGGCGGGTTCGCGCCTGAATTTGAGCGCCCTGGAAACCCCGGCCAGCACCAGTAGCATTACCGACGAGCAGATTCAGCAGCGCAACAACCTCACCGTGCAGGACGCAGTAACCCGCTCGCCGGGCATCACCTTCATCGGCAACCCGGGCGATGGCGGCACCGGCCTGTCGGCGCGTGGCTTTACCGGGCATGGCTCGGTAATGACCCTGTTCGACGGCGCGCACCTGTTCACCGGCGCAGGTACCCAGACCTTCCCGGTCGACCCGTGGATGGTCGAGCGCATCGAGGTGATCCGTGGCCCTGCCTCGGTGCTGTATGGCGAGGGCGCCACCGGAGCGGTGATCAACGTCATCCCGAAAAAGCCCTTCGCCGGTGAAATCCACAACCACCTGCGCCTGGGCTACGGCTCCTGGGACCGCCAGCAACTGGGCCTGGACAGCGGCGGCAGCCTCAGCGAGCGCTTGAGCTACCGCCTCACCCTGAACCAGCAAGCCGGCAACGGCTGGGTCGACCGCACCGATTCGCGCAGCCTGGCCCTGAGCGCCGCGCTGCGTTTCGACGCCAGCGACGACCTGAGTTTTACCCTGGCCCATGAGCGAGGCGATGCCGAGCCTGCCAACTACTACGGCACGCCGCTGATCGACGGCCATTACCGCAGCAGCCTGCGCAAGAAGAACTACAACATCCAGAATGACGTACAGCGATACCACGACGAGTGGACCCGCTTCACCACCGACTGGACCATCAACGACCAAGTCAGTGCCAGTAATCAGCTCTACTACATCAAGAGCCGCCGCCACTGGCGCAACGCCGAGAACTACAACTGGGACGTCGATCGCGAGCAGCTGCTGCGCCAGAGCTACCTGGAGATCAAGCACAACCAGGAGCAGATCGGCGACCGCCAGACCTTCACCTTCGACCATTCGCTGTTCGGCCTGACCAGCAGGACGCTGGTCGGTGTCGAGTACAACAAGGTGCGTTTCAACGTCGACAGCAACGCGCCCTACAGCGACGTGGGCGGCGACTACATCGACCCGTGGCAGCCGGAGCCGGCTTGGTTCCACAGCGATTCGCCCACGCGCCCGCAAACCTTGTCCACCACCCACACCTTCGCCCTGTTCGCCGAGAACCGCCTGCAGCTGACCGAGCGCCTGTCGCTGGTGACCGGCGTGCGCCGCGACCAGAACCATATCGACCGCGACGACCTCACCGACGGCAGCCGCAGTGACCGTAGCCTGCAGGGTGGCAACTGGCGCGCAGGGTTGGTGTTCGCGGTCACCGACGACCTGTCGCTGTATGGCCAGTACTCCACTAGCGAGGACGGGGTGAACAACCTGGTCAGCCTGAGCCCCAGCCAGATGCACTACGACCTGACCGAGGCCAAGCAGACTGAGCTGGGCCTCAAGCAGCGGTTCTGGGAAGGTCGGGGCGAGTGGACGCTGGCGGCCTACCACATCGTCAAGAAGAAGCTGCTGGTGGATGACCCATTCACCCATGAACCGCAACAAGCTGGGCAACAGACGTCCGATGGCCTGGAGGCGACGCTGGAGCTGAGTTTGCCGCAGCAGTGGCAGGTTTCGGCAAATGCCGCGGTGGTGCGCGCCAAGTATGACGAATTCGACGAGATGGTCGGCGGCGTGCCCCAGGACCGCGCTGGCAATCGCCCGACCAACGTGCCGCGGCGTAGCGCCAACCTATGGCTGAGCAAGGGCTTCGGCCAGCAAGTGGAAGTGGGTATGGGCGCGCGCTATGTGGACGAGCGTTATGCCGACACTGCCAACACCCAGCGTGCGCCGGGGTACACCGTGGTCGATGCCAATATCGGCTGGCGGGTGCTGCCGGATGTGCGGTTGGGGTTGCAGGTGAACAACCTGTTCGACCGGGAGTATGTGGCTTCGGCGTTCAGTGGCACGCAGTGGGTGATGGGGGCGCCGCGGTCGTATTTTGCCACGGTGGATTACCGCTTTTGATTTGAGGTGACTGAGCTGGCCTCTTCGCGGGGCAAGCCCGCTCCCACAGGTTCAACACTGATCTCGAAATCGGTGGCGTACCTGTGGGAGCGGGCTTGTCCCGCGAAGAGGCCAGCATGAACAGCTCAAGAACAACTTCCATGCCTGAACAAAATAGTTATAAGATAACGTTTCATTTGACATCCATTCCTGCCTGCGACCCCTTCCATGACCAGTGCCGCCGCCATTCCCACCCAGCTCACCCAGCGCCTGCAAAGCATCGACGCCCTGCGCGGCCTGGTGATCCTGTTCATGCTCCTCGACCATGTGCGCGAAACCTTCTTCCTGCACCGCCAGGTCAGTGACCCGATGGCCATCGACGCCACCGACCCGTCGCTGTTCGCCAGCCGCACCCTGGCCCACCTGTGCGCGCCGGTGTTCGTCCTGCTCACGGGCCTGTCGGCCTGGCTGTACGGCGAAAAATACCAGGGCCGCAGCGATGTCTCGGCCTTCCTGTTCAAGCGCGGGCTGTTCCTGGTGGTGCTGGAGTTCACCCTGGTCAACTTCGCCTGGACGTTCCAGCTGCCGCCCAGCGTCATCTACCTGCAGGTGATCTGGGCCATCGGCATCAGCATGCTCGCCCTGTCCCTGCTGGTGTGGCTGCCGCGCCCGGCGCTGTTGGCCGTGGGGGCCGTGATCATGGCCGGGCACAACCTGCTCGATGGCCTGCACTTCGGCGTCGAGTCCGCCCTGCACGTGCCCTGGGCGATCCTGCATGACCGTGGCTGGCTGGAGCTCTCCGAAAACCTGCGTTTGCGCACTTCCTACCCGGTGCTGCCATGGATCGGCGTGATCGCCTTGGGCTATGGCCTCGGCCCCTGGTTCGCCCGAGGTAGCGATGCGCAACAACGCCAGTACCACCTGCTGCTGGCCGGGGTCATCGCCCTGCTCGGCTTCATGGTGCTGCGCATCCAGAACGGCTACGGCGAAGCCCCCTGGAGCGGCTTCCCGACCGTGACCCAGACCCTGATGAGTTTCTTCAACATCACCAAGTACCCACCGTCGCTGCTGTTCCTGGCCCTGACCCTGGGCTGCGGCCTGCTATTGCTGCGTACCTTCGAGCGCGCCGGGCAGGCCCGCTGGATCAGCGCCCTGGCAGTGTTTGGCGCGGCGCCGATGTTCTTCTACCTGCTGCACCTGTACGTGCTGAAGCTGCTGTACCTGGCCAGCGTCGCCCTGTTCGGGCGCAACCACGGCGACTACTTCGGCTTCGACGGCATCGTCGCGGTGTGGCTCACCGCCGTGCTGCTGGCCGTGGCGCTGTACCTGCCGGTGCGCGGATTTGCCCGGCTCAAGGCACGCCGGCGCGATATCACCTGGCTCAAGTACCTGTGATTTAGCGTTTCACCTGGCGGCGTGATGGTCTACCATGCCGCCCGCCGGTTTCCACCATGGAACTAACAGGGAATCCCAGGCCCGCCCAAGGCGTGCCAAACGGAACTGCCCCCGCAACTGTAGGTGCCGAGCCCGCTCCATCGATGCCACTGGGTCAACCGACCCGGGAAGGCCGGAGCCGGGCGACGACGCACCAGTCAGGAGACCTGCCGGCCTACATTCACCAACCGGCGGGGTGTCCGGGATTGGCCATTGGTGCTGCCCCCGCTGCGTGCGGGGCTCGGCGATGCCTGTCCGTGGGTTCCTTCCGTGAACTGTCCGATAGGAGATCGCCCAGCATGCAGCCCCGTTTCGCCATCCTGCTCGCAGGCCTCGCCCTGCTGACCCTGCTGGTGGCCGTGCTGGCCGGCACGGCCATTGGCGAAACCCAGTTGTCGCTGCGGCTGGTCTGCCAGGTGCTGGCCAACCACCTGTGGCAAGCCGATTACCCGGTCGACCCGATCGACGCCGGCATCGTCTGGAACTACCGCTTGACCCGCACCCTGGTCGCCGCCGCCTGCGGCGCCGGGTTGGCGACCTGCGGGGTGATCCTCCAGGCGCTGCTGCGCAATCCACTGGCCGAGCCGTACCTGCTGGGCTTGTCGGCAGGCGCCTCGACCGGTGCGGTACTGGTCGGCCTGCTGGGCCTGGGCAGTGCGGCCCTGAGCCTGTCCGCCGGTGCCTTCATCGGCGCGCTGACGGCCTTCGCCCTGGTGCTGTTGCTGGCCCGTGCGGCCGGCCCGAGCAGCCATAACGCCCAGGTGATCCTGGCGGGCATCGCCGGCTCGCAGCTGTTCAACGCCCTCACCGCGTTCCTCATCACCAAGTCGGCCACCGCCGAACAGGCGCGCGGCATTCTGTTCTGGCTGCTGGGCAACCTCAGCGGCGTGCGTTGGCCGTCGGTGTGGCTAGCGCTGCCCGCAGCGTTAGTCGGCTTGCTGGTGTGCCTGTGGCAGCGCCGCGCCTTGGACGCCTTCACCTTCGGCACCGATTCGGCGGCCTCGCTGGGCGTTGCCGTGCGCCGCACGCAGTGGCTGTTGATCTGCTGCGCGGCGTTGGTGACGGCGGTGATGGTGTCCATCGTCGGCGCCATCGGTTTCGTCGGACTGGTCATTCCACACGCCTTGCGCCTGTTGCTCGGCCCCGGCCACAACCGCCTGTTGCCGGCCAGCGCACTGGGCGGCGCGCTGTTTCTGATAGCCGCTGACGTGCTGTCGCGCACACTGATTCCTGGGCAGGTGATTCCAGTGGGTGTGGTCACTGCACTGATCGGCGCACCGGTGTTCGCGCTGATCCTGGTCAGCCGCCGGGGGCGCCCATGACGGCCATGACAGCGCTGAACCTCACCCCTCTCGCCTGTCAGGGCTTGAGCTTTCAGTTGGCGGGTAACCTTGTACTGCGCGACATCGACCTGAGCGTAGTGCCAGGCGAAACCCTCGGTATCGTCGGCCCCAACGGCTCCGGCAAGTCGTCGTTGCTCAAGCTCCTGGCCGGGCTGCGCACGCCGCACAGCGGTAGCGTCCACTTGCTTGGCGAGCCCATCGCGCGCCTGCCTCGACGGCGTATCGCCCAGGCCCTGGCGCTGGTCGAGCAGCAGGCCGACACCCTCGATGCCATTCGCGTATTCGATGCCGTGGCCCTGGGGCGCACGCCGTGGTTGTCGGCATTGGCAACGTTTTCCCGCGAGGACCGCGCCATCGTCGAGCAGGCCTTGGCCGACCTCGATGCCACGCACCTGCGCACACGTCTCTGGGGCTCGCTGTCCGGTGGTGAACGCCAACGCGTGCACATCGCCCGCGCGTTGGCCCAGCAGCCCCAGGTGTTGCTGCTCGATGAGCCGACCAACCACCTCGATATCCAGCATCAGCTGAGCCTGCTGCACCGCGTCCAGGCGTTGCCGGTCACCACCCTGGTGGCCCTGCACGACCTCAACCAGGCGCTGACCTGCGACCGCGTGGCAGTGCTCGACCAGGGCCGCCTGGTTGCCCTGGGCAGGCCGTTGGATGTGCTCACTCCCGAACGCCTGCTGAGCACCTTTGGCGTGCACGGCCACTACCTCACCGACCCCTTCGACGGCGCGCGCTTCCTGCGTTTTCGCGCCCCCTGAACCAGGAAGCTGCCCCATGCCGTTGCGCGCCACAGCCCTGCTGCTCGCCAGCGCTTCACTGCCCCTTTCCGCGCTGGCCGAATCTGCGCAATCGCAAAGCCGTGGGCTGCTCGAAGACAGCAGCTGGAGCTTGCTCAACCGCACCGTGTACGACCAGCGTGACTACAAGCATGGCGGGCGCAACAGTGCCGCCCGCAATGCCTACAAGCCGCGCAGCGAACGCAATGGCCTGGCTGAAGAATGGGCCTACGGTTTGATGGGGACGCTGCAGTCCGGTTTTACCCGAGGCTTGGTTGGCGTGGGGGTCGATGCCCATGCCTACCTGGGCGTACAGCTCGACAGCGGTGGTGGCCGGGCTGGCAAGGCGCGCCTGCTCGGTGTGGACAATGACGGCCACCCGAAGAATGAGTACAGCCGGGGCGGCGCGGCGGTAAAGGTGCGCGTGTCCAACACCGTGCTGTCCTATGGGGAGCAGCGGGTAAAGACGCCGGTGTTCAGCTCATCCGACAGCCGCCTGCTGCCGGAAACGGCAACCGGGTTCTTCTTATCCAGCAACGAAATCGACACGCTGAAGCTGGTCGCGGGGCACTTCAACGAGAGCACCGACCGCAACGCCTCAAGCCATGATCAGGGCTTCGTGGTCAACTACTCCGATGGCCGCCAGGGCAATAGCTTCGACCTGGCCGGCCTGGTATGGAACCCTGGCGCCGTATTCACCGGCAGCCTGTATACCTCCCGCTATGAAGACACCTGGAACCAGCACTACCTCGGCAGCACCGTGACCCACGCACTGGACGACCGCCGCAGCCTGAGCCTGGACCTGAACCTGTACCGCACTACCGACACTGGCAAGGCCCTGTCCGGACGCATCGACAACACCACCTGGAGCTTGGTCTCACGCTACAGCCAGGGGCCGCACAGCGTCAGTCTCGGTTGGCAGCAGGTGCACGGCGATACCCCGTTCGACTACGTGACCCGTGGGGCCATCTACCTTGCCAACGCGGTGCAGATGTCCGACTTCAACGCACCGAACGAGAAGTCATGGCAGGCGCGCTATGACCTGAACATGGGGGGTTACGGAGTGCCCGGCTTGAACCTGACGGCGCTGTATGTGCGCGGGTTCGATATCGATGGCAGCCATGTCGACCCCAGTGGCGGCTACGCCTACCTAGGTTATGGCCAGGGCGGCAAGCACTGGGAGCGGGACCTGGAGGCACGCTATGTGGTGCAGAGCGGAAAGGCCAAGGGAACGGCTTTCTCGCTGCGGCATAACCTGCATCGGGGGAACACGGCGCAGGCGGAGCTGGATGGCAACCAGATCCGCCTGGCCGTCGAGTGGCCGTTGACGGGCGGGTTGTGACTACCTAGGCATTGAAAGCACTTGTTTCATTTCTCTGTGGGAGCCGGCTTGCCGGCTCCCACAGAGATCGTACAGGCTTCGCTGCTCAGCCTTCGAAGTTGATGACCATGCGGCCCTTGATTTTCCCTTCCAGCATCTCTTCGAAAATGTCGTTGATGTCTTCGACCGGACGCAGCGTCACCTTCGGCACCACCTTGCCTTGCGCGGCGAACTCGAAGGCTTCGATCAGGTCTTGCCGAGTACCGACCAATGACCCCACCACTTCGATACCATCGAGCACCAGGCGCGGGATGTCCAGGCTCATGGCTTCAGACGGCAAGCCTACGGCAACCAGCCGCCCACCTGCTCGCAGGGCATCGACCGCCGAGTTGAAGGCGCTTTTCGATACAGCCGTCACCACGGCCGCGTGGGCGCCGCCGGTCTTTTCCTGAACGAGCTTGGCCACATCCTCGCTGCGAGGATTGAGCACCAGGTCGGCGCCCATCTCACGGGCAAACGCCAGCTGTTCATCATTGACATCAATCGCAATGACCCGGGCATTGAAGACGTTTTTCGCGTATTGCAGGGCGAGGTTGCCCAGGCCGCCAAGGCCATAGATGGCAATCCACTGCCCCGGGCGGATATTGGACGATTTCACGGCCTTGTAAGTGGTCACCCCGGCGCAGGTGATGCTGCTGGCCGCTGCCGAATCGAGGCCGTCCGGCACTTTTACCGCATAGTCCGCCACCACGATGCAGGCCTCGGCCATGCCACCGTCAACGGTATAACCGGAGTTCTTCACTTCGCGGCACAGCGTCTCATTGCCGCTGTTGCAGTATTCACAGTGCCCGCAGCCCTGGTAGAACCAGGCCACGCTGGCCCGGTCGCCCGGCTTGAGCGAAGTCACACCTGGTCCGACCTCGACCACCACGCCAATGCCTTCATGGCCCAGGACCACGCCGGTCTTGTCGCCGAAATCGCCGTTTTTCACATGCAAGTCCGTGTGGCATACGCCGCAGCACTGCATCTTCAGTAATGCTTCACCGTGCGCCAGCGGCCGCAGTGTCTTTTCCACCACCTCGACGCGGCGCCCTTTGGCAACAACTGCAGCTTTCATGAATGCCTCCTTGTTTACCTGAGTGAGCTTGAGTTGAAGGGTTCAGCATAGAGGCGATTTGGGCGAAGGGATTGCTTCAGGTCAAAAAGCGGCCGCTCAGTCCAGACTCAGCCACGGCTTGAGCTCCGCCCGATTGGCCAGCACCAGTTGCTGCGCCTCGGGCCTGGCGTCATGAACACTGGGGTTTACGTGGAAGCGGCGGACGACATACTTGGCCAACGCCAATGAGCTAGGCACCACGAGACGACCCTCGTGCATGCCGTAGTCAACTTCGATAATGGCCCGTTGCGCGGGCGTCAGGCGCTCGTCCGGTTTGAAGATCACATCGATCTGCGAGTTCCATTCCGTATCGTGTTCCATGCCGTTCTCGGTGACTTCATCGCGCAGCAGCGGTACACCGCGGAAACGGCTGAGTACGAAATCGCGGTACTTGCGATTTTTCTCGCAGTACGCCCGCACATGCCAACGCATCCCGGTATAGACCAGGGTGTGCGGTGCGATGGTACGCCCCTCCAGTTCCGGGCTATTGAAGGAGACATAGTCGATATCCAGGCGCCGTTTCTCCCGGCAGGCCTTGAGCAACGGTCGCAGCACTTCGGGCTGCACCGACCGGTCAGGGACCTTGAGCACTTCAGTGTGCCCATAGGCCAAGGCCAGGCCTTCGATATGCGGCGCACGCGCGTTGTTCTGGTTGAGCAGATCCAGGTAGGCACTGGCGCTGTCATCGATGAACAGCGGCTTGAACGCTTCGGTAGGCACGTAGCCTTTTATCTGCTTGTCGTAGACCAGGTTCTCCGACGCGTAGTCGGTGATGTAGGTATTGATGTCCTTGGAAGCCTGCTGCCGGCTGATACCGAAGCTCTGCATCAAGTGGTTGGTCGTCAGCCGCCCCTCCCACCAGACCACCGTTTCAATCAGCTGGTAGCGCAAGGCCAGGTCCCAGCGGGTTTGTTCCATTCGTTGTGTGCGTTTCATCCAAGATCCTGCGATGTCTGCCAAGCTGTTTGACGTGTCGCTGAATCCTACGTGTCAGGCAATATGCGAAGCAAGGTTCAGCGCATGTGTAAAGTAAGTAGGCACATGCGATGCCCGCCTTGGCGGTGATAGGCATCAGCGCCTTGAGCATGCGCAAGCCACGGCATTCGGCGGCTGCGCTGCGCATTGCGATATCAAAACGCCTTCACCCCCTGTGCAGGACGGGCACTGTCCCTTGCCAGAACCTGTTCCATTCATTTACCTGTACAAGTCACCATTATCGACATGTAATCAGAATGGACATATCTTCCTGCTTACCGGCACTACGCCACTACTCAAGGAAGCCTTACCATGGAAGCTCTCGAAATCACCTTGCTGGGCGTTATCGGCACCATGCTGGTGGTGCAAGGCCTGCAGCACGCACGCATGGGCGATATCTGGAACTTGCTGAAAAATGACCGCGACCTGGAGCGCACCGCACGCATCCATGAGCAGGAGAACACCGAGCTACGCTCTGCGCTTCGCGCCGAACGCGAGCATGTGAGCCAACTGCAGCGCCAGGTCCACCTGCTGATGGGGCTTATACCCGAAGCCTGAGCGGCGGCGAGCCCGCCCTCATCGCTTTTGCCATGACACTGTGTTTACCTAGCCTCGCATTCACCAGGGAAGTCACCCATGCCTTACCCCATCCAACAGAAACTCGTCGTCGGCGTCGCCTCCAGCGCCCTGTTCGACCTGACCGACTCCGACGCCATCTACCAGTCCGAAGGTGTCGACGCTTATCGCCTGCACCACGAAGAGCACCTCGACGTGCCCTTCCCCAAGGGTGTGGCCTTCCCCTTCATCCGCCGCTTCCTCAGCATCAACAAGGCCTTTCCCGAGCAATTGCCAGTTGAAGTGGTTCTGCTCTCGCGCAACTCCCCCGAAACCGGCCTGCGGGTGTTTCGCTCGATCGACCACTACGGACTGGACATTACCCGTGCCGCCTTCATGTCCGGCCGCTCGCCTTACGAGTACATTCCCGCTTTCAATGCCTCGCTGTTCCTCAGCGCCCATGAAGGTGACGTGCAACGCGCAATTGATGCCAACTACCCCGCCGGGCTGGTACTGCCAACCCGCATCTACGATGACGAGATCGATACCGAGCTGCGCGTGGCCTTCGACTTCGATGGGGTGATTGCCGACGACGAGGCAGAAAGCGTGTACAAGCAGCGGCTGGACCTCACTGAGTTCCAGGCCCATGAGCAAGCGCACAAAGCCATTTCGCACCAACCGGGACCATTGGCCGACCTCTATCGCAAACTCTCGCTGATCCGCCAGCTCGAAGACCGCAAGCTGGCGCAGGACCCGGCGTACAAACGCATTCTGCGAATCGCCATCGTCACGGCGCGCAATGCACCGTCTCATGAGCGGGTGGTGACGACGTTGAAGAACTGGGGGGTTTCGCCCGATGAATCGTTCTTTCTCGGCGGCATGGAGAAAGACCGGGTGCTGCGGATTCTCAAGCCGCATATGTTCTTTGATGACCAGCGCAGTCACTTGATGTCGGCAGCGGGGGATTTGCCGATGGTGCATGTGCCGTTTGGGGTGGCTAACAAGGCGTTTGGGAAACAGGCCGAGCAAGGCGAAGCCAGTGGAGAATCCTGTTTGCGGATCACCCCAGTGCTCGAGCAAAAGGCTGAATGAAGTGCTGAACCTGGTTAGCCTGGATTTCTCGATCGAGCATGCGACCGGAACATCCTGCGCCGCGCCCAGCTGTAGATTAAGCGGCAAAGCCTATCACTTCGATGAATCATGCCGCCGTGGCGAGGGCGGCGAGTGTCCGGGCGGACGCGGAGGCTGTCCCAGTAACTAACGCCCTCAGGCGCTGCATGCTCTTTACCCGTCTTCCTCAGCTACTTAACGCTTTTCTTCGACACTGTCTGCAGTAAATTCAAATCCATGAGTGGGCTCAGCAGCCTCGGAGTCCATGTAGTAGCCCTTCCGAACAATCTGACTCGTTTCGTATGCGCAGTATCCGCTGATGGTTGATGCCATGATCACGGCCAACCCAAAAGCCACCACAAGTGCGCTGTTGTTCATCAGGCTCTCCTGCCAAACGAAAAAAAGTGCGCACATTACCTAACCACGCTGCTCTTCGCCAGCCCAATGGACGGGTGGCACCTGGAGCCCCCTGTGACCACCAGCAATCGGACTCTTCGCCCACCCTCGGCGGAGGCTCTCTGAATTGACGCCCACAAACGCCATCAAATAGCCACCAACTACTAGCCTATGGCCACCGTCCAACGGTACGATCCGCACAGCCAGAAAACGCACCCCATTTGAACACTGACCGCGCTGAATTTCGCCGGCTCAGGTTCACCCATGCTCAATCAACCTGGCGGTGACCCAAGGTAACGCCCAGAAAGGATTCGAATGAAGCATTCCGATCTATGCCTTAAACCGATACATGAACTTCTCACCGACGACGCAGGGAATCCGACGCAGTTCTGGATTCCTGCCTATCAGCGTGGATACCGCTGGAAACCACTGCAAGTTACCCAGTTGCTGGAAGACATTCGTGAGTTCAGCCAGCGCCGTAACCCTCAGCCGGAAGACTTCTACTGCTTGCAACCGCTGGTCATCAAGGCCACCGAACGTGGCCCGCTCGAGGTAGTCGATGGACAGCAACGGCTGACCACGCTTTTACTGATTCTCCGCCATTTCAATGAACGGCTAGCTGAGAAGTACCGGCAGAAGCTCTACAACCTCGACTACGAAACCCGACCGCAGCTATTGGCGTTTCTGGACAACCCAAACGAAGCGGATGCCGACAGCAACGTCGATTACTTCTACCTGCTCAGTGCGATCAACACCATTGAAGACTGGTTCAGCAGTCGCACGCACGAAGTGGACGACATCAAATCTGCATTGCTGAACAAGACTCGGGTCATCTGGTTCGAACTGGCAGCACAGGACAACGCAGTCGATGCCTTCACACGCTTGAACGTAGGCAAGATTCCTCTGACCGATGACGAACTGATCCGTGCGCTGTTCCTCAAACGGGGTGATGCAAACGACACAGATGCCACCGCACAGCAACTCCAAATCGCGCACGAATGGGACCAGTTGGAGAAAGCCTTGCAGGCTGACGAATTCTGGTACTTCTTGAGCAATCAACAGAGCAGGCCGCAGAACCGCATCGGTTTCCTGTTCGAGTTGGTGACGAAAGTCGACGGCCTCGGCACTGGAGCGGAGCAGGACGAGCACAGCATCTTCCATGCCTACAGCAGGAAGCTCAAAGCACCTGACACGGCTTCGAAAGAGTGGCTGCGGATCAAGCAGACTTACATGATGCTTGAAGAGTGGTTTGAAGATCGCACCCTTTACCACATCGTCGGGTTCCTGATTCATCAGGGCATGGATGTGGCACTGCTCTGCGAACTGTCGCAAGAAACTACAAAGAGCGAATTCGAGCGCAAATTGCGCAAAGCGGTTTTTGCCAGGGCCATCGGCGACGAAGACTTCGATGCGCTGACACCCGAAGAATTGCATTTGTGCGTTAGCGAACGTCTTGCCGAGTTGGAGTATGGGCGCCATTCGGCAGACATCCGCTCCCTGCTGTTGCTGTTCAATCTTGCCACCTTGCTGGACAGCCCTCGCTCCAACATGCGCTTCCAGTTCGACAGCTTCAAGAACGGTGAGTGGGACATTGAGCATGTACGTTCGATAGCCTCCAGCCGCCCCCTGCGCCTGCATGACCAACTGAACTGGCTGAATCTGTGCGCGGGCTATCTGGAAGCCCAGAACGGTGGGGAGCAAGCACGTCAGCTTTTGAGCGGTATTCATACCTTTCTCAAGAAGCCGAAAAAGAACCAGTCGGACGACGCCTTCGAGACGCTCTACAACAAACTGCTGGCCTTCTTCCAGGAGAACGATGAGGCGCCGACAGAGCATGGCATCAGTAACCTGACCTTGCTGGATAAGAGCACCAACCGTAGCTACAAGAACGCCGTGTTCGCAGTAAAGCGCAAGGCACTGCTGGCCCTCGACCAGTCGGGCATCTTCGTGCCGCTGTGTACCCGCAACGTCTTCCTCAAATGCTATAGCCCGCAGGCCGACAACGTCATGTTCTGGAGCCAGGACGACCGTGAAGCCTATCTGGCCGAAATCAACCGGGCCCTGGTGGGCTTCTTCAGCGCAGCCCAGGAAATTACCCAATGAGCGAATCCGGCATCCAGATCACCCTCCAGCAATTGCTGAGCCGCCACCAGCGTGTTCAGATTCCGATGATTCAGCGCGACTATGCCCAGGGCCGGCAGGCGGCTGAAGATGTACGCAAAGAGTTCCTCGGCACTTTGAAGCAGGCATTTGGCCTGACGCCGGACGACCCTGCCCTGCCCCTGAACCTGGACTTCATCTACGGCAGCGTTGAGGTCGACAGGTTTCTGCCACTCGACGGGCAGCAGCGTCTGACGACCCTCTTCCTGCTGCACTGGTACCTTGCCTGGCGCGATGGCAGCCAAGCGCAATTCCGCCAGGTATTCTGCGAAGGCAGTCGCTCACGCTTTACCTACAGTGTTCGCCCAAGTAGCAGCGAGTTCTTCAATGAACTGGTGAACTTCTGGCCGCTGCGTGAAGCCGTCGACGGCACCTCGCTGGACGAGCTGATCAAGAACCAGGCGTGGTACTTCCGTTACTGGCGCCTGGACCCGACCATCCAGTCCTGCCTGGCGATGCTCAAAGCGATTCACGAGCATTTCAGTGACGTACAAGGGGGTTATGCACGGCTGACCGATGAGCAACAACCGGTGATCACATTCCAGTTGCTTGACCTCGAGCATTTCGGGCTGTCCGATGACCTGTACATCAAGATGAACGCCCGCGGCAAACCGCTGACGGCCTTCGAGACATTCAAGGCCCGCTACGAGCATGAGCTCAAAGGCCAATATGACGACGAAACGCGTGATATCAGCGGTCAGGCTTTCTCTGTCGCCGACTACTTTGCGCGCCGCATGGACACCCGCTGGGCTGACTTTTTCTGGGCGTATCGCGACAAGGAAACGCACCTGTTCGACGATGCGATCATGAACTTCTTCCATGCCATCGCGTTCATTTGCCGCGACCCCGCCTCCCCCGGTTACCTTGAGGACGTCGCCACCTTCCGAAGCAAGCCGTTGAAGTCTACTTACGCGCTCTATCACAACGGGGAATGGCTGGAGCGCGCGTTCTCCGACACGCTTATGATGTTGCTGGAAACCTGGAGCCATGAAGGCAACCGGTTTACGGCCTTGCTGGGTGAGAACCCATACTTCAACGAATCCGCCACGTTCCAGCGGTTGGTCAGCGAGCCCGCTGCCTTGGCCTATACAGACCTGGTGCAGTTGTACGCGTACGTTGCATTTCTCCGTGCAGCGGACGGGCAGCCTGAGCCGCAGGCACTGTTGGAGTGGATGCGAGTTATCTACAACCTGTCGATCAACACTAGCTATGAACGCCCTGCCGATATGCAGCGCAGCATGCTGGCGGTACAGAGCCTGCTTCCCCACGCTGGCGAGATACTTCACCACTTCGCCAGCAATGAAAAGCCGACTGCGGGCTTTTACCTGCAGCAGGTCAATGAGGAACAATTCAAAGCTGAGTTGTTGCTCGCGCATGAGGCTTGGCGCGAATTGATTGAACAAGCCGAGATACACGGCTACTTCAAGGGCCAGATCGAATTCCTGCTGGATTTCAGTGGTGCCTTGACCAAGCGTCAAACGGTCGACCTGAATGAATGGACTGCCAACGATCACCGCTTGCTACAACGGAGCTTCTCAGAGTACTTGAAGAAAGCGGAGCTCATGTTCAATGCCCGTGGTTTGAACAGCCTTCCTGATTACCGTTGGGAGCGGGCGCTGCTTTCGCTAGGTAATTATCTGCTGTTCAGCAGTTCGAATTATTCGTTCCTGGTCAATTCCGCCTCGGAACAAGCCAGCTGGAAGCGGCTATTGAGAGGCGGCGCTGGCTACAATGAAAAGGATGCTCGAAAACTTCTTCACCAACTGTTGCAAACGCTCGACCTCAGCACGCCAGTTGAAGCTCAATTGGATGAAGTTATTAATAGCGCTGAAGGACTTGAAGCCTGGCAACAGCGCATGGTGCACACGCCTGAAGTATTCCAGTACTGCGGTGAGCACGCGCTTCGTTTCGGTGAACATGAGGTGTACCTTCTCAAGAGGAGCCGCATGAGCGGGATGCATGCTGAACTGTTCAGCTACCACTTGTCCCTGCAGTTAAAGTCGGAACAGGCGCAGAAAGCTCTTTTCCCCCTGGCGTATGTTGAGTACCAATCCATTAGCGGCTCCGAGTTCGAGCCCCACGTGGTCATGTCACTCTCCTACCAGCGCCACACGCTCTATTTTTCGATATTCTCTGAACATGGCTATTACAAAATTCAAACACTGAAAAATCCGATAAAATCACTTCCTAAAATACAAGGCATGTTAGTCGACACACTAAACTTTGAAGCAAAGAAGGATAGCTTGCAGTTACGTGTCGACCGAGACGTTATTGACAGCGTTCTGCTTACGATGGCACGCACCACCAAAGCGCTGGATGCAAAGATGACCGAAGCATCTTGACCGCCGCGGGAAGGCGAAACCTGGCGTCAGCAATTCAGACGCTCAGCCAGTGATGAACTGTCGGTTGGCAGGCCCTACCCTGCCAACCCACACTTCAGCCTTCTCTCAACCCGAATACGAAGTCGCTCTACCCGCCAGGCTCTCGCGATTCAGTTCGATCTCGTCATTCACGTCCACGCCTCGATAAACCATTGAAGTCTCGTGCCGGACGTAATCCCCCTCCCGCTGAGCACTCAGCCAGTTGAATGAGCCGACACATAACAGACTCTGATCGGCCATGACGATCTTGCTGTGTACCTTGTTGACTATTCGAACGGGGATCCCCTGCTTTTCCAGCTCAGCCAGGGTTGCATTGAACGCTGCAATTTTTTGCGGCTCACCCTGGGGGTTTCGGTATGAAATCTCAGTATTGAGTTGCAGATCGGTGAACACTTCGACCTTGACGCCGCGATCCACCGTGGCACGCATTTGCTCAAGCGCACCGGTCCTGAACAGGCAGTCCAACTTGACCCATGGCGTGATGATCTGAACCTGGTGGTTGGCCGTCTTCAGTGTTTCTTTCAAGAACTGGTCGTGTTGCCACCAATCGTGCAGATGACTTAAACCTGTACTCGCCGTGTGCAGGTCTTGCCTGGGCTGATACTCGAATTGCAGCTCACTGGCCGGGTCTGCCAACAGGTACTTGGCCAACAGCCCGCGCGGCTTGCTGACGGGCTCCTGGTCTATCAGATCCATGTCGCCAAATACCAGGAAACTGTCCTTGGCCCGGGATACCGCCACATTGAGCATGCTGTCGCGGCGGTCGATGAAACCGCCATCGGCATGCTTGGAGTACACCGTCGAAAAAATCACCACTGGCCGCTCCGCGCCCTGGAACGAATGTACCGTGCCGACCGTGATCTGGTCTGCCCCCTTGCCAGCGTTGATGCCCAATGCCTGGCAGGCCTCGACGATGGCGCGGCTCTGCGCACCAAAGGGTGTTATTACGCCCACGATTTCATGAAGCGCCTTGTTCTCGTAACGCCGCTGCAACGCGTCAGCGTGACCGTGTATCCACGCAGCAATGGTCTGCGCCTCAAGCAGGTTCCGGCGGCTGCCATGGCTGTCCTGCTCACACAAGCCGTCGATATGCAGGTAACCAAGGCCCGGCAAGCCCTGCTCCGTTGCCTGACCACGGCGCGGCAGCAGTTTGCCCTTGTAGCAAAGAGCATTGCAGAAGGCGATGATCGCGTCATAGCAGCGCCGATGCTCGTACAGGTACATTCCCCGGGCAAGGTCGGGGTCGTAGTGATAGCGGCTGGTGGACTGGGCGATGGCCATCACGCTGCCACTGGCAGCACTGCGCCCGCCCTCGCAGAAGACCTCATAGTCCTCTTCTGCCTGGCTGTGCGACACCAGCCCGGCACGGGTGAGGTTGCCGATATCCACCTTTGCCGGTATCGACCAGATGGGCTCGATCTGCTGGGTGTCGCCGATGACTAGCGCCTGCCGAGCAAGGGCAAACGACGGTGCGGCCACCTCCGGCACCACCTGCCCGGCTTCGTCGACGATCAGCAAGTCGATGAAGTCGACCAGGTAATCGTCGATGTAGTCACCGTCGTCGTAGCGCTTGCAAGACAACTCTTTCGGTAGCCTGAAAAAGGTCGAGACCACGCAGGGCGTGAGCTTCATCCAACGCCGCCAGTTCTTGACCAGCGTCTTGGCACCGGTTTTCTTGCGGCTGTCGACTATCTCTTGCAGCTCCTGGCTCACTTCCAGCAGCCAACGACCTTCCCAATAGTGGGTGGTCAACAGGAACATTTCGAACCGCAGCGACGTATCGGCCCAACCGTCGCAGTCTTCCAAGGTGACCTGGTCAGCAGGCTTGCCAAACGTATCGGCAATTGGGCGGATCGCACCCTCCCAGTCGTGCAGCCGATGCTGTTCAGCTTCAATAAGCTGCTCAGCGGTTTGCAGCAGGCAGGTGAGCCGCTGATGCTCTTTGCCTGCCTCGGCCTCTGCAGACTCCAGCCGCGTTTCGATTTCGCCCACCGTCGCGGCATTCTGCAGCTCGACATCGGCCCCATCGAGTTGCAGCTTGGCCAGGCGAAGCCGCTTGGCGGCAATGGGGCGGATCCAGCTGAAGAAGCTGTAGACCATCGACTCATGGGCCAGATAGTGTTTGAAGCCCTTGAATCGCTGCTGCGCAATGTTCAGTTGCCGCAACTGGTCAACCTGGTCAGTTTGCCGGGCCTGCAGAGTGGCCTGCGGGTTTTCTCCAAGTGCCACGCGAAGCGCTTCGCGAGCCTGGGTGAGCGCCGGCCATGCCTGCTCGATATGGGCAAGCTGCTGCTGGCGCGCCCTGATCTGCTGTTGCAGCAGCTCGACCGCGCGCTTCACATCAAGGTCATGAACGCCCGGAAAAGCCGCTGCCGCCTTTGCCAGATAGGCCCGCTCGGCCTTGTCCAGATAAGTGGACGACTCCAACGCCTGAAAGAAGCTCTTGGTCTGATAGACGCTCGAAAGCTCCGCTTCGGCCGACGCCCTGGGGAAGTAGGCGCCAAAGCTCTTGATGCCTGGCAACCAACGTCCCGCCAACGGCCCGGTGCCCTCGGCAAAGTCCTTGCCGAACGCCGCGATAATGTTGGTCACCGCCTGGTTGTTGGTAGAGCTGGCGACAATCACGGGGGGCTCGCGACCTGCCACAGCGGCTTTGGCCCAGAGCGAGGCGACAACCGACAACACCAGCGTGGTCTTGCCCGTGCCGGGCGGGCCATTGACTGCCAGTACATCGCCCACCTTCCCCGCCATCAGATGCGCCAAGGCATCACGCTGGGCTGGGGCCAGAGCGTATTCATCACTCGCGTGCCCCAACCGTGCGCCGAACAGACTGCCAGGTGGTAAGCATGGCTCGTCCGGGCTTGGGTCACGTTGGGCGAACCGCTCGAACAGCGGGGCATCAGGCTTGTGCTGACGCAGATGGTCATAGAGGTTGACGATGTTCTTGCTGAAGCCGTCGGGCTGGTCTTCCTTGAACAGCAAACTGTACTTGGCCGGCTTCATGCCGTCTTCGGCGGCATCCCACCCTGTACCGACCTCACGGGCCATTCGCAGGCAGAACGCGTAGAACCTGCGCCACTGTTCAAGGTACTGCTGAACGTCGAGTACCTCCCCCTCACCCGGCGGTGAGAAAGCGGGCACCTCTTCGGTGGACAAAAAGTCATCCAGCGCAGATTGTGCACCGATGAAAAAGGTGTCTTTGTCCAGCGGCTCAAGGATGTCACGCGGCACGAAGGCCTGTGTCGTCGGGTAAAGGCGCCCATCACGGGACACCCATACGGTGCAGATCAACGGTGTGACGGCTGCCGGTATACCCGCACGCACTTTGCCATGCTCGCGCTGCGACAGGTACACCCACGGGCGCAGCGTGACCTTTATCGTGGCGGCTTCCGCTGGCTCTGCGGCAAACAGCTTGGTTACAAGCTCTGCCGGCAAGCACCCCTTCTGCGCATGCTCCATCCCCACCGGAGTGAGCGCTTCGACCTGTCTGGCGCTGAGCGCACCGTTGCCATTTTCAGCATCAGCGAGGGAGTTGCGCCAGTAATTGGCGAGTTTCAACGCGTAATCGTTCATCGTCCTGCTCTGGTACGGACCGCCACTCAGTCTTGCGGTCGAAAGCCGAAGGGGTGACGCTGTGCTTTGACAAAGGGCTCTGGTCGGGATGGTCGTAAGTGAAGGGAAGGCTGTCAACGGCTGATTGCCATCAGTCACGCTTGAGTTGCTCCCCCAAAGCCATACGATCGCCCGTTCGTCCATGACAGAGCGTCACCATGCAACGAATCGTCATCCTGGCAACGGCGGCAGTGGAATGCGCCAGTTCCGCAACCAGCCGCGCCCTGATCGTGCTGATGGCTGTGTAGAAAAACTCGACGCTGCTCTACCCACCAAGCTGAGTTCCCCGCAGCTGCATGAGGTGCTGCATGAGGCTGATACCGAACCTGAAAGGCAAAGCCAATGCCCTGGTATGCGGCGCAAGCCGAGGCATAGGCTTGGCGTTGTGCAAGGCATTGTTGGCCCGCGACGACGTCGGCAGGCTCTGGGCCATTTCACGCAGTGCCAAAAGCGATGGCGAGCTCGCAATACTGGCCCAGGAACAAGGCGAACGCCTGGTACTGATGGATTGCGACGCGCGTGACGAGCGAGCACTCGCCGCGATGGCGGCTGAGCTCGGCCGCACCTGCGATCATCTTCATCTGGTCGTCAGCACCCTGGGCATTCTTCATCAGGAAGGGGCCAAGGCCGAGAAATCGTTGGCGCAGCTGGATTTAGCCAGCCTGCAGGCGAGCTTCGCGACCAATGCCTACGCGCCCATACTGCTGCTCAAGCATCTGCTACCCCTGTTGCGTAAAGCGCCCGCCACCTTCGCGGCGCTGTCAGCCCGGGTTGGGTCGATCGGCGACAATCACCTGGGTGGCTGGTATAGCTATCGGGCAAGCAAGGCCGCGCTCAATCAATTGCTGCATACGGCGAGCATCGAGCTGAGGCGACTGAACCCGTCTGCCACGGTATTGGCCCTGCACCCTGGGACGACCGACACAGCGTTATCGCGACCATTTCAAGGCAATGTACAGGCTGGGAAACTGTTTGAGCCTGCGTTTGCGGCCCAACGTATTCTTGAGCAGGTAGAACGGCTTGGGCCATTCGATAGCGGTGGGTTCTGGGCCTGGGACGGGCGACCGATCGAATGGTGATTCAGCCGCCTCAGCTGGCTCAGTCCGTTGAGAAGCACCCAGGTTTGCAAATAAAGCCATCCACGCGCACAGCGTTGGACCGGATGTCATGCGCGCATGCGTTTTGCGGCACCAAT
Organism: Pseudomonas sp. NPDC089395; assembly: GCF_044749525.1. Classification (NCBI taxonomy): domain Bacteria; kingdom Pseudomonadati; phylum Pseudomonadota; class Gammaproteobacteria; order Pseudomonadales; family Pseudomonadaceae; genus Pseudomonas; species Pseudomonas sp. NPDC089395. Next base: position 78,355 of record NZ_JBIVID010000016.1, read on the forward strand.
GGCAATGAACACTACGCCTGGTATCCAGAACCCTGGATTGGATATGCCCAAACCAATGGCCAGCAGCGCAATACCTATAGCCAGCATCAGCGTTCTCCCTGACTGGAAATATCCCTTTCTCAAGCGGCTCATTTAAGCACAAAGACAGCCATTGTCATCGAATGCGAAGTCAATGACGCCGAATGCAAAGCATCCTAACGATACTTGTGGATACTGATTCCCCTCAGTAAGCCGGATGCGCGCCCCTGTAGCCTGGCGGGGAGCAATCAACCGCAGCCCAAGCAATCAAAGGGAATTCAGGATGAAACTCAGTTTTATTGATGGCTCACGCCTCAGTCGCCGGCGTGTGCTGCGCGATGCCTTCGCCCTCGCAGTGGCGACCAGTCCATTAGCCAGCCTGGTCAAGGCGGCCGACGAACCTGCCGAGGACGTCAGTGTTACCGCAGGCCCACGGCCCTTGGTTCAATACCCGCAGAAGCGACCTCTGACGCTGGTAACCACTCGCCCCCCGCATCTCGAAACCCCGTTCCGCGTCTTCAACGAGGGCCCCATCACCCCGAATGACGCTTTCTTTGTCCGTTACCACCTGGCCAACTTTCCTACCAGCATTGACCCGGATACCTACCGCCTGACGATCAAGGGCTCGGTCGATAAATCCCTGTCGCTTTCCCTTGCCGAGCTCAAGGCGCTCGCCGAACCGATAGAGGTGGTGGCCGTGAACCAATGCTCGGGCAACAGCCGAGCGTTCTCGATGCCTCGCGTATTCGGGGCCCAGTTGGGCAATGGATCCATGGGCAACGCCCGCTGGGTGGGCGTGTCGCTCAAGACCGTCCTGGAAAAAGCCGGCGTGAAAGCCGAGGCGAAGCAAGTGACCTTCGACGGCCTCGACAAACCGGTGCTTTCGAGCACGCCGGACTTCACCAAGGCCCTGAATATCGACCATGCCATGAACGGGGAACCCATGATTGCCTGGTCCATGAACGGCGCTGAATTACCCTTCCTCAACGGCTACCCCATACGCCTGGTGGTGCCGGGCTATTTCGGCACCTATTGGGTCAAGCACTTGAGTGAAATCGAAGTGCTCGACCACACCTATGAGGGGTTCTTCATGGCGAAGGGCTACCGCGTGCCAGACAACGACTGCCTCTGCGTGACCCCCGGTACCACGCCGGCCAAGACACGGCCGATTTCCAAGTTGCCCGTGCGCAGCTTCATCACCAGCGTTAGCCACGGCGATGTATTGCCGCTAGAGGAATCCGTAATGCTCAAGGGCATTGCCTTTGATGGTGGCGCCGGGATCAGCAAAGTGGAGGTATCGATTGACGGTGGCAAGCAGTGGCGCGCAGCCGAACTTGGAAAGGACCTTGGCCGCTTCTCCTTCCGTGAGTGGACGCTGCCAATCCACTTCGCCCACCGTGGCGCGACACAGCTGATGGTGCGGGCCTCTAGTAACGCGGGGGAAACTCAGCCACTGCGAGCCGACTGGAACCCTGGCGGCTACCGCCGCAACGTCGTGGAAACAACCCACGTGACCATTGCCTGAGGGGGTAGCATGCATCGCATCACATTCCTGCCCGCCTTGCTCTTTGCAACGCAGGCTTGTTGGATCGCCACGGCGGAGGCAGCACCGCTCACGATCAAATTGCCTCCGGAAACGGCTGCGCTCAAACCCAGTTCGCTGCCGGGTTATGCCTTGGCGCAACAGAAATGTTCAACCTGCCACTCTGCCGACTACATCAACTTCCAACCGCCAGGCATGAGTCTGGAACAATGGACGGCAGAAGCAGGCAAGATGAAAAATACTTATGGCGCTCCGATCAGCGATGAAGATGTGAGCATCATCGGCGCCTACCTGGCGGCGACCTACGGTTCTGCCCATGACAACGACGCCGGGGTGCAAGCGGCCTCTTATCCATCGAAAACCGAGGCCACGCCTGTTGCAAAAAACGATGCCATGTCTTTGCTGCAGAACAATGCCTGCCTTTCGTGTCACGCCGTTGATCACAAGGTTGTGGGCCCGTCTTATCACGAGGTGGCCGCCAAATATGCCGGCGACGCGCAGGCGCTTGAGAAAGTGACATCCAGTATTGAGCAAGGCGGCAGTGGCAAGTGGGGCAATGTGCCCATGCCAGCTTTTGCGCAGTTGAAAGCGGATGATTTGAAAAAGCTGGCGGCGTTTATTCTTGAGCAGTAAAAACCCGGTCAGGCAATGACGAGCGTGCGGCCTATCAAGGCCGCACTTTGATTTCTTAGTCCTTACCCATATGCTCACCGCTTGATGTGGCTGCCCGGACGCAGCTGCCGTTGGAATACAGGGAATGGCATGACAAGGCTCACCAAACTTCGAGTTTTGCTGACACTGGGCGCGATCATTGGAATCGCACCGCTCACCTACTCTTTCATCGGGGGCACGCTGTTTCTGGCGGTACTGCTTTTCAAAGTTCCGGAGTTTGTGGTGCCCGTCTTTCTGATTTCCACGGTAGGCCTGTGGGGCTGTTGGAAGGCCTATGCGGCGGCCATGGCGCGCGAGCCGAAGCTACCTCTGGACAGGCGAGTTGTCGCAGCAGTCATCATTGCGATCATCTGGGGACTGCTCTGGGCAGGCGGATTGGGCTGGGTCAGCGCAGATAACGAATTGGACTGGGATAGCGCTATTACGCTGCTGCTCTTCCCAATGCCTGGATTGACGGCGGCGATCATGCTCTTCGTTACTCACCGAAGGGCGCGTTTCGGTTCAGAAGATTGCGTTGCGGCAACAGCTGACTGAGTGGATGGCAAAGAAGGAAATGGAAATGAGCCTCGACTGGCACGCTGGACCGATCACCCGCGCTACCCCGATAGACACCGGCTACCGCAACACACAGAAGGTGCGGCAGTTTCTGGTGCGTGAGTGTGGCGATGCTTTCAAGTTTGATCGCGCCTTCATGGCCTGGATCAAGAGCGGGGCTCCAGCCAACATGGGCGAAGTTGCGGATGAATGGCTGCGTATCCACATGCTTTAGGGAACAGTCGGCGCTAACTGAGGCCGCGTGCTTCAGCGGTTGATTTTTCCCTATCGAATGGACGATTTGTACATGAGTCCCGGCGAGCCTGTCGAAGTGTGTAAGCTAATCGCCGAAGCTCACGCGTTACATACTGTTACGCCTAACGGCTAAAAAAATCAGATTTAGCTGCTTTCTTGTAGGACATTTCCCAAAGATACTGCCGACGCCTGTTTTTCGTTGCGCACGCAAAAAGTGGACTCTAGTCTCGGCACGTCGTTGTCACTCAGCGACTGGGTTAGCCGCCCAAAAACGTCGGACACCACAGCCGTGCAATACCGAGCAATCGGCATTCGCGCCTCTATGGCGGCTGTGCGTGGGGCACCTTCGGGTGCGCCGGGTGCCTGACGTCCCGGTCGGCTAACCCGCGTACAGCTGCCACCTATTCGTTTAGCCGCGTTTGGTGGTTGCTCAACTACGAGAGGAGCCACACCATGCTGAAGATCGTTCCCGATCCGCCTCACAACGCTCACTCCCTCGAAGACACGCTGATGGTGGCCGCCGACTACGCACTCTGCGCGGAAGTCGTTGCCCAACAGGCGATGTTGATGCAGCCCAAATCTCCCGTGTCTTTGTTGATCATGGCGTCAATGCACGAGCTTGATGCCCTGCGCAAATTGCTCGAGTCGGCACTGGTTCAAATACAAAAGCCAGCCGATCCGCAGACACTGCATTAATCCGCCGATAGGGCCAGCCCAGGCACCTACAACTTCAGGGAGATCAAACAATGGCCACCGAACAAACCCATTTCACTGTCGGCAAAACCACTTTCTACCAAGGTGAAAACCAGACCCATCCACTGTTTCGCATCGAACCCGGCATCCCCTGCCAAAGCGCCCGCGAACAGGCCTCGGAACTGATGGGCTATGCCCGCGACCTGTCCATCGACGGCCTGATCGAAGACAAACCCCAACTACTCTGGGCCTCGCACTACCTCTGCGCCCTGGCCAAGGCCCTGCTCGACGATGCTGAACTGGGCATGATGAAAACCCCTTGAAGCCCTACCCCACTCGGCGCGCCCCCCACTGTGGGAGCCGCGCTTGCCGGCGATGGGCCGCAAAGCGGCCCCAACAACCCAACCCCCAGCGCCGACACCCAGGACAACTCACTCATGCATTCCCCCCACCTCAACACAATGGTAAGTGCGCTATTTGACCATCTTGAAGACGAACGCCCCTCACTCCCAAAACCGTGTTGATCGGTAGTAAGACAGGTCCAGTTCGGCCACAATCGATCACTCAGTTCAAGCTGGGACGCACCGCATGCTCACCACCCTCGCCATCGGCAACTACCGCTCGATCAACCATCTTGTGCTGCCGTTAGGCCAACTCAACCTGGTGACCGGTGCCAACGGCAGCGGCAAATCCAATCTGTACAAAGCCCTGCGCCTGCTCGCCGAAACCGCCCAGGGTGGCGTGATAGAAGCGCTTGCCCGTGAAGGCGGACTGGATTCGACCTGGTGGGCCGGACCGGAGATGAGTGCGCGCATGAAGCGCGGCGAAGTGCCGATCCAAGGCCAGCATCCGAGCGAAGCCAAACGCCTGCGCCTCGGTTTCGCGACCGAGGATTTCGGCTTTGCCATCTCGCTCGGCCTGCCGATTCCCCTGCCCTATCCCACCGCATTCATGCTCGACCCTGAGATCAAATCCGAAGCCATCTGGGGCGCCGGCGCCTACCGGCCATCGTCCTTGCTGGTAGAGCGCAAGAACGCGATGGTTCGTGCCCGAGAAGGAAACGGTTGGACGGTGCTGGATCAATATGCCGATAGCTGTGAGAGCTTCTTCAACATCGTTGGCCGCCCACGCCAGGCGCCGGAGATCGGTGAGCTGCGGGCATTCATCAACAGCTGGCGGTTCTACGATCACTTCCGCATCGACCGCGATGCGCCCTGCCGTCAACCGCAGCTGGGGACGCGCTCGCCGGTTCTGCATCACGACGGACGCAACCTTGCCTCGGCGTTGCAGACCATCATCGAGATTGGTGAGATTGAAGACCTCATGGCAGCTCTGGATGATGCGTTTCCTGGTAGTCGCCTGGAGATTGATGCTCCACCGGGTGGTCTGTTCAGCGTGCGACTGCACCAGCATGGGCTTCTGCGCCCGCTGGGTGGCGCTGAATTGTCGGATGGCACGCTGCGTTATCTGCTGTTGATGGCTGCGCTGCTGACGCCACGGCCGCCGTCGCTGATGGTGCTCAATGAACCGGAAACCAGTTTGCATGCTGACCTGCTGCCTGCCCTAGCGCGACTCATCATTCGCGCTTCGCGTCGCAGCCAAGTTTGGGTCGTGTCTCACAGTGCGCCGTTGATTGAGGCGCTGCGGGCGTGTGACGGTTGCAATGTGTTGGAGCTGGAGAAGAACCAGGGCCAGACTCAGCTGCGCGGGGTTGGGTTGTTAGATGAGCCGCTCTGGCGCTGGGTGGATTGAAACTGGCGTTGGACTGCGAATGACGTGCGTCGTACAGGAGCGACCCAGCTGCTGTTCATGAGCTACCCTTTATGGGTCTTCTCCAATACAGGACGTCGACAATGAACCTCAAATATCAACTAGCCCTTTCAATAATCATTACAAGCACCCTGGGCTGCGCAACTTCGTCACATAATGTGGTAACGCTTACCCTTGATGCTACTCGGCAAAATACAGGGCAAATTGCCAATGTCACGCTGAGCAGCCAAGACACACAGACCGGCTTCACGTTCTTCATCGGTGGCATTCCGAATGGAACCACCCTGCCCTTGCGCCTCTACACCTTCATAAACAAAGGCAGCTGCCAGCAACCCGGGCCAATGGCTTACGCCATGAATGATCGCGTCGACACCGACCGCATGGCAAGAACGCGTACATGGACGTACTCAAGAACCGCAAATGTCATGATGTCGGCGTTGTTTGCCGATGAATATTCTATTGTTGTCCGAACAACACCGGCCGACGGCAACATCGATATCTTCTGCGGGAATATCAAGAAAGAGGTAATGTGAAATAGACAAGCCCATTCTCTATCCCGCCGCACCTACCTACCTAATCAACATCAAAGTTAGTGCACGTCAGAGGCGCCCGCCTGGCACTGCTGGGTAGTGATGGTGTCCCTGGTGGCTCGACGGCGGCGCGCAGTCAGTCGATTTCTCAGCCCAGCCCACCAACAACTGACTCAGGGTCGGGGCGTTGCTGCGTGCTCAATCGCCTCCCAGTCGGGTTGCTATGACCTTTTAGCTCACGGCGAATTCGGAACGCTCTCAATGTCATTCCAAAATACTCTATGAGTCATCTTGATGGCTTCCCTGTGTAGATCTAATACTGAGCCTCATGCCAGGGGAGGCACGGAAAATGCAAAGAAGATTCGTTATCGTTCCAGCCGTACCTATCGAGAAAGACTCATTTCAATCAGGCGCTCGCTTCTACGCCAATACCGTATCCGGGGGCTTCGACATCTACGACAACCAAGAAAAAATGCGACGCAAGCCAAGCTATCCGACGAGGGCACTGGCAGAAGCCGCCTGCGCAGAAATGAACGAGACCTGTCGAGATCCCGACGAACTCTTTACTCCAATGAGAACTTGTTGAAGCGCCACCCAATGATGTTGTGGTGGGCTATCCCGCCTGAGGACATCGCCACGACGTACAGGACTACGCCAGCTTGAGCAGCACGCGCCGGATGTAGTCATTGCAAGCATCTGGATGGTGGGGCCGCATCGCGGCCCACCGCCGGCTTGCCGGCGATGAGGCCGGCGCTGGCAACAGAACTTTCGACAGGGGTGGCCGCTTTGGATCGAAAGCCGTTATTTCTTTAGCCTTCAGCCAGAGGGGCGAATGACCTCGATTCAGCTCGCGCGTCAGCACGGGTGCGCTTATCCACGGTACAGCCCCGATGAATTGATCAGCACATTATTGGATGATGCGCACACCAGTAAGACAGAGCCCTCATTTTAAGGCGCTCGTCATACCTTCCTTAGTCGCCCCATGTGACGACGCCAAAATTCGCTTGCTTCGAAAGTTTATGGCAATCTGCCGCATCCTTTTAAAACGCAAATCCATGAAAAACAAAATTTTCAAGAGCAAGCTAATGCCCGAGATTTCAGCCGAGAATGCCAGCCTGATTCATGCCATTGCTATGTCAACCGCCATCATCGCCGCATTGATCTCTGCTTGCGCGGTCATCTTGGCGCAACTTATGTCCGACGTCCAAATCAAACAATCGGACAGGTCCATGGCAGATGCCGGCCAACTCATTCCCAAGGCCGATGAGTCTAGCGCGCAGTCTCAGTTGAAAATCGACGCGCTCATCCAACAGAACCAGGCGTTGACCGCACGACTGGTAGCGGAGGAACGGGCCCGGCTGAAAATCGAAGCCCGCCTCCAACCCAGGAAGTTGACCGCGCAAGCTCAGGCTGCGTTCAAGGCATTGGCTGTAGCGCTGGCCAAGGACAAGGCCACCCCAACCGTATTGCTGAACATCGTCAAAAATGATGACGAAGCACTAGCGTTCTCAAAGCAGATCGCTGTAGCCATGATGAAAGCAGGCGTACGGGTTCAGATAAAGCACTTGATGCACACGAAAGAAGCCACGGGAGCTCATGTAGTGCTGTACAACAGCCCGGGTAGCCAACAAATCGAGAAAGCCTTCATAGCGGCCAACATTGCTTCGCAGATCACGCGGTCTTCTCAAACACCAACGATCCGTATCGACGATCAGGATACGCCCGCAATCAGTGCGTTCATTACCGTTTATCCTAAGGACTTGTCGCTGAGCGATACGACAGAGCCGCCCGCAAGGTGAGATATTTTCTCAGCGGGTTGGCAGCAACTTACCTTTGTAGCGCCGAACAGAGAGGGCATTCCCCAACTGCGCCTGGCGCCGCGACAGCAGGCAGCATACGGATCCGTCCTTTACTGTCGAACTCACCTACTTCGATCAAAGCTCGGTGGCCGGCCTCATCAGTTGCGATGAAATTCAGGTTGTTATCGGTTTCTTGCGTACAGTTGTACTTACCCGCCTTCTCACCTTTAGTGAGTTTGTAGGGATGGCACACCGGCCAAGGTGGGCGGCGCATGCTTACCATTTACCGGCGAGGTAGAACATGCCTCCAGCAAAGCTGGTGAGGAAAAGGCCGTCGAAGACATCCCCAACGCTACCGCATCCCGAAAGATAGGACTCGATCTGCGCTGCCAGGAAGAAGATGGCGACAAAAAGAACGATGCCCATGATGCGCCGTTGAAGTTTGAACCTGGCCCTGTCGGATCCGAACCACAGCATCCCTGCCTCCTTCCTACTCTCTGATCAATAACTTAACGATAACGCGCGTAGGCTCTCTGGTCATGAAGGGCGGCGCATGCATGGAGAAAGCCATGATCGTCACACCCTGCACATAACAGCCACATCGCATGGCAGGGCAAGTTGGATCGCCGCAGTGCCGCTAGCTACCAGAGGTTGAGAAAATCTGACACCATCACGCCCTTTTCACCGCAAGCGGCTTCGAGTCAGGCTCTGCGTGTAATCGAAGGGCACAATAAGCCCTCATTTTTTGCTGGGGCGATGGATGAAACAAGGGCGACGCTGGGCGTTGATGCTGATGTGCGTGATCATGGCAGGTTGCGCCACTGCGCCACCTAAAGATCAAAACAACCTGTGCAATATCTTCCGCGAATACCCCGACTGGTATGAAGACTCGCTGGAGATGCAACAGCAATACGGCACGCCGCAACATGTGGCGATGGCAATCATGAAGCAGGAAAGCAGCTTCGTTCACGATGCATTGCCTCCTCGTGATTACTTGCTGTGGGTAATTCCCTGGGGCCGTGTCAGCTCTGCCTACGGTTATGCTCAAGCCCAAGATCCAGTTTGGGGTGAGTACAAGGATGGCACCGGCAGTGGCGGCTCGCGAGATAACTTCGACGACGCGATCATGTTCATCGGCTGGTACACCGCCGGTACCCAAAAGCAGCTGGGCATCTCCAAGTGGGACACCTACAACCAGTATCTTGCCTATCACGAAGGCCGCGGTGGTTTCAGCCGGGGCACCTACCGCAGCAAACCTTGGCTGATGCAGGTGGCGCGCAAGGTTGAGCAACAGTCGAAGGTCTACGGCGCACAGCTCAAGCAGTGTCGGGGGGAGCTGGAGGATGATAGTGGCTGGTTCTAAAGCGAGGTGGTGAGCAGACGCTGGGGTATCAAGCCGCGCCGCACACGGGACTGTCAGTTTTTTTGTGTGCGGGCCGGTAAGGGCCTGCCGCTAGGCAGGCCCTGATTTTACCAGGTCGGCCTGATGAACCGATCCCCGTA
>NZ_JBIVID010000017.1:0-85622 GCF_044749525.1 Pseudomonas sp. NPDC089395
CACTCCGGTCTTGCTCCCGGGAGGACCGCGCTGCAGGCCCCATCCTGGGGCCCAGCGCTCGACGGGCATCCATGCCCGTCGCCTCCCTCCGCAAGCCCTCCGTTCGGCCTCCTGAAGTCGCACTCTGCGGCGCCTGGACTATCGCGCGCTTAGAAGCAAAAGCCGAAGCAAAAGCCGAAGCAAGAGCTGGAGCTGGAGCTGGAGCTGGAGCTGGAGCTAAAACACTGATTCAGGAGTCAGGGTTGCGATGCAATCGCCTTTTCGATCGCCGACCGGAACTCCGGATCATCAGGCTTGGTCAGGCTGGAGAAGTTGCCGATCACCTTGCCCTTGCGATCCACCACATACTTGTAGAAATTCCACTTCGGCGCGCTGCTTTGCTGCGCCAGCTCCACAAACAGCGGAATCGCATCCTTGCCCCTCACCGCCTGCGTCTTGGTCATGGTGAACGTCACACCATAATTGGCATAACAGACCTTGGCAGTCTTCTCCGCGTCAGCATCTTCCTGCTTGAAGTCATTCGAAGGCACGCCGAGCATTTCCAAACCCTGCTCGTGATATTCCTTGTACGTCGCCTCAAGCCCCTCGAACTGCGGCGCAAAACCGCAATAGCTGGCCGTGTTGACCACCACCAACGGCTTGCCGGCAAAGCGCTGGCACAGGTCGACCTGCTCCTTGCCGCGCAGCTCGGGCAAGCTACCCTGCAACAGCGCCGGGCAATCGGCGGCCCAGCTCGAAGTGGCGGTAAGCAAAACCAGCAATGGCATCGTCAACCAGTGGGTACGCATCAAAGGTTTCTCCTGCAAGACAGTCCTTGAACTTGCAGGGTAGCGCTTAACAAACACCCATGCCCAGCTGCATCAACGCCAACCCACCCCGGTGCCAGCCCCACCCCACAAGCACCAAGGCCATCACCGCGGCCGCCAGCAGCAGCCCGCGGGCCAGGTAGCGGTTCATGCGGCTTGCGCCTGCAGGCGAGCGACCGGGCGCTCGCGCACCGGCCAGTTGAGGGCAGCAGCCAGTAGACTGAGCAGGATCGAGATCTGCCAGACCAGGTCGTAGTTGCCGGCCTGGTCATACACCACACCACCCAGCCAGCCGCCCAGGAAGGCGCCCAACTGGTGGAACAGGAACACGATGCCACCCAGCATGGACAAGTTGCGCACGCCAAATACCGTGGCCACCGTGCCGTTGGTCAAAGGCACGGTCGACAGCCACAGCAGGCCCATCGCAATGCCGAAGAGGTAGGCACTGACCTCACTCACCGGTGCCCACAAGAACAAGCCGATCACCACCGCCCGCAGCAGGTACAAGGCGGTCAGCAGGCGGGGCTTGGACATCCGCCCGCCCAGCCAACCGGCGGTGTAGGTGCCAACGATGTTGAACAGCCCGACCAGCGCCAGCACCGTGGTGCCGGTGGTCGCCGGCAAATGCTGGTCGACCAGGTAGGCCGGCAGGTGTACGCCGATGAACACCACCTGAAAACCACAGACGAAGAAGCCCAGGGCCAGCAGCCAGAAGCCGGAATGCGAACAGGCCTCGCGCAGGGCCTGGCCCAGCGTCTGCTCGGCACCGTGGCTCGGCAGTGGGCGATCACGCAGCAGGCCGACAAAAGGTACGATCAACGCCACCATCAGACCCAGCACCAGCAACGCGGCCGACCAACCCAGCCATTCGATCAGTCCGAGGGTGCCTGGCAGCATGGCGAACTGGCCAAACGAACCGGCGGCGCTGGCGATGCCCATGGCCATGCTGCGTTTTTCTGCCGGTACGGCGCGGCCGACCACACCCAGAATGACCGAGAACGACGTGCCGGACAGGCCAATACCAATCAGCAGGCCTGCACTGAGCGACAGCGACCAGGCCGAATCGGCCGTACTCATCAACAACAAGCCAGCGGCATAGAGGATGCCACCGATGATGACCACCCGCGCCGCACCAAGGCGATCGGCCAGGGCGCCGGCAAAGGGTTGAGCCAGGCCCCAGATCAGGTTCTGCAGGGCAATGGCGAAGGCGAACACCTCGCGGCCCCAGCCAAAATCGGCGCTCATCGGCGCCAGAAAGAGGCCGAAGCCGTGCCGGACACCCAGTGACAGCGCCAGGATCAATGCCGCCCCTACCAGAATCCACCCGCTGGTTCGCCACACCGAAGTCATTGTCGTTATCTCCAGCACATCGCAAGGTTATGCGGGTATATACCCGCGTTCAATCGAAGCCGATCAGGCCAACCGCTCCAGCAAGCGCACCAATTCATCCCGCTGCCCTTCGCCCAAGTGCTCCACCAACGACGCCTGCGCGTGCTCCCATGCCGGATGGGCGAGCCGCAGGCGCGCCGCCCCCGCCTCGGTCAACAGCACCACGCGGTTACGCTGGTCGTCACCGTCAGCCAAGGCCACCAAGCCCTCCGCCTCCAGCACCCGCAGGTTGCGGCCCAGGGTGCTGCGCTCCAGGCCCATGGCCTCGGCCAGCGTGGTGATACTGGGGCGATCGAGCCGCTGTAGATGGCGCAACAGGGAAAACTGGGCAACGTTGATGCCGAAGCCCGACAGGGCCTCGTCGTAGTGTCGGCTCACCCCGCGGGCGGCGCGACGCAAATGGGTGCAGATGCATTCACTGGTCAACATGATTACGTGTATATACCCGTAACCTGGGTGTTGCAAGAAATTTCATGGTGCCAACCGCTGCCGAATAGGCTCGAACTCCGCCGTGGCGCGCCGGGGCAAAGTGTCCGGGATGCCCTGCTCGATGGCCTGCCAATAACGCCACGGCACCTTTGCCGAGCCGAGTTCGTAATCCATGCCGTCCCAGCTGTCTTCACGAAAGCTGTAGAAGGCCCAATGCAGCCGGTTACGCTCCAGTACCGTGAGGACGTCTTCCAGGTACTGCCGACACCCTGGCAAGCGCCGCATGCACCCGAACTCGCCGACAACCAGTCGTGAGCGTGGCACCTTCATCGCCTCCACCCATGCCAGCGGCTGGGCAAGGTAATGCGCGACACGCTGGCCATCCCAGTGCTGACGCTCCCCCGCGAATGGCGCCGGGCCAGGATAGGCAAGCGGCTGCTTGCGCGCCATGTTCGGCGCACTGGTGGCAGCATAGGGCTCGTACATGTGTACGCTGTAGAGCACGCGCTCGTCCGGCAGCGGTTCAGGCCAATAGCTGAAAGCATCGGCGCCCGCATACCAACCCGCGTCGACCATGACAGGCGTGCGCGCATCCACTTCGCGGATGGCCGCGAGCAGTTCGCGATACAGCGCTGGCAGGTCACGTGCGCCGCCTTTTGCCTGCGCATACCACTGCTGCATCTGCTGCGCAGGGGCATGCTCGGCCAGGCCGCCCTGCTTCTCCGGGGCCGGTTCATTGATGAGGTTGTAGGCGGCAATGGCCGGATGGTCCTTCAACTCGCGGGCCAGGTCTCGCCAGAACGCGGCGGCCTGAGTCCAGAAGCGTTTGTTCTGCCACAAGCGGTCGTCGAACTGGCCTTGGTTGTTCTGCGACCAGCGCATGCCCGGCAATGACAGCGGCGTGATGACTACCTTGAGCCCGGCCTGATGGGCGCGATCAAGGGTGGCACGCAGGCGATCCAGGTCCGCTTCGGGCAGGCCCTGGTAGTGGTCGGCATCGCCCAGCAGAAAGTCGCGCTGCGCCGGCTGCCATTTATCGTAGGAAAGCCGCACCCAAGTGGCGCCATAGCCGCGCAAGGCCTCGAAGTAGGGCTGATCGGGCGGCAGGCGATTGAAACTGTTGCCGCCGTGGCGGGGGACATTCCAGAAGTCGATGAGGTCGGCGGCGGTGGCGAGCGGAGCAAACAACGCCAGCAGGCTGGCAAGGATCCAGCGATACATGGAAGGCCTCCCTGGCCGATTGGACAGGAGGCCGAAGATACTCCGCCTGAGTGAGAAAAGTGGTGCTCATACGTTGCTGGAAATGACTGCCCATCGGACCGGCCCGTTCCTGGTCCAGCCCCGCTTCAAAACGTGAGCGCCAGCCCCAACAGCACCGTGAGCTCCAGCAACTCCAGCAGAGCCCCGGCGGTGTCCCCGGTCGTCCCGCCCAAGCGTTGGCACATCAGCCGTCGCAACCAGCAGAACACCCCAAGCGCCGCCAGCATCGCCCAGACCGAGCCCCACCCAGCAAAGACAAGGCACCCCAACACGCTGGCCAGCAGCACCCAAGCGCCTGCATGCCGTGGCAGGTGCTCGGCCAAGGCCTGCCCCAGGCCGCCCGGGCGCACGTAGGGCGTGCAAAGGAACAAGCCTAGCATCGCCGCCCGCCCCACCACCGGAGCCAGCACCAGCAATGCACCTGCGTCGCGCTCGACCAGCACCCACAAGGCGCAGAATTTCAGCAGCAACACCAGCACCAGGGTGACCACGGCAATCGGCCCGCTGCGTGGGTCTTTCATGATCTGCAGCGTGCGTTCCCGGTCGCCGAACCCGCCCAGCCAGGCATCGGCGCTGTCAGCCAGACCATCCAGGTGCAAGGCCCCACTGAGCAATACCCACAGCGTCAGCAGCAAGGCCGCCTGCAGCGGCGCCGGCGCCCCCTGCAGCAGGTGACTGGCGAACCACAGCAGCAGGCCGAACAGCAGCCCCACCAAGGGGTAGTACAGCAACGAGCGCCCCATTTGTTGCGGCTCGGGCATACCCGGCAAACGTACCGGCAGGCTGCTGAGGAACTGCAAGGCGATCCAGAAAGGCAGCATCTCAGCACACCTCCAGCAGCAGGTCGCCCGTCAAATCCAGCTGCACCAGCGCCCCATGCCCAACCTCGACCTGCAACAGCTGCTCCTTGGGCAAACCCCGGGCCCTCGCCAGCAACAGGCGCATGACGCCGCCATGGGTGACCAGCAACACGCGCTTGCCTGAATGCTCCCGGCGCAGGCGTTCGATGCCCGCCAGGACACGCTCGGCGAACGCGCTGACCGGCTCGCCAGCAGGCGGCGTATAAGCATAAGGGTCAGCCCAGAAACGCCCGAGCTCATCTGCCTGGGTTTCCATGATCTGCAGGGCGCTGCGCCCTTCCCACTCGCCGAAATGCAGCTCTTGCAAGTCAGCTTCACGCTGCACCGGCAGGCCCAGGCGCGCGCCCAGCTCGTCGGCAAAGCGTGCACAGCGCTGCAACGGCGAGCTGACCAGCACTTGCCAAGGCCCACCCGCGACCACCGCCGCGCGCATCTGCGCCCAGCCTTTATCGGTCAGGGCATCGTCGAGGCTGCCGCGCAGGCCGCCTTGCTCGGTTTCACCGTGGCGCAGCAGGTCGAGGATCATGCCGGGCGGTCCGCCACCGCCGCTTCGGCGAAGGTCGCCATCTGCCCGTGCAGGGCGCAGGCCAGGCGCAGCAGTGGCACGGCCAGCGCCGCACCGCTGCCCTCGCCCAGGCGCAGGCCCAGGGCCAGCAGCGGTTCGGCGTCCAGTGCGGCAAGCAGGGCCTTGTGCCCAGGCTCGGCGCCTTGGTGGGCGAACAGCAGCCAGGCACGACATTGCGGGTTGAGGTGCACCGCCACCAGCGCAGCGACACTGCAGATGAAACCGTCCACCAGCACCGCGATGCCCTGCTGCGCGCAGGCCAGGTAAGCACCGGCCAACGCGGCGATCTCGAAGCCACCGACGCAGGCCAGGGCCTCCAGGGGCTGGTCGGCGCGCAAGCCATGCAGCACCAGGGCACGCTCGATCACTTCGGCCTTGTGCCGCACGCCGGCGGTGTCCAGTCCGGTGCCTGGGCCGCTGAGGTCACGGGCCGGGCAGCCCAGCAGGATGCAGGCCAGGGCCGCAGCGGCCGTGGTGTTGCCGATGCCCATCTCGCCGCCGATGAACAGTTGCGCGCCGTTTTCAGCCGCGCGTCGGGCGCTGTCACGGCCCGCCTGCAGGGCCGCCTGCAACTGGCCATCGGTCATCGCCGGCTGGCGCGCGAAGTTGGCCGTGCTGGCGCCCAGGCGCAGGTGGCGTACCCCCGCCAGCTCCAGGTGCGGGTCGACCGTCCCCAGGTCGATCACTTCAAGGCTGGCTTGCAGCTGGCGCGCCAATACGCTGATCGCCGCGCCACCGCCCACAAAGTTGCGCAGCATCTGCCCGGTCACCGCCTGCGGGTAGGCCGAAATGCCCTCCTCGACCACGCCATGGTCACCGGCAAAGATCGTGATCGCGACCCGCTCCAGGGTCGGCCGCTCACGCCCTTGCAAACCGGCCAGCGTCACCGCGAGCCCTTCCAGCTGGCCGAGCGAACCGGTGGGTTTGGTCAGTTGCTGCTGGCGGGCGCGGGCCTGCTCCATGGCGGCGTTGTCGAGCGGTTGGCAGGCGTCACGCCACCAGGGTTGGTTCATAGTGCAGGTCCTTTGAGCATGAGAGGCAGGCCGGCGACGGTCAGTACCACGCGCTGGCAACGTTCGGCCACGGCCTGATGCAGCCAACCGGCCAGATCGACGTAGCGTCGTGTGAGTTCGCCCATGGGCACGACGCCCAGGCCCGTTTCGTTACTGACCAGAATGAGCGTGCCGGGCAACTGCGCCAGGCAGTCGAGCAGTGCATCTCGCTCTTCGGCCAGGCGTTGCTCGTCTTCGAGCATCAGCAGGTTGGTCAGCCACAGGGTCAGGCAATCCACCAGCAGGCAGCGCCCTTCGGCGGCTTCGGCACGCAGCACGGCGGCCAGCGCCAGCGGCTCTTCGATCAGCCCCCACTCGGCAGGCCGGCGTTGTCGGTGCAGTTGCACCCGCTCATTCATTTCGCCGTCCAGCGCCTGGCTGGTGGCGATGTAGGTCACTGGCAGGCCGCTGTCGCTCGCTAGCTGTTCGGCCAGGCGGCTCTTGCCTGAGCGGGCACCGCCAAGGATGAGATTGAGCATGTCAGGCGACTCCACACAATTGGCGCAGCCGGGCGTTATTCAGATGCTGTTCCACCAGGTCGGCCAGGCGCTCGATGTCGCGTTCGCGCAGGGCTTCGTAATCGATGGTCTGCACCGCTTCAAGACCGGCCCAGCGCAGCAGTGCGGCGCACGACTGGCTGCCTTCGAACAGGCCATGCAGATAGGTGGCGAGGATTTGCCCGTCGGCACTGACAGCACCGTCACTGCGGCCATCGGCAAGCTGCACGGCGGGCTGTTGCAGCGCTGCGCCTGTGGTGACACCGGCATGAATCTCATAGCCTGCCACCGGCGAGCCTTCGAGGTTCAAGGTGCCAGCCACATTGCGCAGCTGCTTCTCGGCTTCAAGCACCGTGGCGTAGTCGAGCAGCCCCAGCCCCGGACTTGAGCCGGCCGGCCCTTCCAGACCAAGCGGGTCGTGCACTTCGCGGCCGAGCATCTGCAGGCCGCCGCAAATCCCGATCAGCTTGCCGCCGTAGCGCAGGTGCCGGGCGATGGCCGTGTCCCAGCCGCGCTCGCGCAGGTGCGCCAGGTCGCTGCGCACGCTCTTGGAGCCGGGCAGGATGATCAGGTCCGCCGGCGGAATCGGTTGGCCGGGGCCGATGAATTGCAGGTCCACCTGCGGGTGCAGGCGCAGCGGGTCGAGATCGGTGTGGTTACTGATGCGCGGCAGCACCGGGACGATCACCTTGAGCACGCGCGCTTGCTTGCTGCCCTGGCGCACGTCGATGCCGTCTTCCGCCTCCAGGTGCAGGTCGGTGACGTACGGCAGCACGCCCAGCACCGGTTTGCCGGTGCGCGCCTCCAGCCAGTCCAGGCCGGGCTGCAGCAGGGCAATGTCACCGCGGAAGCGGTTGATGACGAAGCCCTTGATTCGCGCCTGTTCGCTGGGCGACAGCAGCTCCAGGGTGCCGACCAGGTGGGCGAAGACGCCGCCGCGATTGATGTCGGCGATCAGGATCACCGGGCAGTCGACCGCTTCGGCAAAGCCCATGTTGGCGATGTCGCCGGCGCGCAGGTTGATTTCGGCTGGCGAACCCGCCCCTTCCACCATCACCACCGGATAGGCCGCCTTCAGCCGCTGGTGCGAGGCCAGCACCGCCTGCATGGCAACGACTTTGTAGTCGTGATAGGCCACCGCATTCATGCTGGTGACCGCGCGGCCATGGATGATTACCTGGGCGCCGGTGTCGCTGTTGGGCTTGAGCAGCACCGGGTTCATGTCGGTGTGAGGCGCCAACCGACAAGCCTGGGCCTGAACCGCCTGGGCCCGGCCGATCTCGCCACCGTCGGCGGTCACCGCGCTGTTGAGCGCCATGTTCTGGGGTTTGAACGGCACCACACCGATGCCCTGGCGCAGCAGCCAGCGGCACAGGGCGGTGACCAGCGTGCTTTTGCCGGCATCGGAGGTGGTGCCTTGCACCATGAGCGTGGTCATGCCGTTTCCTTCTGATAAGCGGCCAGCGCCTGGGCCAGGCGCTGTTCATCGGCTTCGCCGGCAGGCAGGCCCAGGCGCACGGCAGCAGGCTGCTCGAACAGACGGACCAGAATGCCGCGGCGGGCGAGAAAATCGTAAAAGTGCGAAGCACGTTCGCTACGCACGTACTGGAACAGGTCGCAGCCGCCGCTGGGCGCCAGGCCGCAGTGCTTGAGTAGCGTGGCCAAGCGTTGGCTGGCCTGGGCGCAGCGCTCGATCTGCGCCTGATGCGCGGCCTCATCGGCGAAGCACGCCTGGGCCAGCACGCGAGTCGGGCCGCTGACGGTCCACGGCCCAAGGCTGTCGGCCAGGCGCTGCAACAGCGGCAGCTCGGCTGCCACGCAGCCCAGCCGCACCCCGGCCAGGCCGAAGAACTTGCCAAACGAGCGCAGCACGATCAGGCCGGGGCGCTCGGCGCAGTCGACCACGCTGTGCGCGGGGGTGTTGTCCATGAAGGCCTCGTCGACCAGCAGCCAGCTGCCGCGCGCGGCCAGGCGGGCGTGCCAGTGCAGCAGGCGCTCGCGGGGCACGCGCTGGCCGGTCGGGTTGTTGGGGTTGACCAGCACCAGCACGTCAAGGCTGTCGAGGGTCGCCTCGACCTGGTCCTGTTGCAGTTCGATCAGCGTATGCCCGGCGCGTTGCCAGGCGTGCGGATGCTCGGCGTAGCACGGCGACAGCACACCGACGCGCCCGCGCGGGCGCAAGTGTGGCAAGGCCTGGATCGCCGCCTGCGAACCGGCCACCGCCAGCACCTGGTGTGCGCCGTAGTAACGGCATGCCGCGGCCTCAAGGCCGTCGTCCGTTTCCGGCAAACGCGCCCAGGCATCCTTCGGGATCACCGGGATCGGATAAGGCCAGGGCGCGATCCCACTGGACAGGTCGAGCCAGTCTTCACGCGCAATCCCGTATTGGCGTATCGCCCGCAACAGGCGGCCACCATGTTCAAGCATCGAGGTACGCTCCCAGGCAAATCAGCAGCAGCCATAGCCACACGCCGCGCTGTACCAGGCTCCAGCCGCGCTCGATGGCGTCGGCATCGGCCATTGGACCTTCACCCAGGCGGGGCCGCTCATGCAGCTCGCCGTGGTACACCGCCGGGCCACCGAGCTCGACCGCCAGGGCCCCGGCGCCGGCCGCCATGACCGGGCCAGCATTAGGGCTATCCCACAAAGGGGCTTGCTTGCGCCAGCAGGCCAGCGCCAGACGGGTCTTGCCAAGCAGTGCGTAGGTCAAGGCCACCAACCTGGCAGGAATATAGTTGAGCCCGTCGTCGATGCGCGCCGCGCACCAGCCAAAACGCTCGAAGCGTTCGTTGCGATAGCCCCACATCGCATCCAGGGTATTGCTCAGGCGATACAGCACCACCCCGGGCGCGCCGGCGACGATGAACCAGAACAACGCGGCGAATACCGCATCGCTGCCGTTCTCCAGCACCGACTCAGTGGCCGCCCGGGCCACAGCCGGCTCATCCAGCTCGCGCGTCTCGCGGCTGACCAGGTAGCCAACACGCCGCCGCGCCTCCTCCAGGTCGCCCTGGCGCAAGGCACTGGCCACCGGCAGCACATGCTCGCCAAGGCTGCGCAGGCCCAGCGCGCAATACAGCGCCAGCACATCCACCAGCCAGCCGATATAGGGCAGCCAGGACAGAATCAACGCCACCAGGGTCAGTGGCACCACGGCCAGGAACCAGGCGCTCACGCCATGGCTGCGCCAGCCGCGGCCCCCCGCATTCAGGCGCTGCTCAAGGCTCGACGCCAGGTTACCGAAGGCCACCAGCGGGTGGCGCCGCTGCGGCTCGCCCAGCAAGGCATCCAGGGCCACGCCGGCCACGGTCAGCAAGGCCACGCTCATGGGCGCTCTCCCCATTGGTTCTCAAAGAGCATTTCACTCAACGGCTGTTCCTCGGCCCAGTGTTCCAGGGCCAGCATGGGTGCCGGGTAGAACGCGGTCACCGGCCCCAGGCACAGCACCGCCACTGGCTTCGCCCCAGCGGGCATGCTCAGTAGCTCGGCCAGCGCCTGCGGATCGAACAGCGACACCCAACCCATGCCCAGGCCCTCGGCCCGGGCCGCCAGCCAGAGGTTCTGGATGGCGCAGGCCAGCGAGGCCAGGTCCATCTCGGGCAGGGTGCGGCGGCCGAAAACATGGGGCTCGCGATTGTCCATCAAGGCGGCCACCAGCACTTCGGCACAGTCATTGATGCCTTCGACCTTGAGCTTCATGAAATCGTCGGCACGTTCGCCCAAGGCCTCGGCCGTGCGCACCCGCTCCTGCTCGACCAGTGCCTGAATGCGTTGGCGCAGGGCACGCTGGCTGATACGGATGAAGCGCCAGGGCTGCATCAGGCCGACACTGGGCGCCTGATGCGCGGCAGCGAGCAAGCGGCCAAGCAGTTCAGGGGCTACGGTGCCGCCAGCGAAGTGGCGCATGTCACGGCGTTCACCGATCGCCCGGTAGATCGCGGCGCGCTCGGCGGCGCTGTATGCGTGTTCGCTCATGGTTGCAAGAGCGCCGCCGTCGCATCAGGGTTGGAGGGGAAATAGAAGTGTACGTAAGAGGCCGTCAGGCGGCCCAGGCGATACACCGCTTCGTTGCCGCGCCCGCCATTGGGGCTCAGGCCACGGGCAATCGGCTCGAGTTCGGTGCTGGTCAGCGAATGATGGTAGGTGTGGCCGCGCAGGGTCCCTTCCGGCAATTCCACTGATTGCAGGGCCAGGGCCGCCAGACGCTTCTGCATGGTCGCTTCGCCCGGCAGCAGGCCGAGCAACTCGGCGCGTTCGCCCGCCACATCGGTCAAGGCATCGAGCAGGTAAAGCATGCCGCCACATTCGGCCAGCAAGGGCTTGCCGGCGCCATGGTGGGCACGGATCGCCTCGCACATCGGTGTGTTGGCAGCCAGCGCGTGGTGGTGCAGCTCCGGATAACCGCCTGGCAGGTACAGGCTGTCCACCTCCGGCAGCTCACGGTCGTGCAGGGGCGAGAAGAATTCGAGCTGCGCGCCAAGCGTGCGCAGCAAATCGAGGTTGGCACCGTAGGTGAAGGCAAACGCTTCATCCTGCGCCACGCCGATGCGCACGCCGGCCAGCGATGCAGCGCACGCTAGCGGCTCGGGCTCGGCGAAGGCCACCGGCGGTGGCAAGGCGGCGTCGCAGCTGGCGCCCAAGGCTTCGGCGGCGGCGTCCAGGCGCGCATCCAGGTCATTCAGTTCGCTGGCCTGCACCAGGCCCAGGTGGCGGCTGGGCAGCTCGATGCCGCGCTCGCGCGAAAGGCCGCCATACCAGCGCAGGCCCTCGGTCAAGCTGCCTTCCAGCAGCTGTGCGTGGCGTAGGCTACCGACCCGGTTGGCCAACACGCCGGCGAATGGCAGGTCCGCCTGGTAACGCGCCAGGCCCAGGGCCAGGGCACCAAAGGTCTGGGCCATGGCCGTACCATCGATCACGGCCAGTACCGGCACGCCGAAGTGGCGCGCCAGGTCGGCGCTCGAGGGCGTGCCGTCGAACAGGCCCATCACCCCTTCGATGAGGATCAGGTCGGCCTCGCCTGCCGCTTCCCACAGCAGGCGGCGGCTTTCCTGCGCACCGATCATCCACAGGTCGAGCTGGTACACCGGCGCACCGCTGGCCCGGTCGAGGATCATCGGGTCGAGAAAGTCTGGCCCGCACTTGAACACCCGTACCTTGCGCCCGAGGTTGCGGTGCAGGCGTGCCAAGGCGGCGGTGACAGTGGTCTTGCCCTGGCCAGAGGCGGGTGCCGCGATCAATACGGCCGGGCAATGGCGGCTCTGACTCACAGTTCCACGCCCTTCTGGGCGCGGATACCGGCCTGGAAGGCGTGCTTGAGCATGCCCATCTCGGTGACGGTATCGGCCAGTTCGATCATTTCGGGCTTGGCCGCGCGGCCGGTGACGATCACGTGCTGCATCGGTGGCCGGGCCTGGATGTCGCCGAGCACCTGATCAAGGTCGAGGTAGCCATGCTTGAGGGCGATGTTCAGCTCATCGAGCACGACGAACTGCACCGACGGGTCCTGCAGCAACTGGCGGGAAACAGCCCAGGCCGCTTCGGCCGCGGCGATGTCGCGCTGGCGGTCCTGGGTTTCCCAGGTGAAGCCCTCGCCCATCACGTGGTAGCGCACCTGCTCGGGGAAGCGCCGGAAGAACAGCTCCTCTCCGGTGCTGTTGCGGCCCTTGATGAACTGCACCACGCCACACTGCATGCCGTGGCCAAGAGCGCGGGCGAGCATGCCGAAGGCCGAGCTGCTCTTGCCCTTGCCATTGCCGGTCAGCACCAGCAGCAGGCCGCATTCGTTAGGGGAATTGGCGATGCGCTCGTCGATGATCGCCTTCTTGCGCTGCATGCGCGCGAGGTGGCGTTCGTCGCGGTCGGTGGGTTCGCTCATCAGGGTTCTCCGCAGGCTGACGCCACGAAAGAGCGGCGACAGGTCGATAGACAGGCAGACGGAGAACGCGCAGGGGCCGTGGCCGGACGCCACAGTGCACCGCGCATCACCCTCCGTGATGCCGTTGGCAGTGACAGGCCGGTCTCCGGGCTCGTGAGCGGGCCTTGGCCCAAGCCTGCGCGCCTTCCCGGATGCTGGCATCCAGTGGCCCTGCGCGGCCTGCTACTCACTTACCGTTGCGGGGGCAGCGCCGGAATCGCGCCTTGCTGGCGCCCACCGGCTTCCCAGTTTCACCCTGCCCAGTCGAGGCTGGCAGGGCACCTGAAACACGCCGCGAAGGTTAGAGGGTTGCACCGGGAGCGTCAATCGACCGGGACGATTTGCTCATGGGCGCCTGCAGCCTCGCCCGAATGAACCACCGGCAACGGGGCAAGCTCAGAATAGTCATGGACCAAACTCCGAGGGTGGTGACCATGAAGCGCATGTACATAGTCTTACCGTGGGTGCTCGGCGCCTGCCTGGCAGGTTGTGGCGACACCGCCCACCTGGAGGTAATCGACGGCACAGGCCCTGCGCCGCAGCTGCCCGCCCCCAACAAGACGCTGATCCCGACCGTCAACATCGCCCCCGCCATCGGCTGGCCGGAAGGACGCAAACCCATGGCGGCAACGGGCACACAGGTCACCGCGTTCGCCGACGGGCTCGATCATCCTCGCTGGCTTTACGTATTGCCCAATGGCGACGTGCTCGTGGCCGAAACCAACGCCCCGCCCAAGCCGGAAGACGGCAAGGGCATCCGTGGTTGGGTCATGGGCAAGGCGATGAAACGTGCAGGCGCGGCCGTGCCCAGCCCCAACCGCATCACCCTGCTGCGCGATGCCGACCACGACGGTGTCGCGGAAATGCGCAGCACGTTCATAGAGGGCCTCAATTCACCCTTTGGCATGGTGCTGGTGGGCAGGGATTTCTACGTTGCCGACACCGATCAGCTGCTGCGTTTCCATTACGAACCCGGCGCCATGAAGATCCGCGAGCAAGGCCAGAAGGTCATCGACCTGCCGGGTGGCCCGCTCAACCACCACTGGACCAAGAATGTGATCGCCAACCCTGCTGGCACCAAGCTGTACGTCACCGTCGGGTCGAACAGCAACGTCGGTGAGAACGGCATGGATCAGGAGCAAGGCCGCGCAGCGATCTGGGAAGTGGACCCGGCCAGCGGCCAGCACCGGATCTATGCCTCAGGGCTGCGCAACCCCAATGGTTTGGCCTGGGAGCCCCACAGCGGCGCCTTGTGGACGGCAGTCAACGAGCGAGACGAGATCGGCAGCGACCTGGTGCCTGACTACATCACATCGGTCAAGGACGGTGGTTTCTATGGCTGGCCGTACAGCTACTACGGGCAGCACGTGGACGAGCGGGTAAAGCCTCAGGATCCGCAAAAGGTCGCGCAGGCCCTGGCGCCGGACTATGCCGTGGGGCCGCACACCGCGTCACTGGGGCTGATGTTCATCGAGCCGGGAGCCCTGCCATCGCCCTTTGGGCAAGGCGCGATCATTGGCCAGCATGGGTCGTGGAACCGCAAGCCGCACAGTGGCTACAAGGTGATCTTCGTGCCGTTTGACAGCACCGGGAAGCCGGCAGGCAAACCGCAAGACTTGCTGAGCGGCTTCCTCGATGACCAGGGCAAGGCCATGGGGCGGCCGGTCGGGGTGGCCAGCGATCAGCACGGTGGGGTGCTGGTGGCTGATGATGTGGGCAATGTGGTCTGGCGGGTGAGCAAAGTGCGATAGCCACCCGCTACGGTCAAGGGTTCTGCGCCAGGTGCCCCGGTGGAATCACTCGCTTGGCTTGCAGGTAGGCCTTGGCCCAGTAGCTGTTGGACAGGTAGTCCAGACGCACCGTGCCACCTGCCGAAGGCGCATGAACGAAGCGCCCCTCACCCACGTAGATGCCCGCATGGCTGACCTGCGAACCACCACCGGTGGCGAAGAACACCAGGTCGCCCGATTGCAGCGCATTGGATGCAACGGTGGGCGCTCGCATGACGATCATCTCGCGGGTCGTGCGCGGCAGGCTGATGGCCGCGGCATCGCGGTAGACATAGCCGATCAGACCACTGCAATCGAAACCGGAATCGGGGGTATTGCCGCCCCAGCGATAAGGGGTGCCCACCAGGCCAATGGCGCGGATGAGCACGTCATCGGCTATCGGCGAGGTGGCGGCAGGGGCGTAGGTGACCTGTGGCTTGGCCACGGGGACCGGTGCCGGGGCACGGCTGGAACAGGCAGCAAGCAATGCCACCAGGGAAAAGAATGCGAAGCGCGCCATTATCGCCATGGCCAGAACATCCTGTCTGAGACCGCAGGGCCGCAGCCGAAAAGTGTTGAGAATTTAGATTAGACGCTTTTTGTAAACGCGCACGGCGGCGAGCTTTTAAGCATCGCCGCCGTGGCAGGATATAGCATTTTGATATCAGTTGCGCGCGATATTGCTGGCCGGCGCCATGGCCAAGGCACGCTTGGCTTCGATGAAGGTCTTGCTCCAGTAGCGGTCACCGAGATTATCGATGCGCACGCCACCGCTGCGGCGGCTGCTGGAGTGGATGAACTGATTGTCACCCAGGTAGATGCCGGCGTGGCTGACGCGCCCACGGCCATTGGTGCTGAAGAACAGCAGGTCGCCTGGCTTGAGCTTGTTGCGGGCTACCTTGGGCGCGTCGACGTTGATCATTTCGCGGGTCGAACGTGGCAGGTTCATGCCAGCTTCTTCGCGGAACAGGTAGCCGATGAAACCGCTGCAATCGAAACCGGCCTCGGTGGTGCCGCCGAAGCGGTAGCGGGTGCCGATCAGCGACATGCCGCGTTCGAGGATGCTGTCGGCCAGGACCGGCAGTTGGTAAGGCTTGCTGCTGGAGAAGGCCTCCAGGTCATCTTCGGTAGCCTGCATCTCTTCACCGAATACCGACGAAGGAGAAGCCTTGGCATCGATCGCCGCTTGGCGGGCGATCGAGGTGTGATCCTGTGGCTGGGAAACTGGGGCTTGGGCCGCGCAGCCAATCAGCAGGGTCACGAGTGCGAGTGGCACGAGGGGTGCAAAGCGCTTGAGCATGGGCACGACCGTGTCTGTAATCCTTTAGAAGGGGGAAACTATGCCTTCTATCGGGACCATTTGCAAATTTTATCGAAAAACATGTGACTTTTTTGTTTTTCGCTCGCAGCCCAGCAAACACGGGGCTTACCAGCCGAGGGTCTCTTTCAGGAACGGGATCGTCAGCTTGCGTTGCGCCTGCAACGAGGCCTGATCGAGGCGTTCGAGCAGGTCGAAAAGCGCACTCATGCTGCGGGTGCCGCGGGTGAGGATGAAATGGCCGACCTCATCGGTCAGGTGCAGGCCACGGCGAGAAGCACGCAGCTGCAGGGCTCGCAGCTTGTCTTCATCGGAAAGACCGCGCATCTGGAACACCAGGGCCAAGGTCAGGCGCGACTTGAGGTCAGGCAGCTTGATCGGCAGTTCCCGGGGCGAAGCCGACGCCGCCAGCAGCAGGCGCCGACCGCTGTCGCGCAGGCGATTGAACAGATGGAACATCGCCTCTTCCCAGTCCGCCTTGCCAGCGATCACATGCAGGTCATCGATGCACACCAGCTCGTACTGGGCCAGGTAGTCGAGCAGCTCCACGCCACGGTCGAGCAATTGTGCCAGCGGCAAGTACACGGCAGGTTCGCCGCGCTGCTGGAAACGGTGGGTGGCGGCCTGCAACAGGTGGCTGCGGCCAACGCCCTGCTTACCCCACAGGTAGATGAGGCTTTCGGTCCAGCCGGCGTCGGCTTCGCATAACCGCTCGACATAGCCCAATGCCGCGGCATTGGCGCCCGGGTAATAGTTGATGAAGGTGGCGTCATCACGCAGACGCACACCCAAGGGCAACTGGATCGGTGGTTTCATGCTGGCGGGCGGTCGAGAGGACCACAGGGGGCCTTAAATGAACGGTGTGCAAAGTCTATACCCGCAACGCGGGGGGCACAATCGCCCAGGCAAATAGCATAAGCAAAATCAACAAGTTGCACTGTCTGGGGCTGCTGTTCAGCCCTTTCGCCGGCAAGCCGGCTTGCGCAGTGGGAGCACCACTGTACCCTGCGGGAGCCAGCTTGCCGGCGAAAGGGCCGCAGCGCGGCCCTGCTGTCACAACTCAGGATCGATGTCACCGGCATACATGCCCGACTCTTTGTAGACATCATGCACATGCCGTAACAGCACCATGATCACCGCCGCGACGGGCAATGCCAGCAACACTCCCGTGAACCCGAACAGCTCGCCGCCGGCGAGAATGGCGAAGATTACTGCCACCGGATGCAGGCCAATCCTGTCGCCAACCAGCAGCGGCGTCAGCACCATGCCTTCCAGCGCCTGTCCGACCATGAACACCGCGACGATACCCAGCATCGGGTACAGATCGCCGCCAAACTGGAACAACCCGGCGACCAGTGCCGCACCGATACCGATGATGAAGCCCATGTACGGGACGATGGCTGCCAAGCCTGCCAGCATGCCGATCAGCAGCCCCAGCTCCAGCCCCACCAACATCAAGCCTGCGGAATAGATGACCCCCAGGGCCAGCATCACCATCAATTGGCCTCGCACGAACGCCCCCAGCACTTCATGGCATTCCGCCGCCAGCCCCACCACCTGCGACTCACGCTGACGCGGCAGCAGGCCGCGCAGCTTGGCCATCATCACGTCCCAGTCGCGCAGCAGGTAGAAGCCCACTACCGGGATCAGCACCAGGTTGGCCAGCCAGGCCAGCAGCGCCAGGCTCGACGCGGTGGCCTGGGACAGCAGGACGCCGACGATATCGGTGGTCTGGCCCATGTGTTCGCCAATCGCCGCCTTGATCTTGTCGAACTTCCAGAAGCCATCGGCCAGTCCCAGGCGGTGCTGTACCCAGGGCAGCGCCTCGTGCTGCAACCAGTCGAGCATCTGTGGCGCCAGCTCATAGAGGCGCAACAGCTGCTTGGCCAGCATGGGCACCAGGACCAAGAGCAAGGCCAGCAGGATGAGGGTGAACAGGCTGAACACCACCACCACGCCCCAAGTGCGTGAAAGCCCCAGACGCTCCAGGCGGTCGACCAGAGGGTCAGCCAGGTAGGCCAGCAGAATGCCCACCAAAAACGGCGAGAGAATGTTGTGCAAGCTATATAGAAGCACGGCGATCAGCAGGGCCGCGCCCAGCCAGATCCAGCGACGGGTATCGAGCATCTTTGCCTCTCCTTACCAGCGGAAGCGCAAGCCGTCGAACGGCTTGGCTACAGGCGGGCTGGCGGCGGGCTGGCCCGTCGGTGAGGTTGTGTCAGGTGCGGGCGCTGGCGGCGTGACGGGTGCCTGCTCGGCCGGCAATTCCTGCAGCTTGACCAGGCCGAGCTGGGCGCGCAGTTGCTCGCGGTCGGCGGTAACGACGTAGGTCAGGGTCTTGCCATCGGCCATCTTCAGCCGTGGTCCGTAGGGTTCGAGCACACGGCCCAGTTCGGCATAGCGCTGCAGGTTCATGCCCTGCACCTGCAGCTGCATTCGGCTGCTGGCGCCAGGCCGGGTCACGTAGCGCGGTGCCAGGCGGCTGCTGACCGCCAGCATCACCGCGTCGGCCAGGGCGGCCTCGTCGGCACCTTCGGCGCTGCCTTGCTCGTGTTGCTTGCCCAGCCACAGCTGCCACTTGCCTTGCCATTTACCGTCGGCTTCCTGGGCGTGCACCGCCAGCAGGGCATCGGCGCCGTAGCGCTCGGCGGCCTGGAGCAGCGGCGCGGGGTCGTTGCCTTCCAGTTGCTTGGCATTGGCCACCAGTTGCTCCTGCAGGTCGGCCAGCGGCAGGCGCAGCGGCAGGCCACGGTGCTGGGCTGCACGGCGCAGGGGCTGGGCGCTGGCCTGGCCATCGCCCACCAGATTGCTGCCCTCGGCACTGTCGTTGAGCCACCAACCGAGCATCGAAGGCCGGTTGCTGCCCCACAGCGCCAGTCCGGCCTTGCGCAGGGCCCGCTCAGTGCTGCCTGGGTCGAACTCGACCATCACCGACTCGGGCGGGCCCGCCTCGCTGCCGACCTGGTTGATGATTTGTTGCGGGTCCTTGCGCAGCTCGGCCAGCGCCGGGCTCTGCGCCGCCTTGGGGTCGCCGGTCAGGCGCTGCACCAAGGTATCGAGGGCTTTGACGGTGGCGGCGGCACGGGCCTCGGCGCCCTGCCCTTCGACCGGCTCACGCACCTGATACAGGCTGGAGACGGTTTCGGCCTGCGTGGTGAGCGAGACCAGCGCCAGGCAGGTGGCGGCCAGAATGTAGGAAAGACGCATGGGGGATTCCTGTCCAGATAACACAGAGCAACGTGAGCGTAGCGCAGGGTGGGACCATTGCTGAGGGCAAAGTGCTCCCTTTACTTTATATAGGCTTGGGCGTGGCCCCTACAAACCCTGTAGCGCCGATGAGACCGCTTGCGCGATCCGTGTGGGAGCCGGCTTGCCGGCGCCCACAGAGTGCTCGGCTTTGCCATGATTTTCACCATTTCCTGCCCTGCCCGTCGGCCTGAGGATGGCCGCTGCCCGGCAACCCTGATAAAATCGCGCGCCTTCACAGACCTCTGACGTTTCAGGCAGCCGTGCCTCCCAGCCGGCCTTGGCCGTCACGGTCGTTTTTACGAATCCCTCCCTCTTAAAGGCCTGGATCAATGAGCAAGCAACCCTCCCTGAGCTACAAGGACGCCGGTGTAGACATCGACGCCGGCGAAGCACTGGTCGAACGCATCAAGGGCGTGGCAAAACGCACCGCACGCCCTGAAGTCATGGGTGGCCTGGGTGGCTTCGGCGCCCTCTGCGAGATCCCGGCCGGCTACAAACAGCCTGTGCTGGTCTCCGGCACCGACGGCGTCGGCACCAAGCTGCGCCTGGCGCTGAACCTGAACAAGCATGACAGCATCGGCCAGGACCTGGTCGCCATGTGCGTCAACGACCTGGTGGTCTGCGGCGCCGAGCCGCTGTTCTTCCTCGACTACTACGCCACCGGCAAGCTCAACGTCGACGTGGCCGCCACCGTGGTCACCGGCATCGGCGCCGGCTGTGAACTGGCTGGCTGCTCCCTGGTCGGCGGCGAAACCGCCGAAATGCCAGGCATGTACGAAGGCGAAGACTACGACCTGGCCGGCTTCTGCGTCGGCGTAGTGGAAAAAGCCGAGATCATCGACGGCTCCAAAGTCGCCACAGGCGATGCGCTGATCGCCCTGCCCTCTTCCGGCCCGCACTCCAACGGTTACTCGCTGATCCGCAAGATCCTCGAAGTGTCCGGCACCGACATCGAGAACACCCAGCTCGACGGCAAGCCGCTGACCGACCTGCTGATGGCGCCGACCCGCATCTACGTCAAGCCGCTGCTGCAACTGATCAAGCAGACCGGCGCGGTCAAGGCCATGGCCCACATCACCGGTGGCGGCCTGCTGGACAACATCCCGCGTGTCCTGCCGAAAAACGCCCAGGCCGTGGTTGACGTGGCCAGCTGGCAGCGCCCGGTAGTGTTCGACTTCCTGCAGGAAAAAGGCAACGTCGATGAACACGAAATGCACCGCGTGCTGAACTGCGGTGTCGGCATGGTCATCTGCGTAGCCCAGGACCAGGTCGAAGCCGCCCTCAACGTCCTGCGCGCCGAAGGCGAGCAGCCGTGGGTCATCGGCCGTATCGAACAGGCCGCCGAAGGCGCTGCCCAGGTCGAGCTGCTGAACCTCAAGGCACACTGATGCCAAGTTCGCCCTGCAATGTCGTGGTACTGCTGTCGGGTTCCGGCAGCAACCTGCAAGCCCTGATCGACAGCTGCCGCGGTGAAACCAGCCCAGTACGCATCGCCGCGGTGATTTCCAACCGCGCCGATGCCTACGGCCTGCAACGGGCTGCGGCGGCCGGCATCGCCACCGCCGTGCTGGACCACACCGCTTTCGACGGCCGCGAAGCCTTCGATGATGCACTGATGGCGCGCATCGACGGTTTCGCCCCGGACCTGGTGGTACTGGCCGGTTTCATGCGCATCCTCAGTGGTGGCTTCGCGCGCCACTACCAAGGCCGCCTGCTCAATATCCACCCGTCGCTGCTGCCCAAGTACAAGGGCCTGCATACCCACCGACGGGCGCTGGAAGCGGGCGACACCGAGCATGGCTGCAGCGTACACTTCGTCACCGAGGAACTCGATGGCGGCCCTCTGGTCGTACAGGCAGTGGTACCGGTCGCGCCAGCTGATACAGCTGAAAGCCTGGCACAACGGGTACACCACCAGGAACACCAGATCTACCCGCTGGCAGTGCACTGGTTTGCCGAGGGGCGCTTGCGCCTGGGTGAACAGGGTGCATTACTGGATGGCCAGCCCCTGCCGGCCAGTGGTCATTTGATTCGACCCTAGGAGAAATTATGCGTCGCGCCCTGCTCTTGGCTCTCGCCGTGCTTGCCCTGCCACTCCAGGCAGCTGACCTGAAGCCTTTCTCGGCCAGCTACACCGCCGACTGGAAGCAATTGCCCATGAGCGGGACTGCCGAGCGCAGCCTGGTCAAAAACGCCAACGGCACCTGGGACCTTAACTTCAAGGCTTCCATGATGATCGCCAGCCTGACCGAGCAAAGCACCCTGCGCCTGGACAACGACACCCTGCTGCCGCAGAAGTATCACTTCGAACGCGGTGGCCTGGGCAAGGCCAAGAAGGTCGACCTGAACTTCGACTGGGACGCCAAGAAAGTGACCGGCAGCGACCGCGGCGACGCCGTCAGCCTGCCGCTCAACCGTGGCGTGCTGGACAAGTCCTCCTACCAGCTGGCACTGCAGCATGACGTGGCCGCTGGCAAGAAAAGCATGACCTACCAGGTGGTCGACGGTGACGAGATCGACACCTATGACTTCCGCGTCCTGGGCACCGAGAAAGTCACCACCAAGACCGGCCAGGTCGATGCCGTGAAGGTCGAGCGCGTGCGCGACCCGAGCCAGAGCAAGCGCATCACCGAACTGTGGTTCGCCAAGGAATGGGACTACCTGCTGGTGCAATTGCGTCAGGTCGAAACCGATGGCAAGGAGTATGTGATCGTGCTGCAGGATGGCACGGTCGACGGCAAGTCGGTGAAAGGCAACTGATCCGCTGCAGCCTATTTTGCTCGAAACCCCGCCTTGTGCGGGGTTTCTTTTTAATGGGCACCCGGTGCTTGTAGGAGCGGCCTTGTGTCGCGAAAGGGTGCGCAGCGCCCCGGGATCTCAGTCATGCCGCGATGTTGCAGGGGCTGCTGCGCAGCCCTTTCGCGACACAAGGCCGCTCCTACAGGCGCTCGCGACCATACATGAAACTTGTTTCATGGCAGTTTTATTTACTTAGCCTGCTAACAAACTCTATAAAAGGGGTGTGCGACACAGTGTCGCAACCAACCAAGAAGTGGAGTTTACCGATGACAGTCCAAGTAACCGAACGCGACGAATCGAGAATGTCCCACGAAGGCCTGGCCGCTGGCGTGCGGATCTGGGATGTGCACCAGCAGGGTCAACTGGTGGGCATGTTCCACCATGAACATGAAGCTCACCAGTACCGTGTTGAGCTCGAAGAGCTGGAAATCCAGCGCGACACGCAGTGACCCGTCTTCCATGAAAAAGCCCCGCCTAGGCGGGGCTTTTCAGTCTTACCACATCAGATCGTCCGGGATCTTGTAGGCCGCATACGGATCATCCTCGTCCGCTTCCTCCACATGGGTATTGAGCAGCAGGATGCGGTTAGGGTCGCGCTCCTGGATCTTCACCGCCGCTTCGCGCGGAATCACTTCGTAACCACCACCATGGGCAACGATCGCCAGCGCGCCGTTGCTCAGCTTGCTGCGCATCAAGGCGTTGACGGCAATGCGCTTGACCTTCTTGTCATCGACGAAGTTGTAGTAATCCTCGGTGTTCAGCTTGGGCAGGCGGGTCGCTTCGATCAACTGCTTGACCTGTGCGGCACGGGCTTTCTGCTCGGCCTTCTCCTGCTGCTGGCGGTTCAGTTCCTGGTCACGCTTGGCCTTCTCGGCCATGGCTTCCTTGGCCATGCGCTGCTGACTGTCGTCAACTTCGACCTGGCCCTTGTGCTCCAGGCGTTTCTGTTTCTTTTCAGCCTTGTTGGCCTGGGAGACCTGTTTCTGGTTGACCAGACCGGCCTTGAGCAATTGATCGCGAAGGGAAATACTCATGGATGTTCACTCACTTATGCAGCCACTCAGCCGCAGCTGGGCAGGTTCTTTTCCTGACGCTTGGCTTCTCCCCAAAGGGCGTCCAGTTCGTCAAGGTTACAATCTTCGATGGGTCGACCGCTGTCGCGCAATGCCTGTTCGATGAAGCGGAAACGCCGTTCGAACTTGCGGTTGGCGCGGCGCAGGGCGTTTTCCGGGTCTTGCTTGAGGTGGCGGGCCAGGTTGACGGCGGCAAACAGCAGGTCACCTACTTCGTTTTCCAGGGCCTGGGCATCACCATCGGCCATGGCCTGCAGCACTTCGTCGAGCTCCTCGCGGACCTTGTCGAGCACTGGCAAGGCATCGGGCCAGTCGAAACCGACAGTGGCCGCACGCTTCTGCAGTTTGGCCGCCCGTGACAGGGCCGGCAAGGCTGCAGGCACGTCATCGAGCAACGACAGTTGTTGCGGGTCACTCTTCTCGGCGCGTTCCTCGGCCTTGATCTCCTCCCAGCGCGACTTGACCTGGGCCTCGCTCAGGCTGGGGGTATCCAGCGGCGCGTAGAGCTCGCCGGTGGGGAAGACATGGGGATGACGACGGATGAGCTTGCGGGTGATGGCATCGACCACGCCGTCGAACTCGAAACGCCCCTCCTCCCGGGCCAACTGGCTGTAGTAGACCACCTGGAACAGCAGGTCGCCGAGCTCGCCCTGCAGGTGCTCGAAGTCGCCACGTTCGATGGTGTCGGCGACCTCGTAGGCTTCTTCGATCGTATGCGGAACGATGCTGGCGTAGTTCTGCTTGAGGTCCCATGGGCAACCGTACTGCGGGTCGCGCAGGCGGGCCATGAGGTGCAGCAGGTCTTCGAGGGTGTAGGTCATTTAAGCAGGTCCTTCAGTGGCGCCTGTATCGCGGATAAATCCGCTCCTACCGGGTAGGAGCGGATTTATCCGCGATACAGGCACCGCAGCCTCAAGGGGTACGATTACGCCGCGTCTCGATGATGTTCGGCAACTGCGAGATCCTGCCCAGCAGGCGCCCCAGCGCATCCAGGCCAGGAATCTCGATGGTCAGCGACATCAGCGCAGTATTGTCTTCCTTGTTCGAGCGGGTGTTCACCGCCAGCACGTTGATCTTCTCGTTGAGCAGCACCTGCGACACGTCGCGCAGCAAGCCCGGCCGGTCGTAGGCACGGATGACGATATCGACCGGGTAGGTCTGTACCGGTATCGGCCCCCAACTCACCTGGATCATCCGCTCCGGCTCACGCCCGGCCAGCTGCAGCACCGAGGCGCAGTCCTGGCGGTGAATGCTCACGCCGCGGCCCTGGGTGATGTAGCCGACGATGGCATCGCCCGGCAGCGGCTGGCAGCAGCCGGCCATCTGCGTCAGCAGGTTGCCCACGCCCTGGATCTGGATATCACCACGCTTGCCGGTACGCGGCCCGGTAGGCTTGCGCGGCACCAGCTCGATCTGTTCGATGCGATCGGGTTCGAGCAACTGCTGAGCGGCGTTGACCAGGTGTGCCAGGCGCAGGTCGCCGGCACCGAGCGAGGCGAACATGTCCTCGGCGGTCTTGACGTTGGTTTTCTCGGCCAGGCGCTCGAAGTCCACCTGGGGCAGGCCCAGACGGCTGAGTTCGCGTTCGAGCAGGGTCTTGCCGGCGGCGACGTTCTGGTCGCGCGCCTGCAGCTTGAACCAGTGGACGATCTTGGCCCGCGCCCGCGAGGTGGTGACATAGCCGAGGTTGGAGTTCAGCCAGTCGCGGCTCGGGTTGCCGTGCTTGCTGGTGATGATCTCCACCTGCTCGCCGGTCTGCAGGCTGTAGTTGAGCGGCACGATGCGCCCGTTGATCTTGGCGCCTCGGCAGTTGTGGCCGATCTCGGTGTGTACGCGGTAGGCGAAGTCTAGCGGGGTGGCGCCCTTGGGCAGGTCGATGGCATGGCCGTCCGGGGTGAATACATAGACCCGGTCCGGTTCGATATCGACCCGCAGCTGCTCGGCCAGACCACCGATGTCGCCCAGCTCTTCGTGCCATTCGAGCACCTGGCGCAGCCAGGAGATCTTCTCTTCGTAGTGGTTGGAGCTGGGCTTGACGTCGGTGCCCTTGTAACGCCAGTGGGCGCACACGCCGAGCTCGGCCTCCTCGTGCATGCCGTGGGTACGGATCTGCACTTCCAGCACTTTGCCCTCGGGGCCGATCACCGCCGTGTGCAGCGAGCGGTAGCCGTTTTCCTTGGGGTTGGCGATGTAGTCGTCGAACTCCTTGGGGATGTGCCGCCAGAGGGTGTGCACGATACCCAGCGCGGTGTAGCAGTCGCGCACCTCGGGCACCAGCACGCGCACCGCGCGCACGTCGTAGATCTGGCTGAACTCCAGGCCTTTGCGCTGCATCTTGCGCCAGATCGAATAGATGTGTTTCGCCCGGCCGCTGATATCGGCATTGACGCCAGTGGCCAGCAGTTCGTTCTGCAGTTGGTTCATCACATCGCTGATGAAGCGCTCGCGGTCCAGCCGGCGCTCATGCAGCAGCTTGGCGATCTGTTTGTACTGATCGGGTTCGAGGTAGCGGAAGGACAGATCTTCCAGCTCCCACTTGATATGGCCGATGCCCAGGCGGTGGGCCAGCGGCGCATAGATGTCGAACACTTCGCGGGCCACGCGCAGGCGCTTTTCGTCATCGGCGGATTTCACTGCACGGATCGCGCAGGTGCGCTCGGCCAGCTTGATCAGTGCCACGCGCACGTCGTCGACCATCGCCACGAGCATCTTGCGCAGGTTCTCGACCTGCGCCTGGGAACCGAGCACCAGCGATTGGCGCGGGCTGAGGCTGGCGCTGATGGCGGCCATGCGCAGCACGCCGTCGATCAGCTTGGACACTACCGGGCCGAAACGCTGGCCGACTTCAGCCAGGGTCACCTTGCCCTCACGCACCGAACGATAGATGACTGCCGCCACCAGGGAATCCTGGTCGAGCTTGAGGTCGGCGAGGATTTCGGCGATCTCAAGACCTGCCTGGAAACTGGAGGTACCATCGGCCCATGAATGCTTGGCCGGGTTGCCCTTCTTCTCGATTTCCTGGGCGAACTCGCAGGCCTCTTTGAGTGCCACGCGATCCAATGCCGAATCGACGCTCACCACATGATCCAGCCATGCTTCGAGATTGATACTGCCGTCGGTGTTGACCGGCTGGTGCACTCTCACCTGTACCATCTTTCTTTTACCTTTCCATACAGCGCACCCCATGGGTGCACTGGCTATCACCGTGCGACCCCCAGTCCATGGAGGCCGCACCAAGGGGCCAGTTCGCTAGCCCGCTTCGAATAACGCCATGGCTTCGACATGCGCCGTCTGAGGAAACATGTCGAGAATCCCGGCCCTTTTTAACCGGTACCCCTGGCCGACCAGCACCTGGGCGTCTCGCGCCAGCGTGGCCGGGTTGCACGATACGTAGACCAGCCGTCTGGCCTTGAGGCGGGCGATGCCTTGCACCACCTCGAACGCACCGTCGCGCGGTGGATCCAAGAGTACCGCAGAAAAGCCCTCGGCGGCCCATCCGGCGCCTGCCAAAGGCTGCGATAAATCGGCCTGAAAAAACCGTGCGTTATGCACATTGTTGTTTCGGGCATTGGCCGCGGCACGGTCGACCATGGCCTGTACACCTTCCACCGCCACCACTTCACGTGCCTGACGGGCCAGCGGCAAGGCGAAGTTGCCCAGGCCGCAGAACAGGTCCAGCACACGCTCGTCGGCCTGCGGCGCGAGCCAGGCCAGCGCTTGCTCGATCATGGCCGTGTTGACCTGGGCATTGACCTGGACAAAATCGCCCGGGCGCCATGCCAGCTCAAGCTGCCAGGGCTCCAGGGCAAAGCCCAGTTTCGCCTCGGCATCCACCGGCGCCGGCTCACCTTCGCCTTGCAGCCAGAGCTGCGCGTTGGCTTCGCTGCAGAATGCCTGCAGTCGCGTCAGGTCTTCCGCCGACAACGGCGCCACATGTCGAACCAGTACAGCTTCGGCGGTGCCGCTGAACAACTCCACATGGCCGATCGACTGTGGCTTGCTCAGCGAGCGCAGCACGGTCGGTAAGTGACGAAGAATAGATTGCAAAGGCTGTACCAGCACTGCGCAGTCATCTATGGAGACAATTTCCTGACTGGCTTCGGCGCGAAAGCCTACATCCAGCTGGCGCGCTTTCACATCCCAGCGCACCGCTACCCGCGCCCGCCGCCGGTAGCCGAACTCCGGGCCGCTCAAGGGTTCAGCCCACGCTTCGGGCTGTACGCCGGCAACCCGCTGCAACTGTTCGGCCAGGGTGCGCTGCTTGAGCGCCAGTTGGGCGTCGTGCGGCAGGTGCTGCAGGTTGCAGCCACCGCAGCGTTGGTAGTGACGGCACGGTGCCTGGCGTCGCTCCGGGCTGGCTTGCAGTACCCGCTCCAGGCGCGCTTCGACCACCTTGCCGCGGGCATTGAGTACCCGCGCCTCGACCGCTTCACCGGCCAGGGCGCCACTGACGAACCAGGTGCGCCCATCAAGGAAGGCGATGCCGCGGCCGTCACCGGCCAGGCGCTCGATTTCCAGGCGCTGCTTCTTGCCCACGGGGACCTGAGGGGTACGGTTGCCGCCGGCCGGCTGGAAGCGCAGGCCGCTGTTGCTTTTCTTTCTGGACATTTAGCTCGGGTCGAACAGGCCGGTGGACAGGTAACGGTCGCCGCGGTCACAGATGATCGCAACCATCACCGCGTTTTCCACTTCTTGGGACAGGCGCAGCATGGCTGCCACCGC
Organism: Pseudomonas sp. NPDC089395; assembly: GCF_044749525.1. Classification (NCBI taxonomy): domain Bacteria; kingdom Pseudomonadati; phylum Pseudomonadota; class Gammaproteobacteria; order Pseudomonadales; family Pseudomonadaceae; genus Pseudomonas; species Pseudomonas sp. NPDC089395. Next base: position 27,703 of record NZ_JBIVID010000017.1, read on the forward strand.
ACCACCGGAAGACACGCCGCAGAAAATGCCCTCTTCGCGGGCAAGGCGGCGAGTGGTTTCCTCGGCTTCCTGCTGGGACATGTCGACCACGCGGTCGACGCGGGTGGCGTCGAAGATTTTCGGCAGGTACTCCTCGGGCCAGCGGCGAATGCCCGGGATCGCCGAGCCTTCCATCGGTTGCAGGCCAACGATCTGCACCGCCGGGTTCTGCTCCTTGAGGTACTGCGAGCAGCCCATGATGGTACCGGTGGTGCCCATGGAGCTGACGAAATGGGTGATGGTGCCTTGGGTCTGCTGCCAGATCTCCGGGCCGGTGCTGGTGTAATGGGCGATCGGGTTGTCGCCATTGGCGAACTGGTCGAGGACCAGGCCGCGGCCTTCGGCCTGCAGCTTCTCGGCCAGGTCGCGGGCGCCTTCCATGCCCTCTTCCTTGGTCACCAGAATCAGCTCGGCGCCGTAGGCGGTCATGGCAGCCTTGCGCTCGGCGGTGGAGTTGTCGGGCATGATCAGGATCATCTTGTAACCCTTGATCGCCGCCGCCATGGCCAAGGCGATGCCGGTGTTGCCGGAGGTGGCTTCGATCAGGGTATCGCCGGGCTTGATCTGGCCGCGCAATTCGGCGCGGGTGATCATCGACAGTGCCGGGCGGTCCTTCACGGAACCGGCGGGATTGTTACCTTCGAGCTTGAGCAGGAGCGTGTTGCTGGTTTCTCCAGCGATGCGCTGCAGGCGAACCAGGGGCGTATTGCCGACGCAATCGGCGATGGTTGGGTACTGCAAGGTCATGGTGTATTTCACAATCCGGACGGCAGGGGTGCCTATCATACCGGCAAACCCTTCGCCGCCATATCACGCAATCTGTGGTCGGTATAGCTACAAGCTATATGGCCTTGTGTTGTCCGTGCGGGCCCCATCGCCGGCAAGCCGGCTCCCACAGGGTTAGTGCTGTACCTGTGGGAGCCGGCTTGCCGGCGATGGGGCCTGTGCAGCCGGCACATGAACCGGCAGGCGCATGCACAAGCGCAGCCCGCGCTTGCCATTCTCCGCCCACAAGGTACCGCCCTGACGCTGGATCGCGCTGCGGGCAATGCTCAACCCCAGACCGAACCCACCATCCCCCGGGCGCGAGCCGTCGAGGCGGGAAAACGGCGCGAAGATCCGCTCCAGGTCGCCCTCGGCCACACCACCGCCCTCATCTCCCAGCCACAACCGCCAATAGCTCCCCTCACGCTGCCCACCCAAACGCACCAGGCCGTTTTCCGGCGAATGGCGGATGGCATTGCGCAGCATGTTTTCGACGGCCTGGGCCAGGTGGTTGAGGTTGCCCTGCACCCAGCAATGGGGCGGCAGCTCGCAACGCAAGCGCTCAGGCGACCAACCGCTTTCATAACAGGCATCCTCGACCAACAGCTCCCACAACGCCTGCACCTGGATCGGCTCAAGGTTCATCGGTGCCCGTTCGGCGTCCTGCCAGGCCAGCTGCAGCGTGTCCTCGACCAGCTGCTGCATGCAGTCCACTTCACGGTCCAGCCGCTCGCGCAAGCGCTCAAGGTCGGTTTCACCGTCACAGGCCACGCGCAACCGGCTCAGTGGCGTGCGCATCTCGTGGGACAAATCGCGCAGCAGTTGCTGCTGCATGGCCACCGTGCCCTGCAGCCGCTCTGCCATCTGGTCGAAGGCACGGGCCAGTTCGCCCAGCTCGTCATGCCGGGCGATGGTGCGTGAGTCCAGACGTGCCGAGAGCTGGTCGGCGCGCCAGGCATTGGCCTGCTCGCGCAGCTGGTTGAGCGGCACGATCAGCATGCGGTACAGGCCGATGCACAGCAGCAAGGTGAACAGGCCAGGAATGATGCCGTTGGTGACGACGCGCCAGGCCATCTGGTACTGACCGGGGGTGAAGCGTGTCGGCAACTCGATCACCAGCATGCCTTGCTCCGGCGCCCCAGGGAACGGAATGCGCAGCCAGGGCTGGTCGATGCTGCGCCGGCTCATGGGCCAGTCGACCCCGCGCAGACGAGTCAGGCGTTGCATGATCTCCGGGCCCAGGGTGGCACTGTTCAAGGGCCGCAGTTGGGTGTCGAGCACGCCGAGCCAGCCCTGCTCGCGCTGCTGCATGGCCGCGACCCATTGGTCCAGCCCGGCCTGCCCGCCGCTGCGCCAGGCCTGCTCGGCCTCGCTGGCATAGCCGCGCAACACCTGGCGGGCGGGCTCGTCGAGAAAGGCATTCTGGGTTTCCATGTGGCGGCCCCAAGTGTAGCTCAGGCCGATCATCAGCAGGCAGAAACCCACCAGCAGGATAGCCAGCTTCCAGAACAGCGAATGACGGTCGAGCATCGCTCACTCCGCCTCGCCGACACTGAGCACGTAGCCCTTGCCCCAGACGGTGCGGATCTGCCGCTCGTGGTAGCCGATACCCTTGAGCTTGCGGCGAATCTGGCTGACATGCATGTCCAGGCTGCGGTCGTGGCGCGAATAGCCGCGCTGCAACACCTGCTGATAAAGGAAGGGCTTGCTCAGCACCTCGTCGAAGTTGCGGTTGAGGATGTCGAACAGGCGGTACTCGCTGGGGGTGAGGCCCGCATGTTGGCCGCCCAGGCTGACATCGCACAGGCCATCGTCGAAGCGAAGCTCGCCCGTGGCGAGTTCCTGCGCTGGCTGGTGGCGACGTTCGAGGGCGACGCGGCGCAGGATCGCCTCGATGCGCACCTGCAACTCGGCCATGCTGAAAGGTTTGGGGAGATAGTCGTCGGCCCCTCGCTGGAAGCCACAGATACGATCGGCTTCAGCGCCCAGTGCCGACATCAGGATCACCGGCGTGGCGCTGCGCCGACGCAACTGAGCCAAGGCGTCCAGGCCGTTCAGCCCTGGCAGGAGGATATCCAGCAGTACCACGTCGAAGGCCTGCCGACTGGCCGTTTCCAGGCCTTCGAGCCCGTTACGGCACCAGGTCACCTGAAAACCACCACGCTGCAATTCCTCATGCAGGTAGGCGCCCAGTACCGGATCGTCCTCGATGGCCAGGATGCTGGATGAGTGAATAGCTACGGGATTCATTGGCAACTGCCATGCATTCTCAATTGCGTGCAATTATTGAGCATGCTACCGATCTAGGCAACCGCCCCGCGACCAATGCGGTGACAGGCCAGCGAAAACATCGCAAAGAGGTGCATTCATGCGGCAGGCAGAGTAACTTTCCGCTTTGGCTCGCGGCTCCGGCCGCGGCGTACAGGCACATGACAGGAGGCTGGTGTGCTCGATCGTTTGGGAATCCGCAGCCGGGTTCTGCTACTGGCACTGTTACCGGCCAGCCTGATGGCCTTGGTGCTGGGCTGCTACTTCACCTGGTTGCAGCAAAATGAGTTGCGCACCCAACTGCTGCAGCGCGGCAAGATGATCGCCGAGCAACTGGCTCCGCTGGCCGCCCCTGCCCTGGCCCGACTAACGCCCGCGCAGCTTGAACGCATCGCTGCGCAAACCCTGGAACAGGCCGATGTGCGCGCCGTGGCGTTCCTTGCCCCGGACCGTAGCCGCCTGGCCCATGCCGGCCCCAGCATGATCAACCAGGCGCCCAGCGGCGGCACCGGCACCCAGCTGCTGGAGCGCAGCGGCAACGACGCCACCCGCTACTTGATGCCGGTGTTCGGTCATCACCGCGACCTGGCCACCGATGCCGTCCCTGCCGAAGCCGAGCGTCTGCTGGGCTGGGTCGAAATTGAACTGTCCCACGACGGCACACTGCTGCGTGGCTACCGCAATCTGTTCACTACCGTGCTGCTGATCCTGGCCTGCCTTGGCCTCAGTGGCCTGCTGGCGATGCGCATGAGCCGCACCATCAATGACCCTATCGCGCGCATCAAGCATGCGGTCAACCAGCTCAAGGACGGCCATCTCGAAGAGCGCCTGCCCGCCATGGGCAGCCACGAGCTGGACGAACTGGCACGCGGTATCAACCGCATGGCCGAGACCCTGCACAGCGCCCACGAAGAGCTGCAGCACAGCATCGACCAGGCCACCGAGGACGTGCGCCAGAACCTGGAAACCATCGAAATCCAGAACATCGAGTTGGACATGGCGCGCAAGGAGGCCCTGGAGGCCAGCCGCATCAAGTCGGAGTTCCTGGCCAACATGAGCCACGAGATCCGCACGCCGCTCAACGGTATACTCGGGTTCACCCACCTGCTGCAGAAAAGCGAGCTGACCCCGCGCCAGCTGGATTACCTGAGCACCATCGAAAAGTCTGCCGACAACCTGCTGGGGATCATCAACGAGATCCTCGACTTCTCCAAGATCGAGGCTGGCAAACTGGTGCTCGACAGCATCCCGTTCAACCTGCGCGACCTGATTCAGGACACCCTGACCATCCTCGCCCCCGCCGCCCACGCCAAGCAGCTCGAACTGCTCAGCCTGATCTACCGCGACACACCGTCGTCGCTGGTCGGTGACCCGTTGCGGCTCAAGCAGATCCTCACCAACCTGGTGAGCAACGCGATCAAGTTCACCCGCGAAGGCACCATCGTCGTGCGGGCCATGCTCGAAGACGAACACGAAGACAGCGCGCAACTGCGCATCAGCGTGCAGGACACCGGTATCGGCCTGTCGCCCCAGGACGTGCGCACGCTGTTCCAGGCATTCAGCCAGGCGGACAACTCGCTGGCACGGCAACCGGGCGGCACCGGCCTGGGCCTGGTGATCTCCAAGCGCCTGATCGAACAGATGGGTGGCGAGATCGGGGTCGACAGCACGCCGGGCGAAGGTTCGCAGTTCTGGATCAGCCTGAGCCTGCCCAAGGCGCACGACGACATGGAGGAGCAGCCGCTGCAACCACTGCTGGGCCGTCGCGCGGCGATCGTCGATGGCCATGAGCTGGCGCGCCAGGCCCTCGAACACCAGTTGGAGGACTGTGGCCTGAGCGTGAGCCTGTTCGCCTCCTACGATCATCTGCTGCAGGGTGTGCAGGCTGCGCACCAGGCCGGCCTGCCGTTCGAATTCGCCGTACTGGGCGCCAACCTGGGCAGTTTGTCGCCCGAGCAACTGGGCCACTACCACCAGCAACTGGAACGTTTCCAGTGCCTGTGCGTGGTGTTGTGCCCGACCACCGAACAGGCGCTTTACCACCCGTTCCTGCCCAATGGCCACGGTCAGCTGCTGTCCAAGCCAACCTGCACGCGCAAGCTGCGCCGCCTGCTGCTGGAGCTGCTGCAACCGCGTCGCCCATTCGCCGAAGCGAACGCGGGCAACCGCGCCGAGCGCCGGGCAAAGATCCTCTGTGTCGACGACAATCCCGCCAACCTGCTGCTGGTGCAGACCCTGCTCGAAGACCTGGGGGCCGATGTGCTGGCGGTCGACAACGGTCAGGCCGCACTGCAGGCGGTGCAGAGCGAAACCTTCGACCTGGTGCTGATGGACGTACAGATGCCCGGCATGGATGGGCGTGCCTGCACCGAGCAGATCCGCCTGTGGGAAAACACCCAGAGTGGCAGTCCGCTGCCGGTCGTCGCCCTCACCGCCCATGCCATGGCCAACGAAAAACGCGCCTTGCTGCACAGCGGCATGGACGACTACCTGACCAAACCGATCAGCGAACGCCAGCTGGTCCAGGTCGTGATGAAGTGGACCGGGTTGAGCCTGGGCGCCGCGCCTCTGGAGCGCCTGGATGAGCCGCAGGCCGATAGCCGTGACCTGCGCGTGCTCGACCCTGACGAAGGCCTGCGCCTGGCAGCCGGCAAGCCGGACCTGGCCGCCGACATGCTGACCATGCTGCTGGCATCGCTGGACAGCGACCGCGAAGCGATCCGCGCCGCGCGCGAGGCCGAGGACCACACCGCGCTGATCGAGCAGGTGCATCGACTCAATGGGGCATCGCGTTATTGCGGCGTGCCGCAGCTGCGCGCGGCGTGCCAACGCAGTGAGACCTTGCTCAAGCAGAATCATCCGCAGGCGCAGCAGGCACTGGATGAGCTGGACGGGGCGATCTGCCGGCTGGCGGCGCAGGCGCGGCTCAGCGCCTGAACTCAGGGGCCCTATCGCCGGCAAGCCGGCTCCCACCCTGTCCGCGTTGCCACCGACGCCTGTGGGAGCTGGCTTGCCGGCGATAGGGCCGGTGCAGATCAACACTTCTGCCCTGGCAGCTGGCTACAATCCCCACTACCTCGAAATAGGAAGCCCGACCATGCGCGCCCTGTTGTTCAGCAGCCAGCACTATGACCAGGAAAGCTTCACCCAGGCCAGCCAAAACCTGCCCCTGGAGCTGCACTTCCAGCCCGCCCGCCTGACCCTCGACACCGCCGCCCTGGCCCAGGGCTTTGATGTGGTGTGCGCCTTCATCAACGATGAACTCGACGCCCAGGTGCTGCAGCGACTGGCCGCCGGCGGCACGCGCCTGATCGCCCTGCGTTCGGCCGGCTACAACCATGTCGACCTGGCCGCCGCCCAGCGCCTGGGCCTGGCGGTGGTGCGTGTGCCGGCCTACTCGCCGCATGCGGTGGCCGAACATGCCGTCGCGCTGATCCTGGCGCTGAATCGCCGCCTGCACCGTGCCTACAACCGCACCCGCGAAGGCGACTTCACCCTGCACGGCCTGACCGGCTTCGACCTGCACGGCAAGACCGTCGGCGTGGTCGGCACCGGCCAGATCGGCGCTGCCTTCGCCCGCATCATGGCCGGTTTCGGCTGCCAGCTGCTGGCCTACGACCCCTACCCCAACCCCGAGCTGCTGGCGCTGGGGGCCCGCTACCTGGAGCTGCCCGAACTGCTGCGCGAGGCGCGAATCATCAGCCTGCACTGCCCGTTGACCGAGCACACCAAACACCTGATCAACTCCCAGAGCCTGGCCCAGCTGCAGCCCGGCGCCATGCTGATCAACACCGGCCGTGGCGCGCTGGTGGACACGCCGGCCCTGATCGATGCACTGAAAAGCGGCCAGCTCGGCTACCTGGGCCTGGACGTGTATGAAGAGGAAGCACAGCTGTTCTTCGAGGACCGCTCGGACCTGCCGCTGCAGGACGATGTACTGGCGCGCCTGCTGACCTTCCCCAACGTGATCGTCACCGCGCACCAGGCCTTCCTGACCCGCGAAGCCCTGGACGCCATCGCCGCGACCACGCTGGACAACATCATCCGCTGGGCGGCTGGCAAACCGCAGAATCAGGTCACAGGTTAATGCTAGGATACGCGGCATTTCTGGAGGACCCATGGTCGAGCACGATTTCCGCTACACCCTTTTCAACCCGCAACACACCCTGATCGAATGCCGCGCCCTGGTACCTGGCCGTTACCAGGTGACCGGCAACGGTGGTTCGATGCACAAAGGCGACACCCTGCTGGTCACCCTCAAGGGCAGCAAGGACCTGGCCATGCGCCTGACAGTGGAAAGCGTGCGTCACCTGATCAACCCGCGCGGCCAGTGGGTTGCCGTGACCAGCGGCCCGGTGTTCAACGAGCTGGAGATCCTCACCTGGCAGGTCGAGTGCGACAGCTGCGACGCGGTGCTGGACTTCGAGTTCGCCGTGGACGCCAAGCTGGGCAAGAAAGCCCGCCAGCCGGCCGCCACCGCGCGCGTCACCGAGCTGGGCTGGGCCAGCCGTGGCGACAAGCACCTGTGCCCGAAATGCCAGGAGAGCGCCGCGTGAAGAATGTGCTGACCGGCGTGCTGGTTGCCAGCGGCCTGCTTGGCTGCGCCGCCGAACCGTCGAAGCTGCAGCAGGAACGCAGCTATGTGCTGGAGTGGATCGGTGAACGCCCGCTGATCGACTACAGCCACCTGACCCTGACCCTGGCCAGCGATGGCCGCGCCTATGGCAATGCCGGCTGCAACCATTGGTTCGCGCCGTATACCCTGGACGGCGAGCACCTGAGCTTTGGCAAGGTCGGCAAGACCCGCAAGCTTTGCGCGCCGGCTTTGATGGAGCAGGAAAAGCGCTTTTTGCAGGCGCTGGAGACGGTGCAGCGCTGGGATGTGTCGCCGGTCGAGCAGATGCGGTTCTGGCCGGCTGAGGGGAAGCCTTTGCGCTTCTGGCCTGAGGAAGGCTGAAGATTGTTGGGGCCGCTTTGCGGCCCTTTCGCGACACAAGGCCGCTCCTACAGGGAATCGCGTAACCCCTGTAGGAGCGGCCTTGTGTCGCGAAAGGGCTGCAAAGCAGCCCCAGAACATCAAGCGCCTTTCAGGGCCTTGATCTTGGCCTGCAGCCCTTCCAGGGTCTGCTCGCCCAGCAGCTGCTCGCGCACCTTGCCCTTGTCATCGATGATGTAGGTCACCGGCAGCGCCTCGCTGCGCGGCAGGTCATAGCGCTCGGCCGGATCCTGGGCCAGCACGGTGAAGCCAATACCCAAGGTATCGGTCGCCTGTTTCAATTCCTGCCCCTGCAAGCCGTCGAAGTTCACCCCGACCACCTTGATACCGTCGGCCGCCCACTGCTTGGCCGCTGTGTTCAGTTCTGGAATCTCGGTACGGCACGGGCCGCACCATTCGGCCCAGTAGTTGAGCACCAGCCAGTGCCCGTCGAGCTGCTCGGCCTTTACCGTATTACCGTGTTGGTCCACGCCGTAGTCGGCACCGCAACCACCGAGCAACAGGCTCGCGGTGATGGCCAGTACTGCTGCCAAACGCCTTGCCATGGGTCAATCCTTCTCAAGTTTTCGAGCAAATGGGTCAGTCGCTGCGGTTAGAATAGCCGCCACACCCAGCTGGATGCGACCCGACATGACTGACCTGACGCTCTATCATAACCCGCGCTGCTCGAAATCCCGCGGCGCGCTGGAACTGCTCGAACAACGGGGCCTGGCACCGACCATCGTACGTTACCTGGAAACCCCGCCAGATGCTGCCACCCTCAAGGCCCTGCTCGGCAAGCTGGGCATTGCCCCGCGCCAGCTGCTGCGTACCGGCGAAGACGAATACAAGGCACTCGACCTGGCCAACCCGGCCCTGAGCGACGCGCAACTGATCGACGCCATGACCCAGCACCCCAAGCTGATCGAACGGCCGATCCTGATCGCCGGTGACAAGGCGGTGATCGGCCGTCCACCGGAGAAGGTGCTGGAGATTCTGCCGTGAGTGCGCCGTTTATCCTGGTGCTCTATTACAGCCGCCACGGCTCGACCAGCGAAATGGCCCGGCACATTGCCCGCGGCATCGAGCTGGCCGGCATGGAGGCACGCCTGCGCACGGTGCCGGCGATTTCCACCGAATGCGAAGCCGTGGCCCCGGACATTCCGGCCAGCGGCGCGCTGTACGCCACCCTCGACGACCTGCGCCACTGCGCAGGCCTGGTGCTGGGCAGCCCGACCCGCTTTGGCAACATGGCCGCGCCGTTGAAGTACTTCCTCGATGGCACCAGCAGCCTGTGGCTGGGGGGCGAACTGGTCGGCAAGCCCGCCGCGGTGTTCACCTCCACCGCCAGCCTGCACGGCGGCCAGGAAACCACCTTGCTGTCGATGATGCTGCCGCTGATGCACCACGGCATGCTGGTGATGGGCCTGCCCTACAGCGAATCGGCACTGCTGGAGACCCGCGGTGGCGGCACGCCTTACGGCGCCAGCCACCATGCCGGTGCCGATGGCAAGCGTGAACTCGATCAGCACGAGATCACCCTGTGCCGCGCCCTTGGCCAACGCCTGGCGACCACGGCCAAGGCACTGGAGGCCGCGCGTGGCTAGAAAGCCCAAGGTGTTGCCGTCGCTGGCATGGCTGGCACCGCGTGTGCGCCTGACGCGGGCGCTGAGCCTGGCCTTCTTTTTTGGCCTGATCGCCTTGCTGGTGGTGAACAACCTGTGGTTCGCCAACCTGCATGGGGCGCGGGTCGGGGTGATTCTGGCGATCGAGCTGGTGCCACTGCTGTTGCTGGTGCCGGGCATGCTGATGGGCAGTGCCCGGGCGCATGCCTGGACCTGCTTTGTGGTGAATATCTATTTCATCAAGGGCGTGCTGGCGGCGTTCGACCCGGCGCGGGCGGTGTTTGGCTGGGTTGAGGTGCTGGTAAGCCTGGGGTTATTTGTCAGTGGGCTGCTTTTTGTGCGCTGGAAGTTTCAGCAGGAGCGGCGCTTGGCGGGCGAAGGGAGTTGAAGTCTGGGGCTGCTTTGCAGCCCTTTCGCGACACAAGGCCGCTCCTACAGGGGAATGCGTATCCCTGTAGGAGCGGCCTTGTGTCGCGAAAGGGCCGCTAAGCGGCCCCGACGGTCTCAATGATTGACGGTATGCGCCAGCATCACCGACAACTGGCACAGCGGCCGCCCGCTCTCTTCGTGCCATTGATTGAACGCTTGCTGCACCAGCGCCAGATCCCGCTGGCTGGTCGGCGCCTTGTCGATGATCTTCTGGGCAATCAGCGCAGCCGCCATGTCATCGGTCGGGATGAACGTGTCCTTGCCGACCATGCGCAGGAAGCGCGGCGCCGATAGCCCGCCCATCTGGTTGCCCTGCTTGGCCAAGTACTTCCACAAGCCGACGATATCGGTCACCGGCCAGTCGGCGATGAATGCGCCGAAACTGCCCTTCTCCTTCGCCACGTCGAGGATCATCTGCGCATTGCGCGGCACGCTCTTGAGCTTGCCGAGATGGCGGATGATGCGCTCGTCGTGCATCAGTCGCTCCAGGTGCTCAGCCCCCATCAGCACCACTTTCTCCGGGTCGAAGCCGAAGAACACCTGCTCGAACGCCGGCCACTTGGCGTCCACCAGACTGTGCTTGAGGCCCGCGCGGAACACGCGCAGGGCCAGGGTCGACAGGTAGCGGTCATCGCTGATGTCGCGCAGCTGCGCTGGCGTGCGCGGCTGCGGCAGGAAGGCTTCGAGGGCCTGGGCCGAGCCGAAGCGGTTCAGGCTGTATTCGTGCAGCCACTGGTAATCGCGCATGGGCTCAGATGTTCAGCACATCAAGGAAGCGCGGGGTGGCGCTCTCGTCGATCTTCAGGCTGGTGAAATCGAACAGGTTGCGGTCGGCCAGCTGCGACGGGGCAACGTTCTGCAGGGCGCGGAAGATGCTCTCGGTACGGCCCGGGTGCTTGCGCTCCCACTCCACCAGCATGTCCTTGACCACCTGGCGCTGCAGGTTCTCCTGGGAACCGCACAGGTTGCACGGAATGATCGGGAATTCCTTCATGTCCGAGTAGGCCTGGATGTCTTTCTCGTTGCAGTAGGCCAGCGGGCGGATCACCACGTTGCGCCCGTCATCGGCGCGCAGCTTCGGCGGCATGCCCTTGAGCGCGCCGTTGAAGAACATGTTGAGGAAGAAGGTTTCGACGATGTCGTCGCGGTGGTGCCCCAGGGCCATCTTGGTCGCGCCGATCTCGTCGGCGAAGGTGTACAAGGTGCCACGGCGCAGGCGCGAGCACAGCGAGCAGGTGGTCTTGCCCTCGGGCACCAGCTCCTTGACCACCGAGTAGGTGTCTTTCTCGACGATGTGGTACTCGACGCCCAGTTCCTTGAGGTAGGCCGGCAGCACATGCTCGGGGAAGCCCGGCTGCTTCTGGTCCATGTTCACCGCGACGATCTCGAACGTGATCGGTGCCACCTTCTGCAGGTGCAACAGAACGTCGAGCATGGTGTAGCTGTCCTTGCCGCCAGACAGGCAGACCATGACCTTGTCGCCATCCTCGATCATGTTGTAGTCGGTGATGGCTTCGCCAGCGAGGCGACGCAGGCGTTTTTGCAGTTTGTTCTGGTTGACCGAGAGGGTGCCCATAGCGCTTGAATCCGCGAGGTGTGACAAAAGGCGGCTATTTTACGCACAAACCTGACGCGGCTGTAGGGCTAACCGATAAAGACTTCAATGTAATCAGCAGCACTACCGACAGCGCAATTTGCTCTAAAAAGCCGGTTTTATGCTGACAACGGCTTCCTATACTGCGACATAAGGCCACATTACCGCTTGCATCGGTTGTCTTGGCCTCGGGCCGCTTGCGCTCCACCTGGGGGGCGGTTGGCAACATAGAGAGGAGTGACCGGCATGATTCATCACGTTGTGGGCCTTTTTACCCATCCTGATCAGGAATGGCGCGAGATTCGCGGGGAAGAAGAAAGCATCAGTCACATGTACCTGACACACACGCTGATCCTGGCGGCAATCCCCGCCATTTCGGCATTCATCGGCACCACCCAGGTCGGCTGGGTGATCGGTGGCCGTCCGGCGGTCATGTTGACCGTGGAAAGCGCGCTATGGATGAGCATCATGTCCTACCTGGCGATGCTCGCCGGGGTAGCGGTGATGGGCGCGTTCATTCACTGGATGGCTCGCACCTACGATGCCAACCCGTCCCTGGCCCAGTGCATCGCATTTGCCACCTACACTGCCACCCCACTGTTCCTCGGCGGCCTGGTGGCGCTCTACCCGCACCTGTGGCTGGGCATGCTGGTGGGCACTGCCGCCATCTGCTACACCGTGTACCTGCTCTATGTCGGCTTGCCGACGTTCATGAACATTCCATCGGATGAAGGCTTCCTGTTCTCCAGCTCGGTGCTGGCAGTGGGCCTGGTGGTACTGGTGGCGATCATGGCTGCTACCGTGATCATCTGGGGCCTGGGCGTAGGGCCCGTCTATACCAACTAGATCCAACCAACACTGGGGCATCAAGCCAGGGGCCGCCGCAAGGCGGCCTTTGTCTGCCTGCTGACCAGTGGGCTCGGCACCTTCACCGCGCTGCGGCATAATGACCGGTCAGGAGAATTACCCCGCCATGCCCGAGCTGCTCAAACAACGCGTCGAAACCTGTTACCAGCAAGCCGAAGCCTTCTTCAAACGCCCTTTCCCGCGCCCACACGTGAGCTTCAAGCTGCGCGGCCAGAAGGCCGGCGTCGCCCACCTGCACGAGAACCTGCTGCGCTTCAACCTGCAGCTGTACCGCGAAAACCAGCAAGACTTCCTGCGTCAGACCGTCGCCCATGAGGTGGCGCACCTGGTTGCCCATCAACTGTTCGGTGAGCGCATTCAGGCCCATGGCGAGGAGTGGCAGCTGATCATGCGCGGGGTCTATGAGCTGCCGCCGAACCGTTGCCACAACTATGAGGTGCAGCGACGGGTGGTGACCCGGTACATCTATCGGTGCCCTTGTCCGGAGAGTGATTTTCCGTTTACTGCGCAGCGGCACAGGCTGGTGCATCAGGGGCGGCGGTATCTGTGTCGGCGGTGTAGAGAGATTCTGATTTACAGCGGCGAGACGCGTGTTGAATGAACCGGCCCTTTCGCGGGATAAGCCCGCTCCCACAGGATTCCCGCTGATTCAGAAATCTGTGGGGTACTTGTGGGAGCGGGCTTGTCCCGCGAAAGGGCCGGCAATGACGCAGCTGAAACAGCAGACACAAAAAAGGCGACCCTAGGGTCGCCTTCTTCATGACTGCATCACACTCAGCGAGCCGGGCCTTCCGCTACGCCCAGGTCGTCGGTCGGGCGAGTGTCGATCAGCGGTGCACCACCGGAAGCCAGTTCCGACGCCAGCTTGTCGTTGTCCATTTCATTGACCCACTTGGCCACCACCACAGTGGCAACGGCGTTGCCGATCAGGTTGGTCAGGGCGCGGGCTTCGGACATGAAGCGGTCGATACCGAGGATCAGCGCCAGGCCGGCAACCGGCAGGTGGCCAACGGCGGAGAGGGTGGCGGCGAGGACGATGAAGCCCGAACCGGTCACGCCTGCGGCACCTTTGGACGCTACCAGCAACACCAGCAGCAGGGTGATCTGGTGGGTGATGTCCATGTGGGTGTCGGTGGCCTGGGCGATGAACACGGCGGCCATGGTCAGGTAGATCGAGGTGCCGTCCAGGTTGAACGAGTAGCCGGTCGGGATCACCAGGCCAACCACCGATTTCTTCGCGCCCAGGCGCTCCATCTTGGCCAGCATGCGTGGCAGCGCCGACTCCGAGGAGGAGGTGCCCAGCACGATCAGCAGCTCTTCACGAATGTAGCGGATCAGCTTGAGGACACTGAAGCCGTGGGCGCGGCAGATACCGCCGAGGACGATGAGGATGAACGCCAGGCAGGTGATGTAGAAGCAGGCCATCAGGTAGCCCAGCTGCACCAGCGAACCGACGCCGTACTGGCCGATGGTGAACGCCATGGCGCCAAAGGCACCGACCGGCGCGAGCTTCATGATCATGTTGATGATATTGAACATGACATGGGCGAAGCGGTCGATCAGGTCCAGCACTGGCTTGCCATAGCTGCCCAGGCGGTGCAGGGCGAAACCGAACAGCACCGAGAACATCAACACCTGCAGGATATCGCCGTTGGCGAAGGCGCCGACGATGGTGTTGGGAATGATGTTGAGCAGGAAGCCGACAGTGGTCTGCTGCGCGCCGGCGGCGGCGTAGGCGGCCACGCTGCTGGCGTTCAGGGTGCTGACGTCGATGTGCATGCCAGCGCCCGGCTTGACCACGTTGACCACCACCAGGCCAATGATCAGGGCGATGGTGGAGACGACTTCGAAGTACATCAGCGCGTAGCCGCCGGTCTTGCCGACCGACTTCATGCTCTGCATGCCAGCGATGCCGCTGACCACGGTACAGAAGATGATCGGGGCGATGACCATCTTGATCAGTTTGACGAAGCCATCACCCAAGGGTTTGAGGGCAACGCCGGTTTCCGGGTAGAAGTGGCCGAGCAGGATGCCGATGGTGATGGCGATGATCACCTGGACATACAGGGATTTGTACAGCGGCTGACGTGTCGTCATGGCTCATTTTCCTCAAGTGTGCTGGCTTCACCCTTCCCAGGGTGGTTGGGCACCTGAATCGCTAACCCTCCTGCACCTGGAGGGATTTGTCGTTGTGTTCGAGCTGCCTGGGCAGGCCTCTGCCAACGGAGATAGCAAGGGCGATGCCAAAATGCTCGCGAACTGTGCGAAGGCCGCAATTGCTTGAGGAAAATGCCCAGCGACGGGGCGAAATGGCGGATAAGAAGTGGCGGATTTCCGCCCGGTGGCGGAATTTGAACAGGGAGGATGGCGGGAATCCGCCCGCAGATCACTGGCCTCATCGCCGGCAAGCCGGCTCCCACACGGGAGCGGTGAAGTATCTGTGGGAGCCGGCTTGCCGGCGATGAGGCCGGTACTGCCTGCCCTTCACTCCAGGTGAAAGGTGAGCCTGAAAGCCGCCCCACCCAACGGCGAATCCTCCAGGCTCAACGCCGCGTCATAGCTGTCGACGATGTCCTTGACCACCGCCAGGCCAATCCCCTGCCCGGGATGCTGCCGGTCCAGCCGCTCGCCACGCTCGAGAATTCGCTCCCGCTGGTCTGCCGGCACCCCAGGGCCATCATCCTCGACGCACAAGGTCAGCTGCCCAGGCGCCTCCTGCAGGCTCACCCGTATCAGGCCCAGGCTCAGCCGGTAGGCGTTCTCCAGCAGGTTGCCGAGCAACTCCAGCAAGGCGCCCTGCTCCATCGGCACCTCTGCCTGCGCCGACACATCGAGCATGACCTCGACACGCTTGTCGCGGTAGACCTTGTCCAGGGTGCTGCACAGGCTTTCCAGCACCGGTCGCAGTTGCACACGGTGACGCACCAGGCCGCTCTTGCGCAGGCTGGCACGCTGCAGTTGATAGTCGATCTGCTGGCTCATGCGCTCGACCTGGCTCTGCAGCACCCGCGCCTGCTCACGTTCGCCGGTGCGCTGCTGCAGGTTTTCGCCTACGCCCTGCAGCACCGCCAGTGGGGTTTTCAGGCTGTGCGCCAAATCGCCCAGCGAATCGCGGTAGCGCTGGCGCTGTTCACGTTCGCTGCGCAGCAAGCGGTTCAGCGAACCGGTCAGGCGCAGCAGCTCACGGGGGTGTTCGGCGCTCAGTCCGTCGCGTGCGCCGGACTCCACTTCGTCCAACTCACGGCTCAACCGCCGCAGCGACCGCAGGCCCCAGGTCAGGCCGGCCCACAGCAAGGCCAACAAGGCCAGCAAGGCAGCGCCAAAACCGAGGTAGAGCTTTTCACGCAGGCCAGCCAGGGTTTGCTGGTACTCGCGCACCGGCTGCAAGGCGACGATGCTGTACGCCGCGCTCTGCCCACCGAGCAGCTTGATCTCGACGTCATAGACGAAGAACTCTTCGCCATCGTTCTGGTGGATGCGGGCAAATTCGTTGCCACGCCCATCGTAGCGCGGCTGATAGTTGATGTTCTGGTCGGCGGTGGCCCGCGAGCGCCAGACCAGTTGGCCGTCGCGGTCGAAGATGTAGCCGAGCAAGCCGGTGTACGGCAGGTTGAAGCGTTCGTCCGGCAGCAACTCTGGCATCTGCAGCCGGCCATGTTCGATGCGTGCCGCCGAGATCAACGTGGTGACGTCGGAGGCCAGACGCTGCTCGATCGACTCCTGCAGCGCCAGGCTGAAGGCCTTCTGCAAGGCCGGCAGCAGCGCCAGCATGAACAGCAACGCCAGCACGGCCGCCGCCAGCATCAACCGCACCCGCAGCGAGCGGATCACCGGCAGCGCTCGGTGAACAGGTAGCCCAGGCCACGTACCGTGTCGATCGGCTTGAACCCGTGTTCGCCTTCAAGCTTGCGGCGCAGGCGGCCGACCAGCACTTCGATGACGTTGGGGTCACGCTCTTCGTCGCCCGGGTAGAGCTGCTCCATCAACCGCTCCTTGGCCACTACCTGCTGGTGATGGCGCATGAGGTATTCGAGGATGCGGTACTCGTAGGCGGTCAAGGCCAGGGGCTGCTCATCCAGGGTCGCCTGCTTGCGGTTGAGGTCAAGCACCAGCGGGCCTGCGGCGATGGTCGACTGGGTAAAGCCGCTGGAGCGACGCAGCAGGGCATTGAGCCGTGCTTCAAGCTCTTCGAACTGGAAAGGTTTGACCAGGTAATCATCGGCACCGGCGGCCAGGCCTTCGACCTTGTCCTGCCAGTTGCCACGCGCGGTGAGGATGAGGATGGGGAAGGCCTTGGCCTGGCTGCGCAGCCGACCGATCAGCTCCAGCCCGCTCATGCCCGGAAGACCGAGGTCGATAATGGCCAGGTCGAAATGGAACTGTTCGGTCTGGTACAGCGCTTCTTCGGCATTGGCAACGGCTTCGACCACATGGCCGCTTTCGCCCAGGCGGGTATTGAGGTGGTGCCTCAGCAGGGCTTCGTCCTCGACCACCAGAAGTTTCATCTAGCTCTCCTTTTTCGTCTGTTGCCTGCCCCGGCCCTTTCGCGGGACAAGCCCGCTCCCACAAGTAACGCCAGGATACCTGTGGGAGCGGGCTTGTCCCGCGAAAGGGCCGGTACAGGATAACGCGAGTCCTCAGAACTTGTAGTTCGCCGACAGGTAAGTCTGTGCACTGCTGGTCAGACGCAGGGTACCCGCCTTAGGCCCACCGCTGGGCGCCACTTCGGTCGAGGCGTTGCTTTGCAGGTAACGGTAGCCCAGCTCTACCGAAGCCTTGTCGGTCAGCTCCTGGATCACGCCCGCCTGCAGCCCTACCGCGTAGCCATAATCGCTGTCACGACTTGCCCCCGGCGAATCCTGGGTCAACTTGGTCACGCCGAGGCTGCCGCCGCCGAACAGCTTGGTGGTATCCCCTACCGGAAGGAACAGGTCATAGCTGCCCAGCAGGTTCTCCTGGCGCAGCTTGAGGCCGCTGTGATCGCCCGAGACGTTGTCGTAGGTCACGTAGTAGCGGCCCTGGTCATTGATGCGGCCCAGGCGCACACCCCAGGTATTGTCCTTGCCGATGATGCCGTCGGCGTTGAGGTTGTCGGTATTGCTTTGCAACAGGCCAGACTTGCGAACCTTGTCGCTGGTCTGGCCGTAGGTGAGGCTGGCGAAGTTTTCATCGGCGGCCTGGGCGGTGGTCATGCCAGCGGCACACACGGCGATGGCGGCGAGCAGGGTGTTGAAGGTTTTCATGGCTTCTTGCTCCAGTTGAAGGCGCTGTTTCGGTCTGGAAGCTAGAGTAAGCAGGGTGCCCTGAACCGCGGCTGAACCTTGGCTGAACCTCGGCTGAACGAACCGTTTGCCAAACAAGGAGTAGTGAACATGCGTGCTCTGCTGGCCTTGACCCTGATGTGCAGTGCCGTGCTTGCCCAAGCGGCAGTAGTGACCCGTGAAATCCCTTACCAGGACGCCGAGGGCAAACGCTTGATCGGCTACTACGCCTATGACGATGCCAGCAAGAAAGAACGCCCGGGCATCGTCGTGGTGCATGAGTGGTGGGGGCTGAATGACTACGCCAAGCGCCGCGCGCGTGATCTCGCAGCCCTTGGCTACAGCGCGCTGGCCATCGACATGTATGGTGATGGCAAGCACACCGAGCATCCGCAGGACGCCCAGGCATTCATGGCCGAAGCCATGAAAGACCCGGATGAGGCGGCCAAACGTTTTGATGCCGGCTTGAAATTGCTGGCACGACAACCCTACACCGACAAGAGCAGCCTGGGCGCCGTCGGTTACTGCTTCGGCGGCAAGGTGGTGCTCGATGCGGCACGGCGCGGCGTGAGAAAGCTCGATGCCGTGGTGAGCTTCCATGGCGCGCTGGCGACACAGACACCGGCCAAACCCGGCGAGGTGAAGGCCTACGTACTGGTCGAGCACGGTGCCGACGACAGCATGGTCACCCAGGAGCAGGTCGCGGCGTTCAAGGCGGAGATGGATGCCGCCAAGGTCAACTACCAGTTCGTCAGTATTCCCGGGGCCAAGCATGGTTTCACCAACCCGGATGCGGATCGGTTGAGCCATGGCGAGCATGGTGGTCCGGACATCGGCTACAACAAGGCGGCGGATGAAAGTTCGTGGGCGGATATGCAAGCGTTCTTCAAGCAAGTGTTCAAGTAGAGGGCCCAATCGCCGGCAAGCCGGCTCCCACAGGTATTCCACCGTTCTCAGGCTCTGCGGGGTACCTGTGGGAGCCGGCTTGCCGGCGATAGGGCTGCAAAGCAGCCCATCTCCCACACAACGCCGTCGGCTGGCACAATACCTGCCATGAACACATTGCCTTCCTGCTGCGCCCCGCTCCAGTACCACTGGCCCTTGCCCCGCCCACTCCCTGGCGCGGTACTGGTCAGCTGCGCCTTCGACCCGGCCCTGCTGGCCGCCGAAGACTTCCTGCGCGCCGGTATCGTGCCCAGCGCCAGCCTGCAACGCTCGGTGGCCAAGCGCCAGGCCGAGTACCTGGCCGGTCGCGTCTGCGCGCGGGCCGCACTGCAGCGTCTGGATGGCCGCGATCATGTGCCGGGCAGCCACGAAGATCGCTCGCCGATCTGGCCTACCGGGATCCATGGCTCGATCACCCACGGCAAAGGCTGGGCGGCCGCGGTGGTTGCCGCCGATGCCGCCTGTCGAGGCGTCGGCCTGGATCAGGAAGCGCTGCTCGACGACGACCGCGCTGAACGGCTGATGGGCGAAATTCTCACACCGGCGGAGCTCGAGCGCCTGGACCGCAGCCAACTTGGCCTGGCGGTCACCCTGACCTTCTCGCTCAAGGAAAGCCTGTTCAAGACCCTCTACCCGTTGACCCGCCAGCGTTTCTACTTCGAGCACGCCGAGGTGCTGGAATGGTCAAACGATGGCTTGGCCCGCCTGCGCCTGCTCACTGACCTGTCGTCAGACTGGCAGCACGGCTGCGAGCTTGAAGGGCAGTTCTGCCTGCAAGACGGGCACCTGCTCAGCCTGATCAGCGTCTGACCCCTACTGCGGCGCCTGCTCACGCGGCCAGTTGAGGCTGAAGCATGCCCCACCCAGCGCCTCGCTGCGCCCCACCGTAGCGCGGCCTGCATGCCAGTAGATGATCCGCCGCACGATCGACAGGCCCAGGCCATGCCCGCCTGAAGCCCGGGTACGGCTGTCGTCGAGCCGGGTGAAGGGGGTGAAGATGCGGTCCCAAAAGCCTTCGGGAATGCCGGGGCCATCATCCTCCACATCGATACGGCAGCGCTGCTGGCCCAGCTGGTAGCTCAAACGCACCTCGCCAGCGGCATGGCGCAGGGCATTGCCGACCAGATTCTGCAGGGCGCGGTGCAGGTAGCGCGGCTCGGCTTCGACCCAGGCGCCGTCGGTGTCATGCACCTGGCACACGCCGCGCACCAGCCTCACTTGAGCGTTCAGTGGCGCCAGTTCCTCGATCACCCGGTCGAGCAAGGCATCCAGGTCGACCCGTTGGAACTTGAGCGCCGGCGCCCCCTGCTCCAGTCGTGCATAGGTCAGCATCTCGTCGACCAGCTTGTCAAGGTCCTGGATGTCGCCATCCATACCGGCCAGGTGCTTGGCGCGCGCTTGCTCGGTCGGCGCACTTTCGATCATTTCCAGGCCGAAGCGCAGGCGCGCCACCGGCGTGCGCAATTCGTGGGATACCGCGCGCACCAATTCACGCTGCATGTTCAGCGAGCGCTGCAGGTGCTCGGCCATGCCGTTGAAGGCCGCCGCCAGACGCCCTACCGAGTCGGCATCGCCCGCCGGTACGCGGGTCTCCAGACTGCCCTGGGCGATGTGCGTGGCGGCCATTTCCAGGCCCGACACGCGCCGCTCCAACTGGCGCACCAGCAAGTAGACCACCAGGCCGATAAGGCACAAGCCGAGGAAGGTGATCAGCACCAGCAACTGCGGTGGATAGGGGTTGAGCTGGTACAGCGGGCCGATTTCCAGCACCCAGGGCGAACCCGGCAGGCCGGCGAACACGCGGATCGAATCA
The DNA here is from genome assembly GCF_044749525.1 of Pseudomonas sp. NPDC089395. Classification (NCBI taxonomy): domain Bacteria; kingdom Pseudomonadati; phylum Pseudomonadota; class Gammaproteobacteria; order Pseudomonadales; family Pseudomonadaceae; genus Pseudomonas; species Pseudomonas sp. NPDC089395. Next base: position 48,284 of record NZ_JBIVID010000017.1, read on the forward strand.
CCATCACTGCCCAGCGCCATGACCGTGTCACCCTCTTCCACCCGCCGCCGCTGGTCATCGTCGAGACCGACCCGCTCCAGGCGCTGCAGGGCGACACCGAAACCAAAGCCCTTGCTCTGCTTGAGCTCCGCCAGGCGCTGCTGCTGCTCGGTCACCGGATAGCGCACCAGTTCATCGGTCAGCAGATAAAGGGTGGCCCGGGCCAGCTGTTCGCTGACCTGCTTGACCTCGGCCACCAGCAGCAGGTCCTCCCGGCCGACCTTGCGCAGCACCTGCGCGGCATGTGGCCCGGTCTTGTTCACCACCACCAGGCCGCGATACAGGCGCGCGCGCTGGCCACCATCCAGCGTGCGTGCCGACATCGGCTGCAGCGCCAGTGGTACGCCAAGCAGGCGTTCCCACATCAGTAGCGAACGCTTGCGTTCGGTTTCGTTCTGTTGCGCCAGGTTGTCGGCCATCAGGCTGAACGTGCCCTGGGCCAGGCCCTCGCGGTGCTGGGCAGCGCGCACTTCGTTGACCAGGTGCAGGCTGAGCACGCCAAGCAAGGCGACCAGCACCAGCACGGCAAGCATGCCTCCGTAGATACGGAGGAAAATCGAGTTGTTCATGGCGCATCGCCAACGAACAGGTAGCCCTTGCTGCGCAGGGTCTTGATCAGCCGTGGCTGGATCGGGTCGTCGCCGATCTTGGGACGGATCTTGGAGATACGCACATCGATGGAGCGGTCCTGGCCGTCATAGCCGACGCCCCGTAGCGCCGTGAAGATCTGTTCGCGCGTCAGTACCCGTCCGGCGTTGCTGGCCAACAGCCAGAGCAGGTCGAATTCGGCGCCGGTAAGCTCGATCAACTGTTCGCCAAGCCTGGCTTCGCGCAAGCGGTTGTCGATGCGCAGCTTGCCGAAGGCCAGCTCCTGGCTCTTGTTCAGGGTCGGTTCGCTACGCCGCAGCAGCGCCTGGATGCGCGCCAGCAACAGGCGGGGGCGTACCGGCTTGCAGACATAGTCGTCGGCGCCCAGGTCCAGGCCCTGTACCTGGTCGAGTTCGTCGCTGCGGGCGGTGAGCATGAGGATCGGGCCGGGGTACTGGCTGCGTACCCGCCGGCAAATGCTCAGGCCATCCTCGCCGGGCAGCATCAGGTCGAGGATCACCAGGTCTGGCTGGCTGTCGACGATGCGCCGTGCAGCACGGGCGCCATCGCCCTCCACGGCGACCTCGTAGCCGTTGGCCTGGAGGTATTCGGCGGTGAGCTCGGCGAGGCGCTGGTCGTCCTCGACGATCAGGATGCGGTGTACGGGTTGGTCCATGGCCTTGCCTTCGATTGTTGTTGTTTTTTTTGCCAGCGCCAAACCTGTGGGAGCCGGCTTGCCGGCGATGAGGCCGGAACTGTCACCGTTTAACCAAAAGGCAACATCAGCCCCGGATACTACGTCCCGCACCAGGCACTGCCAACCTCAGCCAGAGCGCCCTCGACTGAACCGTTTTTTGTGCTAGTGTTCGCCCCCGAAAAATTCCACCTTGGGGCAGCAGGACGCAGAAAAATAGTGCAAACCTCTTGGCACAAGGCCTACAGCGAATACCCACTATTCACACACAAAGTACGCACAAGTTATCCACAGGCGCTCGCCTTGCAAAGACCCCCAGACCGCATTATCTTGTATCCCCATTGCAGCAAACCACTAGATATTGGGTTTGAGCCGAAATCTCAAACACAACTCGGCCCGGAAATTCAAGCGCTTTTTCCTGCTGAACTTACGGTGGTTTCACCAGCCAAACCGCTCCAGCGGAAGATTGGAGAACAACAGCTTTCGGGCCTGCTTGCCGGCATGGCCCTATAGCCTTTGACTTCGGCCAGGGAGCGGCAAGCTTATTGCCCCCATTTCCTGAGTCTGTCCCGAAGTCGGTACCCCCGAGCGGTCGGATGCGCGCGCATGACGCATCCCCAGTCGGGTCATCGAACACGTGGACGGAACGGTGGGCGCCCCAAAGGCGCCTGAACAATATAGAAACTGTGGAGACACCCACCCATGCAAACCGACACAACTCGCGAGAACCCGCAGGCCATGGCGCCGCAGGCCGATTCCAACCAGGATCTGGCTGCCACCGCTCCGGGCCAACTGCGTGTGATCAAGCGTAACGGCACTGTCGTCCCCTACACCGACGACAAGATCACCGTGGCCATCACCAAGGCGTTCCTCGCAGTTGAAGGCGGCACTGCCGCCGCTTCGTCGCGCATCCACGACACCGTCGCGCGCCTGACCGAGCAGGTCACCGCCACGTTCAAGCGTCGCATGCCATCGGGTGGCACCATCCACATCGAAGAAATCCAGGACCAGGTCGAACTGGCCCTGATGCGTGCAGGCGAACAGAAAGTCGCCCGTGACTACGTGATCTACCGCGACCAGCGCGCGAAAGAGCGTGCCACCCGCGCCAACACCGACGCCGTGGTCGAGCCGCACCCAAGCATCCGCATCACCCTGGCCGACGGCAGCCTGGCGCCGCTGGACATGGCGCGCCTGAACACCATCATCAGCGAAGCTTGCGAAGGCCTGGCCGAAGTCGATGGCGACCTGATCCAGCGTGAGACCCTGAAGAACCTGTACGACGGCGTGGCCATCAAGGACGTCAACACCGCCCTGGTGATGACCGCCCGTACCCTGGTCGAGCGTGAGCCGAACTACTCGTTCGTCACCGCCCGCCTGCTGATGGATACCCTGCGCGCCGAAGGCCTGGGCTTCCTCAACGTAGCCGACAGCGCCACCCACCACGAGATGGCCGACCTGTACGCCAAAGCCCTGCCGGCCTATGTCGCCAAAGGCATCGAGTTCGAACTGCTGAACCCGGCCCTGGCCGACTTCGACCTGGAAAAACTGGGCAAGGCGATCAACCACGAGCGCGACCAGCAGTTCACCTACCTGGGCCTGCAGACCCTGTACGACCGCTACTTCATCCACAAGGATGGCGTGCGCTTCGAGCTGCCGCAGGTGTTCTTCATGCGTGTGGCCATGGGCCTGGCGCTGGAAGAGAAAGACAAGGAAGCCCGCGCGATTGAGTTCTACAACCTGTTGTCGTCCTTCGACTACATGGCCTCGACCCCGACCCTGTTCAACGCCGGTACCCTGCGCCCGCAGCTGTCGAGCTGCTACCTGACCACCGTGCCGGACGACCTGTCGGGCATCTACCACGCGATCCACGACAACGCCATGCTGTCGAAATTCGCCGGTGGCCTGGGTAACGACTGGACCCCTGTGCGTGCACTGGGCTCCTACATCAAGGGCACCAACGGCAAGTCCCAGGGCGTCGTACCCTTCCTGAAAGTGGTCAACGACACCGCCGTCGCGGTCAACCAGGGCGGCAAGCGCAAGGGCGCGGTCTGCGCCTACCTGGAAACCTGGCACCTGGACATCGAAGAGTTCATCGAGCTGCGCAAGAACACCGGTGATGACCGTCGTCGTACCCACGACATGAACACCGCCAACTGGATCCCTGACCTGTTCATGAAGCGCGTCTTCGATGACGGCAAGTGGACCCTGTTCTCGCCTTCGGAAGTGCCTGATCTGCACGACCTGACCGGCAAGGCCTTCGAAGAGCGCTACGAGTACTACGAAGCCCTGACCGAGTACAACAAGATCAAGGTCTTCAAGACCATCCAGGCCAAAGACCTGTGGCGCAAGATGCTGTCGATGCTGTTCGAGACCGGCCACCCGTGGCTGACCTTCAAGGACCCGTGCAACCTGCGTTCGCCGCAGCAGCACGTGGGCGTGGTCCACAGCTCGAACCTGTGCACCGAGATCACCTTGAACACCAACAAGGACGAGATCGCCGTCTGCAACCTGGGCTCGATCAACCTGCCGAACCACATCAATGATGGCAAGCTGGACACCGCCAAGCTGCAACGCACCGTGAACACCGCCGTGCGCATGCTCGACAACGTGATCGACATCAACTACTACTCGGTGCCGCAAGCGCGCAACTCGAACTTCAAGCACCGTCCGGTCGGCCTGGGCATCATGGGCTTCCAGGACGCGCTGTACCTGCAGCACATCCCGTACGGCTCCGATGCCGCCGTGGAGTTCGCCGACAAGTCGATGGAAGCGGTCAGCTACTTCGCCATCCAGGCTTCCTGTGACCTGGCCGACGAGCGTGGCGCCTACGAGACCTTCCAGGGCTCGCTGTGGTCCAAAGGCATCCTGCCGCTGGATTCGCAACAGATCCTGATCGAAGCCCGTGGCCAGAAGTACATCGACGTCGACCTGAACGAAACCCTGGACTGGGCACCGGTACGTGCTCGCGTACAGAAAGGTATTCGTAACTCGAACATCATGGCCATCGCGCCGACCGCGACCATCGCCAACATCACCGGCGTGTCGCAGTCCATCGAGCCGACCTACCAGAACCTGTACGTGAAATCGAACCTGTCGGGCGAGTTCACCGTGATCAACCCGTACCTGGTCCGCGACCTGAAGGCCCGCGGCCTGTGGGACTCGGTCATGATCAACGACCTGAAGTACTACGACGGCTCCGTCCAGCAGATCGAGCGTATCCCGCAAGAGCTGAAGGACCTGTACGCCACTGCGTTCGAAGTCGAGACCAAGTGGATCGTCGATGCCGCCTCCCGTCGCCAGAAGTGGATCGACCAGGCCCAGTCGCTGAACCTGTACATCGCCGGCGCTTCGGGCAAGAAGCTGGACGTGACCTACCGCATGGCCTGGTACCGTGGTCTGAAGACCACCTACTACCTCCGTGCCCTGGCCGCGACCAGCACCGAGAAGTCGACCATCAACACCGGCAAGCTCAACGCCGTGTCCAGCGGTGGCGACAGCGCTCCGGTGCAGGCCGCAGGCCCAGCGCCGGTGCCGAAGGCTTGCGCCATCGACGAGCCGGATTGCGAAGCCTGCCAGTAACCTTGATATACCTTAAAACGTATACTTTGTGACAACCAGAGCCCTCCAACCCCCTGAATCATAAGGGGTTGGAGGGTTTACTTCGTGTATACCCCCTCCTATACTCGCCGCCCTATCCAGCTCATAGGTCGGAATCGTATACATTGCTTAGTTTCTCTATCAGATCCTTCACTGCGTCAGACGGCCTACCTATGGCGGTGCTCGTTGACCAAGAGGGTCGCCCTCCTTTCCTTCCAAATGTCTACGCCACCCTTCGTTACCGCGATACTGGCTTCGCCGTAGCCACCATTGAAAAGGTGCTTCGCTCAATCGGCATGACGTACCTGTGGGCGTCTACCAGAGGGCTCGATCTAGACCGGGCGTTGCGATCCGAGTCTTTCCTATCGGTTGAACAGTGCGAAGACCTTGCGTTTTTCCTACGCCTTGACCGTGGCTCACAAGATCAGATCATTCGAGAATCGTTGAGTGCTAGGCAAAGAAAGGTGGTGCGACTAGAGCAGGTTCGCTGCCCTGGCACGCCTCATCCTTCCAGAACGCTGATATCTGCAACGGAAGGCGGATACCGCATCCGCACTGTCGCGAACTTTCTGGAGTTCAACCACCAGCGCATTAGCCCAAAGGCATCAGAGAAGCCCCGCCCTGACCTCACCAAAGCGCGAGAGAGGGCGCTATCAGCGCTGAGAGCTCAAGAGCCCAGGGCAATCGCTGCGGACGAGGGGGATGCGCCTGAGGGGCTTGCTGAAGACGTGATGGACGCTCTTGACGAGGCATTCAAGCCGGGATCAGCAAACAATCCTTTCCAATCGGATTTTCATCAGTTTCGCAACCATCTGATGTATAGAATTTTCACTGAAACAGCGGTGAGGCGCAGTGAGCTTCGATATTTGAAAGTTGAGGATATTGATCACGCGAGCCGTCGCGTCAAGGTGCGGGTTTCAAAGACCATTGCGCGTACCCTCCCGATCTCCGAGAAAACGGCATATGAGTTCCATACTTTCGTCATCGACCACTGGGCGAAAATCCCTCCCAGAGCACGAAAGCATGGATACCTGTTCACCACGACCACTGGTGACCATCTATCTGTAGACGCTATCAATCTAGCGTTCAGAGAACTTCGCCGGAAAAACAGCCTACCAACAAGTGTTGCCCCTCATGCGCTTCGCCGGACTTGGAATGATCGATTGAGCAGGAAGATTGACAGCCTTCCCCCTGAGCAGCGAATGAAGCCTGACGAAGAACGCCAGGTGCGGAACCGCCTGAACGGCTGGTCGAAAAAATCAAAAATGGAAGAACGCTATGCCAGGCGACACATTCGCGAGAAAGCAGACAAAATTGCTGAGGATCTGGCGAATGGATTGAGAGATGGCAAAAATGATTAAAGTCAATCCTACGCAAGACTTCAGTCAGAATGGGAATGTTAGTAGCAGAACAGTTCGCGAAATCGTACTGCTAGACGGTCGCATACGACAGATAGAAATAGGTACATCGCTGAGTATTCAAGACCTTGATGGCAATACTACGCCCATCGCACTTGGAAACTTAGACCGAGAAAATAGCTTTCATCGGTGTATTTTCTCTTGCTTGGCTACCACGCTGTCGACCCATAGCCTTCGTTACAACTCAACTGTTTGCTATGCAGTCCAAAAATGGCTTTCGGTCGCCGAAATTGCGAACAAGGACTTTATTGGAATTCCAGAGATCAATGGCATATCTCAAATCCCCGTGAGCTATCGCCCTTTTATCATGCCACTTCTTCGCCGCATTAAAGAATCAGATGCGAAAGTCTTCAGTGACGAAGTCTTAGATTTCCTGGATAACACTCACAGCTGGGAAGAGAAATCAAACGGCTCATACTACAACCTGATAACAAACGATCCTGAAAAAGGCGCATTGACCGAACAGGAAATTCACAATGCGAATGCAGAGCTAAACAAAGCATATGCCAGAGGTCTCGTAAATCAGACCCTGTTCACCCTCTGCTGGTTCTTTGTTGGAACTGGCGTGCGTCCAGTACAAGCTCGACGCATGAGGAAAAAAGATGTAGTAATACATGACCGAGAAGGTCTTGATGTAACTTTGAGAATACCTTTGGTGAAAGGGGAAAAAAGCGCGACCGATGAATACTGGATTCGACGCGCTCCGACCGTCCTAGCGGAATGTCTCATCACATACCTTGACTCACCTATGATGGCTGAGCTTGCAGAGGACGACCCCCTATTTCCAGCTCGCTCCACACGTGAACTAAGCATGAAGTTGATGATAACTTTCATGAGCCTTGATACATATTCCGAGAGGCTGGGTGGTCAAATTCCAATCACGCCTTATAGATTCAGATATACACTCGCTACAAGAGCCTTGGCCCAAGGTGCTTCTGATTACGAAGTAGCACGCCTGCTGACACACCGGAGCACCTCTTGCATTCAATTCTACCGAGCATCCATGCCAGAGCTTCAGAGGCCCATCCGTGATGCACTTGGAAAGGAGATGGACTACTTCGCAAGGGCATTTCAAGGAAAGGCAATCACCGGCCTCCATGAGGCGACTAGGGCGGGCGATCCCGACGCCGTGATTAGCGACTTTCTGCGCCTCATGGGCAAGACTGTGGGGGCGTGTGGAACGGGTGCGGAATGCCACCAGAATGCGCCTATCGCCTGCCTCGCGGGCTGCGCTCACTTCGAGCCATTGCTGAGCGCCCCTTGGGAGATGCTGATGAAGTCGCTGGTTGAGGATCAGGAAGCTGAAACTGAGCCAAGGATTCGTCAGATCAATCACAACGCGATGTCAGCCATTACTCAAATCATCGCGATTCGAGATAAGTCGGAAGAAGAACTCTAATGGGCGACATCATCCACTTCGTTGGCAGGAATGAATTGAGCGCCCGAGAAAATCTTGGGCTGTTTATTTCGCATGCCAGAGCAAACCTTCCTTTCGCGGACGTCAACTGGGAAGATAACAGTTGGGATATCTCAACATTTCAAATTGGGCGTGCTCAAGGCAAAATTAAAAAAGTAGCCCACTTCAAATCCATGCGCGACCCTTCTGCCAACAAGCCAATTGTTCAGATTCCGTTCGAAGGCGAATTTCTGGATTTTGCAAAAGCAACATTCAGCGAGGTGATGCGTCGCCTTCGACTCTCTGAATTCAAACGACACCTTTATGCATTACAAGCAATCGAACAGGCATTGGTTAACTTCAAACTAAAGCCTTGCATTACCCAGGTCACACCTATTGTTCTTGATGCCGCAGCCGATATCTTAAAGAGCCGTTTTGCGGACGCTTGGTCATGCTCAAGGGTTCTTGAACGAGTTGTCACGGAAATTGTAAATCCAGCTAAATTAACTCCAAATTTCCTGGAGTGGACAAGCCCGATTCGATATACACAGCCAGTCAGAAACGACCGTGTTGCAGTCAAAGAGTCGGAAGCCAAAATCGCTAGATTACCGTCACTAGAATCAATCCTGGCGCTTGCAGATATCCACCACAAAAGTAATGGTTACGCGGATCGAATTACCACTTCATTCGTCTCTCTGGCCATGTATGCACCAAGCAGGGCCTCTGAAATATTGTCACTGCCTGTCGACTGCATCCGTACAGCTGATTCCGTCGACGGCCCCGTCTTGGGTATAGCGTGGGCTCCGGCCAAAGGCGCGGGAGTTCTGACAAAGTTTTCAGTCTCGGATGAGTTTGAGGCTGTAGTGGTAGACACCGTAAAGTATCTTACCGACCTTGGCGCGTCAGCCAGAAAGGCTGCTGCCTGGTATGCTGTGAACCCTGCAGAAGTTTACCTGCCTCCTGGTACAGAGCACTTACGAAATCAGCCAATCACGCTATATGAAGCGGCAATCATTCTAGGAAAGACCACTCCAATTAAGGGGTGTCACTCCCCTCGATACAAATTGGTCAAACGCACAGATCGCACTACAGATCGGTCTCGCATGGGGCCTGACTCCCAGCAAGCTCACTGGGTCGCACTGTATGAATTTTCATCACTCGAACGCTTCATTTTGGCCAAGCTTCCCAAGGTATTTCCGATTTTGGATGGCCACACCGGACTTAGGTGGCATGAAGCGCTATTCATGTTCCCGGAAAACATCTTGAATCCGAGGGCTGAGCCGCTATGGCACGTCCCGTCACCAATGACGACGAATCAGTTCAATAATCAACTAGGTGCGAACCCTGGCGGAGTAACAGTCTTCAGTAGAAACGAAAAGACAAACCCTGACGGGAGCTCGATTGCGATTACAACTCATGACTTTCGCCACCTGTTAAATACTCTTGCTCAGAGCAAGCACCTCAGCGAAGCTCTCATCGCATTTTGGTCTGGGCGGAAGAGCGCTAGGCAGAACGAATGGTATGACCATGTTCCTCAGGAAGCATTCATTGATGCTTACCTCAAGCTAGGCGTCAAGGAGCGTCCTCTCAACGTTGAAGGGCAGCTGGAAGCCAAGGTTGACTCGATAGCAATCACTCACGGTCTCACCCGAGAACAAGCTCTTAGGATTGAGCTTGGTGCGACTCATCGCACCAGATTTGGTATATGCCGCCATGATCATGCACTCACTCCTTGTCCTAAGGATAAGGACTGCGTGAGTTGTGGCGAGCATACGTTTGTAAAAGGAGATCAGCGCCATCAGGATGAAGCCGAGTTTCAGTTCAAGCTGCATGAGAAAGCAGTCGCAGACGCCCAGGCAGCGCTTGCTAGAGGTGAAGCTGGCGCATCTCGGTGGCTCAAGCTCAACGTACCTAAGGCTGAACGGTGGCGATTGGTTCTTGAAAAACTGAATGACCCAACAATTGCTAAGGGAACCCTCATCACCTTGCCCCCTCCCGAACACCCGCAATCAAAAGCTGGCTTGGCTGAGGCTGTGAGAATCATTGACCAGATAGGTCGGCATGCTGAGGCGTCGAAGGCCCTCAGTGATGAGGGTGCTGACGAGGATGAGAAACTGCTACTGGACATGGGATTTTTCTAAATGGGTGCGCCAAAACTCGCAGATAGTGGGATTGAGAAAGCCGTAAGACTCCTAGACGGCTGGGCCGGAAAACTGACCTGGGAGCGCTATCTGGCGATGCTGGAGGTTGAGATCGGGCACAAGTACACGAAAGCAGCGATGCTCAGGCATCCTCGTATCAAGGCGGCCTGGGATCATGCGAAAGAGCTGGCTCGCGATGGAGATACTGCTGGGAGCTCTCGCAGCGCCATAGAGACAGAGAAGGCGATTGAGCGGGTACGCCTCCTAGAAGCGCGTGTTGAGCGCCTGACACGTGAAAACAACGCACTGCTGGAGCAATTCGTCCGCTGGAGCCATAACGCTGTGCGGCGGGGCCTGACCATCGATGACCTCGACCATCCACTGCCTTATGCCAAACCGAAGGAGATCAGCTAGCGCCCCTTTTTCTGACATGGGCGAAGCCTGCTAGACGGGTCGCCCAGAGCCAAAATTGCACCAGAACACAGAAATTTTGGGGTCGTAATCTCGTCTAACTAGCGTATACTTCCGCCACTCCGAAGCAGGCTAAATCCTGCAAATGTATACGTTTTTTGGCATTGGCCTAGCTTGAAATTCTGCGAAGCCCTTATGTATACGGCGCGGTATCGATGTATACGCCCCTATATATAAAGCTTTTGCCAGTAAGGCACTGATGCCGCAAAGGGGTGCCCTCGGGTTCCCCTTTTGCGGCATTTTTGTATCCGCGCCACTGAGAAGCCCCGACCTTTGTCCACCGCTCGCGCGGCTTGGTACACAGACAGGACCTCTCAACAGGGACCTAGCCCATGGCACGGAAAAAAGTGATCACTCGCAAGATTGGCCGCAATGCGGAAACCGGCCGCTTCACTTCGGTGGAAGAAGCCCGCAAGCATCCCAAGACCCATGTGGTCGAGACGCTGCGCAAGCGGTGCGGTTAGTGGCCGCCTGAGCGGGCCTGATCGCCGGCAAGCCGGCTCCCACAGGTACTGCACCAGCGCGGTCTCTGTGGGAGCCGGCTTGCCTGCGATCAGGCCCGTTCAACCAACACAGCGCCTAACGGCCAAACCCATCAAAACCCCACATGATGTGCCTGAAAATTTAAACTGGCACAACATATAGGTTGGCGCTACACTCTCCCCCCATGCAAGACCACCCGAACCAGCTGAACGGAAGCGCACAGAACCGGTCGAAATATTACCTTCGCCCGCAGGACTCCTGCCCCCGATCGATAGCGAATTCCGGTATACTTCGCCCCCTCTGAAAAGGGCACACCCTTCAAGTCCCTGGCCCCTCCCCCGAGGCCTGGCCAGGCACGAATCCAGATGTAACGAGAGTCAGCCTCTCGAGCTGTCCATTCGCCGTAACGGCCTTGCGTCAGGCATCACATTCTTAAAATCCAACGGGTTGCCCCAGGGCAACCCTCAAGCAGGAGCCAATCACCATGCTGAGCTGGGACGAATTCGACAAGGAAGACGGTGAAGTCGCCGCCAAAGGCGCCACCCCTGCACAGGCCAACGCCGCTGCAACCCTGGACAAACTGGACAGCGCTGGCGGTGCCGCCGCCTTGGAAGCCCGTGCTGCCACCGCTTCCGACTCCGAAGCCGTGAAACGTGCCAAGGCCGCCCTCGACGCCCTGGACATCGCCGAAGGCCTGGCCGAGCTGGAAGGCTCCTCGGCCCGCGTCGCGGTCGACGAAAAGCGCATGATCAACTGCCGCGCCGACCTCAACCAGCTGGTACCGTTCAAGTACGACTGGGCCTGGCAGAAGTACCTCGACGGCTGCGCCAACCACTGGATGCCGCAAGAGGTCAACATGACCGCCGACATCGCCCTGTGGAAGAGCCAAGACGGCCTGACCGAAGACGAGCGTCGCATCGTGATGCGCAACCTCGGCTTCTTCTCCACCGCCGACTCGCTGGTTGCCAACAACCTGGCCCTGGCCGTGTACCGCCTGATCACCAACCCGGAGTGCCGCCAGTACATCCTGCGCCAGGCCTTCGAAGAGGCGATCCACACCCACGCCTACCAGTACTGCATCGAGTCGCTGGGCATGGATGAAGGCGAGATCTTCAACATGTACCACGAGATCCCGTCGGTCGCGAAGAAAGCCGCCTGGGGCCTGAAGTACACCCGCGCCATCTCCGACCCGGAATTCAACACCGGCACCGTCGAGACCGACAAAGAGCTGCTGCGCAACCTGATCGCCTACTACTGCGTACTGGAAGGCATCTTCTTCTACTGCGGCTTCACCCAGATCCTGTCCATGGGCCGCCGCAACAAGATGACCGGCGTCGCCGAGCAGTTCCAGTACATCCTGCGTGACGAGTCGATGCACCTGAACTTCGGTATCGACGTGATCAACCAGATCAAGATCGAGAACCCACACCTGTGGGACGCCGCGATGAAGGAAGAAGCGACCCAGATGATCCTGCAAGGGACCCAGCTGGAGATCGAATACGCACGCGACACCATGCCACGCGGCGTATTGGGCATGAACGCGGCGATGATGGAGGATTACCTCAAGTTCATTGCCAACCGTCGTCTGACTCAGATTGGTCTGAAGGAAGAGTATCCAGGGACTACCAACCCGTTCCCTTGGATGAGCGAGATCATGGACTTGAAGAAGGAGAAGAACTTCTTCGAGACGCGAGTGATCGAGTACCAGACTGGTGGGGCTTTGAGCTGGGACTGATGGTCCGGGCTATTGTCGAGAAGGCTGCCGATTGGCAGCCTTTTTTATTGGCAAGTAACCTGTGGGAGCCGGCTTGCCGGCGATAGGGCTCGAACAGGCAATTCAAGTCGAGCGTCTTTTGCCTGCTGCGGCCACATCGCCGGCAAGCCGGCTCCCACAGGGGGCGCTCAAGGCCTTTGGATTTTGAGCAAGACTGTCGCTTTCGCAGGAAATGCGCCGCGCATGCCGCTTTAACCAGACTGTATTGAAAATCCCCCAAACGCTGTATCTATTCCAGCAGATGCCCAAGCTTCACCCTTCACCTCACCCTTGAATGGTTGAAGGATCCCGCATCATGGCTGCCCTGCTCCTGCAAATCTCCCCCCTCGGCCTTGTGATCACGCTGATCCTTTTGCTGCGCCGCCCACCCGTGCAAGCAGCCCTTGCCGGCGTGGCCGGCGTTCTGCTGCTGTGGGGCCTCGGCGCTGCGCAGCCGCTGTCGGGCGCAGTGTCGGCGGCGATCGTGCAGGATACGGTGATCCTTTTCCTCAACACGGGCAGCGTCATCGCTCCGGGCCTGGCCTTCGCCATCCTGGTCGAGCGCGCCGGCGCGCCGCAGGCGATCGGGGCGTGGGTGCGGGAGCTGGGGTGGACGCCGCCGATGCAGGTGATCTTCATCGTGCTGGGCCTGGCGCCGATGCTGGAGGCCATGACCGGGTTCGGGGTGTCGCTGATCGCGACCGTGCCGTTGCTGATGGGGCTGTTTTCGCGTCAGCAGGGCATGAAGATGGCCTTGGCTGGGATGGTAGTGATGCCTTGGGGCACGCTGGGGCTGGCCACGGTGATCGGCGCGCTGCTGGCCCATGTGCCTGCACAGGACTTGGGCAGCCATTCGGCACTGGTCAGTGCACCCGTATTTCTCTGCCTGGCCTGCGTGGCGCTGGCCGTGGCAGGGGTTCGCAGCCTTCGGGCGTGGTTGGGGCTGGCGCTGACCTCGCTGCTGTTCAGCGCGGTGCTGTATGCGATCAACCGCTGGACCGGGCCGGAGGCTTCCGGCGTGCTGGCGGGGCTGGCGGTGGCCTGCGTGGGGCTGGGGATCTCCTGGGCGCGGCGGGGGGCGCTGATGCGTTGGCCGCAGGCAGCGTGGCCGTACCTGGCGCTGCTGGTGGTGATCATTGCATCGCGGGGGCTGTTTCTGTTGACTGGCTGGGATGGGCTGTGGGTGGTGCAAGGGTTGAGTGTGTCATGGAAGCCGCTGGCGTCGCCGGGACTGGCATTGCTGCTGGTGGTGCTGTTGATGGTCGGGCGTCAGGGCACAGGTTTTCCGTGGCGGGCGCTGTTGCTCCGAGCGCGGTTCCCTTTGGCCACGGTGTTCCTGTTCCTGCTGCTGTCCCAGGTGATGGTCAAGGCGGGCTTCCTGGTCGAGGCACAGCGGGCATTGCAGGCGCTGTCCGGGGTATCGCTGGCGGCGATGGTTTCGCTGCTGGCCGGGCTGGCCGGGTATGTCACCAGCTCCAACGTCGGCGGCACCACGCTGGTCATGCCCTCCATCGCCGCGCTGTCCGGCACCCATGGCCCTTGGCTGGCCGCCATGGCCAACAGCGCGGCAGGGCATGGGGCGTTGGGCTCGCTGTCGATCCTGTCACTGGTCATCGGGCTGGCCGGGGCCAACCGTGAGGAAGAGCACGGGCTGATCCGCTTCGGCTTTGCCCTGGTGCTGCTGAACATCGTCATCGTGGCTGCAACCGGGGTGATTTTGCTCTACCTTTCGGGAGCCTCCGCCTGACTCGACACAAGGCCCCCATGGATCTGAACCGCAAGCCCGACAAACGCTGGCAAACCGTCTACGCCTGGCTGCTGCGCCAGATCGACAGCGGCGAGTGGCCCAATGGCACGCAACTGCCCTCGGTGCGCGAACTGGCGCGGCTGTTCGACAGCAGCATCGCCACCGTGCAACGGGGCCTGGCCGAGCTCGAGGCCAACGCCTTTGTTCAGGCCACGCCACGTGTGGGCTATTTCGTGGCCAACGGCGCGGCCCAGGTGCAAGGCTTCGACCTGGCCAGCGTCAGTGTCAACGTCGACCATGCGGTGGTCGCCATGCTCGCCCAGGCGGCCAGCACCACCCATCTGTCGTTGAGTTCGGCAGTGCTGCATGACGAGCTCGCGCCCCAGGTGCTGCTGAGCAAATGCCTGGCGACACTGGCCAGCAAGGCCGATCAGCCATTGGCCGGGTTGATCGCCCCGCCCGGCCTGGCCTCGTTGCGCCGGCGTATCGCCGGGCTGATGCTGCAACGCGGCGTGGCATGCAGCCCGGACGATATCCTGGTGACTTCGGGCGACACCGTGGCCCTGGAGCTGGCTCTCGAAGCCGTTGCAACGCCAGGTGCAACCGTGGCCATCGAGACGCCCACCTACTACGGCATCCTGCAAACCATCGAACGCCTGGGGATGCGTGCCCTGCCCATCCGTACCCAGGCCGGCAGCGGCATAGACCTCGAGCACCTGGAATGGGCGCTCAGGCAGGAAAAGGTCGATGTGATCTTCCTCAACCCGACGTTGCAAAACCCGCAGGGCTTCACAATGCCCGATACAGCGCGGGCTCGGCTTGTTCGCCTGGCGCAGGCGGCGGATGTGCCGATCATCGAGGACGATATCTTCTTCGACCTGCTGGACGAGGCGCAGCGCCCCAAGGCGATCAAGCATTTCGACACGACCGGGCAGACCATCTACTGCTCGTCGTTTTCCAAGACCGTGGCGCCGGGTTACCGGGTGGGCTGGTGTGTGGCCGGCCGCTATCGGGACGCGATCCTGGCGCAGATGTTTTCACGCAACCTGGCGGTGTCGAGCCTGGCGCAACGGGTGCTGGATGAGTTCATCGGCCGCGGGTACATGGAAGAGCACTGCGCGAAACTGCGCGGGCGGCTGGCAGCCCAGACCGAGGTGATGGATGCGCTGGTGCACTCGGCGTTTCCGGCGGGAACGCGGTACGTACCGCCTCAGGGAGGATTCATTCACTGGCTCGTGTTGCCCGAAGGGACGGACATGGCTGCGCTGCAACAGCTGGCGAGTGAGCGTGGATGCAACGTGAGCGCCAGCGGGATGTTCTTCGCCGATGGCGAATGTGGTACCGGCTTGCGTGTGTGCCTGGGACGGCTGATCACGCCAGAAGTGATGCACGGGCTGAAGGTGCTGGCAGCCTGTGCACTGCTGACACAGCGCAGTACCTGATAGGCCCAGGCGTGCCTGAGTCGTAGTATGTCTCCGATAATGGCGCGCTGCCCGCGCTAGAGCTTCTACGGCTCGAAATGAATGATGAACCAACGGAAATTGAGGAACTCACTCCCTTCGTAAGCGTTGACAGCGCTGCCAGTGCTTGATAAAAATTGCTGACGTTGTACGACAACATATAACAAAAACAACAATCAGCGGACGACCCCATGTCGACATCCATCACCATCACGCCACACCCAATCCTCTCGCCTCCCCTCCTCTTGCTACCCACGGTCACCTAGCGCCGTAACCCTGTTTCACCCTTTCCGGCCCTGACCGGCCCATTACCTACCCGCCCCTGCCGCAGGCCGCTCGCGCGTGCCCGGTGGACGGGCTGCCACACCCTTTTGTGGAGCACAACAATAATGAAAATCTGCCAAACCCTTCC
This sequence comes from Pseudomonas sp. NPDC089395, assembly GCF_044749525.1. Classification (NCBI taxonomy): domain Bacteria; kingdom Pseudomonadati; phylum Pseudomonadota; class Gammaproteobacteria; order Pseudomonadales; family Pseudomonadaceae; genus Pseudomonas; species Pseudomonas sp. NPDC089395. The sequence goes on from NZ_JBIVID010000017.1 coordinate 64,483, forward strand.
CTTTGCCCTGCTCGGGGCCGGCGTGATTGCCGGCCTGCCAGGTACCAGCATGGCCGCAGGCTTTGTCGACGACAGCAAGGCCACCCTGGGCCTGCGCAACTTCTACATCAACCGCAACTTCACCAACCCGAGCAACCCGCAGAGCAAGGCCGAGGAATGGACGCAGAGCTTCATCCTCGACGCGCGTTCGGGCTTCACTCAAGGGCCGATCGGGTTTGGCGCGGATGTGCTGGGGCTGTGGTCGGTGAAGCTCGATGGCGGTGGCGGCACCTACGGCACGGCGCTGTTGCCGCGGCATGACGATGGCCGGCCGGCGGATGACTACGGGCGCCTGGCAGTGGCGGGCAAGGCGCGGATCTCGAAGACCGAACTGAAGATCGGCGAGTGGATGCCGGTACTGCCTATCCTGCGCTCGGACGATGGCCGCTCGCTGCCGCAGACCTTCCGCGGTGGGCAGGTGACGTCCAGCGAGATGGCCGGGTTGACGCTGTATGGCGGGCAGTTCCGCGGCAACAGCCCGCGCAACGATGCCAGCATGGAGGACATGAGCTACGGCGGTGGGGTGTCGGACCGGTTCAATTTCGTCGGTGGCGAGTACAAGTTCAACCAGGACCGTACCCTGGTCGGGCTGTGGAACGCGGAGCTCAAGGACGTCTACGAGCAGCAGTACCTGCAACTGAGCCACAGCCAGCCGGTGGGCAACTGGACCTTGGGCGCCAACCTGGGTTACTTCCACGGTGGCGAAGACGGCTCGGAAAAGGCCGGCAAGCTGGACAACGATACGTACTCGGGCATGTTCTCGGCCAAGTATGGCGGCAACACCTTCTGGGTCGGGCTGCAGAAAGTCGATGGCGACACCTGGATGCGGGTCAACGGCACCAGCGGCGGAACCTTGGCCAACGACAGCTACAACTCCAGCTTCGACAATGCCAACGAACGCTCTTGGCAGGTGCGCCATGACTTCAACTTCGTCACCCTCGGCGTGCCGGGGCTGACCCTGATGAACCGCTACATCAGCGGCCGCGACGTCCATACCGGGGCGGTGACCGATGGCAAGGAGTGGGTGCGTGAGTCGGAGCTGGCCTACGTGATTCAAAGCGGTCCCTTCAAGGACCTGAGCGTGAAGTGGCGCAACTCGTCGATTCGGCGGGACTACAGCAACAACGAGTTCGATGAGAACCGGTTGATCTTCAACTATCCGTTGTCGTTGCTGTGACGGGCGCCCCGACGTGGCCGGCAAGGTCACAGAAATACCATTGACAACCGCGGAATACGCTGTCGATAATCGACCGCAGTCATACGACAACCTACAACAATTAACAAATAGAGCCGGCCATGACCACTACCCCCCTCAATCGCCTGCTGCTCACCGGAGCCGCAGGCGGCCTGGGCAAGGTCCTTCGCGAACGCCTGCAAGGCTTCGCCGAGGTATTGCGCCTTTCCGATATCAGCCCGATGGCGCCTGCCGCAGGCCCGCATGAAGAGGTGGTGACCTGCGACCTCGCCGACAAGGCCGCCGTGCATGCACTGGTCGAAGGTGTCGACGCCATCATCCACTTCGGCGGCGTGTCGACCGAGCATGCCTTCGAAGACATCCTCGGCCCCAACATCTGCGGCGTGTTTCACGTCTACGAGGCGGCGCGCAAGCATGGCGTCAAGCGCATCATCTTCGCCAGCTCCAACCACACCATCGGCTTCTACCGCCAGGACGAGCGTATCGACGCCCACTCGCCGCGCCGGCCCGACAGCTATTACGGCCTGTCCAAATGCTACGGCGAAGATGTCGCCAGCTTCTACTTCGACCGCTATGGCATAGAAACCGTCAGCATCCGCATCGGCTCGTCCTTCCCGCAGCCGCAGAACCCGCGGATGCTCTGCACCTGGCTGAGCTACGACGACCTGGTGCAACTCATCGAACGCGGGCTGTTCACGCCCAACGTCGGCCATACCATCGTCTACGGTGCCTCCGCCAACCGCACCGTGTGGTGGGACAACCGCCATGCCGAACACCTGGGCTATGTGCCCAAGGACACTTCCGAGGTGTTCCGCGAAGCGGTGCAGGCCCAGCCGGCACCTGCTGCCGATGACCCGAGCATGGTCTATCAGGGCGGCGCCTTCGCCGTGGCCGGACCGTTCAACTGACCCGTAGCACGCCAGGAGGCAGCGCCATGAACTGCGAACTGATCGTCGACGCCCGCAACGGCACCGGCGAAAGCCCCGTCTGGCACCCCATCGAACAGGCTTTGTACTGGGTCGACATTCCCGCTCGCCAGTTGCACCGCTGGCAGGATGGCGCCCACCGGAGCTGGCAAGGCGACCAGATGCTCGCCTGCATCGCCCGTACCGAAGGGGGCTGGGTCGCCGGCATGGAAAGCGGCATTTTCCGCCTCGAGGCCAAGCCCGATGGCCGCCTCGACAGCCGTCTGCTCACTGCCGCCGAGCACGCCCAGGCCGGCATGCGCTTCAACGACGGGCGCTGTGACCGCCAGGGCCGCTTCTGGGCCGGCAGCATGTTGATGGACATGTCCCAAGGCGCACACGTCGGTGCGCTTTACCGGCACGACGGCGAAGGGCAACTTCACCTGCAGCAGGACGGCATGATCGTACCCAATGGCCTGGCCTTCAGCCCCGACGGCACGCGCATGTACCTGTCCGACTCGCACCCCAACGTGCAGAAGATCTGGGTGTTCGACTACGACATCGACAGCGGCACACCGCACGACAAGCGACTGTTCGTCGACATGCGCGCCTTCCCGGGCCGCCCGGACGGTGCCGCGATCGACCAGGATGGCTGCTACTGGATCTGCGGCAACGACGCCGGGCAAATCCACCGCTTCACCCCGGACGGGCGTCTCGACCGCTCCCTGGATGTGCCGGTGAAGAAGCCTGCCATGTGCGCCTTTGGCGGCGCCAACCTGGACATCCTGTTCGTCACCTCGATCCGCCCTGAAGGGATCGACCTCTCCGACCAACCCCTGGCCGGCGGCGTATTTGCCTTGGAGCCAGGCGTCAAGGGCCTGGAGGAGCCTGCCTACCGGGGCTGAACACCCCACTGCCGCACCTGTACCGACACGACCGAAACCAGATAATAAAAACCACGGAGTTTCATCATGACGTTCAAACGCAAGCTGCTTCTAGCCGCACTCCCGTTCGCCTTCAGCCTCGCCCTGCCAGCTCACGCGCTGGACATCAAGTTCGCCGAGATCCACCCGGCCGGCTACCCCACGGTGGTCGCCGAACAAAACATGGGCAAAAAGCTCGAAGCCGCCAGCAATGGCGAAATCACGTTCAAGATGTTCGCCGGTGGCGTGCTGGGCTCGGAAAAGGAAGTGATCGAGCAGGCGCAGATCGGCGCCGTGCAGATGACCCGCGTCAGCCTCGGCATCGTCGGCCCGGTGGTGCCGGACGTCAACGTGTTCAACATGCCGTTCGTGTTCCGCGACCATGAGCACATGCGCAAGATCATCGACGGCGACATCGGCCAGGAAATCCTCGACAAGATCACCCACTCCGAATTCAACCTGGTGGCCCTGGCCTGGATGGACGGCGGCTCGCGCAGCATCTACACCAAGAAGCCGGTGCGCAGCCTGGAAGACCTCAAGGGCATGAAGATTCGCGTGCAGGGCAACCCGTTGTTCATCGACATGATGAACGCGATGGGGGGCAACGGTATCGCCATGGACACCGGCGAAATCTTCAGCGCACTGCAGACCGGCGTGATCGACGGCGCCGAGAACAACCCGCCGACCCTGCTCGAACACAACCACTTCCAGAGTGCCAAGTACTACACCCTCACCGGGCACCTGATCCTGCCCGAGCCGGTGGTGATGTCCAAGACCACCTGGAACAGCCTCACCCCTGAGCAGCAGGCGTTGGTGAAAAAGGTCGCCCGCGAAGCGCAGATGGAAGAGCGTGCGCTGTGGGATGCCAAGTCCGCCGCCAGCGAAGAGAAGCTCAAGGCAGCTGGCGTGGAGTTCATCACCGTCGACAAGAAGCCGTTCTACGACGCCACCGCCTCGGTACGCGAGAAGTACGGCGCGCAGTACGCCGACCTGATGAAGCGTATCGACGCGGTCCAGTAACACCAGCCCCCTTCCAAGAAGACCTCGGCAGCGCGGCGACCGTCGCCCTGCCGCTTTGGTGATGCCTATGAAAACACTTTTCCTGCGCGCGAACGACAGGCTGTACAGCGCCTGCATCTGGGTCGCTGGCCTGGCGGTGCTCGCCATGTCGCTGATCATCCCCTGGGGCATCTTCGCCCGTTATGTGCTTGGCACCGGCTCCAGCTGGCCGGAGCCGGTAGCGATCCTGCTGATGGTGCTTTTCACCTTCGTCGGCGCTGCCGCCAGCTACCGCGCAGGCGCGCACATGGCCGTCGCGATGCTCACCGACCGCCTGCCTGCGCCCCTGCGCCGACTGATCGGGCTGTTGGTCCAGCTGTTGATGATCCTGGTGTGCGTGTTCATGACCTGGTATGGCGCCAAGCTGTGCATCACCACCTGGAACCAGTTCATGGCGTCGCTGCCCGGCGTGCGGGTGGGCATGAGCTACGCACCGATCCCGCTCGGTGGCGTTCTGACCCTGATCTTCGTGATCGAGAAACTCGTCCTGGGTGACCAGAGCAATCGCCCGGTGGTGCGCTTCGACCTGGTCGAAGAAAACGAAGGAGCTGCGTAAATGGATGCTGTGATTCTTCTGGGCAGTTTCATCCTGCTCATCCTGATCGGCATGCCGGTGGCCTACGCCCTGGGCCTGGCAGCGTTGATCGGCGCCTGGTGGATCGACATCCCGCTGCAGGCGATGATGATCCAGGTGGCCAGCGGGGTTAACAAATTTTCGCTGCTGGCGATACCGTTCTTCGTGCTGGCCGGAGCGATCATGGCCGAGGGTGGCATGTCGCGCCGGCTGGTGGCGTTCGCCGGGGTGCTGGTGGGCTTCGTGCGGGGCGGCCTGTCGCTGGTCAACATCACCGCCTCGACCTTTTTCGGTGCCATTTCCGGCTCGTCGGTGGCCGACACCGCATCGGTCGGTTCGGTGCTGATCCCGGAGATGGAGCGCAAGGGCTACCCGCGCGAGTTCTCCACCGCCGTGACCGTCAGCGGCTCGGTACAGGCGCTGCTGACCCCGCCCAGCCACAACTCGGTGCTGTACTCGCTGGCGGCCGGTGGCACGGTGTCGATCGCTTCGCTGTTCATGGCCGGAGTCATGCCCGGGCTGCTGCTCAGCGCGGTGATGATGGGGCTGTGCCTGATCTTCGCCAAACGGCGCAACTACCCCAAGGGCGAAGTAATCCCGCTGCGCCAGGCGCTGAAGATCGCCGGTGAGGCGCTGTGGGGGCTGATGGCCATGGTGATCATCCTCGGCGGCATCCTGTCGGGCGTGTTCACGGCCACCGAGTCGGCGGCAGTGGCGGTCGTGTGGTCGTTCTTCGTGACCATGTTCATCTACCGCGACTACAAGTGGCGCGACCTGCCAAAGCTGATGCACCGCACGGTGCGCACCATCTCGATCGTGATGATCCTGATCGCCTTCGCCGCCAGCTTCGGCTACGTGATGACCCTGATGCAGATCCCGTCGAAGATCACCACGGCGTTCCTGACCCTGTCGGACAACCGCTACGTGATCCTCATGTGCATCAACTTCATGCTCCTGCTGCTGGGCACGGTGATGGACATGGCGCCGCTGATTCTGATCCTCACGCCGATCCTGCTGCCGGTGATCACCGGCATCGGCGTGGACCCGGTGCACTTCGGCATGATCATGCTGGTCAACCTGGGTATCGGGCTGGTCACGCCGCCGGTAGGTGCAGTGCTGTTCGTGGGGGCGGCAATCGGCAAGGTGAGTATCGAGGCCACGGTAAAGGCACTGCTGCCGTTCTATATGGCGCTGCTCCTGGTGCTGATGGCCGTGACCTACATCCCGGCGATTTCGCTGTGGCTGCCGAGCGTCGTGCTGTAACCCCCTCACCCGGCGGGCCCTGGCGGCCCGCCCTTCCCTGCAAAATGGACGCTGCACATGGCTGTCGCTGCTTCTGACTCTCTCTTTCCGCGCAGGCTGGCAGTCGCACTGCTGGCGCTGCTGGCATGCTCGTTCGCCGGCAACCACATTGCCGCACGCATTGCCTTCGATGACGACACCGGCGTACTGCTGGCTATCCTCTGCCGCTCCGGCATCACCTTTTTGGTGCTGGCCAGCCTGGTGCTGTGGCAGCGCCAGCCACTGAGCCTGCCGGTCGGCACGCGGCGCTGGCAGTTGCTGCTCGGGCTGCTGATCGCCAGCCAGAGCCTGTGCCTCTACTCGGCGGTGGCGCGCATCCCGGTAGCCCTGGCGCTGCTGGTGGGCAATACCTTCCCGATGCTGCTGGCCCTGCTGACCTGGGCGCTCGGCGGTCCCCGCCCGACCCGCCGCACCGTGCTGTTCATGGGCCTGATCTTGTGTGGCCTGGTACTGGCTCTGGACGTGCCCGCGCACCTGGCCGGCAAGGCCAACCCGCACTGGCTGCTGGGCGTGAGCCTGGCGTTCTGCGCCGCCTGCGTGTTCGCCTGCGCGTTGTGGATCACCGACCACAAACTGGCCGCCGTGCGCGGCCCGGTGCGCAGCCTGCTGACCTTGCTGATCGTATTCGCCAGCATGCTGGTGGCCGGGGCCAGCGGGGTGATGCCTGCCGGCCTGGCGCTGCCTGCCAGCGGCAATGGCTGGATAGCCTTGGCCAGCCTGGTGGTCCTGTACGGTGTGGCCTTCACGTTGCTGTTCGTCTGCGTGCCGCGACTGAACATGGCACAGAATGCACCGGTGATGAACGTCGAACCGATCGCCACCCTGCTGCTGGGCTGGGCGTTACTGGACCAGCGCCTGTCGACTTGGCAACTGGTCGGTGGGGCCGTGGTGGTATGCGGCATCGTGTTGCTCACCTACCGCAGGGCGAGCTGATTCCATTCTCCGAGGAGCCGTTGATGGCTGTCACCGAACTGCACCTGCAAGACCACCTGACCCACCTGAGCATCGCCCCTGAACTGGGCGCCAGCTTGGTCAACTGGGTGGTGAAAGCGACCGGTCAACCGCTGCTGCGCCATGCCGATCAGGCCGCCCTGGCCAGCGGTACACCGCGGCAGCTGGGATGCTACCCCTTGGCGCCCTGGTCCAACCGCATTGCCGAGGGAGGTTTCGCCCGGCCCGAAGGGTGGCTGCCCTTGGCGCCGAACACTGCACACGACCCCTACCCTATTCATGGCACTGCCTGGCAGCAGGCATGGGAGGTGGACCACCACAGTGAGCGACGTGCCCGGCTGACGCTGGACAGTGCGGCGCCATTTGCCTATCGGGCAGTACTGGATGTGCACTTGCACGAAGGGTGCCTGCAACTGGACCTGCATGTGATGCACATGGATGAAGCCGCTACCTGGTACGGGCTGGGCTTTCATCCTTATTTCCCGCGTTATCCCGACACGCTGCTGCGAGCGGCGGCGCGGCATGTGTGGCTGGCCGAAGAGGGACAGTTGCCATCGTACTCGGTAGACGTTCCCCAAGACTGGTGCTTCGAGGCTCCAGGCCCTTTGCCGGCGCACGTGGTCGACCATGCGTTCGGCGGGTGGCCTGGGGACTGTGTGATCGAGCAGCCCAGCGCGGGTTATCAACTCAAATGCAGCGCCAGCGGCACTGAACATTTCCTGTTGTTCTGCCCGCAGGACAAGCCGTTCTTCTGTTTTGAACCCGTCAGCCACCCGATCAATGCACACCATCTGCCTGGGCGACCGGGCTTGCGTTTGCTGCAGCAGGGTCAGGAGATGAGCCTGGGTTTCAGCATGGCGTATCATGCGCTGTAAGGGCTTGCCGATAGGGGCCGCTGCGCGGCCCCACCGTCCCATGCGTTAAACCAGCACTCCACCGGAGGTCTCGGCCTGGCGCTCCTGCGGCGCCCCGCGCACCTCTCGCGCCACCTTCCACACCAGCACTGCCGCAACGATATCGAACGCCGCCAGCACGACGAACAGCGGGCTGTAGCCGATCTGCGTCACCAGGATCCCGAACACCAGGGTAAACACCGCCGCGCCCAGGTACCCGCACATGCCACCCATGCCGGTAGCCGTCGCCACCTGATCCTTGCTGAACGAATCCGAGGTGATCGAGTACAACGCGCCCGACAGTGTCTGGTGCGCAAAGCCGCCGATGCACAGCAACAGGATCGCGGTATATGGGCTCTCCACCAGGCCGATGCAGGCCGGGCCGATCATGCAGCTGGCGCCGAACACCAGCACCATCTTGCGCGAGGTGAACAACGACACCTTGAAGTAACGGTGGAACAGCGGGCTCAAGTAACCGCCGAGCACGCAACCGATGTCGGCCGCGAGAAACGGCAGCCAGGCGAACATCGCCACTTCCTTGATGTTCATGTGCCGCTCGGTCATCAGGTACAGCGGGATCCAGGCGTTGAAGGTCTGCCAGGCAGGCTCCGACAGGATGCGTGCCGAAGCGATGGCGTAGAAGTTGCGGGTCTTGAAGATACGCTTCCAGGCACCTTTCTCGCGTTTCTCTTCCTTGAAGTGCGCTTCCTGGCCTGCAAGGATGTAGTCGCGCTCCTCGGCACTCAGGTGCTTCTGGTCACGCGGGTGCTTGTAGAACAGTATCCAAAGCAGCGTCCAGACGATGCCGGAACCCCCGACAATCACAAAGGCCAGTTGCCAGCCGCTGTGCAGGATTGCCCAGACCACCAGCGGCGGCGCCAGCAAGGCACCCAGCGAAGAGCCAATGTTGAACCAGCCAATGGCCACCGAGCGCTCCTTGGCCGGAAACCACTCGGTGGTGGCCTTGACCCCAGCCGGCAAGCCGGCCGCCTCGGTCATGCCCAGCAGGCCGCGCATGAACGCCATGCTCTGCCAGCCGGTAGCCAGAGCCGCACCCGCGCAAGCCACCGACCAGGCCATGGCGAAGACGGCAAAACCCAGCTTGGTGCCGATGAAGTCGATGAACCAGCCGGCGATCGGCTGCATGAGGGCGTAGCACACCTGCCAGGCCGCGACGATCTTGGCGTATTGCTCGGTACTGATGGACAGGTCGGTCATCAAGGTGGGGGCAGCCACCGAGAGGGTGTTGCGGGCGAGGTAGTTGACGACGAGGCCAGCTGTGACAAGGCTGACCATCCACCAACGGATGCCTTTCATCTTCATGGTTCACCTGAATATTATTTTTAGAGGTGCGGGTGATTGCCTCGCCGCCGGCAGGGCGAATTGAGACAAATTATTTCAGACGAAAGAGTGACAGGTCATAGGTCGTCGTACAACAAAATTATTTTTCTCAAAAAGCCAGAACAACCGACCGAAAATCCTAGGATCAGCCAGATCAGTTGTAGTACGACATCAATCCAATCCTTGAGCCCGAAGGGTGGCGACCAACAGATCGACAAACGATCGCACCTTGGCAGAGCCGTACTTGCTCTCACGATGCAGCACATGAATAGGCCACGGCGCCTCTTCGTATTCGGCGAGGATCACCTGCAGCTGCCCGCTGGCGATCTCGTCGACCACTTGATAGGACAACAGCCGGGCAATCCCCAACCCGCCCACCGCCGCTGCGATCGCACCGTCATTGCTGGTCACGGTAAGCCGCGGTTTCATGCGTACCAGGGTGGGTTCGTCGGTCACGCCGAAGCGCCAGCCAGCCCGTGGCGACAGGTTGGTGGTGGCGATCACTGCATGCTCCGGCAAGTCCGACGGGTGCTGCGGTATGCCATACCGCGCCAGGTAATCGGGTGAGGCGCAAAGCATGCGCCGTACCCTGCCCACGCGCAGGGCCTTGAGGCCGGAATCAGGCAGCGGGCCGATGCGCACGGCCACGTCCATGCCCTCCTCCACCATGTTGACGATACGGTCGAGGAAGTAGGCCGACACGTCCACCTCGGGGTACTGCTGCAGGTAGCGCACGATGCAGGGCATGACGAACTTCTTGCCGAACAGGATCGGGGCGGTCACCGCCAGCTCGCCCTTGGGCGTGGCGTTGATGCCGGCGGCGGCTTCATTGGCCTCGTTGATGCTGGCGAGGATGTGCCGCGAGTCTTCCAGGTAGCGGCTGCCGGCCTCGGTCACCCGCACGCTGCGGGTGGTGCGCAGCAGCAGCTTGACCCCGAGCTGGTCTTCGAGGGCGCTGACGGCGCGGGTGACTGCGGCGGGCGAGATGTCCAGGCGGCGGGCGGCGGCGGCGAAGCTTTCCAGCTCGCCGACGGCGACGAACACCTTCATCAGGTGGATCTGATCCATGCCGGCTCCTGGGCATCGGGGGTGGTGGGATTATCGGTTATCTGGAAATGTTGTGCTGACTGGACTGGCCCTATCGCCGGCAAGCCGGCGATAGGGCCGCACAGACCACATCAAAGCTCCAGCACCAACGCCTGCGTGCCCTCCTCCAGCTTGGCAGGCACGGCACAGCAAATCAGCACCGTACCGTTCTCCGGCAGCTCGGCTGGCGGGTTGGGGTAATGCACTTGCCCGCTCACCAGCTTGGTCTTGCAGGTGCCACATGACCCACCTCGGCAACTGAATTCCGGCGATAGCCCACGCGCCTCGGCCAGTTCCAGCAAGGTGCCGCCGGACGGCGCCCAACGGGCCTCCTTGGCCGAGCTGGCGAAGTACACCGGCACAGGTTCCGTGGCCGCCGGTGGCTGTTGCAATACCGGTTGGTTGTTGTCGCCATGGCGCCTGAGCGTCGAAGGGCCGAAGGCTTCGGCATGGATGCGGATATCCGGCACATGTACCGCGCGCAAGCCTTCGTACAGGTCTTGGGTGAAGCTGGGCGGGCCACACAGGTAGAAGTCGTAATCGCCCAGCGGCAGCGCTGCCTTGACCTGCTCAATCCCGAGGCGACCGGCATGCTCGTAGTCACGACCAGCCAGTGCTTCGTCTTCCGGCTGGCTCAATGCGCGGTGCACGCTCAACAGGGCACCGGCTTGCTGTCGCAACTCGGCCAGTTCTCGCTGGAACGGCAGTTCGACGAGGCTGCGGGCGCCTTGGAACAGGTGAATCCGCCGCCCCCTCTGCATGGCAAGCTGTTCACGCAGCATGGCCATCAGCGGGGTAATACCTACACCTGCGCCAATCAGTACCAGGGGCCGGTCACTGTCGCCTTCCAGTGTGAAGCTGCCCATGGGCAGGCGCACTTGCAACGGGTCACCGACAGCGACCTGCTCATGCAAGTAACGCGATGCCGGGCCCTGGGCCTTGACGCTGATGCGCAGGTGGCCATCGGACGGTGCGCTGGACAAGCTGTAGGTGCGAATCAGCGGGGCATCGCCAGCCAGGGGAATACGCACGGGAACATGTTGCCCCGGGGCGAAGTCTACCGGGCCATCGGCAGCCAGATAGAACGAACGGATATCGCGGCTTTCCTGCTCTACCCGTTGCACTCGCCACGTCAGCCACTGGCGTTGCCGCTCTTGCTGCTGCAGGCGTTGCTCGGCTTCGGCCCAGGTACCCGTCATCAAGCTGGTCGGTGCATATTCCTGAAAAGCCCAGCGTAAGGAAATGGCAGCGCGGCGCAGCACCACTTGCTCGACTGTCAGTGTCCACAGCCGCTCGGCGCCTTCGAAGGCCTTGATCGACGGGCCGTCGAGCATGACCTCGGTGCGCCCGGTCAGTTGCAGCACGTTGCCGTTGCTGAAGTCGACGAACAAGAGTCCCGCTTGCGGGTTTTCCAGCAGGTTGCCCAAGGTGTTGAAGTGCAGGTTGCCGGCGTAGTCGGGGACGGTCAGGCGGTTGCCTTCGACTTTGACGAACCCTGCACGCCCGCCGCGATGGGAGACGTCCACGGCGCGATGGCCATCGGGATGTTCGATGTAGCTTGCGACGAAGAAGGTGTCAGCGTTCTCGATCATTGCCACCGCCTGTGCATCCAGTACGGTTGAATCAAACCTGCCCTGCGTGGGCTCATCGACACGGCGGTAGTCGCGCAATTGGATGTACTGCGGGCAGTTGCCGAACGACTGCTCCACCGCAACCGCCAGCTGGCCGCTGGAGGCGCGGTGAATCAGCCCGTTCATGCGGTTGCGCCGGCGAGTGTGCAGCTCGATGCCGAGCAGGCCGATGGCCTCGCCTGCCGCCAAGCCCGGGGTTGCCGGGTCGTCGCTGGCGGGTTGGGTATCGATCAGCAATTGCCGTGGGTCGGGTGAGCTGATGAACCCTTCCGAGCCCTCCAGCAGCGTCGCCCATGGCTTGCCGTCGGCATCCACAGCGCCCACGACGAGGAATGGCAGTTGATGGTAGAACGTGCGGTGCTGGTCGGGCATGTAGTCACGAATGACCTTCTGCCCGAACGCCTCCATGCGCTGCGCTACTCCCACCTGCTCCTGCAGGCGTTTCTCACCGGCGTGCCAAGGTGAGCCGTGTTGGTCAGGGCGTTGCGACATGGCGGCATTCCTCGCGTTATCCGCGGATCAAACGGTGGTTTGCAAACCCACGACGGTGCGCGGCATGGCGACGAAACCAGGCAGGGCTTCGACCCGAGCCAGCCAGGCACGCACATGCGGGTACGGCTCCAGCGACACATTGCCCTCGGGGGCGTGGGCGATGTACGAGTAGTTGGCGACATCAGCGATGGTCGCTTCGTTGCCCACCAGGAACGGTGTCTTGGCCAGTTCGGCATCCATGACTTTGAGCAGGGTGTGGGCCCGGCCAATCACTTCGTCCGTGTTGAACGAGGCACCGAACACCGTGACCAGGCGAGCGGCGGCAGGGCCAAAGGCGACCGGCCCGGCGGCGACCGACAGCCAGCGTTGCACACGGGCGGCGCCGACCGGGTCGTGGGGCAGCCAGCGGCCTTGCTTGTCGTAGGTGCTGGCCAGGTAGACCAGGATGGCGTTGGAATCGGCGATGACGGTGCCGTTGTCATCGATCACCGGCACTTGGCCGAACGGGTTGAGTGCGAGGAATTCCGGCTGCTTGTGGGCGCCCTTGGCCAGGTCGACGAAGACCCGTTCGGCAGGCAGGTTCAGCAGGGAGAGCATCAGCTCGATGCGGTGGGCGTGGCCGGACTTGGGGAAGTTGTAGAGTTTGATCACGGTGAAGGCTCCAGGGTCGGCACCGGTGTGGTGCGGCTGGAGCTCATGCTGCGCTGAATCGGCGGACAACAGAATCAGTGCCGTGGGGAAACCATAATTTCGCCAGGCGAAATAATCAGGGGTAACGGGCTACGGCACTGACGGTTCAGCTCAATGGCGCTGCTGTCGCTGATAGCGATACAAGCCCTTGGCCGCCGCGACCACGTGCGGCACACAGGCCTGCAGCTCGCTGAAGCTCATGGCATCGAGCACTTCGAAGTTGTCTTCCAGGCCATGCAGCGAGATGGCCTTGAGCAGCGCATCCTGTTCGGCTGGCAGCTCGCCCCAGCCGGCGACCTGAGTGCCGCGCATATAGCCGAAGCACCACTCCTCCATGATGATCGCGGTACCTTCCTCGGCTTCGCTTTCTTCGAACACAGGCTCGAAGCCTTCGAGGTCGTCCGCCAACTGCTCCGCCACTTGATGGGCGTAGCGCAGCATCAGCGCCGTGTAGGCTTCTTCGTGGGCGGGTTTCTTGAACTTCGGCACCTTGCCGCCCGCCACTGCTGGCAGCCATTGCTCGGGAATGACTTGGGTCGGGGAACTGGCCAAGGCAGTGAAGAAGCCGTTGAGTTCGACCAGGTTGAGCACTGAATAGTCGTTGCCGTAGGTAATCAGCAGGTCTTCGAGGCGGTCGAGTTCTTTTTCGCTGAGCGCGGGGAGCATGGGTAATCGTCCTGGAAAGCAAATTTGTGTGCACCCTAGCACAGGACTTCTCAAAGGTTGCCCGCCGTCTCTCTTCGGCGGGCATTTTCCCTAGTGTGGCAACCAGCCGGGCAGCGCCGACTGGTTATCTAGACCGATCAGCAACCAGAGCAACATGCGGCACTTTCTCGGACACAGATCGCCGGCCATATGCACGCCCTTGCTCTGTAGATCGATTTCTCCACCCTCAAAACCGTAAGAAGCCCTCGCAGTCGGTCCACTGCCGGTCCGGGTAGCCATGATAACGGGCATGTCCTGGGCAATCCGCGCCAGCGCTTGAGCCCAGGCAATGGACACATGACCTGCACCGAAACCCGCAACGACCAATCCCTCGTAGCCCAATGCCGGTATGGCCTGCAGCAGTGTGCTGTCGGCGTCCAAGCACGCCTCGAGCAAGGCGACGCGATGCTCCCTACGTTGAGGCTGCTGCAACACCTTGCGTGCCACTGCCGGCCGACGATAGATCGCCTTCCCCTCCACCACGACGCCCTCAGGGCCTGCGCCGGGCGATTCGAAGGCAGCCATTGCCAGACTGGCAGTCTTGCGTACCCGTGTGGCGGCGTGAATCTGGTCGTTGAGCACGACCTGTACGCCACGCCCACGGCTTTCATCCGCGAGAGCCACCTGCACTGCCGCCAACAGGTTCCCCGGCCCATCATTGCCTGGCTGATCGGCATCACGCATCGCACCGGTCATTACTAGCGGCGTCTCGAAAGGCCAGAGCAAGTGAAGAAAATAGGCTGACTCCTCGAGTGTGTCAGTGCCCTGCGTCAGGACTACGGCGTGCGCCCCCTGCGCCACCTCGCCACGCGCCCAAGCCAGCACCTCGAGCATGATCGGGAAGGTAAGCGACGCGCTGGGTAACAGGCAAAGTGTCGAAGCTCTGAGTTGTGCGAGTGAGCCTAGATGCGGCAGATCGGCCAGCAGCTCGTTGCACCCCAGCCTCGGCGTCACCCCGTGGCCCGGCAACTGCCTTTGCATGCTGACTGTTCCCCCCAGGCAGCCGATCGAAAGTCGAGGCAAGCAGACGTTCTCCTTCATCCGGCACCTCCGATGACCAGCCCCAGTATCGGCACAATACTCATCGTGCAGACAGCCATCGACACAACGTTGCCGATGTAACCGTGCATGTAGTCCGGTAGGCGTTGACTGATGGCTACTGCCAGTGGCGGCGCGAATAGTGCCCCCAAGGCAGCGCTGCTGACCACCACCTGCCAACTGCCGCCCAACGTTAGCACCGAGGCTGGCACGATCGACACGATAGGAATGTAAGTGGGATACCACCCCCTCTCCCGCCATTGACGCAACCACAGCAGTACACCAAGCAGCGAAGCCAGTGCCTGGCCCGCGATCAGTGGCACCAGCAACTGCGAACCATAGGCGGGAGCCGAAGGCGACAACGCATAGGCGAGCATTACCCCCAGCAGCAACCCAAGGCTGGCCAGTTCATTGCCGAAGAAAGGCGCTTCGCTGAAATCGGCAAGAACACGGCGCAAGATCCACACCAGGCCGTAGTCCGGTTTGCCAGAGGCGGGCTTGGCCAAGCGTGGACGCAGGCCGCCACGCACCAACGCCGGAACACGCTGACACAGCACAAACGCCACCACGCTGGCCAGGGCCATGCCGCTCACATTGCCGATCACCACCGGCAGTTGCAGCGGATAACACAGGTAGTTGACCAGCAGCAGGCTTGCAGGCGTGACCAGCAGCGCGCCCAACAGTGCGCCGGTCAGGCTGACGCGCCAACCGCCACCGAACAACAGCACCATGGCCGCAGGCAGCGAGACGAACGCCACGAAGGTGGGTTGCCAGGTACCGCTGGCCAGCATCCAGCCCCACAGCACATGGCTGAGCAGCAGCCCGAGCAGCGAGCTGGCGAACAGCCAGAGCCACAGGCCACTGCCATAGCAGATGGAAAAACCCTGCCAGCGATACCCCTGCACATGGGCCCAGTGGGCCAGGCAAGCCCCCAATAGCATGCCCAGGGCCGGCAGCTCATGCTTGTAGAAAGCGACTTCGCTGATATCGCCGATGATCCAGCGTAGCCGACTCAATGGCTGATCCAGTGTCGCCATCAGCTGCGCATAATCCGGCCATTGGCCGAACGCCAGGCTGACTGCCAGCAGTGCCACGAGGCCAGTCATCAACAACAAGGTGAAGCGCTGCCGCGCAACAAAAAGAGACTGTTCCATGCGCCTTCCTCAACGTGGCATTGCTGGATGCAGGCGATACCCCAGCGCAGCATCGTAGAGGTCGGTGCGTCGATCACGCTGCAAGTCGTTGAGGCTGTTCCAGATCGGCGCCGGGCGTGCCGCGCTCAAGTCGACATCGGCGTAGACGATGCATTCGTCGTCGGCACTGGCGACCTCGCCAATCGGCCAGCCATGGGGGCCTGCGATCAGTGAACAGCCGAGGAAGCGCCCGCCCCGTTCACTGCCGATGCGGTTCGCCGCAGCGATGTAGAGGGTGTTGACGTGGGCGGCGGTCATGGTCAGGTAGGACGCCATGCAGCGCCCCGCCTGATCGAACAGCGGAGGCGGTGTCCACACCCAGTTGTTCAGGCTGCAAATGATGTCGGCCCCCTGGCTGGCCATCAACCGTGGCACTTCCGGAAACCAGATATCCCAACAGATCAGCAGGCCTACCCGGCCGATCGGCGTTTCGAAAACCGGAAATCCCAGGTCGCCTGGGGTGAACCAGAGCTTCTCCCGATTCCACAGGTGCGCCTTGCGGTAATGCCCGAGCCGGCCTTCAGGGCCGAACAGCACGGCACTGTCATAGAGCCTCAACCCATCCCGCTCGGCGAAGCCCGCTGCCAGGTACAGCTGGTGCTCGCGAGCAAAAGCGGCCCAGGCCTGTACACTCGGCCCGCCCTCCAAGGGCTCGGCGTGCGCATAAGCCTCGACCCGCGAATCGAAGGTGTAACCGGTGTTGGCCAGTTCGGGCAGCACGATCAGATTGGCCCCCTCGCTGACGGCACGCCGGGCCATCGCCAATCCCTTGTTCAAGTTGCCATCGGCGTGCTCCAGGCCCACTTGCGGGTCGTACTGAATGACGGCGATACGCACGGGGCTTACCGGTTTGCAATGTTCAGGCATGGCGGCTTCCTTGGTTATGGTTGTTGTGGAAGGGCGCCAGTAGAACGGGACAGGCCTGGGGAGCAACAGTCAGGAGACTCCCACAGGCTTGTAGGAATATGCGAAACAAATGGTATGAGGTGGCCTACAGATCTATTTCAAACATCAGCTTTTATCGCATTTGGTAATGCGGGTAGTGCGCAAGGTCGAAGTCACCGCGGAAATGAGCAGAGGTGTGCTGGCAAAGATTGATGACCACATCGATGGCCGTGCGAAAGCAAGGCTCTGTCCAGCCAGCGTCGACAGAGAAAGACTCGCCGGCCAGGTAGAGCCCCGAAGCACCACTGAAGTCACGGTTGTATTTCATCAGGCTGATGGCGTCATTGTAGGTGCCTGCTCGATACAACTTCGCACAACCCAGTGCATTTCGGTCTGTCATCCAGCGTTGTACGTGGATGTTTCGAGTATCGACATAGGGGGAGATGGCCTCTTTGATATTGCTGCAACGCAACAATATGCGGTCAAGCTCGCCAATGCATTTCTCAGCCAGCTCACTGTCGGAAAACAACGCCAGCTTCGTTGCATCATCTTCCCAAGTGTAGCTGAGCAGAATGCAGTCTTCGGGGTAACTGTCGTTATAGCGGTAGGCATAGACATCGTGCACGAAGCTGTCAGTCACCAGTATCTGCGGCAGCTGAGGATTACGGTCAAGGAAGCTTTTGTGCAATGGTGCGTAGACCTTGCAGCTGGTCTCCCAATGAGCGTGCTTCCAGGCATCAATGACTGACTGCGGCAAAACCTCACGATCAAAGCCTTCCACACGGATACTGGTTTCGATAAGCCAGGAGGGCGTGGTGAGGATGACGCTGTCGAAATACTCGCTGTGCAACTGAGCTTGTAGGGGGTGGCTGTGTTTCCAGCGGTACTCCACGCGGATGCGCCCATCAGCCTGTTTGTACAGACCGCAGACCGAACTGTCGGTGAGCAGCCCGTCCTCCCGGGTCAACAGATGGTTGTACAAGGATGAGCCCGATGCTTCGATATCCATGAACAGCAGGCATTCATCCAAGGCAGCCAAGCCAATGTAGGCAGGTGCCTGGAATTCCAATCCCTTGCTGTCACGTACACCGCTGGCGCCCAAGTAGGGCGCGGCCAACGGAACGCCATGTTGATCGACCCGACCGTGTACCAGCTGCAGATGACTACTGAATCCGAAGATGGCGGTACGTAGCGGGTAGAGGCAGCACACATCGTAGAAGGCCCCCCAGCTGCCATCCCCTATGCCGATTTGCATAGAAGATGGCCGATTCCTCGTGGCTCATGCCGAGCCCGCCAAAGTCACCAGGTACCTGTGGGTTCCAAGACTCCAGAACAGGCAGATGAACCAGATCGCGGAAAGACAACCGCTGATAGCGCTCGACAATGGCAGACCACATCGCCTGCCAAGCAGGCGTCCCGTACACCGCAGCCACTCGTTCAGCAAATTGCTCGGCGAAGCGCCGCCATTTGCCATGAACCGCCTGCAGTACCTCGCTCGGTGGTGGTGTATCTCCTTCTGGATTACGCCATATCAGAAGTTTCGGTTCACCCTCACCGTCGAGCCGCCCCTCACGTAAATAGATTCCCGTGGCATTGACCCACTGTGAACCGGGGTTAGGGAAGTCGGAGATGCGCAGGTCATACAAGTCGGAGTAATGAGCCATGAGCGACCGCCCAGCTTTGGGAGCCTCACCGCTTCTATTGAAGAATGGCATGCGCATGGCACCCATTTCGAAAGGTGTCGAGGGCTGCTTGTGATTGGCTCGATTGTTCACCACAGTCAGATGGCGACCGCCCACACGTTGCGCTTGCTCTATCAGCGTGATCTGGGTAAAGCCGCAGCGCAATAGCTCATGGGCGGCAGTCAATCCCGTGATGCCGGCGCCGACAATGCAGATGCGATGTTGCGGCCGTGTAGCACGCGCAATACCGCCCTCCTGCTCAACCAGCCGACGGTAATCGAAACAGAGGTCGGGCGGATTGGGAAAGCGAGCAGCCCAAGGCTGGATGGGGGTTTGGGGCTGAATGGCCAAATCGGCCGGATGGTTGTGCGTCGATCCTATGGTCATGATCTCGTGCTCGCGGGAAATGGAGCATGAGAATGATCAGTCGATAGCGCTGCAGGGCGGTGATTATCTAATGCAGTTTTCTATCTGGATCGCAGGCGCAAAAGCAATCGCCGGCAAGCCGGCTCCCACAGGTACGCCACTGGTTCTGAATACAGTGGAGTGCCGGTGGAAGCCGGCTTGCCGGCGATTTGGCCTTCAGCTATTACACCGCCAGCGCGCGCTCACGCAGCTCGCTGTTGAGGATGCGGTCGTTCTCGCTGTAGTCGACCGGGCAGTCGATCACGTGCACGCCTGGGGTCTTGATGCAGTGCTCGAGCAGCGGCAGCAAGCCTTCTGCGCTTTCCACACGGTGGCCATTGGCACCATAGGCTTCGGCGTACTTGACGAAGTCCGGGTTGCCGTAGTCCAGGCCGAAATCGGTGAAGCCCATGTTGGCCTGCTTCCAGCGGATCATGCCGTAGCCGTCGTCACGCAGGATCACGACAGTAATGTGCATGCCCAGACGTACCGCAGTTTCCAGCTCCTGGCTGTTCATCATGAAGCCGCCGTCACCGCACACCGAGATCACTGGACGATCCGGGTACACCAGGTGCGCCGCCATGGCCGATGGCAAGCCGGCGCCCATGGTCGCCAGAGCGTTGTCCAGCAGCACGGTGTTGGGCTTGTGGGCCTTGTAGTTGCGGGCGAACCAGATCTTGTAGATGCCGTTGTCCAGGGCCACGATGCCTTCGGACGGCAGGGCACGGCGCACGTCGGCGACCAGACGCTGCGGGTAGACCGGGAAGCGGTCGTCGTCCTTGCCTTCGGCGATCTGCGCTTCGTTGGCTTCACGGATGGCCATCAGGCGAGTGAAGTCCCAGTGCGAGGTGTCGCCCAGGCCTTCAGCGATCTGCCAGACGGCGTTGGCGATGTCGCCGATCACTTCGATCTGCGGGAAGTACACGGCATCGACTTCGGCGGAGCGGAAGTTGATGTGAATGACTTCGGTGCCACCACGGACCATGAAGAATGGCGGCTTCTCGATCACGTCGTGGCCGATGTTGACGATCAGGTCGGCGGCTTCGACGGCACGGTGGACGAAGTCACCGGACGACAGCGCAGCGTTGCCCAGGAAACGCGGGCTGCGTTCATCGACCACGCCCTTGCCGAGCTGGGTGGTGACGAACGGGATACCGGTCTGGTCGATCAACTGCTTGAGGACCTTGGCGGTCATCTTGCGGTTGGCGCCGGCACCGATCACCAGGATCGGGCTGCGGGCGTTGCGCAGTTTTTCGATGGCGGCTTCGATAGCCACATGCTCGGCCAGCGGACGACGGTGCAGGCTCGGTGGAATCGGCATGGCGTCGGTCTGCTCGGCGGCGATGTCTTCCGGCAGTTCCAGGTGCACTGCGCCCGGCTTTTCTTCTTCAGCCAGACGGAAGGCTTCACGCATGCGCGACGGGATATTGTCGGCCGAGGCGAACTGGTGGGTGTACTTGGTGATGGGGTCCATCATGCCGCACACGTCGATGATCTGGAAGCGGCCCTGTTTGGACTTCTTGATCGGCTTCTGGCCGGTAATCATCATCATCGGCATGCCGCCCAGGTAGGCGTATGCACTGGCGGTTACCAGGTTGGTTGCGCCAGGGCCGAGGGTCGACAGGCTGACGCCGGTCTTGCCGGTGAGACGGCCATAGGTGGCGGCCATGAAACCTGCGGACTGCTCGTGGCGGGTCAGTACCAGCTTGATCTTCGACTTGCGCAGGGATTCCAGCAGGTCGAGGTTTTCCTCACCAGGAATGCCGAACACATACTCGACACCTTCGTTTTCCAGGCATTGCACAACGACATCGGCGGCCTTGGCCATCTTGCTTGTAACCTCAGTTGTATAGGACGGTGGAGGTCCAGAAATGCGCAGCACGGTACGCTGGCATCGCTCTGTCCGGGCGCGAGGATGCCCCGAACCTAAGCCTTGACGCAGACCAGGCAGGGAAAAGTCACGTTAACGAACAGGATTAATTGTCGCACCGTTTAGTGCATTTGAAGAGGTAGCAGACGGACAAAACATCTTTGATTACGGAGGTAATGACGCCGGAAAGACAAAACCCCTACCTGCTCGCGCAGATAGGGGTTTTGCGAAATGAATCTTGACGATGACCTACTCTCACATGGGGAAACCCCACACTACCA
>NZ_JBIVID010000018.1:0-80011 GCF_044749525.1 Pseudomonas sp. NPDC089395
GCTTCGATGGCAGACAGCTTGAACTGCTTGGAATACTTGGTCATGTAAAACACCCCGGTGTTGGATGGGTGTCCAACATCCGGGGCGCAGTTCAGGTACCTGTAGGAGCGGATTTATCCGCGATGAGGCCAGTACTGACAACCCAAGAATCTCTCCTATTCTCAATAGCTCACTTGGCAATCCCCTGCACAGAGGAGACGCGACGATGAGCTACATAACAACGAAGGATGGCGTTCAGATCTTCTACAAGGACTGGGGCCCGCGCGATGCGCAGGTCATCCACTTCCACCACGGCTGGCCACTGAGTGCCGACGACTGGGACGCGCAGATGCTGTTCTTCCTGGGCCAAGGGTTCCGGGTCGTCGCCCATGATCGCCGTGGCCATGGCCGCTCCAGCCAGGTGTGGGACGGCCACGACATGGACCACTATGCCGACGACGTGGCCGCCGTGGTCGAGCACCTGGGGACACAGGGCGCGGTGCATGTCGGCCACTCCACCGGCGGCGGCGAAGTGGTGCGCTATATGGCCCGCTACCCGGGCGACAAAGTGGCCAAGGCGGTACTGATCGCCGCCGTGCCCCCGCTGATGGTGCAGACCCCAGGCAACCCCGGCGGCCTGCCCAAATCGGTGTTCGACGGTTTCCAGGCCCAGGTGGCCAGCAACCGTGCGCAGTTCTACCGCGATGTCCCGACCGGGCCGTTCTATGGCTACAACCGGCCGGGTGTCGAAGCGTCGGAAGGCATCATCGGCAACTGGTGGCGACAAGGCATGATCGGCAGTGCCAAGGCCCATTACGACGGGATCGTGGCGTTTTCCCAGACCGACTTCACCGAAGACCTCAAGCGCATCCAGCAGCCGGTGCTGGTGATGCATGGCGATGATGACCAGATCGTGCCCTATGAGAACTCCGGGCCGTTGTCGGCCAAGTTGCTGCCCAATGGCACGCTGAAGACCTACAAGGGTTTCCCGCATGGCATGCCGACTACCCATGCCGATGTGATCAATGCGGATTTGCTGGCGTTCATCCGTAGTTGAAGGTTGTTCGTACCGGCCCTATCGCCGGCAAGCCGGCTCCCACAGGAACCGCACCGGACCCGAGAACAGTGGGGTACCTGTGGGAGCCGGCTTGCCGGCGATAGGGCCGGCGCTGGCAACGCAAGCCTCCCAGGATTACCATGCCCGTCTCTAGCGCGGCAGTTTGCCGCACCCCTGCCTCCCAGCCTGCCAGAACCCAATGCCCTTCGAACTCACCGTTGAACCCCTCACCCTGCTGATCCTCGCCCTGGTCGCCTTCGTCGCCGGTTTCATCGATGCCATCGCTGGCGGAGGTGGCTTGCTCACGACCCCGGCGCTGCTCACCGCCGGCATGCCACCGCACCTGGTGCTGGGCACCAACAAGCTCAGCTCGACGTTCGGCTCGGCCACCGCCGGCTTCACCTACTACAAGCGCAAACTGTTCCACCCGGCGCAGTGGCGCCCGGCGTTGCTCGCCACCCTGCTCGGCGCACTGCTCGGCGCTACGATCGCCCACTACCTGCCGGCCGAGTGGCTGAACAAGATGCTGCCGGTGGTGGTCTTCGCCTGCGGCCTCTACTTGCTGTTCGGCGGCACGCCCAAGGCGCCACTGGATGCCGACGCACCGATCAAGAAGAAATGGCAGTTCCCGCAGGGCTTCAGCCTGGGCTTCTACGACGGCGTGGCCGGCCCCGGCACCGGCGCGTTCTGGACCGTGAGCACGCTGCTGCTCTACCCCATCGACCTGGTCCGCGCCAGCGGTGTGGCGCGCAGCATGAACTTCGTCAGCAACATTGCGGCGCTGACGGTGTTCATCATTTCCGGGCAGGTGGATTACATCGTCGGCCTGTGCATGGGCCTGTCGGTGATGGTCGGCGCCTTCTTCGGCGCACGCACGGCGATCAGTGGCGGCAGCAAGTTCATCCGCCCGGTGTTCATCACCGTGGTGCTGGCGTTGACCGTGCGTTTAGTTTGGCAGCACTGGTTCGGCCAGGCCTAGGCGGCGGGCCACATAAAGGTCGATCAGGTAGCGGGCAATGGAGCGCCCCGCCGGCAGCGGCGGCAGGTCGTGCACGCTGAACCACTTGGCGTCCTCGATCTCGTCCGGCTGCATGACGATCTCGCCGCCGGCGTATTCGGCATGGAAGCCCAGCATCATCGAGTGCGGGAACGGCCAGCACTGGCTGCCCACGTACTGGATGTTGCGCACCTCGATCGCCACCTCTTCGCGCACCTCGCGCACCAGGCAGTCCTCGGCCGACTCGCCAGGTTCGGCAAAGCCGGCCAGGGTGCTGTAGACGCCAGTGACGAAGCGGGGCGAACGGGCCAGCAGAATGTCGTCGCCACGGGTCACCAGCACGATCATGCTCGGTGAAATGCGGGGGTAGCTGCGCAGGTCGCAGGGCTGGCAGTACATGGCCCGCTCCCAGTGGATCTGCGTCATCGGCTGGCCGCAGCTGCCGCAGAAACGGTGCTCGCGGGCCCAGGTGCCGATCTGCGCGGCGTAGCCGAGCACTTTGAAGGTGTCGAAGTCGCCCTCGAGCATGAAGGCACGCAGGCCACGCCAGCTGCAACCCGGCAGCTCGCTGGCGCTGCGCAGTTCGAGCAGGAACACCGGCTCGCCGTCGAAGTGGCCGATGCCGTGCTCGCACAACAGGTCCAGGTCCTGGCGCTTGAGCCAGTCGCGGGAGAACAGCGCGCCGTTGGCGTCCACCAGAAACCCTTCCGGGCTGCGGGCGACGGCCCAGCCCCCGGTGATCTGCGGGTCGAGTACTGCGGTAGTCCAGCGTGCTGACATGTCGGGGTTCCTTGACTGCGCGTCCCCCGGCCCAGTCAGTCGGCGAACGTCGGTTTCTGTTTGCTCATGTGCGCCGCCACGGCCACGCGCAGGTCTTCGGACTGCAGCATCGCGGCGTTCCAGGTGGCGATGTAGTCCAGGCCATCATCGATGCGGTGGTCACGCATGTAGTCGAGCATCTGCTTGGTGCCCGCCACGGCGATCGGCGATTTTGCGGCAATCTCGCGGGCGATGGCAAAGACCGCGTCGAGCAGGGCCGCCTGATCATCATAGACCCGGTTGACCAGGCCAATGCGCAGTGCCTCGTCGGCCTCGACGTTACGCCCGGTGAAGGCCAGCTCGCGCATGATGCCGTCGCCGATGATGCGTGGCAAACGTTGCAGAGTGCCGACATCGGCGGCCATGCCCATGTCGATTTCCTTGATCGAGAATTGCGCATCGCGGCTGCAGTAGCGCATGTCACAGGCCGAGATCAGATCGATGGCACCGCCGATGCAATACCCCTGGACCGCCGCCAGCACCGGCTTGCGGCAATTGTCCACGGCATTGAACGACGCCTGCATGCGCAGGATGGTGCGCCGCAGCAGGCGCGCATTGCGGCCCACGTCCTTGCCCATCTGGCCGGCCAGCGAGGCTAGCATCATCAGGTCGATACCGGCAGAGAAGTGCTTGCCCGCGCCACTGATGACCACGGCGCGCACGACATCGGTGTCGTCGATCCACTGGAAGATGGTGACGATTTCCTCCCAGAACGCAGCGTTCATCGCGTTGATCTTTTCCGGGCGGTTGATCTGTACATGGGCGATGTTGTCGGTCAGTTCGACCTTGAATGCGCTGTACTCGGTCACGGGCGGCACTCCTGTGGCAAAAAAGGTTTTGAGCGCTGGATGGTAACCCAGGCCGATGGCCGCACTTGTGCCAAAAACGGGACTGTTTGCCTTGCCTGCGAGACGCTGATCAGGCACCTTGCGCGCTCGAATCATAAGGATACAAATTATATGTCACGCTCCCTGACCGGCGCCCTGGCCAACAGTTTTCTCGGCCAGTCGCCGCTTTGGTACAAGGCGGTCATCTGCCTGTTTCTGATCCTCAACCCGTTGCTGCTGGTCAGCGTTGGCCCGGTGGCCGCGGGCTGGGCACTGGTGATCGAGTTCATCTTCACCTTGGGGATGGCCCTCAAATGCTACCCCTTGATGCCGGGCGGCCTGTTGCTGGTCGAGGCGCTGCTGCTGAAGATGACCACGCCCCAGGCCCTGTACGACGAGCTGCTGCATAACTTCCCGGTGATCCTGCTGCTGATGTTCATGGTGGCGGGCATTCACTTCATGAAGGAGCTGCTGCTGTTCCTGTTCTCGCGGATTCTGCTCGGGGTGCGCTCGAAGGCGCTGCTGGCACTGCTGTTCTGTGTGCTGTCGGCCTTTCTCTCGGCGTTCCTCGACGCCTTGACCGTGACCGCCGTGATCATCAGCGCCGCCGTGGGCTTCTACGCGGTCTACCACCGCGTCGCCTCCAATGCCAACCCGCGCGAGGAAAGCGCGCTGGACAGCGACCAGCAGATCGAACAACTGCACCGTGAAGACCTCGACCAGTTCCGCGCGTTCCTGCGCAGCCTGCTGATGCACGGCGCGGTCGGTACCGCCCTGGGCGGTGTGTGCACCTTGGTGGGCGAGCCGCAGAACCTGCTGATCGGCCACGAAATGGGTTGGCACTTCGCCGACTTCTTCCAGCAGGTTGCTCCGGTCTCGCTGCCCGTGCTCGGCGCGGGCCTTGTGACCTGCGTGCTGCTGGAGAAACTGCGCCTGTTCGGCTACGGCACGCTGATGCCGGACCGCGTGCGCCAGGTGCTGGCCACCTACGCCGCCGAGGACGATGCCGCGCGCACTCAGGCGCAGCGCGTGGCGCTGTGGGTACAAGGCATCGCCGCGCTGATCCTGATCGTCTGCCTGGGCCTGCACATTGCCGAAGTCGGCCTGATCGGCCTGCTGGTGATCGTGCTGATCACCGCCTTCACCGGCATCACCGACGAGCATCGCCTGGGCCGGGCGTTCCAGGACGCCATGCCGTTCACCGCGCTGCTGGTGGTGTTCTTCGCGGTGGTGGCGGTGATCCACCAGCAGCAGCTGTTCAGCCCGCTGATCGCCTGGGTGCTGGCCCTGCCTGCCGAGCAGCAGCCGGGCATGCTGTACCTGGCCAACGGCTTGCTGTCGGCGATCAGCGACAACGTGTTCGTCGCCACCATCTACATCACCGAGGTGAAGCAGGCATTTCTCAATGGCGGCATGAGCCGCGAGCACTTCGAGACGCTGGCGGTGGCGATCAATACCGGCACCAACCTGCCCAGCGTGGCCACCCCCAATGGCCAGGCTGCGTTCCTGTTCCTGCTGACCTCGGCGATCGCGCCACTGATCCGCCTGTCGTACGGGCGGATGGTGTGGATGGCCCTGCCCTACACGGTGGTCATGGGTGGCCTGGGATGGTGGGCGGTGACCTACTGGCTGTAAATGCGTCGGCGTTGTCGAAACGCCGCCGCGCCGTTCGACCAGGGACAGGGCCTGTACACCGCAGGCCATCCCTGGAGAACCCACCATGCGCAAGCTCATCGTTGCCGCCTTCATCAGTCTCGACGGCGTCATGCAGGCCCCCGGCGGCCCGCAGGAAGATACCAGCGGCAGCTTCACCTACGGCGGCTGGATCGTACCCTACGCCGAGGAAGTCTTCGGCCAGGCCATGCAGGCGCTGTTCAGCCAACCCTTCGAGCTGCTGCTGGGCCGGCGCACCTACGACATCTTCGCCGGCTACTGGCCGAAGGTGAAAGGCAACTCGGAAGACTTCTCCATCGCCGACCTGTTCAACCGCGTGGCCAAGCATGTCGCGACCCATTCGCCCGGCACACTCGACTGGCACAACAGCCATCCCCTGGGCACGGACGTGACCGCTGCCGTGCGCAGGCTCAAGCAGCAAGACGGCGCGGCGCTGCTGACCCAGGGCAGTGCCGAACTGGTCCAGCAACTGTTGGCAGCCGGCCTGGTGGATGAACTGCAATTGCTGATCCACCCTTTGCTGCTCGGCCACGGCAAACGCCTGTTCGGTAGCGATGCCGCCGCGGCAGCCTTCACCCTGCAGCACTCGCAGGTGTCGCCCAAGGGCGTGGTGATTGCCCGCTACGTGCGCGCGGGCGAGGTGCAGACCGGCTCGTTCGACCTGCCGCCTGACGAAGCGTGATTCCATACAACTTTTGCAGCGTACGCGCATCGAAACACAGGTAGGCCCACATCCGCTTCCAGGAGGTTCGCCATGGCGATACGCACCGCGTTGATCCTTTCCTGCATGACGCTGGCCGTTGCTGGCTGCGTCGGTTCGAGCGACGAACATCGCTCGCCCCCCACCACCCAGCAGGTCGACCTGCAACGCTACCAGGGCACCTGGTACGAGCTGGCGCGCCTGCCGATGTTCTTCCAGCGCAATTGCGTGCAGTCCGAAGCACACTACGGATTGCGCGAAGATGGCCGCATCGACGTGAACAACCGCTGCAAGGAAAAGGACGGGCAGTGGAACCAGGCCCAGGGCGTCGCCGAGGCCCAGCAGCCGGGCAAGACCGACAAGCTCTGGGTGCGGTTCGACAACTGGTTCAGCCGCCTGGCACCCGAGATGACCAAGGGCGAATACTGGGTGCTCTACCATGACAAGGATTACCGCGTGGCGCTGGTCGGCCACCCCAACCGCGAGTACCTGTGGCTGTTGTCGCGCACGCCGGCGATCACCGACCAGACCCGCGAGCAGTTGCTGACCCTCGCGCAAAAGCAGGGCTATGACACCCGCAAGCTGATCTGGCGCCAGGAGGACCTCGCCACGCCCTGACAACCGGGCTACTGTGTAGGCCCGCAACTTCCGGAGCCCAGGCATTGGACCTGCAGTTTCTCGGCACCTCGGCCGGGGTGCCCACCCAGGTGCGCAACGTCAGCGCCACCGCCGTCATCGAAGCCAGTGGCCGCCACTGGTACCTGGTGGACTGCGGCGAGGGCACCCAGCACCAGCTGCTGCGCACCCCGCTTTCCATGCGCGACCTGCGTGCCATCTTCATCACCCATGTGCACGGCGATCACTGCTTCGGCCTGCCAGGGCTGCTGGCCAGCGCCAGCATGAGCGGGCGCACGCAACCGCTGGACCTGATCCTGCCCGCCGCGCTGCATGATTGGGTACGCCTGAGCCTGGCAGCAAGTGACACCTATCTGTCGTTCGAGCTGCGCTTGTTGGCTGTCGAAGGCTTCGAAGGGTGGCGCAGCGACACGGTCATGGTCGACACCGTGGCGCTGTCGCACCGGGTGCCGAGCGTCGGTTTCGTGTTCACCGAAATCAACCCCGAACCGCGACTGGATGTGCAACGCCTGGATGCCGAAGGGATTGCGCGCGGACCACTGTGGGGGGCCCTGGCCAAGGGCGAGACGGTAGAGCATGCCGGGCGTGTTCTGCATGGCCACGATTACCTGCGGGCGTCGCGCCCGGCGCGGCGGGTGATCGTCTGCGGCGACAACGACAACCCCGAGCTGCTGGCCGAGGTGGCCAGGGACGCAGATGTGCTGGTGCATGAAGCGACCTTCACCCAAGCGGTCATCGAGCGTACCGGCATCTCCTTTGGCCACAGCTGCGCGGCCGCCGTGGCGCGGTTCGCCGAAACGGCCGGCGTGCGCAACCTGGTGCTGACCCACTTCAGTGCCCGCTACCAGCCCGACCCGCGGCGCAGCCCGTGCATCGATGAGGTGCGCCTGGAAGCGCAGGCCCACTACAACGGCCACCTGACCCTGGCCCAGGACCTGCAGCGTTATCACCTCGGGCGTGAGGGGGACCTGCTGCCGGTATAAGCAGGCCCCCTAGCCTTGCGGATAGCTAGGCAGCCAAGCGCCCGTTGGCGATTGCCTCCGACGCTGCCAGCATCGCCCGCAACAACACCGCACACCCCGCCGCCAGGTCTTGCGGCGTGGCGTTCTCGATCTCGTTGTGGCTGATGCCGTTCTCGCAGGGCACGAAGATCATCCCCGCCGGCCCCATTTCGGCCAGGAAGATCGCGTCATGCCCCGCCCCGCTGACGATGTCCATGTGCGGCAAGCCCAGGGTGCGCGCCGAATCGCGCACGGCATCGACGCAACCACGGTCGAAGTACAGCGCCGGGAAATCGGCCGTGGGAATCAGCTCGTGGGTGAGGCCATGCTTGGCACAGGTCGCCTCGATCACCGCGCGCACGTCTTTGATCATCGAATCCAGCCGGTCGCCCTCCAGGTGGCGGAAATCCAGGGTCATGCGCACCTCGCCCGGTATCACGTTGCGCGAACCCGGATAGGCCTGCAGGCAACCTACGGTGCCGCAGGCATGCGGCTGATGGCCGAGCGCTGCCCGGTTGACCGCCTCGACCACCGCCGCAGCGCCGACCAGGGCGTCCTTGCGCAGGTGCATCGGCGTCGGGCCGGCATGGGCTTCGACGCCACGCAGGGTCAGGTCGAACCACTTCTGGCCCAGTGCCCCCAGCACCACGCCGATGGTCTTGGCCTGGTCTTCGAGGATCGGCCCCTGTTCGATATGCGCTTCGAAGTAAGCCCCCACCGGGTGGCCGAGCACCGCACGCTGGCCGGCATAGCCGATGGCATTGAGGGCCTCGCCCATGCTGATCCCCTGGGCGTCGCGCTTGGCCAGAGTTTCCTCCAGGGTGAACTTGCCGGCGAATACGCCCGAGCCCATCATGCACGGCGCAAAGCGAGAGCCTTCTTCGTTGGTCCACACCACCACTTCCAGCGGGGCTTCGGTTTCGATGCCCAGGTCGTTGAGGGTGCGGATCACTTCCAGGCCCGCCATCACCCCGAAGCAGCCATCGAACTTGCCGCCGGTGGGCTGGGTGTCGATGTGGCTGCCGGTCATCACGGGCGGCAGCTTGGGGTTGCGGCCCGGGCGGCGGGCGAAGATGTTGCCCACCGCATCGACGCTGACGCTGCAGCCAGCGGCTTCGCACCACTCGACGAACAGGTCGCGGGCCTGGCGGTCGAGGTCGGTCAGGGCCAGGCGGCATACGCCGCCCTTGGCGGTGGCGCCAAGGCGCGCCAGGTCCATCAGCGATTGCCACAGGCGGGCGCTGTCGACATGGTGGTCGGTGGATTGCAGGACATGCTGGGCTGGGGTCATTGGATTGTCTCCTCAGGCGTTTTTGTTATCTGCATTCATCTTCGGATTCTGCGCTGCAAGGTCGGGCCTCATCGCCATGCCCCCCAGGGCGTAGTACAACGCGCCCCCGAGCAGCGAGCCGGTAAACCAGCCATAGTCGTAGAACCAGCTGAAACTGCTGTTGCCAATGGCCATCACCGTCAGCGTCACCGGCACGCCGAAGGCGGCAAAGCCCGCCCAGTTCCAGGCTGGGTAGACGTCGTCGCGGTACAACCCGGCCAGGTCCAGCTTCTGCCGACGGATCAGGAAGTAGTCCACCACCATGATCCCGGCAATCGGCCCGAGCAGGCTGGAGTAACCCAGCAGCCAGTTGGAATAGACACTCTCAAGGCTCAGGTCGGACACGATCCAGCCAAGCTTCTTCAGCAGCTCGTGGCCCATCAGCGCCATGCCGATGAAACCCGTCAGCCACACCGCGCGGTTGCGCCCGATCAGGCGCGGGGCGATGTTCTGGAAGTCGTTGGTCGGCGACACGATGTTGGCCGCGGTGTTGGTCGACAGCGTGGCGATCACGATCAGCGCCATGGCCAACGCCACCCAGCCCGGGTTCTGGATCTTGCCGATCAGGCTCACCGGATCCGACACCGTTTCGCCCACCAGCGACGCCGAGGCGGCAGTCATCACCACACCCAGCGCAGCGAACAGGAACATGGTCAGCGGCAGGCCGAAGATTTGCCCGAGGATCTGGTCCTTCTGACTTTTGGCATAGCGGCTGAAGTCCGGGATGTTCAGCGAAAGCGTGGCCCAGAAGCCGACCATCGCCGTGAGCCCGGCGCAGAAGTAACTGACCACGCTCGCCCCTTCCGGACGCTTGGGCGGCTGGGCCAGCAACTCGGTCATCGACATGTGCGGCAAGGCCCAGAACAGCAGGCCAAAGCCCACGGCCACCAGCAGCGGCGCCGACAACGTCTCAAGCCATTTGATCGACTCCGCGCCGCGCAGCACCACCCACAGGTTGAGCGCCCAGAACACCATGAAGCCGATCACTTCACCGGTGCCGCCCAGGGCTTTCCACTCATCGAAGATCGACCCCAGGAACAGGTGGATGGCCAAGCCGCCGAACATGGTCTGGATGCCGAACCAGCCACAGGCGACCACCGCGCGAATCAGGCAAGGCACGTTGGACCCGAGGATGCCGAACGAGGACCGCAGCAGCACGGGGAACGGTATGCCGTACTTGGTGCCGGGGAAGGCATTGAGCGTCAGCGGGATCAGGACGATCAGGTTGGCCAGCAGGATCGCCAGCAGCGCCTCGCCCACGCTCAAGCCGAAGTAGGCCGTGAGTACCCCGCCAAGGGTGTAGGTGGGCACGCAGATGGACATGCCCACCCACAGCGCGGTGATGTGCCATTTGTTCCAGGTGCGCTGGTGCACCTTGGTCGGCGCGATGTCGTGGTTGTAGCGTGGGCTGTCGAGCACGTCACTGCCCGCCGACAGCTCGAACAGGCCATCCTGCTCGATCACTTCCGATCTGCTCTGTTGCATGGGGCCTTCTCCAGATTTTTCTAATTGTTCGCTCATCGGGCTAATGCGATGGCCGGAGTCTCTACACCACCAGTACTGCACCTCCGGTCCGGCCTGGCGGTTGTGGCCGTACTCAATTTGCGTGCCGGGTTGGCCTGGGCCTACCCCGCCGGCCGCCGCCGACTGGAGGTAATCAACTGATCTGCAAGGCTTTCAACTGCGCCAGGCAAAGGCACGCTGATGCCCTCGCCGGGTGTTCGCGCCGCCCTGGGCCGGCCCTGGCCCCCACACCCGGTTTCACCTTGGTGCAGCCTGGTTTTTCAGTGGCGCGGCCAGCGCCTCGAAGCCAGGATTCAAGCAGCTGATTTTGCATGGAAAATCTTGACCAATTTGGCATCTTGTCAAGTGCGTCAAAATGGTGAACGGCCTCACCATTTTGGTGATCTGTATAAAATTGCTATAAATATCAATTAGTTATGAAAGTTATAAGCTCATAAATTATTTTCTTGATCAATCCATAATCAGCAACTAGATTCCATTCTTGTCAGGTCTGACAGGATTGAAATCCATCCTCCAGCCACTGGCGCATAACAATTTCAAGAACCGGCCCAGACCGGTCAGCCTGCGAGGAAGACGGCATGTCCCTGTTGATCCGTGGCGCCACCGTGGTAACCCACGAAGAGAGCTATACCGCTGATGTCCTGTGTGTCGATGGCCAGATCCGCGCCATTGGCAAAGACCTCGAACCGCCCACCGACTGCGAGATCCTCGACGGCAGCGGCCAGTACCTGATGCCCGGCGGCATCGATCCGCACACCCACATGCAGTTGCCCTTCATGGGCACCGTGGCCAGCGAAGACTTCTTCAGCGGCACCGCCGCGGGGTTGGCCGGCGGCACCACCTCGATCATCGACTTCGTCATCCCCAACCCGCAGCAGTCACTGATGGAAGCCTTCCACACCTGGCGTGGCTGGGCGCAGAAGAGCGCGTCCGACTATGGCTTCCACGTCGCCATCACCTGGTGGAGCGAGCAGGTGGCCGAGGAAATGGGCGAGCTGGTGACCCAGCACGGGGTCAACAGCTTCAAGCACTTCATGGCCTACAAGAACGCCATCATGGCCGCCGACGACACCCTGGTGGCCAGCTTCGAGCGCTGCCTGCAGCTGGGCGCGGTGCCCACCGTGCATGCCGAGAACGGCGAGCTGGTCTACCACCTGCAACAGAAACTGCTCGCGCAAGGGATGACCGGCCCGGAAGCACACCCGCTGTCACGCCCCTCGCAAGTCGAAGGCGAGGCCGCCAGCCGCGCCATCCGCATCGCCGAAACCATCGGCACGCCGCTGTACGTGGTGCACATCTCCAGCCGCGAAGCGCTGGATGAAATCAGCTATGCCCGTGCCAAGGGCCAGCCGGTGTACGGCGAAGTGCTGCCCGGTCACCTGCTGATCGACGACAGCGTCTACCGCCACCCGGACTGGTCCACTGCCGCCGGCTACGTGATGAGCCCACCGTTCCGCCCGCGCGAACACCAGGAAGCGCTGTGGCGTGGCCTGCAGTCGGGCAACCTGCACACCACCGCCACCGACCACTGCTGCTTCTGCGCCGAACAGAAAGCCATGGGGCGCAACGACTTCAGCCGTATTCCCAACGGCACGGCCGGCATCGAAGACCGCATGGCGGTGCTGTGGGATGCGGGGGTCAACAGCGGGCGCCTGTCGATGCACGAGTTCGTCGCGCTGACCTCCACCAACACGGCGAAGATCTTCAACCTGTTCCCGCGCAAGGGCGCCATCCGCGTGGGGGCCGACGCCGACCTGGTGCTGTGGGACCCGCAGGGCACGCGCACGATCTCTGCGCAGACCCACCACCAGCGCGTCGACTTCAACATTTTCGAAGGCCGCACCGTGCGCGGCATTCCCAGCCACACCATCAGCCAGGGCCGCGTGGTCTGGGCCGATGGCGACCTGCGCGCGGAGCCAGGCGCAGGCCGGTATGTGGAACGTCCGGCCTACCCCTCGGTGTACGAGGTGTTGGGCCGGCGCGCCGAGCAGCAGCGCCCGACGCCCGTTCAGCGCTGAGGCCATCGCCGGCAAGCCAGCTCCCACAGGGATAGCACCGCTCTCAAGGACGTCACTGCCCCTGTGTGGGAGCCGGCTTGCCGGCGATTGGGGCGCACAGCGCCCCGCCCCAAGCCCCATGTAAAAAAGAGAGGCTACAACCGTGATCGATGCCCTGAACCACTTGCCGCGCCCCCGCGCCGGCAACGACTCGCTGGCCGAGCAATTCAGCGACCTCGCCCCGCCCCTCACCGCCCGCCAGGCCGCCGTGGAAAGCGCCCGTTGCCTGTACTGCTACGACGCCCCTTGCGTGAACGCTTGCCCGAGCGAAATCGACATCCCGTCGTTCATCCACCGCATCAGCGACGAGAACCTGCAAGGCGCCGCCGAACGCATCCTGTCGGCCAACATCCTCGGTGGCAGCTGCGCCCGCGTATGCCCCACCGAGATCCTCTGCCAGCAGGCCTGCGTGCGTAACAACGCCCAGGAATGCGCACCCGTGCTGATCGGCCAACTGCAGCGCTATGCGCTGGACAACGCAGGCTTCAGCGAACACCCGTTCCAGCGTTCACCCGCCACCGGCAAACGCATCGCCGTGGTCGGTGCCGGCCCGGCCGGGTTGTCCTGCGCCCACCGCCTGGCCATGCATGGCCATGACGTGGTGCTGTTCGAAGCCAGCGAAAAGGCCGGTGGCCTCAACGAATACGGCATCGCCCGCTACAAGCTGGTGGACGACTACGCACAGCGCGAAGTGGATTTCCTGCTGGGCATCGGCGGCATCGAAGTCCGCCACGGCCAGCGCCTGGGCAGCAACCTGGGCCTTGCCGAGTTGCGTGACCAGTACGACGCCGTGTTCCTTGGCCTTGGCCTGAACGCCGTGCGTCAGCTTGGCCTGCCGGATGAAGAAGCCCCGGGCCTGCTGGCCGCCACCGAGTACATCCGCGAACTGCGCCAGGCCGACGACCTCACGCAACTGCCACTGGCGGACCGCTGCCTGGTCATCGGCGCGGGCAACACCGCCATCGACATGGCCGTGCAGATGAGCCGCCTGGGCGCGCGCGACGTCAACCTGGTGTACCGCCGCGGCTTCGCCGACATGGGCGCCACCGGCCACGAGCAGGACATCGCCAAGGCCAACCAGGTGCGCCTGCATACCTGGGCCCGCCCCGACAGCGTGCTGCTGGACGACGACGGCCGGGTATGCGGCATGCGCTTCGCCCGCACCGAGCTTGCCGACGGCCGCCTGCGCGATACCGGGGAAACCTTCGAGCTGGCCGCCGACGCCATCTTCAAGGCCATCGGCCAACGCTTCGACGAGCAGAGCCTGAGCGATCCGCTGGCCGCCCAACTGGCCCGTGACGGCGAACGCATCCGCGTCGACGCCGACATGCGCACCAGTCTGCCGGGCGTCTACGCCGGCGGCGACTGCACCGCCCTGGGCCAGGATCTCACCGTTCAGGCCGTGCAACATGGCAAGCTGGCCGCCGAAGCCATCCATGCCCAACTCATGCTCAATGTGGAGGCAGCATAAATGGCCGATTTGTCCATTCAATTCGCCGGCATCAAGTCACCCAACCCTTTCTGGCTGGCCTCCGCCCCCCCGACCGACAAGGCCTACAACGTGGTCCGCGCCTACGAGGCCGGCTGGGGGGGCGTGGTCTGGAAAACCCTGGGCGAGGACCCGGCAGCGGTCAATGTGTCGTCGCGCTACTCGGCCCACTACGGCGCCAACCGCCAGGTGCAGGGCATCAACAACATCGAGCTGATCACCGACCGTTCGCTGGAGATCAACCTGCGCGAAATCACCCAGGTGAAGAAGGACTGGCCCGACCGTGCGCTGATCGTGTCGCTGATGGTGCCGTGCGAGGAGGAGTCCTGGAAGTTCATCCTGCCGCTGGTGGAGGCCACCGGCGCCGATGGGATCGAGCTGAACTTCGGCTGCCCGCACGGCATGCCCGAACGCGGCATGGGCGCCGCGGTCGGCCAGGTGCCGGAGTACGTGGAGATGGTCACCCGCTGGTGCAAGACCTATTGCGCGTTGCCGGTGATCGTCAAGCTCACGCCCAACATCACCGACATTCGCCAGTCGGCCCGTGCAGCCCATCGCGGTGGCGCGGATGCGGTGTCGCTGATCAACACCATCAACTCGATCACCAGCGTCGACCTCGACCGCATGGTCGCGCACCCGATCGTCGGTGATCAGAGTACCCATGGCGGGTACTGCGGCTCGGCGGTAAAACCCATCGCCTTGAACATGGTCGCCGAGATCGCCCGCGACCCGGAAACCCGTGGCCTGCCCATCTGCGGTATCGGCGGTATCGGCAACTGGCGCGATGCCGCCGAATTCATTGCCCTGGGCAGTGGCGCGGTGCAGGTGTGCACGGCGGCGATGCTGCATGGGTTCCGCATCGTCGAGGACATGAAGGACGGCCTGGCGCGATGGATGGACCAGCACGGGCACCGCAACCTGGAGGCCTTCCGCGGGCAAGCCGTGGCCCACACCACCGACTGGAAGTACCTGGACATCAACTACAAGTCGGTGGCGCATATCGACCAGGAGGCGTGCATTGGCTGCGGGCGCTGCCATATTGCCTGTGAAGATACTTCGCACCAGGCCATCGCCAGCACGCTGAAGGCGGATGGGACCCATGCCTATAGCGTGATCGAGGAAGAGTGCGTGGGGTGCAACCTGTGCCAGATTACCTGCCCGGTGGAGAACTGCATCGAGATGGTGGCGCAGGATACCGGGAAGCCTTACCTGAACTGGACGCAGGATCCGCGTAATCCCTACCGTGAGGCCAGCTGAGGATTGCCGATTTTGGGGCTGCTTTGCAGCCCTTTCGCGACACAAGGCCGCTCCTACAAGGGTTTCGCGTTCCCCTGTAGGAGCGGCCTTGTGTCGCGAAAGGGCCGCAACGCGGCCCCCTGCACTCTCAAGGCTCCAACCCAATCCCCCGCAGGATCACACAGGTCACCGTCTGCACCGCCCGCTCGAACGCCGGGTCCGACAGCGCTTCCCCGCCATTGAGCACCGTCACCTGGTAACCGAAGTCGGCATAGTGCTGGGTCGATGCCCAGATCATGTACAGCAACGCCGAAGGCTCCACCGGCAGGATGCGCCCCTCCTCCACCCAGCGGCGAATCTTGTCTTCCTTCAGTTTCGCCCAGGGCACCAGGCTTTCATCCAGGCTCACCCCCAGCACCGGCGCACCATGCAGCATCTCTTCGGCCCAGATCTTCGAGCCCAGCGGCCGCGAGCGCGAATGGCCCATCTTGGCGCGGATGTAACTGGTCAGCACCACCCGCGGGTCGTCGAAATTCTCGAAGCACAGGGCGTCCTGCTTCCACACATCCAGCAAGTCCTGCAGCACCGCGCGGAACAGGTCGTCCTTGGTGCTGAAGTAGTAATGCAGATTGGAACGCGGAAGCTCCGCCTGCTCGGCGATATCGCCCATGGAGGTGGCGCCGAAACCTTTTTCGGCGAACACCTTTTCGGCGGCCTGGAGAATCTTTTCTACATTGCGCCGACGAATCTCGATCTTGTGGTTGGCCATGGCCTGCTCAATACGCCTGAAACCTGTCAAGGCTAACAGCTTTGCAACGCCGTCGTCTCGGCATGCTCGCACAGCCCTGGGTACCTGACATTTTTGCCAGTTGCGCCCGCGACAACCCAGCCCCGACACTCATCGAACACCTCATTGCAAGGATGATCTGATGAACAAGAAAGAACTGATCCATGCCGTAGCCGAACGGGCCGAGCTGACCAAGGTCGAAGCCGGCGTCATCTTGAACGAGTTTCTGGGTGCCATTACCAGGGCCTTGGTTGCCGGGGAAAAGATCGCGCTGGTGGGTTTCGGCCAGTTCAGCGTAACCGACGTACCGAAACGACAGGGGCGCAATCCCCGGACCGGCAAGAAGATGGTCATCGCGGCGCGAAAAAAACCTGTCTTCAAAGCCGGCAAAGGGTTGAAAGACGCTGTCAGCTGAGCCCCTGGCCAACGCTGGCCCGATCCCGCACCGGGCACTGCGCCCGGTGCAGGTTCAACGCCGTATTGATGATGCCGATATGGCTGAACGCCTGGGGGAAGTTGCCCAGCATGCGACGCCCGGCCGGGTCGTACTGTTCGGCCAGCAATCCCAGGTCATTGCACAGCCCGGTCAGTTTCTCGTACAGCGCCTGCGCTTGTTGCTGACGCCCCAGCAGCACATAGACATCGGCCAACCAGAAGGAACACACCAGGAACGTCCCCTCCCCCGGCGTCAGCCCGTCACTGCAGCTGTCGCTGTCATAGCGCAACAGCAAGCCATTCTTCAGCAGCCGTTGCTCGATCTGCTCCAAGGTGCGCAAGAAGCGAGGGTCCTGTGCCGGCAGAAAGCCGGTCAGGGCAATCTGCAGCAGGCTGGCATCCAGTTCGCGTGAACCATAGGCCTGGACGAAATAGGCTCCACTGGCATCCAGCCCCTGGGCGCAGACTTCGCGGTGGATCTGATCGGCCACTTGCCGATAATGGCGACCACGCTCGCGGTCCTCTTCGGTGGTATTGGCCAGCCCTGCCGCACGGTCGAAGGCGACCCAGGCCATGACCTTGGAATGCACGAAGTGCTGGCGGGGGCCGCGCACTTCCCACAGGCCTTCGTCCGGCTCACGCCAGATACGCTCGACATAGGGCAGGATCAAACGGGCAATCGCGGCGCTTCGGGGGTGGCGCGGCAGCCCGCCCTTGATCGCCTGGGTCATGGCGTCGGCCAGTTCCCCGTAGATGTCCAGCTGGCGCTGCTCGGAAGCCGCGTTGCCGACCCGCACCGGTTGCGAGTGCTCGTAGCCGGCCAGCCACGGCAGGGTGTATTCCTGAAGGTCGCGCTCACCGGCCAAGCCGTACATGATCTGCATCTGCTCGGGGTTGCCGGCCACCGAGCGCAACAACCATTCGCGCCAGGCCTGGGCCTCGTCGAAGTAACCCAGGTTCATGAACGCCAGCAGGGTCATGGTGGCGTCGCGCAGCCAGCAGAAGCGGTAGTCCCAGTTGCGCTCGCCCCCTACCCGCTCGGGCAACGAGGTGGTGACGGCGGCGACGATGCCGCCGGTGGGGGCGTAGGTCATGGCCTTGAGGGTCAGCAACGAACGGCGCACCAGGGCGGTGTATGGCCCCACCTCCGGGCAACGGGCGGCGAACGCCTGCCACTGCTCCAGGGTGTATGTCAAAGCCTGGTCGAGGTCGCAGTCCGGTTGCACCGGCAGGTGCGAGGGCTGGTGGCGCAGGCTGAACACGTGACGTTCGCCTGCGCCCACGCCAAAGCGTGCGACCGTGTGATGGTCGCGGGCCTGCGGCGGCACGCTGCTGCACAGGATCAGGCGGTCGGGGCCGGCGACGGCGCTGAGGGTCAGGGGGTCGAGCATTTCCACCCAGGGGACGCTGCGGCCGTAATCGAAGCGCAGCACCAGGTCCATTTCGAAGTGGGTTTCGCCGGACAGGCCCTCGACGATGCGCACCACC
The DNA here is from genome assembly GCF_044749525.1 of Pseudomonas sp. NPDC089395. Taxonomy (NCBI): domain Bacteria; kingdom Pseudomonadati; phylum Pseudomonadota; class Gammaproteobacteria; order Pseudomonadales; family Pseudomonadaceae; genus Pseudomonas; species Pseudomonas sp. NPDC089395. The sequence continues at coordinate 18,037 of NZ_JBIVID010000018.1, forward strand.
GAGTTGACTTCGTCCAACGGCATGAAATCGAGCACACGGGCGCGACCGCTGGCGGTGACCCAGGTGGTTTCCAGTACCAGCGTGTCTTGCAGATAGCGGCGGCTGCAGTGCTCGACGGGGTCGCTGGGCGCCAGGCGCCAGCGGCCGTTTTCTTCGTTGCCCAGCAGCGATGCGAACACCGCCGGGGCGTCGAAGCGTGGCAGGCACAGCCAGTCGAGGGAGCCGTCGCGGCTGACCAGGGCGGCGCTGCGGCAGTTGCCGAGCAGGGCGTAGTCTTCGATGTGGGCGGGCATTGAAACTCCTTGGTGGGGTTGCCTGTACGGGCCTCATCGCCGGCAAGCCGGCTCCCACAGGTACACACAGACCTCGAGATCTGTTGTGGGAGCCGGCTTGCCGGCGATGAGGCCAGAACAGTCACCCCAGCTTGTGCCATTCACGCTTGTCACGGGCCAGCAGCTCATCACCGGCCTCAGGCCCATCCTCACCCGCCGGGTATTCATGCACCTCGCCCTCCTGTGCCCAGGCATCCAGAAACGGCTGCACCGCGCGCCAGCCGTTCTCGATGTTGTCGGCCCGCTGGAACAAGGTCTGGTCACCCGTCAGACAGTCATAGATCAAGGTCTCGTAGCCGGTCGCCGGGGTCATCTTGAAGAAGTCCTTGTAGGCAAAGCCCAGCTGGACATTCTCCATCACCAGCTCGGGCCCGGGCCGCTTGGCCTGCAGGTCGAACGTCATGCCCTCGTTGGGCTGGATCTGAATCTTCAGGTAGTTGGGCTTGGGCCGCTCCAGCTCCGACTCGCGAAACTGCGCATAAGGTGCCGGCTTGAAACAGATGGCGATCTCGGTGTCACGCACGCTCATGCGCTTGCCGGTGCGCAGGTAGAACGGCACCCCGGCCCAGCGCCAGTTGTCGATCATCACCTTGAGGGCAACGTAGGTTTCGGTCTGGCTGTCGGCCGCAACCCTGTCTTCCTGCCGATAGCCCGGCAGCTGTTTGCGGCCCTGCTTGCCCGCCGTGTACTGGCCACGTACCGAGTTCTTCAGGGCCATCTTCGCCGTCCACGGGCGGATGGCACCGATGACCTTGGCCTTTTCCCCACGCACGGGGTCGGCGCCAAACGCCGCGGGCGGCTCCATGGCAACCATGGCCAGCAGCTGGAACAGGTGATTGGGCACCATGTCACGCAAGGCACCGGTGTTGTCGTAGAACGCGCCACGGGTCTCGACGCCGACTGTTTCGGCAGCGGTGATCTGCACATGGTCGATGTAATGGTTGTTCCAGAACGATTCGAACAGGCCGTTGGAAAAACGGCTGACCAGGATGTTCTGTACCGTTTCCTTGCCCAGGTAATGGTCGATGCGGTAGATCTGCCGCTCGCTCATCACCTTCAACAGGCAGGCATTGAGGGCCTCGGCACTGGCCAGGTCGGTGCCGAACGGTTTTTCCACCACCACCCGGCGAAAACCGCCGCCCGACTCATCGAGCAAACCGGCCTCGCCCAAACGCTGGGCCACTTCGGGGAAGAAGCGTGGCGAAGTGGCCAGGTAGAACACGGCGTTGCCATGGCTGGTCTTGTCGATGCGCTTGGCCAGGGCCGCATAGGTAGCAGGGTCGAGGAAGTCGCCGGTCTGGTAGTCCAGACGCTTGGCCAGGCGTGCCCAGCGTTTTTCGTCCAGGCATTTGCCGGCACCCCCGCCGCCTTTGTCGCGCTCTTGCATGAACCCGTGCAGGCGCTCGGCGAAGGCCTCGGCCGTGGCGGCGTTGTGGTCGACGCCGACGATGCGCAGGTTGCGGTCGAGCAAACCGTCACGGTCCAGGTTGTACAGCGCGGGCATCAGCAAGCGCTTGACCAGGTCGCCATTGGCGCCGAACAGGAACAAGGTGCAGGGAGGCGCCGCTGGAATCGTCTGTTTTGTCATGCGTCTTTCTTCTCGACGTGGCCACCGAAGCCCAGGCGCATGGCCGAGAGGATCTTGTCGCCATACGTGCCCTGCTGCTGGCGCGAACGGAAGCGGGCGAACAGCGCGCTGGACAGCACCGGTACCGGCACGGCTTGTTCCACGGCGGCGTCGATGGTCCAACGGCCTTCGCCACTGTCGGACACCGAGCCGCTGAATTGCGCCAGCTGCGGATCGGCCACCAGGGCATCGGCGGTGAGGTCGAGCAACCATGAAGTGACCACGCTGCCGCGGCGCCACACTTCCGCGATCTCGGCCACATCGAGGTCGAAGCGCTGGTCCTCGGGCAATTGCGCGCCGCCTTTGCTGCGCAGCAGGTCGAAGCCCTCGGCGTAGGCCTGCATCAGGCCGTACTCGATCCCGTTGTGAACCATCTTCACGTAATGCCCGGCGCCTGGCGGGCCGGCATGAATATAGCCATGCTCGGCGCGCTGGTGCTCACCTTGGCGGCCGTGGGTGCGTGGGATGTCGCCCACCCCCGGTGCCAGGGCCTTGAACAGCGGTTCCAGGCGTTCGAACACGTCCTTCTCGCCGCCGATCATCATGCAGTAGCCGCGCTCAAGGCCCCAGACGCCACCTGAGGTGCCGACATCCAGGTAGTGCAACCCGCGCTTGGCCAGTTCGCTGGCGCGGCGCATGTCGTCCTTGTAGAAGGTGTTGCCGCCGTCGATGATCGCATCGCCCGGCTCCAGCAGCTCGGCCAGTTGCGCGATGGTCTGCTCGGTGGGCTCGCCTGCCGGCAACATCACCCACACCGCGCGCGGTGCCTTGAGCTTCTGCACCAGCGCGCCCAGGTCGTGGGCGCCTTGGGCGCCCTCTGCTTCCAGCCCTTTGATGGCGTCACGGTTGCGGTCATTGACCACCGTGCGGTGACCGGCGCGCATCAGGCGCCTTGCGATATTGCCGCCCATGCGGCCCAGCCCGACGATTCCCAGTTGCATGAGCCGATGCTCCCCTGTGGAAATGAATGACAACGCAGTTCAGCTTCACAGATTAGTCCAGCCCGCAGCATGAGGGTTCAGCGACGAGCGGCGAGACAACGCCAAACAAAAAAGTTCCCAAGGACGGCGAAAGAATTCAGAATGCGCCCCGCATGAAGCGACTACGCTTTTACTGTCACCAGCCAAAACCGCGAGGTGTGCTTATGGGTACCTTGATGCCTGCCACTCCAACCCAGACCCTCTATGTCTCCGTGCGCCGTGATGAGCTGCGTAAGCTGAAGGACGAACGTGATCAACTGCGCCAGCAGGTCGCTCAGTTGCACATGCTGTTGGAACAGTCGCGTTCCGGCGACAAATCCGTGAACCTTTGACCCCTTCCTCCCGTGGGAGCTGCATTGCTCCCACCCCGTCAGTTTCCGATACGCAGAAGAATCGCCACTTGACCCAAGGTATCTCCGATAGCTGAGCCGCAGGGCACTTTCTACAGTGGCCCGCGTCAAGGGCCCTGCCAGGTGCCCGCGTGCAACGGAGCTACCATGAAAGTCGCGAAATACTGCTTGCCCCTCGCCTTGTTGGCCGTCACTACGCTGCCCATTCAGGCTGCAGCCCAAAGCTGCCAGAGCGTCACCGAAGAACACGCCCTCGCGCTCTTCGAAAAATGGAATGACAGCCTCAGAAGCGGTGACCCGGAACTGGTTGCCCAGCTTTACCAGAACGACGCCCTGCTGCTGCCCACTGTGTCGAGTCAACCGCGCCTGACCCCGCAAGAGCGCATCGACTACTTCCGGCATTTTCTGGCCGACAAACCCAGCGGCAAGCTCGACAGCCATCACTTTCAGGGTGCCTGCAACACGGCGACCCTTGCTGGCCTCTATACCTTCGATTTTGCCGCCAGCGGCAAGCAGGTCGCTGCGCGTTACAGCTTCACTTACCGCTGGGATGGACAGCAGTGGCTGATCAGCCACCATCACTCTTCGCTCCTGCCCTCGGGCTGAACTTCACGCTGCGGGGCGCATGCCCCGCTTCGGTGCAAAACTGCTCCCTGCCCGCTGCAAAATCATGCACGCCCTCCCTTGAAAATCGCTTGGCAAATCCTCTTTTCACATCGAGTGACAAACGCCAACGTTTGCGTCTAGCGCACGACATAACGAAAGTGACCAGCGGGTCACCTTTTTATCTCCTTCTCTCCTACACTCAGTTTCGGCCCGCCATTTGCTCAGGGAAGAAGCGACTGAAAGAAAGTCGAACTTTTGCAAAAGGTGGCAGGTCAGGAACATAAGTAGGTCATGGCAAAGGGGCCTCCCTCGCCAGCGTCGACCCACCCCACCCAGTTCAATCGCCTTCGGCCGGAATGCCGATTGCGCTGTGCCTGCGCGCACGACCCTGGGGCAAGGACTGCACTACCAAGCTACGAACCAGAGATTACCAAGACGAAATAAGAGAACGGGTGCCAACACCCGGCCACAACATAGGGACGGAGAGAAGTATGATCAGTGCCACTGTCGAACCTCACGTAGATTCATTCAACCCGGAAAACCGCGAGCCCCTTACCCCGGACTTCGCCACGACAGCCAAGGCACCTGGCGCCCAGCGCCAGCACAACCCCAACAAACGCAAGATCCTGTTCGTCACCTCGGAAATCGCCGACCTGGTCAAGACCGGCGGCCTGGGCGACGTCTCCGCGGCGCTGCCACGGGCACTGGCACACCTGCATGATGTCCGGGTCCTGATCCCCGGCTACCGCCAGGTAATGGAAAGCGACAACCCCATTCATATCGTCGGCGAACTGGGCGGCCACGCGGCCCTGCCGCCGTGCAAGATCGGCCGCATGGACCTGGCCGACGGCCTGGTCATCTACGTGCTGATCTGCCCCGAGCTGTACCAGCGCGATGGCACACCCTATGGTGCCAACAACGGTCGCGACTGGCCCGACAACCACATCCGTTTCGCCCGCCTGGGCCTGGCCGCCGCCGAGATTGCTGCGGGTGAAGGCAAGATCCACTGGAAGCCCGAAGTGGTGCATGCCCATGACTGGCCTGCCGGCCTGGCCCCGGCCTACATGCACTGGCGCGGATTGAACACACCGACCCTGTTCACCATTCACAACCTGGCCTACCAGGGCGTGTACAGCCGTGCCTGCAGCCCGGAGCTGGCGATCCCGGACCATGCCATGCAACAGGAAGGCATGGAGTTCTACGGCAAGCTGTCGTTCCTCAAGGCCGGCCTTGCCTACTCCAGCCACATCACCACGGTCAGCGCCACCTACGCCCGTGAGATCACCACCCCGGAATTCGGCTGCGGTCTGCATGGCTTCCTGGCCAGCAAAGCCCAGCAAGGCCTGCTCGGCGGCATCCCCAACGGCATCGACGAAAGCTGGGACTCGGCCACCGACAAGCACCTGCAGCACAACTTCAGCATCAACGACTGGGACGGCAAGGCGCGCAATGCCGAAGAAGTACGCCGCCTGTTCGAGCTTGAACCCTCTACCGGGCCGCTGTTCGCCGTGGTCTCGCGTCTGGTCTATCAGAAAGGCTTGGACCTGACTCTGGGCGTGGCCGACTACATCGTCGAACAGGGTGGCCAGATCGCCATCATCGGGCGCGGCGAGCCGGAAGAAGAACAGGCCATGCGCGAGCTGGCGGTGCGCCACCCGGGCCGCATCGGTGTACGCATCGGCTTCAACGAAACCGACGCCCGGCGCATGTTCGCCGGCAGCGATTTCTTGCTCATGCCTTCGCGCTACGAGCCCTGCGGCCTGAGCCAGATGTACGCGCAGCGTTTCGGTTCGTTACCGGTGGCACGCAACACCGGCGGCCTTGCCGACACCATCGAGAACGGCGTCACCGGATTCCTGTTCGATGAGTCGACCGTGGAAAGCTACCGCGAGGCGCTGAGCCGAGCCTTCTATGTCTACGGCAAGAAGAACCTGCTCAATGCCATGCGCTGCCTGTCCATGACCCAGCCGTTCAACTGGTGCCAGGCGGTAGAACCCTATGCCCGCCTCTACGAGGACCTGGTCAAGCAGACACAGTTCAGCCACTACTGAGCGAGGGTCGAAGATGCACAGGCATGGCGCACACCTATTGGACGCCACGTCGGCGCGCTTCGCCCTGTGGGCGCCCGACGCGCGCAGCGTGAGCTTGGAACTGGAGCAGCAGCCGGCCATCGCGCTGCTACCCGATGACGATGGCTGGTACACGGGGGTTGCCCCGTGTCAGGCCGGTGACCGTTACTACTACCGCATCGACGGCCAATTGCAGGTGGCCGATCCGGCGTCGCGCTACCAGCCCGAAGGTGTGCAGGGACCGAGCCAGCTGGTCGACACCCAGGCCTATGCCTGGCAACACCCCTGGCAGGGGCGCCCGTGGCACGAAGCGGTGATCCAGGAGCTGCACGTCGGTGTGCTCGATGGCTACGACGGGGTTGCCCGGCATTTGCCGCGCCTGGCCGAGCTGGGCATCAGCGCCATCGAGCTGATGCCCCTCGGGCAGTTCCCCGGCGAGCGCAACTGGGGATATGACGGCGTACTGCCTTATGCACCGCAGCACAGTTACGGCAGCCCCGAGCAACTGTGCACGCTGGTCGACAGCGCCCACGGCCAGGGCCTGATGGTGCTGGTGGACGTGGTCTACAACCATTTCGGCCCCGACGGCAATTACCTGCACCAGTACGCCAGCCCGTTCTTTCGCGAGGACCGGCAGACGCCCTGGGGCGCCGCCATCGATTTTCGCCGCCCCCAGGTGCGCGAGTACTTCATTCAGAACGCCCTGATGTGGCTGTGCGACTACCGCTGCGACGGTCTTCGCCTGGACGCGGTGCACGCCATCGACCAGCCCGACTTTCTCGTCGAGCTGGCCCAGCGGGTGCGCGCCGCCGTGGAACCCGGCCGGCACGTCTGGCTGGTGCTGGAGAACGAGCACAATCAGGCCGCGTTGCTCGAACAGGGCTTCGATGCCCAGTGGAACGATGACGGCCACAATGCCCTGCACGTGCTGCTGACCGGCGAAACCGAAGGCTACTACGCCGACTACCAGCAACGGCCCATCGACCAGTTGGCCCGCTGCCTGGCCGAAGGCTTCGTGTTCCAGGGCCAGGCCAACCGCCACGGCACGCCACGCGGCGAACCCAGCGGCCACCTGGCGCCCAGTTCATTCGTGTTGTTCCTGCAGAACCACGACCAGATCGGCAACCGCGCCCTGGGCGAGCGCCTCACGCGCCTGTGCCCGCCGCCAGCCCTGAGGGCCGCGACCGGTCTGTTGCTGCTGGCACCGATGATCCCGCTGTTGTTCATGGGCGACGACGACGGCAGTTGCCGGCCGTTCCTGTTCTTCACCGACTTCCACGACGAACTGGCCGATGCCGTGCGCGAAGGCCGCCGTGGCGAGTTCGCCCACTTCAATGCCTTCGCCGACCCCGCACAGCGCGAGCGCATTCCCGACCCCAATGCCGAACAGACCTTCGAAGCCTCACGGCCACAGCGCCAGGAGGTCATTGCCGGCTGGCATGGCCTTTATCAACAGCTGCTCGCGCTGCGCCGGCGCCACGTCATCCCACACCTGCCCGGCAGCCGCGCGCTGGGCGCCGAGGTGCTGGGCGACAAGGCCTTGACCGCACGCTGGCGCCTGGGCGATGGCAATACCTTGCGCATCGACCTGAACCTGGCTGCCACTGCGCAGGCGGTCGCGTTGCCCGCCGCCGAAAACCGCCTGTTCGACAGCAGCGACACCCAGCACCCCGACACCACGCTGTCTGCCTACAGCTGCGTGGTCAGCCTGCTTGCACCTGGCCAGGAGAGCCCATGAGCGAAACCGTCCTGCACCGCCTGGCCGCCCGTGTCGGCCTGGCCCGCGACTGGATCGACGCCAACAACCGCCCGCAGCAGGTGACCGATGAAGTGCTGCGCAAGGTCCTCGAAGGCCTCGGCCACCCGGCCGCCGACGACAGCGCCCTGCGCAGCAGCCTGCAAGCGGTGGAAACCGCCGAGGACCGCCAGCACCTGCCGCCACTGCTGACCGCCGACGTTGGCCAGCCACTCGCGCTGGCTCACTACTTCAAGCCCGCCAGCGCCGTACAGTGCACGCTGGAGGATGGCAGCCAGCGCAGCGTCGCGCTCGACGCCCAGGCGCGCCTGCCGGGCGAGCTGCCCATCGGCTACCACCAGGTCGCTATCGACGGCCGCAGCTTCACCCTGGCCGTGGCGCCGCTGCGCTGCCATGGCCTGGAAGACGCCGTGCAGCCGCCACCGCCGCGCTGCTGGGGCCTTGCCGTGCAGCTGTACAGCCTGCGCCGCACGGGCGACGGCGGCTTTGGCGACTGCCTGGCGCTGGAGCAACTGGCCCGCAGCGCCGCCGAGCGCGGGGCCGATGCCTTGGCCATCAGCCCGATCCATGCCCTGTCGGCGGTCGATCAACTGCACTACAGCCCCTATTCACCGTCCAGCCGCCTGCTGCTCAATACCCTCTATGCCAGCCCCGCAGCCATTCTCGGCGAGCGTGCCGTGCGCATGGCCATCGAGGCCTGCGGCCTGGAAGAAACCCTCGAAGACCTGGAACAGCGCCCGCTGGTGGACTGGCCACGGGCTGCCAACGCCCGGCTCCACCTGCTCGAAGCGCTGTACCAGGACTTCAGCCAGGGCGAGCACCCGTTGCGCAAGGATTTCGACAGCTACCGCGAGGCGGCAGGCCAGGCGCTGGAGCACCATTGCCGTTTCGAAGTGCTGCAGGCGCAAGCCGTCGACCATGGCCTGGGCGGCGACTGGCGCAACTGGCCCAGCGCCTGGCACGACCCTTACCACCCTGAAGTCGAAGCCTTCGCCGACGCCTACCCGGCCAAGGTCGAGTTCCACGCCTTTTGCCAATGGCTGACCGAACGCAGCCTGCAACGCGCCCAGGAGGCCGCGCGCAGCAATGGCATGGCGGTCGGCCTGATCGCCGACCTGGCGGTGGGCGCCGACGGTGCCGGCAGCCAGGCCTGGAGCCGCCAGGACGAGCTGCTGGCCAACCTCAAGGTCGGCGCGCCACCCGACATCCTCAACCGCACCGGGCAAGACTGGGGCATCTGCGCGTTCTCGCCCGAAGGCCTCAAGCGCAATGGCTATCGCGCCTTCATCGAAATGCTGCGGGCTAACCTGGCGCACGCGGGCGGCCTGCGCATCGACCATGTGATGGGCCTGCGCCGGCTGTGGCTAATCCCGCGTGGCTGCAAGCCCAGCGAAGGCGCCTACCTCCACTATCCGCTGCAAGACCTGCTGCGCCTGCTGGCCCTGGAGTCAGTGCGCCACCAGGCGATCATCCTCGGCGAAGACCTTGGCACGGTGCCCGAAGGCCTGCGCGAACAGCTGGCCGACAAAGCGGTTTTGGGCATGCGTGTACTGCCCTTCGAACAGACCCAGCCCGGGCACTTCAAACCGATCCTCGACTGGCCGGACAACGCCCTGGCCACCACCGGCACCCACGACCTGGCACCGCTGGCCGGCTGGCTGCAGAGTCGCGACATCGACTGGAACCAGCGCCTGCAACTGATCGACGCCACCAGCGAGCTGCACTGGCGGCACGAACGGCAGAAGGAGCGAGACGGCCTGCGCCGTACCCTGGAAGCCAACTACGGCCCGCAAGCGGACAACGATGCCTTGATCGATGCCGCCATCCGTTACGTCGGCCATACCCGCGCCCCGTTGGTGCTGATTCCGCTGGAAGACCTGCTCGGCAGCGATGAGCAACCCAACCTGCCGGGGACTACCCAAGGCCATCCCAACTGGCGTCGGCGCTTCGCCGCGCCCGTGGCTGAACTGCTCGACGACGAAGACGCCGCTCGCCGCCTGGAGCTGCTGGCCCAAGCCCGCGAACAAGCCTGGGAGCGTGACCGATGAAGCCACTGACCGCGACCGTGCGCCTGCAACTGCACAGCGACTTCACGCTCGACCATGCCGTGCCGCTGGTGCCCTACTTCGCCCAGCTGGGCATCAGCCATGTGTACGCCTCGCCGATCCTCAAGGCGCGCGCCGGCTCGCGCCACGGCTACGATGTCGTCGACCCGACCCAGGTCAACCCGGAGCTCGGTGGCGAGGCCGCGCTGGAGCGCCTGGTGACCGCCCTGCGCCAGCACGGCATGGGGCTGATCCTCGACACCGTGTCCAATCACATGGCCGTGGGCGGCGCCGACAACCCGTGGTGGCAGAGCCTGCTGGCCTGGGGCCGGCGCAGCCCGTATGCCGAATTCTTCGATATCCAGTGGCATTCCAGCGACCCCTTGCTGGCTGGCCAGCTGTTACTGCCCTTTCTCGCCAGCGAATATGGCCTGGCGCTGAAGCACGGTGAGATCCCGCTGCAGTTCGATGCCCAGCATGGCGTGCTGCAGATCGCCCACTACGACCACCGCTTCCCGATCTGCCCGGTCGACTACGGCTGGATACTGTCCCTGAGCCCGGAGCCTGCCCTGCAGGCGCTGGCTGCGCATTTCACCGCCCTGCACGAGGACGCCGCGCCCCTGTCCAGCGCCCAGCACTTGCACGCCGAGCTGGCACGCCTGGTGGCCGAAGGCGCCGACCTGCAGTCCGCCCTGAGGGCCTTCGACAGCCGCAGCGAAGACGGCTTCAAGCGCCTGCACCTGCTGCTGGAGCGCCAGAGCTATCGCCTGGCCAGCTGGCGCACCGCCGCCGACGACATCAACTGGCGGCGATTTTTCGACATCAACGAACTGGGTGGCTTGCGGGTAGAGCGCGCAGTGGTGTTCGAAGCGACCCACGCCAAGCTGTTCGAGCTGATCGAGCGTGGCCTGGTGGACGGCTTGCGCATCGACCATATCGACGGTTTGGCCGACCCACGCGGGTACTGCCGCAAGCTGCGCCGGCGCGTGACTGCGCTGCTCGGCAGGCGGCCGCTGTCAGCGGCTGCGGAGCATTTCCCGATCTATGTGGAAAAGATCCTGGGTAGCGACGAACACCTGCACCGCGACTGGCTCACCGACGGCACCACCGGCTACGAATTCATGAACCAGGTGTCGCTGCTGCAGCACGACCCTGCCGGCGAAGCGCCACTGACCGAGCTCTGGAGCACCGTCAGCGAACGCCCCGAGTTTGCCGAAGAAGTACGTCAGGCCCGCCACCTGGTGCTCAACGCCAGCCTGGCCGGCGACTGCGAATCGGTGGCCCTGGCGCTGCTGCAGGTGGCCCGCGATGACCTGATGACCCGCGACCTGACCCTCGGCGCCATCCGCCGGGCGCTGCAGGCACTGGTCGCGCACTACCCGGTGTACCGCACCTACTTCAATGCCTGCGGCCGTCCGGCCGAGGACGAAAAATTCTTCCAGCAGGCGCTGACCAATGCCCGCCACGACCTGGCCGAGGCCGACTGGCCGTTGCTCGATCAACTGGCCCAGTGGCTGGGCGGCCAGCCCTGGCGCCAACTGCCCCCCGGCCGGCCACGCAAGCACCTGCGCCATGCCTGCGTGCGCTTCCAGCAGCTGACCGCACCCAGTGCGGCCAAGGCGGTGGAAGACACCGCCTTCTACCGCTCGGCGCGGCTGCTGTCGCGCAACGACGTCGGCTTCGAAGCCGAGCGTTTCAGTGCCGGCCCCGAGTACTTCCACAACGAAGCCCAGCGCCGTCTGCGTGACTTCCCCGACAGCTTGCTGGCCACCGCCACCCACGACCACAAGCGCGGCGAAGACACCCGTGCGCGCCTGGCGGTATTGAGCGAGCGGGGCCCGTGGCTGGCCAGCCGGGTGGAACACTGGCGCGAGCTGGCGGCCCCGCTGCGCGAGCAGCTGGACGATGGCCCGGCGCCGAGCCCGGGTGATGAATTGATGTTGCTGCAAACCCTGCTCGGCAGTTGGCCGCTGACACTGGACCTGCACGATGACAACGCGGTGCGCGGCTATGCCGAACGCATCCGCCAATGGCAGCAGAAGGCGCTGCGTGAAGCCAAGTTGCGCAGCAGCTGGAACGCACCGAACGAAGCCTACGAAGCGGCTTGCGCGGCCTATGTCGATGGCCTGCTGCAAGGCCGCGAGAACCAGCAACTGCGCCAGTCGCTGGCCGATGCCGCGCAACTGATCGCCTGTCCCGGTGCGCTCAACGGGCTGGTCCAGGCCCTGCTGCGCATGACCGTGCCGGGCGTGCCCGACCTGTACCAGGGCAATGAATACTGGGATTTCAGCCTGGTCGACCCGGACAACCGCAGCGCCGTGGACTACGCTGCCAGGCGTCGCACCCTGGACGACGCCACCGCGCCTGCCGAGCTGCTTGCCCAGTGGCGAGACGGCCGCATCAAGCAGGCCTTGGTGGCCCGGGTGCTGGACTGCCGCCTGGCCCACGCCGAGCTGTTCCGTCGCGGTGCCTACCTGCCACTGACCGTGCAGGGCCGGCATGCCGACAAGGTGCTGGCGTTCGCCCGCCTGGGTGAAGGCCAGCGCGCCATCATCGTCGCCCCGCGCCTGGCCAGCGGCCTGTTGGGCGGCGCCACGACACCGTTGATCCCGGCGCAGAACTGGGACGACACCCGGGTGATCTTGCCGTTTGCCTTGTCGCCTGCCAATTCGACGGGACTTTTCTCCAGTGCCGCGGTCAGCCCTTCAAAGGAGCTGATGTTGCGCGCGGTGCTGGCGGAGTTTCCGGTCAATTTGTTGATACAACAATCTTGAGCATCAGGAGCGTCATGATGAGTGTTGAAGAAAAACGTATTCGCGAATTCGCCTACCAGATCTGGGAATCGGAGGGTAAGCCCGCCGGCCAGGAGGAGCGCCACTGGGACATGGCGCGCAAGCTGGCCGAGGCCGAGGCGCTGGCGCCCAAGGTGGCGCCACGCAAGAAGGCAGCGGCCAAGCCCAAGGCCCCTGCCGAGCCGAAAGTGGCCGCCTTGCCTGGGGCTAAACCGGCAGCGGCGAAGAAGCCCAGGGCGGTGAAGAAACCCACTGCCGGCTGAGCCTGTCCCGGCCCTATCGCCGGCAAGCCGGCGATAGGGGCCGCTACTGCCCCCCCTTCCCCCCGGCCAATCGAGGACTGCCATGAGCCCCCGCACCCCGAAGAAAACCCGCTCCGTCGCCCCGTCGCGCATCCGTGAAGGCATGCCCTTCCCACTCGGTGCCACCTGGGACGGCCTGGGTGTCAACTTCGCCCTGTTCTCGGCCAACGCCACCAAGGTTGAACTGTGCCTGTTCGACGCCAGCGGCGAGCAGGAAATCGAACGCATCGAGCTGCCCGAATACACCGACGAGATCTACCACGGCTATTTGCCCGACGCCCATCCCGGGCTGATCTACGGCTACCGTGTACACGGCCCCTACGAACCGCAGAACGGCCACCGCTTCAACCCCAACAAGCTGCTGATCGACCCCTACGCCAAGCAACTGGTCGGCAGCCTGAAATGGTCCGAGGCGCTGTTCGGCTACACCATCGGCCACCCCGACGGCGACCTGTCGTTCGATGAACGCGACAGCGCACCCTTCGTACCCAAATGCAAAGTGATCGACCCGGCCTTCACCTGGGGCCGCGACCAACGCGTGCTGGTCCCGTGGGAGCGCACCATCCTCTACGAAGCCCATGCCCGCGGCATCAGCATGCGCCACCCCGCGGTGCCCGAAGCACTTCGCGGCACCTTCGCCGGCTTGGCCAACGATGAGCTGCTAAAGCACATCAAGGACCTTGGCGTGTCGAGCATCGAGCTGCTGCCGATCCACGCCTTCGTCAACGACCAGCACCTGCTGGACAAGGGCCTGAACAACTACTGGGGCTACAACAGCATCGCCTTCTTCGCGCCCCACCCGCGCTACCTGGCCAGCGGCAAGATCGCCGAGTTCAAGGAAATGGTCGCGCACCTGCACGACGCAGGCCTGGAGGTGATTCTCGATGTGGTCTACAACCACACCGCCGAAGGCAACGAACGCGGCCCGACCTTGTCGATGCGCGGTATCGACAATGCCTCCTACTACCGGCTCAAGCCCGACGACAAACGCTACTACATCAACGATTCCGGCACCGGCAACACCCTCGACCTCAGCCACCCGTGCGTCCTGCAGCTGGTCACCGATTCGCTGCGCTACTGGGCCGGCGAAATGCACGTGGATGGCTTTCGCTTCGACCTGGCGACCATCCTGGGTCGCTACCACGACGGCTACAGCGAACGCCACGGCTTCCTCGTGGCCTGCCGCCAGGACCCGATGCTCAGCCAGGTCAAACTCATTGCCGAGCCTTGGGACTGCGGCCCGGGCGGCTACCAGGTGGGCAACTTCGCACCCGGCTGGGCGGAATGGAACGATCGCTTTCGCGACACCGTGCGCGCCTTCTGGAAAGGCGATGAAGGCCAGCTGGCCGACTTCGCCTCGCGCATGACCGCCTCGGGCGACATGTTCAACAACCGTGGCCGACGGCCCTATGCCTCGGTCAACTTCGTCACCGCCCACGATGGCTTCACCCTGCGCGACCTGGTGTCGTACAACAGCAAGCACAACGAGGACAACGACGAGAACAACCAGGACGGCACCGACAACAACCTGTCGTGGAACTGCGGCGTCGAAGGCCCCACCGACGACCCCGAGATCAATGCCCTGCGCATGCGCCAGATGCGCAACTACTTCGCGACCTTGCTGCTGGCCCAGGGCACGCCGATGATCGTCGCCGGCGATGAGTTCAGCCGTACCCAGCACGGCAACAACAATGCCTACTGCCAGGACAGCGAGATCGGCTGGATAAACTGGGACCTGGATGAGGACGGTAAAGCGCTGCTGGCATTCGTCAAACGCTTGACCCGCCTGCGCCTGGCCTACCCGGTGCTGCGCCGCTCGCGCTTTCTGGTGGGCGACTACAACGAGGCCATCGGGGTCAAGGATGTGACCTGGCTGGCGCCCGATGGCAGCGAGATGACCGTGGAGCAGTGGGAAGACCCCCATGGGCGTTGCCTGGGCATGCTGATCGACGGGCGCGCGCAGGTCAGTGGCATTGCCCGGCCGGGCTCGGAGGCGACCATGCTGCTGATCGTCAACGCGCACCATGATGTGGTGCCCTTCCAGTTGCCGACGGTGCCGGAAGGTGACTACTGGAGCTGCCTGGTCGACACCGACCGCCCAGAGATGCGCAAGCCGCAGCATTTGCAGTTCGACACCACCTTCGAGGTCAAGGGGCGCTCGTTTCTGCTGATGGTGTTGCAACGCGAGGAAGACTGAACCCGGGGGCCTTCGCCTGTCCCAAGGTTATCTGTGGCCTGTACCGGCCCTATCGCCGGCAAGCCGGCTCCCACAGGTACAGCACAGGTCTTGAGCACTGTGGGGTACTTGTGGGAGCCGGCTTGCCGGCGATGGGGCCGGTAGAGACCACATCCTCATTCAAGGAGCCACCGTGAACCCCGAAGCCGGCCGTCCAGGTTTCGCCCGTGTCAACCAGGCCCCGGCCGTGCACCGGCTGCGGGTGCTGACGGTCAATACGCACAAGGGCTTCACGGCCTTCAACCGACGCTTCATCCTGCCCGAACTGCGCGAAGCGGTGCGCAGCACCCAGGCCGATATCGTGTTTCTCCAGGAAGTCCTCGGCAGCCACGACCGGCATGCCGCGCGCTACCCCGGCTGGCCACAGACCTCGCAATACGAGTTTCTCGCCGACAGCATGTGGAGCGACTTCGCCTACGGTCGCAATGCGGTCTACCCCGACGGCCATCACGGCAACGCGCTGCTGTCGAAGTACCCGATCATCGAGCACCGCAACCTCGACGTGTCGATCACCGGCCCCGAGCGGCGCGGCCTGTTGCACTGCATTCTCGACGTGCCTGGCCAGCGCCCGGTGCATGCCATCTGCGTGCACCTGTCGTTGCTGGAAAGCCACCGGCAACAACAATTGCAGCTGCTGCGCCAACTGCTCGATGCACTGCCAGGCGATGACCCGGTGATCATCGCCGGTGATTTCAACGACTGGAAGCTGCGCGGCAACCGCACCCTGCGCCTGCAACGCGACCTGCACGAGGCGTTCGAACGCCACCACGGATTGCTCGCGCGCACGTATCCGGCGCGCCTGCCATTACTGGCCCTGGACCGTATCTACCTGCGCAATGCCGACAGCCATGCGCCCAGAATTCTCGGTCACAAACCGTGGACCCACCTCTCCGATCATCTGCCGTTGGCCGTGGAAGTCAGGCTGTAGCAATGATTCGGCATAGCCACACAGCGGCAAATAACGAACCCCACTATCCCCCTCACTTTTGCTATTGAAATCAAAGCATTACCACCTTACAGAAGGGGTGTCCGATTTTTTAACACATTCTTGACGCAACCCCCCGTCTCACCTTAGCTGAACTATTACCTAGTCGTAGAAAACTCGTGCCGGGCCTTTAGCTCGCGCCTTCGTGCGCGCTTGCGAAAGCTGGCGTGATGGTTTGCGTCGCTCTGTTTTTGCCGTACAGCTCGTGACAACCGACCAGGGCTTTGGGCTGTACAACAAGAAAACAGAGGAGATCCGCCATGAAAAGCACTTCGATTCCGTTGCGCTTCGATCGTATTTTCTACGCGGTTTCCACGTCGATGCTTCTGGCAACCCCGGTGGAAACCTTCGCCTTCGACCTGCAGGACGACCCCATGTCCTCCGGTTTCCTGCAACAACCGGCCGTGCCCCAGCTATCGCTCGACCCGGTCACCGTCAGCGGCCTGAGCCAGGGCACCCTGAACGCGTTCACCGACAGGATGAGCGAGCGCCATGGCCAGGCGGTGCCTGACCTGATAGCCAGCCAGTGGACCCAGTTCTTCCCGGCCACCCCACGGCCCGGGGCCCAGCCGCCCGAGCAATTGGAAGCGCCCAGCCAGCAACTGACGATCGGCCCAGACCTGTTCGTGCGTGAAACCACCGACGGTAATGTGCACCGTGCGGGCATCTTCGTGGGTCACAACAACCTGCAAAGCAGCTTCAGCGGGATGCGTCCCTTGCTGGGCGACAAGCAACGCAATGCGGTCAATCTCAGCGGCGAGAGCCTGGGCGTGTACTGGAGCATGACCCATGAGCAGGGCTGGCACCTGGATGCCGTGGCCATGGGCTCGCGTATCGATGTCATGGGCCGTGGCGACAGCGGCCAACGCCTGAACGACAGCGGTCATGCCATGACCTTTTCCGTGGAGGGCGGCTACCCGATTCGCCTAGGGGGCACCTGGGTGATCGAGCCGCAGGCGCAGTTGATCAACCAGCGCTTCTTCCCGGGTAATCAGGTGCAGGAAGAAACCTTGCAGGCATTCGACAGCCAGCCCTCCTGGAGCGGCCGGGTCGGCGCCAAGTTGTCCGGGAGCTACGACCTGCGCGGCATGCCGATCGAGCCCTATGTGCGCACCAACGTCTGGTATGACTTCAGCGATTCCGACGAGGTCAAGCTGGACCAGGTCGACAAGATCTCCAGCTCGCGCTATTCGACCACGGTGGAACTGGGCTTGGGGCTGGTGGCGCGGGTGACGCCGGCGGTGGCGCTGTTTGTCAGTGCCGATTACAGCAGTGATGTGGATGGCAATGATCTGAATGGGCTGATTGGGAGCCTTGGGGTTCGGATGCGGTGGTAGGCAGGATCGGCCTTTGAAATGTGACCCGCTCAGGCACACTGCGAAGACTGAGCGGGTTCACCAACAGCAAATGTGACACATAACTTTAATCCAGCTCTGAACTCTTCACTTCATACTTGGAATCAATCAGGCATTTTTGGCAATAGATACCTCATGCCCTTACCTTTTGTTAATAACTGATGACTTCTGAACACATCACCCATCTGCTCTAGACCAGATCGCACATTAATGAGGCGCGTAGTAAGCCAGAAATCGCTCGTTCGAAATTGTTCCGCGTAAATAAAACCAGAAAATGCTGACTTGCTCATCTCCTTGAGGGGTGTTTTCTCGATTGCCGCACCACTACCTTCAAGCACCATAGCCTCCAATTCAACAATTTTACGTTGATATTTCTCGAAGTGAACCCTTGTCTTTCCAGCGTATCTTATTTGACTAAATTCAAGCTGAATATTACGTTTGTACCCGGCTTTATACTCGGCCCCTCCAGTCTTAATGTACTTGTTCAAATGCGCCGTTGTCGCCTCGATACCCCTTTCTAACCCGTAGAGCTTCTCTGTCATGTTGAACGCCCTATCACTCATGCGCTCAGCTTTCCACAGCCTATAATTGACTGCAACCTTACTAGTGCGGAGCCAGGCACGAATACTGAAATGTCCTGATGGATCGATATTATTAACCGGATCACCCAAGCAATAAGCGTAAGCATTTATCCCCCCGACACCAAAAGGACTAAGCACATCAGGACTGCCAAAGCGGCATCGGCTCGAGCTTAGCAATCGGTGCCCATTGCCCAAGTGATACCCCTGAGCCGCAGCATCGCGGCGCTGGCCATTAAATGCTAGCAATGCCGTTGTTTGTTCAGGGTCCAGATGACCATAGGGTGAATAAACCATTGGAACAGACGCCACGCTTAGAACGGAATTATTGCGATCGACTTGGAGCATCTTGGGTGGCTGTATACTCTCGATTTGAGCCAGTGCCTGCTCTTGCCCCCATAGTATCTGCCTCCTGTGCTGCCCAGAAACTTCCACGACTAGAGCGTCACCCTGATAAAAGTACAGAGCATTAGGTTTTGCACCAGCCTCTGCCTGCCTCTGTAAAGTACTCATCCTTGCTTCCTCATGACGATTTTCGACAATCAAGACCAACGATTTGCAAGTGATTTATGCTACCTGGCGATGAAAATAAATAAACTGGCATTTCTATCAGGTGCAAGAGACATGTGTTGTACTTCAGTGCCAATTACAGCAGTGATGTGGATGGCAATGATTTGAATGGGTTGATCGGGAGCCTTGGGGTTCGGATGCGGTGGTAGGCAGGATCGGCCTCTTCGCGGGACAAGCCCGCTCCCACAGGTACCCCACAGTACTTGATAACTGTGGGGTACCTGTGGGAGCGGGCTTGTCCCGCGAAGAGGCCGGTACAGACAAACGATCAGGCCGGCTTCATCACCAACACCCCAAGCGGCGGCAGGTTCAAGGCCAGCGAAAGCGGCTGCCCATGACTGGCCACCGCCTCGCTTTCCACCGCCCCCAGGTTGCCCACGTTCGATCCGGCATACAGCCCGGCATCACTGTTGAGCAGCTCCTGCCAACGCTCCCCGAACGGCACGCCAATCCGATACCCCTCGCGCGGCACCGGGGTGAAGTTGGCCACCACCAGCAGCGGCTCGCCCTGGCTGCTCCAGCGCAGCCAGGCATACACGCTGTTGTGCGCGTCATCACCGATCAGCCACTGGAAACCCTGGGGCTGGCAGTCCTGCTCATGCAGCGCCGGCAGCTCGCGGTACAGCCGGTTGAGGTCACCGACCAGGCGCTGCACACCCTGATGCTCGGGATACTGCAGCAGGTACCAGTCCAGCTCGTGATCATGGTTCCACTCGCGCCACTGGCCGAACTCGCAACCCATGAACAGCAGCTTCTTGCCCGGGTGGGTCCACATGAACGTCAGGTAGGCGCGCAGGTTGGCGAACTTCTGCCAACGATCCCCTGGCATCTTGTCGATCAGCGAGTGCTTGCCGTGCACCACCTCGTCATGGGAGATCGGCAGGATGAAGTACTCGGAATAGGCGTAGATCAGACCGAAGCTCATCTCATTGTGGTGATAGGTTCGATGCACCGGGTCGTTCTGGATGTAGTGCAGGGTGTCGTGCATCCAGCCCATGTTCCACTTGTAGGCGAAGCCCAGCCCGCCCTGCTGGATCGGCTGGCTGACGCCCGGCCAAGCCGTGGATTCCTCGGCGATGATCAGCGCGCCTGGCGCCTCGACGGCGGCCACGCCGTTGAGGTGGCGGATGAAGTCGATGGCTTCGAGATTTTCGCGCCCGCCATGGCGGTTGGGCACCCATTCGCCGGCCTTGCGCGAATAGTCGCGGTACAGCATCGAGGCCACCGCGTCGACACGCAGGCCGTCGATGTGGAAGTGCTTGAGCCAGTGCAACGCCGACGCCAGCATGAAGCCGCGCACCTCGTTACGGCCCAGGTTGTAGATCAGCGTGTTCCAGTCCTGGTGAAAACCTTCATGGGGATTGTCGTACTCATACAGTGCCGTGCCATCGAAGCGCGCCAGGCCATGTTCGTCGGTGGGGAAATGCGCGGGCACCCAGTCGAGAATCACGCCAATGCCGCCCTGGTGGCAGGCGTCGACGAAGGCGGCGAAGTCCTCGGCGGTGCCGTATCGCGAGGTCGGCGCGAACAGCGACAGCGGCTGGTAGCCCCACGAACCGCCGAACGGGTGCTCCATGATCGGCAGCA
Source organism: Pseudomonas sp. NPDC089395 (assembly GCF_044749525.1). Classification (NCBI taxonomy): domain Bacteria; kingdom Pseudomonadati; phylum Pseudomonadota; class Gammaproteobacteria; order Pseudomonadales; family Pseudomonadaceae; genus Pseudomonas; species Pseudomonas sp. NPDC089395. Next base: position 38,207 of record NZ_JBIVID010000018.1, read on the forward strand.
GTTCGATGTGGGTAAACCCCAGTTCCTGCACATACGGCACCAGGCGTTCGGCCAGTTCACGCCAGTTGTAGAACCGCGCCACTTCACCCAGGTCGTTCATTTCGCAGCGCCAGGAGCCCACGTGCAGCTCGTAGATCGACAGCGGTGCACTGTAGGCATGGCGCTGGGCGCGGTGCTCCATCCAGTCCTGGTCCTGCCAGTCATGGCTGAGTTCACCCGCCACCTTCGATGCGGTACTGGGCGGCAGCTCAGTCGCACGGGCCAACGGGTCGGCCTTCAGCGGCAGCACACCCTCCTTGCCCAGCACTTCGAACTTGTAGGTTTCGCCCACGCCCAGCCGCGGCACGAACAACTCCCAGACCCCGGCACTGTGACGCAGGCGCATGGGGTGGCGGCGGCCGTCCCAGTTGTTGAACTCGCCCACCACTGAAACCCGCCGGGCGTTCGGTGCCCACACCGAGAAGCACACCCCCTGGACGCCGTCGACCTCGATCGGCTGGGCGCCGAAGCGCCCGGACAGGTCGCGGTGGTTGCCCTCGGCGAACAGGTAAAGGTCCATGTCGCCCAGTTGCGGGCCAAAGCTGTAAGGATCTTCGGAAATCTGCTCGCCACCGGCCCAGCCGACCTGCAGCAGGTACGGCTGTGCCTCATCCAGGTGCGCGGTGAACAGCCCAGGCAGGCTGCCCTGCACCATTTCGGCCAGCACCCGCCCGTCCTGCCGGGCGAGTACCCGTGCATTCAAGGCACCGGGCAGAAAGGCGCGCACCCAGCTGCCACCCGCACCATCGCCATGGGGGCCCAGTACTGCAAACGGATCGGCGTGCTCGGCGCGGGCAAGGGCATCGAGCTCCCGCTGCCGAAGGCCACCGTTGTCACGCGTAGTTGCATTCATCTATGACTCTCCCCAGGTACTGATCAATCCATGCAAGCCATGCAAAGGCACGGCCAGCCAACTTGGCCGGTTCTCGGCTTCATAGGTAATCTCGTAGGCGGCTTTTTCCAGGCAGAACAATTCCAGTGCGGCGCGCTCGCCCTCGGCCTGCAGCCAGGCGTGGGGCATGGCGGCGGTGGCCAGGCCATAGGCTTCGACGAAGGCGTGACGCGACTGATGCAGGTACTGCCGGGCAACCCGCTGACGAGCCTGCCGTGCTGCCTCGGAGAGGTCTACCGCCGAGGCGCTGCGCAGGATCATCGCAGCAGCATAGTCGAAGGATCGCAGGACGCCGCTGACATCCTTGTACGGGCTGTGCTTGGCCCGACGTTCCTCCAGTGGGCGTGAAGGTTCACCCTCGAAATCGATCAGGTAGGCATCGCCCTGCACCACCAGCACTTGCCCCAGGTGCAGGTCGCCGTGCACCCGCATCAACAGGCCACCCTGGGCCTGATTGGCGAGGTTTTCAATGTGCTGGACGAGGCCCTCACGTTGCTCCTGCAGGTCGTCGACCAGGGCCTGGCTGTCGCTGTCCAGTTGATCGCGGTGCTGGGCAAGCAGGTCCAGCGCATGGGTGAGTTCTGCATTGATCTGCCTGCTCCAGCGCGCGCTGTCCTGGCCACCGCTGACCTGCGGCTGGAACGCCGCGTCTTCACTCGGCGCGGCCAGGAGCAGGTGCATTTCACCCAGGCGTTGGCCAAGCAAGGCGGCGAATCCGTTCAGTTCGGCCAGGGCATCGGTATGCGCTTCGGGATCAGTGCGGGTCGGCTCCATCTCGTCACGGATCGCCCGCTCCAGGGTGTTCTGGGTCCAGGCCCAGGCATCGCCCTGGTTGCTCAGGTAGCCCTGGGCGATCATCAGCAGGTGCGGTGCGTCGCTTTCGTCCACACGGCTGACCCAGGCCAGCAGCGGCGAGATATTGGTAAAGCCGGCAGCCGTCAGGTAAGCACTCATTTCCAGCTCCGGGTGAGTACCTGGGTTTACCCGGCGGATCAGCTTGAGCACCAGGCGATCGGCGACCACCACCGAGCTGTTGGACTGCTCGGCGCTCAGGTAGCGCACTTCACTCTGCTCATCGAGTTCCAGCCTGGCCAGTTGTTCGGTGCAGGCAAAGCGCAATTCGCCCTGACCGTTGCCGCAAGGCAGGCGCATGCCGTCCTGGCAGGCACGCAGCACGGCGCGAATGAAGGGTTCGAGCACGAAGGCATCGGTGATCAGGCCCACCTGGTGGCTGCGGCGTACCCGCGACAGCGCCAGCTGTTGCGGCAACGCGCTGTTGATGTGCTCTTCAGGCAGGAAGCCGAACGGCAGCTGGTACTGGTTGGCCACCCCATCACCGAGCACTTCGATCTCGCTCCACAGCACCGGCGTGCTGGCCGTGCCGAAGCGCACGCCATAACGGAGGCGCACCTGGTCGATCGGCCCCTCCTTGCCGGCGAACCAACGGCGTTTGGGCAGGTATTGCGGCAATACCGAGCCTTCGAGGGTGTCGCGCGAAGGGGCTTCGAGCAGTTCTTCCATGCGTTTGCGCAACACCAATGTGGTCAATTCCGGCAATCCCTCAGTCGGTTGAACGTGCCAGCTGGGCATGCGGTCGTGCGCGGCCAGCAGGAACCAGTAGAACGCATAGGGCGGCAAGGTCAGCAGGAACGGCAACTGGCCGATCGGCGGGAAGGCGCTGCCGCCCAGCATCTCCACCGGTACTTTGTCGGCGTACTGTGACAGTTCGAGCTCGGCAGCCTGCGCTGCGCGCGAAACGTTGGCGACACACAGGATGACTTCGCTGTTGCCCTCGGCATCGGTGTATTCGCGCAGGTACGCGAGGATGCGCCGGTTGCGCGGGGTAAGCGTGCGCAGGGTGCCGCGGCCAAAGGCCTTCTGCTGGTTGCGCACCGCCAGCAGGCGGCGGTTCCAGTTCAGCAGCGAATGCGGGTCATGGGCCTGGGCCTCGACATTGACGGTCTGGTAGCCGTACAGCGGGTCCATGATCGGTGGCAGCACCAGGCGCTGCGGGTCGGCCCGGGAGAAGCCGCCGTTGCGGTCCGGCGACCACTGCATCGGGGTGCGCACGCCATCGCGGTCACCCAGGTAGATGTTGTCGCCCATGCCCAGCTCGTCGCCGTAGTACAGGGTCGGCGTGCCAGGCATCGACAGCAGCAGGCTGGTGAGCAGCTCGATACGCCGGCGATCGCGTTGCAGCAAGGGCGCCAGGCGGCGGCGGATGCCGAGGTTGATGCGCGCGCGGCGGTCTTCGGCGTAGTAGTTCCACAGGTAGTCGCGCTCGCGGTCGGTGACCATCTCCAGGGTCAGTTCATCGTGGTTGCGCAGGAAGATCGCCCATTGGCACTTGGCCGGGATTTCCGGGGTCTGGCGCAGGATATCGGTGATCGGAAAACGGTCCTCCATGGCCAAGGCCATGTACATGCGTGGCATCAACGGGAAGTGGAACGCCATGTGGCACTCGTCGCCCTCGCCTTCCCCAAAGTAGGGGTGCGTGTCCTCGGGCCACTGGTTGGCCTCGGCCAACAGCATGCGGTCGGGGTAGTTGGCGTCGATCTCGGCGCGGATCGCCTTGAGCACCTGGTGGGTTTCGGGGAGGTTCTCGTTGTGGGTGCCGTCGCGCTCGATCAGGTACGGGATGGCGTCCAGGCGCAAGCCGTCGACCCCGAGGTCGAGCCAGAAGCGCATGACCCCGATCACCGCTTTCAGCACCTGCGGGTTGTCGAAGTTCAGGTCCGGCTGGTGCGAATAGAAACGGTGCCAGAAGTACTGGCCGGCCACCGGGTCCCAGGTCCAGTTGGACTTTTCGGTGTCGAGGAAAATGATCCGCGTGCCGTCGTATTTCTGGTCATCGTCCGACCACACGTAGAAATCGCGCGCCTTGCTGCCGCGCTTGGCGTGACGGGCGCGCTGGAACCAGCGGTGCTGGTCGGAGGTGTGGTTGATGACCAGCTCGGTGATGACCCGCAGGCCGCGCTTGTGCGCCTCGCTGATGAAACGCCGGGCATCGGCCATGCTGCCGTAGTCGGGGTGCACGGCCTTGTATTCGGCGATGTCATAGCCGTCATCGCGCCGTGGCGAGGGGTAGAACGGCAGCAACCAGAGGGTGTTGACGCCCAGTGCGGCGATGTAGTCGAGCTTGCTGATCAGGCCGGCGAAATCGCCGATGCCGTCGTTGTTGGCATCGAAGAACGATTTGACGTGCAGCTGGTAGATCACGGCGTCCTTGTACCACAGCGGGTCGTCGATGAAGGCTGCCGGGCGGGAACGCTTGGCCATGTGCGACTCCTTTCTGTTCCTGGTTCGGCACGGCCCCTGTTTGTAGGAGCGGCCTTGTGTCGCGAAAGGGCTGCGAAGCAGCCCCAGCGATCTGCTGTGCGGCTAAAATCCTGGGGGTCGCGTTGCGACCCTTTCGCGACACAAGGCCGCTCCTACACAGGGGGCAGCGCCGTTCTATCGGGCCTTTTCGATGCGCCAGATGCCGAAGGGCTGATGCCAAGGCTCGATGCGCATCCACTGGGTCTTGCCATGCCAGGTCCACCGATGCCCGTTCATCAGGTCTTCACCCACGGTGTCGGCATCGTCATCCAGCCCCAGCTCCCACAACGGCAGTTCGAAATTCGCTTCCTGGGCGTTGTGCGGGTCGAGGCTGATCGCCACCAGGATGTAGTTGTCGCGCTCGGGCGTGCGCTTGGCGAAGTACAGGATGTTGTCGTTCCAGCAGTTGAAGAACGCCACGCCCAGGTGAGTCTGCAGCGCGCGGTTCTGCCGGCGGATGCGGTTGAGCTGGGCGATCTCGGCGATGATGTTGCCGGGCTGGGTGAAGTCGCGCGGGCGGATCTCGTACTTCTCCGAATCCATGTATTCCTCCTTGCCCGGCAGCGGCGTGGCCTCGCACAGCTCGAAGCCCGAGTACATGCCCCACAACCCCGAGCCCATGGTCGCCAGCGCTGCGCGAATCAGGAAACCAGCGCGGCCCGAGGTGTGCAGGAAGAAGGGGTTGATGTCCGGCGTATTGACGAAAAAATTCGGCCGGTAGCACTGGCTCCACGGCGGTTGGTTGAGCTCTTCGAAGTACTCGCGCAGCTCTTGCTTGGTGTTGCGCCAGGTGAAGTAGGTGTAGCTCTGGGCATAACCGACCTTGCCCAGGCGCGCCATCATCGCAGGCTTGGTAAAAGCCTCGGCGAGGAAGATCACCTCGGGGTGCTGGCTGCGCACATTGGCGATCAACCATTGCCAGAACGGCAGGGGCTTGGTGTGCGGGTTGTCGACACGGAAGCTCTTGACGCCCTCCTCGACCCAGCCGACTACGACGTCACGCAACGCCAGCCACAGCGATGGCACGGCCTCGGCGGCATAGAAATCGACGTTGACGATGTCCTGGTACTTCTTTGGCGGGTTCTCGGCATAGCGAATGGTGCCGTCGGGGCGCCAGCTGAACCAGCCGGGGTGCTCCTTGAGCCAAGGGTGGTCCTGGGAACACTGAATGGCGAAGTCCAGGGCGATCTCCAGGCCGTGCTCGGCGGCGGCGGCGACCAGCCGGCGAAAGTCTTCGCGCGTGCCCAGTTGCGGGTGAATGGCATCGTGACCACCCTCGGGGCTGCCGATGGCATAGGGGCTGCCAGGATCGCCGGGTTCGGCGCGCAGGGCATTGTTGCGGCCCTTGCGGAACTGGGTGCCGATCGGGTGGATCGGCGGGAAATACAGCACGTCGAAGCCCATGTCGCGGATCATCGGCAGGCGTTCGTGGACGTCGTTGAAGGTGCCGTGGCGCTCTGGGCTGTCGGTGATCGAACGCGGGAACAGCTCGTACCAGCTGGCGAACTGGGCTGCCGGGCGGTCCACATCGAGCGGGAACTCGACACTGCGGGTCAGGTAGCTGCGGTGCTCGGCCTCGACCATCAGGCGCGTGGCCTCGCCCCCCAGCAACAGCGCCACCTGGTCGTCCACCGGCAGGCCCGGCAGGCGCGCCTGAAAAGCTTCGATCTCCCTGCGCAACATGCCTTCGCTACGCGCCGCACCCTGACCCAGCAGCTGCCTGCCCTCCTCCAGTTCGAGCTTGACCTCGACACCGGCGTGGTACTTCTTCTCAAGGTCATGGCAGTAGGTGGCGAACGGGTCGATCCAGGCCTCGATGCTGAACAGGTGCGGGCCCAGTTCAAGGGGCGTGAATTCGGCCAGCCACAGGTCGTTGCCCGGCGAGTGCATCGGCACACAGTGCCAGCGGCGGCTGTTGGCCTGGCGCCAGTTGAGCATCACCGCCAGGCGGTCGTGGCCGTCGCTGTAGACCTTGCTGCTGACCGCCACCGGCTGGCCGCTGATGGCCTTGGCGGCAAAGGTGCCGCACTCAAGCACCGGCTGGGTGTCTTCGACCACGATGCGCGGCGCCATCAGCGCCTGGGACAGGCTGACGGCCTGCTCCGGGTGATCGTTCGCCATGGGCACGCTTTCGAAGGGCTCGTTTCGTGACATCGGACCTTGCTCCCTTAGGCTGGTGGCGGTAAGGGTTCAGAGCCGTGCGCGGGCGTGGGGGTTCAAAAAAATTGAGCGAATGGCAGCAGGCCGAAGTCGAAGCCTGCACTACCTCTTCATTCACCCACGCGAGGTCAGGCCATGAACATTCCCATTCCACCGGAAACACCAGACCCCAACATCGACGACCCGAGCTTGCCGCCGCCAGTGCCGGAAGAAGATCCGGACGAGCTGCCGATCAAGCCGACCGTACCGCCGACGGTGGGGGACCCGCCGAGTGATGAACCACCGGTGAAGGTCTAAGGATAGACAAGGATTTGGTGCGAGATTCACAGGCCCTATCGCTGGCAAGCCAGCTCCCACAGGTACTCCACAGTTCTCAGGCTCAGTGGTGAACCTGCGGGAGCCGGCTTGCCGGCGATAGGGCCTGTTGTGCCAGCCAGAAAATGTTGAAGGGAAGTTCTCGGCGAAACAACTAGCCGCAGCAACTTGAAGTGCGCGATGCGCGCCTTGCACCCACCCAACCAGCCACTTCATACCTGACATTTTTGCCAGTTGTGCGGGCGGGGGACGTTTCACAAACTGGGGTCTCTTCAAATGACCGAAAGGGTTGGAATATGTCAGAAGATGAGTATGTGAACGCTGACGCTCTCGCCTACGTCGTAGAAAAACTCAAAGAGGCTGGCGTAAAAAGTCCTAAGCAATCAGACACCGTCACGGCAATGGGCGCTGCAAAAGTGAGTAAAGCGCTGGACACGATAGACCTCGAACATGAGGAATATGGTGAGAAACCGGGCTCTGCATTGAAAGACTGTAAAACAGTAAAAGAAATGGCGCAGAAGCTATTCCAGTTCATGGAATCCATGGGCTAGCGCAAAGCCGGGCCGGCGCTTTCACAAGCAATACTGCGAACGCGCCGGCAGGGCTATCCATCATGGCGAAGCGAGTTCCTCCACGCTGATCTCACGCATGCGGAATTTCTGCACCTTGCCGGTCACCGTCATCGGAAACTCCTCGACGAACCGGTAATGCCGCGGCACCTTGAAATGCGCGATGCGGGCCTTGCACCAGACCTGCAGCTCTTCAGCGCTCGCAACGTGCCCCGGATGCAGCTTGATCCAGGCCACCACTTCTTCGCCGTACTTGCTGCACGGGATGCCGATCACCTGCGCATCGGCCACGGCCGGGTGGGTATAGAAGAACTCTTCCAGCTCACGCGGGTAAATGTTCTCGCCGCCGCGAATGATCATGTCCTTGTTGCGCCCGACGATGCGCACATAGCCCTGCTCGTCCATCACCGCCAGGTCGCCCGAATGCATCCAGCCCGCCGGGTCGATGGCATCGGCAGTGGCCTGGGGGTTGTTCCAGTAACCGAGCATAACGCTGTAACCACGGGTGCACAGTTCGCCGATTTCGCCGCGGGCGACGATGCAGCCGTCAGCGTCCACCAGCTTGCTTTCCAGCTGCGGCTGGGTGCGCCCCACCGTGGTCACACGCAGCTCCAACTCGTCGTCCGGGCCGGTCTGCAGCGATACCGGGCTGGTTTCGGTCATGCCATAGGCAATCTGCACTTCGGCCATGTGCATCTGGTCGATGACCCGGCGCATGACCTCGATCGGGCAGGTGGCGCCGGCCATGATGCCGCTGCGCAGGGTCGAGAGGTCCAGCTGCTGGCGCGACGGGTGGTCGAGCATGGCGATGAACATGGTCGGCACGCCGTACAGGATGCTGGCGCGCTCTTCGGCCACGGCTTTTAGCGTGAGCTCGGCATCGAACGCGTCGTTGGGGTAGATCATGGTGCTGCCGTGGGTGATGCAGCCGAGGTTGGCCATGACCATACCGAAGCAGTGGTACAGCGGCACCGGGATCACCATGCGGTCGGCGCGGGTCAGCCCCAGGCTTTCGCCGACCATGAAGCCGTTGTTGAGGATGTTGTAGTGGCTGAGCGTGGCACCCTTGGGCGCGCCGGTGGTGCCCGAGGTGTACTGGATGTTCACCGGCTGGTCGAACTGCAGGCTGGCTTGGCGAGCGCTGTACGCCTCGACCGAGGTCTGCCCTGCCCGATCGGCCAGCGCCTGCCAAGGCAGGAAACCGGGTGGCGGATTGGCCGCCAGGCTGACCACACCGCGCAGGTCCGGCAGGCACTCGCTGGCCAGTTCACCCAGTGCTGCGCGGGTCAGCTCCGGCACCAGGTCCTGCACCATGGCGTGATAATCGGAGGTCTTGAACGCATCGGCGCACACCAGCCAGCGGCAGCCCGACTGGCGTAGTACATACTCCAGCTCGCCCACACGATAGGCCGGATTGATGTTGACCAGGATCGCCCCGACCTTGGCAGTGGCCAGTTGCAGGATGCACCACTGGGCGCAGTTGGGCGCCCAGATGCCGACACGATCACCGGTGTTCACGCCCAGGGCCATCAGCGCGCGGGCATGGAGATCGACCTGTTCGGCCAGTTGTAGCCAGGTGTAGCGCAGGCCCTGGTGGCGTACCACCAGCGCTTCGCCCTCGGTGCAGCGAGCGACGGTGGCATCGAAGGCCTGGCCGATGGTCAGGGTCAGCAAGGGGTGGTCCTGACGACCGCGGGTGTAGCTGGGTTGACTCATGGGTGTCCCTTCTTGTGGTTGTTCTGGGCACGGCTGAAGCAAGCGCCAATTACTCTGGCGCAGATTTACGTTTACGTAAAGGTGATGATCCGATTGACACCGACCAAAGGCAGGTTTACGTTAACGTAAAGGTGAAGACGGCACTGCACTTATCGGCCGACACCGGACCCTGTGGGAGCGGGCTTGTCCCGCGAAAGCGATCAACCAGGCAATGACGGTGACCCTGCTGACGCATTCGCGGGACAAGCCCGCTCCCACAGAGGGGACGGTGCAAAGTCCATGAGCTACGGTGTTTCCTAATTTCAAGAACAAGAAGGTGCCCCGCATGCATTACCCCACCCTGAACTTCGCCCTGGGCGAAACCATCGACATGCTCCGCGACCAGGTGAGCACCTTCGTTGCCGCCGAACTGGCCCCGCGCGCCGCGCAGATCGACCACGACAACCTGTTCCCCGCCGACATGTGGCGCAAGTTCGGCGACATGGGCCTGCTGGGCATCACCGTGTCGGAAGAATATGGCGGCGCGGGCCTGGGCTACCTGGCCCATGTGGTCTCGATGGAAGAAATCAGCCGCGGCTCGGCTTCGGTGGCCCTCTCCTACGGCGCCCACTCCAACCTGTGCGTCAACCAGATCAACCGCAACGGCACCCATGAGCAGAAGCTCAAGTACCTGCCCAAGCTGATCAGCGGCGAGCACATCGGCGCCCTGGCCATGAGCGAGCCCAACGCCGGCTCCGATGTGGTGTCGATGAAGCTGCGCGCCGAGAAGCGTGGTGACAAGTACGTGCTCAACGGCAGCAAGACCTGGATCACCAACGGTCCCGACGCCAACACCTACGTGATCTACGCCAAGACCGACCTGGACAAGGGCCCACACGGCATCACCGCCTTCATCGTCGAGCGCGACTGGAAAGGCTTCAGCCGCAGCAACAAGTTCGACAAGCTGGGCATGCGCGGCTCCAACACCTGCGAGCTGTTCTTCGACGACGTCGAAGTGCCTGAAGAGAACATCCTCGGCCAGCTCAACGGCGGCGTGCGCGTGCTGATGAGCGGCCTGGACTACGAGCGCGTGGTGCTGTCCGGCGGCCCGACCGGCATCATGCAAAGCTGCATGGACCTGGTGGTGCCGTACATCCACGACCGCAAGCAGTTCGGCCAGAGCATCGGCGAGTTCCAGCTGATCCAGGGCAAGATCGCCGACATGTACACCCAGCTCAACGCCAGCCGCGCCTACCTGTACGCCGTGGCCCAGGCCTGCGACCGTGCCGAAACCACCCGCAAGGACGCCGCCGGGGTGATCCTCTACACCGCCGAACGCGCCACCCAGATGGCCCTGGAAGCGATCCAGATTCTCGGCGGCAACGGCTACATCAACGAATTCCCGGCTGGCCGCCTGCTGCGCGATGCCAAGTTGTACGAAATCGGCGCCGGCACCAGCGAAATTCGCCGGATGCTGATCGGCCGCGAACTGTTCAACGAAACCCGCTGAGCACAGGGGACGGGCGCACATGGCTACCTTGCACACCCAGATAAACCCGCGTTCGGCGGAATTCGCCGGCAACAGCGCGGCCATGCTCGAACAGGTCCAGGCCCTGCGTGGCCTGCTCGCCCAGGTCGCCCAGGGCGGCGGGCCCAAGGCCCAGGAGCGGCACACCTCGCGTGGCAAGCTGCTGCCGCGCGAGCGCATCGACCGCCTGCTCGACCCCGGCTCGCCATTCCTCGAAATCGGCCAGCTGGCCGCCCATGAGGTGTACGGCGAAGACGTGCCCGCTGCAGGCGTGATCGCCGGCATCGGCCGCGTCGAAGGCGTTGAATGCATGATCGTGGCCAACGACGCGACGGTAAAAGGCGGCTCCTATTACCCGCTGACGGTAAAGAAGCACCTGCGCGCGCAGACCATCGCCCTGCAGAACCGCCTGCCGTGCATCTACCTGGTGGACTCCGGTGGCGCCAACCTGCCGCGCCAGGACGAAGTGTTCCCGGACCGTGAACACTTCGGGCGGATCTTCTTCAACCAGGCCAACATGAGCGCCCTCGGCATCCCCCAGATCGCCGTGGTGATGGGCTCATGCACCGCCGGTGGCGCCTATGTACCGGCCATGGCCGACGAAGCGATCATGGTGCGCCAGCAGGCGACCATCTTCCTCGCAGGCCCTCCCCTGGTAAAGGCAGCCACGGGCGAAGTGGTGAGCGCCGAAGACCTGGGCGGCGCCGACGTGCACTGTCGCACCAGCGGCGTGGCCGACCATTATGCCGACAACGACGAGCACGCCCTGGCCATTGCCCGGCGCAGCGTCGCCAACCTCAACTGGCACAAGCTGGGCAAGCTGCAACGTCTGGCGCCTGTGGCACCGCTGTATGCCGCTGACGAGCTGTATGGCGTGGTGCCGGCCGATGCCAAGCAGCCATTCGATGTGCGCGAAGTGATCGCGCGCCTGGTCGACGGCTCGGTGTTCGATGAGTTCAAGGCCCTGTTCGGCACCACCCTGGTGTGCGGCTTTGCCCACCTGCACGGCTACCCGGTGGCGATCCTGGCCAACAACGGCATCCTCTTCGCCGAAGCCGCGCAAAAAGGCGCGCACTTCATCGAACTGGCCTGCCAGCGCGGCATCCCGCTGCTGTTCCTGCAGAACATCACCGGCTTCATGGTCGGCAAGAAGTACGAAGAAGGCGGCATCGCCAAGCACGGCGCCAAGCTGGTCACCGCCGTGGCCTGCGCCCAGGTGCCGAAGTTCACGGTGATCATCGGCGGCAGTTTCGGTGCCGGCAACTACGGCATGTGTGGCCGCGCCTACGACCCGCGCTTCCTGTGGATGTGGCCCAACGCGCGGATTGGCGTGATGGGCGCCGAACAGGCGGCGGGCGTACTGGCCCAGGTCAAGCGCGAGCAGAGTGAACGCAGCGGCCAGGCCTTCAGTGCCGAAGACGAGGCAAAACTCAAGCAGCCGATCCTCGACCAGTACGAACACCAGGGCCACCCCTACTACTCCAGTGCACGGCTGTGGGACGACGGTGTCATCGACCCGGCGCAAACCCGAGACGTGCTTGGCCTGGCGTTGTCCGCCGCGCTGAACGCGCCGATCGAACAGAGCCGCTTCGGCATTTTCCGGATGTGACCCATGAGCGATTTCAGCACTATCGAAGTGACTCGCGACCCGCGCGGCTTCGCCACCCTGTGGCTGAGCCGCGAGGACAAGAACAACGCCTTCAACGCGCAGATGATCCGCGAGCTGATCAAGGCCCTCGACCAGCTGGCCGAGGATGCCAGCCTGCGTTTCCTGCTGCTGCGCGGCCGTGGCCGGCACTTCAGCGCAGGTGCGGACCTTGCGTGGATGCAGCAATCGGCGCAGCTGGACTTCGACAGCAACCTAGATGACGCCCATGAACTGGGCGAGCTGATGTATGCCCTGCACCGCCTGAAGGCACCGACCCTGGCCGTGGTGCAAGGCGCGGCCTTTGGCGGCGCCCTGGGCCTGATCAGCTGCTGCGACATGGCCATCGGTGCCGAGGATGCGCAACTGTGCCTGTCGGAAGTGCGCATCGGCCTGGCCCCGGCGGTCATCAGCCCGTTCGTGGTCAAGGCCATCGGCGAGCGCGCCGCCCGCCGTTACGCCCTGACCGCCGAGCGTTTCAGCGGCGTGCGGGCCCGCGAACTGGGCCTGCTGGCCGAGGTGTACCCGGCCAGCGAGCTGGACGCGCAGGTCGAGGCCTGGGTCGACAACCTGCTGCAGAACAGCCCGCAAGCCCTGCGCGCCACCAAGGACCTGCTGCGCGAAGTGGACGACGGCGAACTCAGCCCGGCCCTGCGCCGCTACTGCGAAAACGCCATCGCCCGCATCCGCGTCAGCGCCGAAGGCCAGGAAGGCCTGAACGCCTTCCTGGAAAAACGCCGCCCCGCCTGGCAAACCGAACACAAGAAGGAGCCGCGCCCATGAGCCGCCCCACCCTCACCACCCTGCTGGTCGCCAACCGCGGCGAGATCGCCTGCCGGGTCATGCGCACCGCCAAGGCCATGGGCCTGACCACCGTGGCCGTGCACAGCGCCACCGACCGTGATGCACGGCACAGCCGCGAAGCGGATATCCGCGTCGACCTGGGCGGCACCAAGGCCGCCGAGAGTTACCTGGTGGTGGAAAAAATCCTGGCCGCAGCCAAGGCCAGCGGCGCCCAGGCGATCCACCCGGGCTATGGCTTCTTGTCCGAGAACGCAGGCTTCGCCCGCGCCATCGAAGACGCCGGGCTGATCTTCCTTGGCCCACCGGCCAGCGCCATCGACGCCATGGGCAGCAAGTCGGCGGCCAAGGCGCTGATGGAGGCCGCCGGCGTGCCACTGGTGCCGGGCTACCACGGCGAAGCCCAGGACCTGGAAACCTTCCGCGCCGCCGCCGAACGTATCGGCTACCCGGTGCTGCTCAAGGCCAGCGCCGGTGGCGGCGGCAAGGGCATGAAGGTGGTCGAGGAGGAAAGCCAGCTGGCCGACGCCCTCGCCTCGGCCCAGCGTGAAGCGCAGTCTTCGTTCGGCGATTCGCGCATGCTGGTAGAGAAATACGTGCTCAAGCCGCGCCACGTGGAAATCCAGGTGTTCGCCGACCAGCACAGTAACTGCCTGTACCTCAACGAGCGCGACTGCTCGATCCAGCGGCGCCACCAGAAGGTGGTCGAGGAGGCGCCCGCCCCCGGCCTCTCGCCCGAGCTGCGCCAGGCCATGGGCGAGGCCGCGGTACGGGCTGCCCAGGCCATCGGCTATGTCGGCGCCGGCACCGTGGAGTTCCTGCTCGACGCCCGGGGCGAGTTCTTCTTCATGGAGATGAACACCCGCCTGCAGGTGGAGCACCCGGTCACCGAAGCCATCACTGGCCTGGACCTTGTGGCCTGGCAGATCCGCGTGGCCTGTGGCGAGCCGCTGCCGATTACCCAGGCTCAGGTGCCACTGATCGGCCATGCCATCGAAGTGCGCTTGTATGCCGAAGACCCGGCCAACGAGTTCCTGCCGGCCACCGGCACCCTGGCGCTGTACCGCGAATCGGCGTCGGGCGAAGGCCGCCGGGTGGACAGCGGGGTCTGCGAGGGCGACGTGGTGTCGCCGTTCTACGACCCGATGCTGGGCAAGCTGATCGCCTGGGGCGAGAACCGCGAGCAGGCTCGCCTGCGCTTGCTGGCGATGCTCGACGAGTTCGCCATTGGCGGGCTTAAGACCAACATCGCCTTCCTGCGCCGCATCCTCGCGCACCCGTCGTTCGCTGCAGCGGAGCTGGATACCGGGTTCATTGCGCGTCATCAGGATGTATTGCTGCCGGCCCCGCGTGCCTTGCCGGCCGGCTTCTGGGAAGCCGCCGCCGAAGCCTGGTTGCAGGGCCAGGCGGTGCATGAGCGCGACGACGACGCTCACTCGCCGTGGGCGCCACGCAGTGGCCTGCGTCTGGGCCTGCCGTCGCGCAGCAGCCTGCACCTGCAAAGCGGCGGCGAAAGCCAGGCCGTTGCACTGGAACGCAGCGCTGCCTCGACCTGGCATCTGGAAGGTGAGCAACTCGGGCACGATGAGGGTGGCGTGCGTCGCCGTCATCTGGCGGTACGCCGGGGCGGCACCTTGTTCTTGCGCTGGGACGGCGAGGTGCATGCCATCGAAGCCTTCGACCCGATCGCCGAGGCTGAAGCCAGCCACAGTCACCAAGGCGGGCTGGGCGCGCCCATGAACGGCAGCATCGTGCGCGTGCTGGTGGAGCCTGGGCAGGTGGTGGAGGCCGGGACTGCGCTGGTGGTGCTGGAAGCCATGAAGATGGAGCACAGCATCCGCGCGCCGCAGGGTGGGACGGTGAAGGCGTTGTTCTGTCAGGAAGGGGATATGGTCAGCGAAGGGACGGTGCTGGTCGAACTGGTGGAGTGATCTAGGGTGCTCGCCTGACCGTTTTTGGCGTTTTTGAGATCGAGCGCCGCCCGCGCGGCGCATCGCGGATGAATCCGCTCCTACATTTGTTGCAACGTGCCTATGTCTGATAGGCCATGGTTGCCAGCCTTGGGGGTACGACGCAATTTTTCGGCGGGCGCCAAAGGCGGACAACCATGGCCTGACAGACCGTGGCACGTTGCAACAAATGTAGGAGCGGATTCATCCGCGATGCGCCGCGCGGGCGGCGCTCGATCTCACGACCACCCACACTTTCATGCCGTACACCCAAGCTCAAAACGCCCCGTGCACCCGCACCACCACCCCCAGAAACTCACAACCCTCTTCACAGACCAAGGCCGGATAGTTGTTATTCAGCGCCTTCAGGTACCGCTGCCCACCCTCTTCGCCCAACTCGCGCAAGATCGCCGATTTGCCAGGTTGACGCGCAATCACCAGACGCCCCGGCTCAGCCTCCAGCCCTGGGTCGACCAGAATACGCATCCCCTGGGGCACGCTACGGCCACTGGCCGAACTCATCGCATCGTTCTCTACGGTCAACCAGAACGCCTTGCCCTGGGCCAGATACTCGGTCTGCTCGTAGACCGTGTTCTCTTCAGGCGCCGCTTCAGCCAGTGCATCCCAGTCCCGCAGCGGGTAACGAAAACACACGATGTATTGCATCAGGTCGATATCGTCTTCGTCTTCATCGAGCACATAGCGCCCCTTGTCCTCGCCCACCTGGCCGAGAACCCGTAGCTGCAGGCTGACGTGGTAATGCGGCATGCCCAACTCGACGAACACACGGTTCATCGAATCGACCTTGGGCTGACGCCGCTTGTTCACCCAATGCCCCACGCTGCCTTGGGAAACCCCAACGCGTTCGGCGAGCTGTTCCTGGGAGATATCGAGCTCCTCCATCCGGTCACGGACGAGGGCAATCCATTTATCCATATTCATCGCTGGCACGATACGGACTGCCTTCAGGCGCTCAATAAACATTCAGTATTATTTATCGAAATGCCTTCCAATACCTTAAGTATTAGACTCGACCAGGAGCTTTTCCCTATTGGCATGCGCAGGTATCAGGATGAAACCAACGAAAAATGACGTAACAGAACTCGACAGCGAAGCCGCCCGCCGCGCCCTCGACTATTACCTAAACCCCAGCCCCACCCGCCCCAGCGAGCACAACAAGATCTGGACCCTGCACGAAGGGGTCAGCAACCAACAGGCGCAAGAACACGCCATCGCCCTGCTCCGCTGCGCAGCCGCCACCGCCCAGGAAACCGCCATTCATCAGGAAGGCAGTACCCGCGAACTGATCTTCGCGCTGATGCACATGATGGACATGGCCAGAGCCCTGCTGGAGCACAAGCACCCCGGAAACAGCGGGGTGTAGGGGAGATAGGAAGGGAGAAACGTGATGGCTGGGTACTGGCTGGGACGCCGAGTACCGGAAAGAGGAAGCGCATCGGTAAAAGTTTTTTACCGAATAAATGAAAATTCATTTGACTGGCAAATGATAACGATTATTATTGCACTCAGCTGATCGCGAGATCTGCTGGATAACCTGGAGCTTAGGTCGCTCTCAGATTATCTCCTCATCAGGCTAATCACGGTTTTTGACCCGGCTTTTTGCCGGGTCTTTTTTTTTGGCTCTTCAGGCTAATGAAGATCGTTGATGGCGGCGATGATAGCAAAAGTGTTTCAGAGCGTGAACGCTCATTACAAAACTTTGCGGAATCAGCACTTGAGAATCAATCTCGTTTCGCCTACTCTGGTTCCGCATCAAGGACGATGCCCCCACCCCTCCCCCTCTTGAGCAAGGAGCTGTCCATGAGCCGTCTGCTGCTGCCCCTCGAGCACCCTACCCCCGCTGCCGAGCATGACGCTGAAAATGCGCTGCTTCATGGCCTCAGGCGCTTGCCACGGCGCGTGCAGCAAGTGTTCCTGCTCAGCCGCCTCGACCAACTGGACTTCGCCAGCATTGCCACCCGGCTCGACCTGCCATTGTTGAGCATCGAACGACACATGAACCAGGCCTTGCAGATGGCCGGCCCGCGGGGAAATGCCTTGGCCAGCGTGGCCGGGCAATGGTATGTGCGGCTGCAGAGCCCAGAAGCGACCTCCTGCGAACGGATCGATTTTCGCCGCTGGCTGGATGCCGACCCGGCGCACCTGCAGGCTTTCTATGACACCGAATTGCGCTGGCGCAGCCTGCTGGCACCCGCGCTTGAGCTGGGACAGGACGGCTGGTACCGGCAAGGGCGTGCGGCGATTTCGTTGGGTGGGTGTTCGGTTGCGGTTGGTTTGGGCGTTGCGGCGCTGCTGCTGTTTGGCTACTGGGCCTGACGATTGTCATGATTGATACTGGGTAATGCGTCTAGATGCAGCTACCGAGCTGTTCAACTTCCACCCACCAAATGCAACGTCACAGCCCCACTCAGAACGAGACAGATCCCTAGGAACTGAAGAGCCGTCAGTCGCTCCCTGTAGAACAGGTATCCCACCAATGCAGCCACCCCTCCTGACAGCGTGCTCATAACGGTGACAATCGCAACAGAGCCGCTAGCCACACCATATGAAAACGCTGTAAAGCCACCGAGATTGGACAAACTCGCACCACACAGCGCTGCATATGCCCTCAAGCCGCGAGCCCGCAACGCGAGTATTCTGTAGGTCACAGGCCACAGAACGACAACACCAACCATGTAGCTCACCCAAAGCATACTCACCGGCCCAATCACGGGAAGCGCATACACTCCTTGAAGCCAGAAACTGACGCCATAAAGCACAGCGGCGAGCAAGGCGAAAAGAATGGCGCGCCCGTCCCCCACTGGCGACATTGAGCCACTTGCTCTGCATCCCAAACCAACGAACGCAACGCCTGAAGCGCAGATCATTAAACCCACGGACTGCAACAACGAAATGGACTCACCACTCCACCACGCCAATAACGTGGTGCACACCATACGAAGTAACCAAAGGCGCCACAATCGAGGTTCTGCCTGAAAAGAAGGCAGCGGAAATAGCGAGCGCACCCGCGACGGCAGATAAGCCAGCGACAACGCTCAAGACCAGATAAATAAAATCCGTTTCGAAGAGAAAGTTGAAGCCTTGAAAAGAAACTGCAATTATTGAAGTCAGCACCAGCAACCCTATCACCTGCCCTACCAAAACGGACTGCCGAACGCCAAAAATCCTGGCGCTCCTGCCAACTAGATAGTCAGTCACTCCCCAGCAAAATGCGGCCAAAAGTCCCATCACGATGTCCAAACCGAACCCTTCTTATTTTTGGTCAATTCGCTTTGACGACTAGACGTGCTTGCGCAAAGCGATGAACGCTAATTAATTCGCAATTGGCTCTTCACTCGCGAAGTGAGGCAGATAAGCAAGTAGCAACCAGCCTGAAAGACAGGAGACTACGAAAATCAACGCCAAACTCAGCGGCAACATCTCTTCGACCGAAGCCAGCAACGTGCTGACGCCCCCGCCAAATGCAAAAAGCATCGTGTTATTGGCCGATGCAGCGGCCCCCGCACGCTCAGGATGTAGGCCCAGTGCATAGGTGGTGGCAGCCGGACGAACAATTGATGTACCCACCGTGCATATCATCAATGGCAAAAGAAGCGCGAGGATCGACAGGTAATCATTCAAAACTGTCAGACTCAGCACAACCCCCGCAATGCCTATAAGTGCAAACCCCCAGCGGACCTGGGCACGCATATCGATGCGATGATTGAGGAAGCTGGCGATTGCACCGCCGATCATGTAGGCAAGCCCATAGCACAGGAACACCATGCCAAAGGCGAATTCGGTCAACCCAAGCAGCCCGATCAACAACAGTGGGGAGACGACCACAAACGAAAAGTGACATGCAAATGCCAAACATGAAAACAACGAGCTTACGAGAAAGACCTTGTCCTTTATCAGCACGCTGTAGCCACTCAAAATGCCTAGACTACTGCGTGATGGCGCCTCATCATCCAACAGCATGCTGCAGAACAACATCACAACGACTGCAAGTACGACAAATACCAGAAAGCTCCCTTCCCAACCTAAGTACTGTTGGAGCACGCTGCCCGCGAGCGGCGACAGTGAAATAAATACGCCACTCGCACTTGTCATCAGGATGCGCATCGCAATGCGTTGCTTGCCACAGTACAAATCCTGCACTAACGCCTGACTAAGCACAAAGCATCCGCACCCCATCGCCTGTAAAAAGCGGAAAGCCATGAAGCTCTCGTAGCTCGATGTGCTGACACATCCCACAGCAGCTGCGATAGATACTGACAGCCCTGCAATCAGCAACCGCTTTCGCCCTATACGGTCAGAAAGCGGACCAATGATCGCCTGAGAGATAGCCACACCGATAGCGAAAAAGCTGATTGAATACGCAATATATTTCGCATCTACAGCAAACGAATGAGCTAGCGCTGGAACAGACGGCAAGATAACATCCAGCGGAAATACCCCAAGCAAGCTTATAAGGAGGAGCAATAACACACTTAAGCCGTTGGACAAAGCTACCCGCCCAGCCATCAAACCAACCCTTCAATTTCAAACTGGCGCAAATACGACTTATTAGCCAACAAATCTGTACGACGAATTGCTTTCATCGTCAACATTAACAATGAAACAGCCCGACTCGGCCAGCCTTGCCGAAGTTGACTTACGATGCTTGCACTACAAAACCCTTTACCCTCCAACTGAGACCTGACAAACGCAATATCTGGACGACAAAAAATGCGAAACCCTATTACCAGCATTTTCACAACAACATCTTTTTCGACGTCCGAAATCTTGCCCCAAAGCGTTACAAAACAGTCCGAGAAAAAGACCGAATGTTTCGCCTCGTCATGCAGATGATCTTGAAGCATATGAAAAACAGGAGAGACCAAATCATCACGAACCAACAAGGCCAGCTCCCGAGTAATAATGGTTTCTGAAATGAATGCCATCACGAACAATACAAGCTCTTCATTATGATTTAAGTCACTTGCAAGCAGCCTGTCGAAATGCTTTAACCGCGCGGAGCGATGTCTATCCAGTTCAAAAAAATCAGCCACCTGCTCAGCCATCATTTTGGAAAACAATGCATGATATCCTTCATCAGCGTACAACTTTAGTGCAGTACTGCGTTCGCTTGCTGAAAAATATTTCGACAACGGGCCATACACAATGCAACTCACCGCCTTATTAACCAGCGCCACCTCAAGCTCTGCTGTATAGTCCAGAAAGTACAATAAATGACCAGCATAAATTTTGCGCAAATTTTCAACAGGCAATACTTTGACCTCTGAACATCCCATAAGCGGAATGAGTGCGGTCGGGAACCATAAACTCGGATTGACCTGCATAAAGTCCTGCGCAGAGAGATCGTATGCATAAGGACGACAGCGAACAGCACTGGTGTCATTCCACGTTTCAAAAACCTGGACTCCGCGACCAATTCTTTCTTGTTGCTTCATTGAAGTGCACCTCCATGACATCCCTATCTCGCTATCATTCTCAAGCTTTCAGGCATCGTAGCGCCACTAGCATGCCCACAAGCCACAAAGAAAAGAACTTGCTCGCGATCGCTATTCAACCCTAACAAAGGTTCTATATCTTTTTCACAGAGCGCACCTGTCAACCAAGTCCCCAACCCAAAAGAAGCACTCATAATCTGAAACGTCTGCGCAATATGCCCAACCTCCAACAAGGCATTACGATAAGCACGTGAATGCTCATATTTCCACCACAGCTTATCAAACCTAGAAGTAAAGAAAACACCCACTGGAACAGCATTGGCGAAGTGCTGCCCTGACAGCAGTCGTCCTACCGGGGGTATTTCTGAAGACATCAAAATCAACTGATGCTTAAAAGGGTTGTAGTAGTACAACCCAGCCTCTAACCCTTCAACATTTCTGACCAGAACATAACCTTCAGTTGAATTCAGACCGCCACCAGATGGGCTGCAGCGTCGTTTTCTAAGCGCATCCGGTAAACCACTTGATTCAGGAAGCTGACGTTCCTCCACAAACCCGAGCGTGTATTCTAGAATCTGGGCGAGTACTTCTAGACCAAGTGGAACATTAAGAAATTCTCTGGTAGTCGAGCGAGCCAGCAAGACTTGTTCAATTGGGCCTCTCCGATGCTGGCTAGGCAAAATAAAGCCTTCTTTTCGGAAGCTCACTGCGGTTTCTACTGGAATTTCCTTCTCCCACACTTCTTCGCAGTGCGCCAAGTATGATTTCGCCCATTCTTCCTCATTCTCAGGCCTGTCGTCATAGGGGATATTTTTCGTACCAAAGTGGTAAATCCTAGACAGGATATCCCATCCCCAGACCACTGACTCTTCGCCTTCATCCTTCACTATTCCGGCTCGCACCAAGTCCCTATCAAGCGAACTTTCTAGATCAACACAACATCCATTAGCCATCAGGAAAATCAAGCGATGTGCGTGAGCCAGAGACAACTCATACTGCTTATGCCTTTGAAAGTCCCAACACACGAGAGATGAGCCAACAACAATAAAAAAGCAATCTTCACTAATCACATATACCTCCATTGCATAGCCAAGCACAGGCCGGCACTGTGCTTGGCACTAGCTACCTAAGGTTTACCTGGCCTTCACAACCAGATGAGCCAAATTGGCCAGTTTTTTCGACTCCATTTTCACTTCTTTCATTTTTATTTCTCCATTGAATGCCGCATTATTGCGACACTTCTGATGGTAGTCATTAAAACAAGATGCTCAAGCTTATAAGTCGAATGAAAACTCCCAGGAACTTGTAGGAATTTTCGATCCACCTCATTTGATTAGCCAATTGACGACAGCCACCCTATCTATCCGCTAAGCAACCGCGACCTCAAAATTGCGCTATGTAGCCATTATTTAGCGCAGCCGGCAGCATCCAGGCACTGTTTCTGATAACAGGAATGTTTTTCTAGCCGAGGTAGCATGGCTTTCGTACACCAACACACCAGCAATCCCCCAAGCGGTGTACAGTACCCCCACAACAATTCCCAAGGAGCCCGCCAATGACCGTGACGCTGTCCCCCCTGCAGATCGACTGTGATTTCGACTCCGGCAACATTCAGGTCCTGGACGCCAGCAACCCGTCCCAGGTCCGCCTGGCCATCCGCCCGGACACCCACAGCGACCACTTCCAGTGGTTCCACTTCAAGGTCAGCGGCCTCACCCCCGGCCAGCGCCACCGCTTCAGCCTGGACAACGCCAGCGAGTCTTCCTACAAGAACGCCTGGACCGGCTACAACGCGGTCGCGTCCTACGACCAGCACACCTGGTTCCGCGTGCCCAGCCAGTTCGACGGCAAGGCCTTGTCGTTCGAGATCCAGGCCGAGCAGGCGCAGATCTGGTTCGCCTACTTCGAACCTTACCCACGTGCCCGCCACAACCAGCTGATCGAGCGCGCCCAGCAGATTCCGGGCGTGGAGCTGCTGGCCCACGGGCGCAGTGTGCAGGGCCGGGATATCCCGCTGCTGCGCGCAGGCGACGGCGCGGGGGGCAAGCGCAAACTGTGGCTGATTGCCCAGCAGCACCCGGGCGAGCACATGGCCGAATGGTTCATGGAAGGCGTGATCGACCGGCTGCAAGGCAATGATGCGACGGTTCAGGCACTGCTGGCGAAAGCCGACCTGTACCTGATCCCCAACATGAACCCCGATGGCGCCTTTCTCGGCCACCTGCGCACCAACTTCAAGGGCAAGGACCTCAACCGGGCCTGGCAGGACGCCAGTGTCGAGGCGAGCCCGGAGGTGTTCTTTGCCCAGGCGCAGATGAAACAGTACGGGGTGGATGCGTTCATCGATGTGCATGGGGATGAAGAAATCCCCCATGTGTTTACCGCAGCTTGCGAGGGCAACCCGGGGTATACGCCGCGGCTGGCCAAGCTTGAAGAGCAGTTCCGCAGCACCTTGTGCAGCCTGACGCCGGACTTCCAGACGAAATACGGCTATACCCGCGATGAGCCGGGGCAGGCCAACACCACGTTGGCGTGCAATGCGGTGGGGATGGCGCATGACTGTTTGTCGCTGACCCTGGAGATGCCGTTCAAGGACCATGACGATGCGCCCAACCCGGTTACCGGGTGGTCGGGGGCGCGGTCGAAGGCGTTGGCGGGGGCGGTATTGGAGACGCTTGTGAAGATGGTTGACGATTTGCGCTGAGGCTTCTGGCCCTATCGCCGGCAAGCCGGCTCCCACAGGGAAGTCACACAGCTTTCACTGACTGTGTGGGAGCCGGCTTGCCGGCGATGGGGTCAACACCGATTCCCGCTCAGAACTGCACGTCCAGTATCACCGAGTCGGTATAAGTCGCCGCCGGCGGCGTGGCCTGATCGGTGTAGACCTTGGCGTTGTAATTGAACACCTGGCTGCCGGTGCCGGTCCCCGCGCCAGGGTTCACATCGGCATCACTGCTGGCGCGCCGCGCGCTGCTCAGCGAGCCCCAGCGCACGGCACCGGCGCTCTTGAAGATGTCGTAGGCCAGGTAGTTGTTGGCACTGGACTTCATCCGCCGTCGGCCCCCCGAGACGTTCTGCCCGTCATCCAGTCCCACCGTGTAGGTGCTGCCTTTGGTGCACGACACGCTCACGTTCTGGTTCACCGTACCAAACCCGGCCACCACCGGCGCACTGCCGAAACTGATGTTGGGCGTGGTGATCTGGCAGTCGTTGCTCACCGTCAGGGTGACGTTCAGGGTCTGGGTGCCCTTGTCGATATCACGCCCCAGGCAGATGCTGCCCACGCCAATGCCCGAACAATAGTTCCAGTCCCAGAAGACCTGCAGGGTTTCCCGATACACGCCTGCCGCCACATTGCTGCCTACCTGGGTACGAAGATAGATTGGCACTGCCTTGGGTGTCGTGCCATTGAGCAAGCCCAGCAGGTCGAGGATGCCATTGCGCGCGAAGTCGAACCTCACGCCGCGGGTAATGGGGTAGCGGGTCGTGTTGTCGGCGTACAGGGTGTAGCCGATCACATCGCCCGTCGGGCCCACCAGCCCGGCAGTGCTGGACGTGATGGTGGCGTAGAAGTGGTCGTTTGAACTGAGCAGGGTGAGCAGCGAGCCGGTGCATTGCAGCCCTGAGTTGGTGGTGGAGGCGTTCTGCACGGTACTGAGTACCACCATCGAGCTGACGGTACCGAACCCCGCCGGCGCGGTGGCCACAGATGAACACAATGCCCAGGCCGAGCCTGCCTGCAGCAGCAAGAGGCCAGACATGACACCCCGTGCAAGTCGGTTCATCGACACTCCAGCGGGCCGATCAGCGGAACTGTGCCCTGCGCAGGCGGCAAATCGAATTCGACCTGACATTGCCCTCCTCCTTCGATCGCCACCTGCAGGCGGTTGTGTGTCGCCAGGTTTTCCAGATACACCAGGCCATCCCAACCCACCACTGCCTGAGCGCCGCTTTCCTGATGAGTGACGGTGCTGCCCAGCTTCAAGGGCTGTCGGCTGCCGTCCACCAACTCGATGCTGGCCGCCAGCACGCGCTTGAGCGGGAACTCCAACAAATAACCACTGCCGCGGCGCACGGCCACCCGCTGCTCCACTTCGGGGGCCAACACATCGGGCGGCAGGTCCATCGGGTCGATTTCGTACTTGCCGCGGTAGTAGCCACTGCTATAGGGCACCAGCAGATGCCCGCGCTTGTCGGTACGGCCGATCTCCTGGTTCTCGTAACGCACCGGCACGTCCGCATAGCCGTCGGTACTGACCACCACGAAGGCATCGTCGATGCGGTTGGCGGCGAACATGCCGCTGTCCATCCACACCAGCGAGCCGCTGGCATCGCCCCAGCGGGTCATCTCGCCACTGTTGCCATACACCCCGGCCTGCAGCTGCACCGACTGCAGGCGCCAGGTGACGTCGGCCTGGCGGTAGGCATCGCGATCGCTGCCGGTGGCATAGCCGAGGTTGTAGCCCACGCCAGCACCCACCGGCACCGCGCGGCTGTAATTGACCCGCTGCACGTCCTCGCCGTCCTTGTTGCGCTCCGTGCTCACAGCCAGGGTGCCGTTGAAGTCGAACGGGATCACCAGTTGCGCCTGCACCGCCCACTGGCTGTCGCCGACTTCACGGTTGGCCGACAGGTAGACGCTGCTGTTGCCCCACAGGGGTTTGCTCCAGCTCAGGTTGATCAGCCGCGTGCGCGTGCCGTCACCGGCGCGCACGTCGAAGTAACCCGCGCCGAGGCTGCCGTAGCGGTCGAGGTTCAGGCTCAGGGTCACTTGCTCGCTGCGTTGGCTGAGCTGCATGTCGGAGGTGTCGACCCGACTCAGGTCGGCATAGTCGCCATGGCGCTGCAGGCGCTGGTAGCTGAAGCCGATGCGCTGGCTGTTGTACTGGTAGCCAATGGCAACCTGATGGCCGTTGTCGCCGTCGAACTGGCTCTGCGCCAGGGCCGCGTTGAGCACGCCGAAGTTGCCCAGGCGCATGTTGCCGCCCAGGCCTCCGAGCAGCAGCGATTCGGCCGTTTCAACGTGGCTTTCGAGGGTGAAGTAGTCACTGAGGCCATAGCGCAGGTTGGCTGAAGCGACACCGGGTCCATAGCTGAAGTCCTCGACGGCGTAGTCGCGGCGCAGGCTGCCGGCGGCCACCGAGTAGTCCGACAGGCCTTTTTGCAGCAGGCTGCTGGTGACGTAGAACGGCAAGGTGGTGGACACCTGGCGGCCGAGGGCATCGGTGGTGACCACCACGGCTTCGCCGGCACCGTTGATGAACGGCACGTTGGTCAGGGTGTAGGGGCCGGGTTGCAGTTCTGTCGTGCTGGACTTGTAGCCATTGATGAACAGGTCCAGCGACGTCGGCACCGCCGCCTCGCCGGCGAATGCGGGCAACGGATAGGTGACCAGATCCGGGCGGGCAGCGAAATCGCGCGACAGCTGCAGGCCACCGACACGCACCGAACTGGTCCAGGGCAAGGCGCCGGTGACGAAGTCGCCGGCCTCATAGGTCAACAGCCGCTGTTCGTCGGTAAAGCGCCAGGTAGTGTCGTAGCGCAGAAAGCCCTGGCCGCCGTCGTCGCCTGGCGCGCCATTGAATGACTGGCGCCACTGGCCCGTGGTGGCGAAGGTGCCCCAGCTGTCGAACAGGCGCAGTTCGTTCCAGGCGGCCAGGTAAGTGCCGCCGTCATCGGTGTCATTGAGGTACAGGTCATAGTTGAACAGGGCGCCGAAGCTGCTGCGCGCCTCGCTGGGCGGATACAGGTTGCGATCGCCGAACTGCTGGTCCGGCAGCCAGGCCGGAGGCACTTGCAGCAGCAGCCGCTGGTTTGGGGTGTCGTAGTCGCTGTGCAGGCCGTCGAGCTCATCCAGTGCGACTTCGCCCTGGGGGTTGCCCGGCAGCTTGATGCCGGCTGCGCGCAGCACCTCGCTGTCCAGGAACAGGCGCCCGGCCCGTTGCTGCACCGGCACCAGCTCAGCCCTGGGCACCTGGTTCACCAACAGGTCGAGGTACAGCGTGGCGTCGGCAATGGCAGCGGCCTCCGTGGGCGGCGGCGGCAGGTCGTCGGCCAGCACCATGCCCGAGCCCAATACGGCCAGGCCGAGGCAGCAACGGGTCACCCGCGACAACCATCTCACGCACGGATTCCGACCATTGACGGGTCCTCCCTGGGCCCTCATTCAGTAACGGGCTCATTGCTCTTGGCTGATCACTTCGGCCACTTCCTGGCCATTGACCCTCCCCTTGAGCCCTCCCGGTGCCACCGGCGCAGGCCAGCGCATGCTGGCCCCGGGCAGGACATAGCCGAGCAGCCCTTCGGCCAAGGGCTTGGCCTGGCCGCCTTGCTGCACCACCACGTCGGTCAGGCGGGCATGCACCGGGCCCGTATTGCGCAGTTCGACATAGGGTTTGCCCTGCACCGTTACCGGGCGCCAGCTCAATTGCGGCTTGCCGACGCCACTGGCGTTGCGCTTGCCCTCCGGGTCCGGCTTGCCCCACAGGCCTTCGCCATAAACGAACAGCGGCACCGAGTAGCGCATCTGCAAGCGGATCGCGGCCGTGGTGCCCTGGTTGCCGGCATCGGCCGGCAGTGGCGAGGGAATTTCGTCGATGATGATGCGGTAGGCCTGCTCCTGGCCTGCGGGCGAGCTGCCGGTACGGGTCAGGCGGATCAGTTGCTTTTGCCCGGGCGCCAGGGTCGCCACCGGCGGGCTGCCGATGATCTCGCGCTGGGCCTGGAACTGTTCCTGGTAATCGCCCTGGCGCCAGGCGAAGACCCGCACCTGCAGGCTGGCCGGGGCCGTGCCGCGGTTCTCCAGCCACAATGCACCGGCCTTCTGGTCAGCTTCCAGCACCGGGTCGATGGGCCAGATCAGTACCGAGGTGGCCGCCCCCGCCGGCACGCTCGCCAACAGCAACAATCCGATCAAACCCTGCGCCCACTTCGCGCCTGCCTGCATGCCACTCTCCTTGGTCACGTGTAATGCGTGGCGGTGCCGTCACCAGGTCACCGTCACTTGCACGACATCTGTATACGTTCCGGCCGGCAACTTGCCGGTCAATTGGGTGCGGCCATAGACCGGCAGCTTGATGGCCGTCGGGTCGCTGTAGCTGACCACCACGCTCTGGCCAATGCCCAGCACCTGGCTGTAGCCCGCATCCTGATAAAGCTGGTAGGCCAGCACTTGCGTACCGCCGTTGCGCTTGAGGTAACGCGTGCCGCTGGCGCTGTTCTGGCCGCCGTCCAGGCTCATGCTCAGGCTCACGCCGGGGGTACATTGGAAGGTCACCGTAGAGCCGCCCAGGGAGGTGCTGAGAATCCCGGTGGACAGCGCCGACTGGCTCCCGTAGTTGAGTACGCCATAGTTGGTCACCCCGCCCATCACCAGGCAGCCGGCGACGATCTGCGCGGTCACCTGGAACGTGCTGCTGGTCGCCGCATCCAGCGGCGTGGCCAGCAGTACGCCGAGTCCCGTCAGGCAGCCCCCCAACCAGGCGCGCATGGCCGCGGCTCAGAACGACAGCTCGACGGCCACGGTGTCGGTGTAGGTGCCTGCCGGCAGGCCCGCCTTGCCGCGCGCCTGGCCATACAGGTTGACGGTTTGCGCCGCGCCGGTGCTGGTCGGCAAGGTAATGGTGTCGTCGATGTTCAGCAGCTGGGTGTGCCCGGCGTCGGTGTAGAAGTCATACGGCACGAAGTTGCCGACGCCATCGGCCAGCGCGCGCGTGCCACCGCTCGACTGGCCATCGTGGGCCCCCGCCCGCACGCGGATGGCCGGCACCGTGCCGGGCGAGCAAAGGATGCTCAAGGCGCCACCGCCACCGCCCAGCACCTGGCCGGGAGCATCAGTGAAGAAGGCCTCATGGGTGCCGAAATTGAGGGTACCGAAATTCAACCCCGAGTCGCCCCCGCTGCCATTGACCTGGCAGGCCGCCGTCAACGTCAGGGTAGAACTGATGGTGCCGGTCACCGTGGCGGCTTGGGCTTGAGCTGCCAAGGCCAGACCAAGCCCGGCGAGGATGCAGTGGGTGAGGTTCGTTCGCATTGGGGATCTCCTTGCGATGGTTACCAGTCCAGGGTCACTCTCAAGGTGTCGCGATACAGCCCGGCAGGTAGCGCGCGCGGTTGCGCCACCACTACGCCGTAAATGGGAATCGGAATCTGCTCGGTGCCGCTGATGGTGAAGGCACGGGCCTGGCCGATGCCGTAATGGCTGTTGCCGCCCGGGTCGACGGCCAACTGATAAGGAATCGTCTCGCGCCCGTTGCTCAGCCTGCGCACGCCATCGCTGCCATTCAGGCCGCCGTTGATGCGCACGTTGAAGGCCCTGACCTGGGGCGTGCAACTGATCTGCAGGCTGCCTTCGCCACTCACCTCGTCGACCTGGCTACGCAGCGGCTGGTCCCAGTTCGGGCCGCGTTCGCCGAAGTCCATCACCCCGGGGTTGCCCAAGGTGGCCGGGGGCTGGTCGCCGCTGATGATCTGGCAGGCGGTGCTGATCACCAGGCGTGCCTGGATAAAGCCGGTGGTGGCGCCGTGCGCGGTGCCGGGCAACAGCAGCGGGGCAAGGCTGAGCAGCAGGATCGACGTGCGGTTCATGGCGAGACGTCCTTGTGCATGGTGCCCTCGCTACCAGGTGACCGTGACTTTGAGCAGGTCGGCGTACTGCCCGGCTCGGGGCACCCAGGCCAATTTGTCGATACGGGCGTAGAGCGGCAGCTCGACAGTACCGCTGTCCGGTACACGGGCGGCTTGGGCCACCCCGACGACCACCGGCTCGCGCCAGGCCGCGTCACGAAAGAGGCGATAGGGAATCGGCCGAGCCTTGGCGTCATCGCTGGCCAGGAAACGCAACTCGCCTACCCCGCCATGCTGCCCCCCGTCGATGCGGACCTGATAGGGCGTGTCGGGGTTGCACTCCAGACGCGGCGGGCGGCGGTTGAGCAACACGCCACTGAGGGGAGCGCCAGGGCCATCCAGGCGCGCTATGGCCCCCAGGTCGATCCGACCCAGGGCCTGCGCACCCGCATCGCGCGGCTGGCCGACCAGCATGCAGCCACGCTGCACCTGCACCCGCACTTCCACAAGAAAGTCCGCCGCACCGGCCAAGCCGCTCAACAACAGGCCCAACAGCGCGGCCACAAAGCGTTCCGTCACTGGGTAATCCTTGTTCTTGTCCTCTGAATCTGAGCGTAGCAGCGGTTGGCAAACCCGTGATGGCTGTGTGCCATTCTTTTGTGATAACGACAAAGTTCTAGGCGCGCCAACAATTTTGTCGATCTCTGCGAACCCATGCGCATCCTTCGCCTCCAATGGCCATGGGCCGGAAAAGCGGCGCACATTCTGTTACGGTGCTTTTCCGGCCCTGGTATCAGACGCATGCGCCATGCAAGGACGAACATGACAGGAGCGTATTCATTGAGCACCGCAGACAAGCTACTCGCCGAAGCCGTGGAACGCTGCGCCCAGGAACCTATCCAGGTGCCGGGCAGCATCCAGCCACACGGTTTCATGCTGGTACTTGACGAACCGAGCCTGCGCATCCTCCAGGCCAGCGAAAACGCCGAGCGCTGGCTGGGCATACCCGCGCGGTCGCTGGTGGGGTGCAGCTTCGCCGAGATGGTCAGCGCACAGTTCGACCTGCGCGCCCAACTCAAACGCCTGCCCGATGACCAGGTATTCCCCTTTCACCTCGGCGATCTGCGCTTGCGCCCGGACGCGCCCTGCAGCGACAGACTGCGCCTGCTGACCCACCGTCACGACCAGGTCCTGATCGCCGAATTCGAACCCGTTCGCCTGCCCGCCGACCTCACCGACGACGGCGACTACTACCCGCTGGTGCGCGAGTTCGTCGGCAGCCTGCACACGGCCAGCGACCTGCAGGCGCTGCTGCAGCAGACCGTGCAACAGCTCAAGCGCATCACCGGGTTTGGCCGGGTGAAGGCCTACCGCTTCGATGCCGAAGGCAACGGCCAGGTCCTGGCCGAGGTGGCCGACGACGGCTACCCGCGCTACCTGGGCTTGTGTTTTCCCGCCTCCGACATCCCGCGCCAGGCCCGCGAGTTGTACCGGGTCAACCGTATCCGCGTGATCGAAGACGCCAACTACCAGGCCTCGCCGTTGCTGCCAGCGGCCAACCCGCGCACCGGCAAGCCACTGGACCTGAGCTTCGCCGCCCTGCGCAGCGTATCGCCCGTGCACCTGCAGTACATGCGCAACATGGGGACCTTGGCGTCGATGTCGTTGTCGATCGTGGTCGACGGGCAGTTGTGGGGCCTGGTGTCGTGCCACCACGCGCAACCCCGCGCGGTCGATTTGCGCACCCGCACCGCCTGCGAACTGCTGGCCAGCGTGCTGTCGCTGCAGATCGAATCGCGCGAGTCCCACGCCCATACCCGCCAACTGCTCGACCTGCGCCAGCACATCGTGCGGATGATCTCGTCCATGGCCGACCACGACAGCGTCAGCGACGGCTTGCGCGCCTTGCCCCAGGTGCTGCTGGACTTCGCCGGTGCCAATGGCGCGGCAGTGATATCCGCCGAGCGCTGCGACCTGTTCGGCCACACCCCGCCTGCCGCCCAGGTCAATGCACTGGTCCATTGGCTGTCCCAACGCGGCACCGAAACAGTGTTCCACAGCGACAACCTGGCCCGTGACATCGACGAACTGCCCGAGCTGACCGTGCATGCCGGCGGCGTGCTGGCAGTGGCCATCTCGCAGATCCACTCGCACTACCTGCTGTGGTTCCGCCCGGAGCAGGTGCGCACGGTGCACTGGGCCGGTCGACCAGACAAACAGATCGGCCCGCAGGGCGCACTCAACCCTCGGCACAGCTTCGAGCACTGGCAGGAACAGGTCAGCGGCTTCAGCCAGGCGTGGGATCCGCAGATCATCGAAGGCGTGATGGAACTGCGCAGCGCCGTGCTCGGCATCGTCCTGCGCAAGGCCGAGGAACTGGCGCAACTGAGCAACGAGCTGCGCCGCTCCAACAAAGAGCTCGAAGCGTTTTCCTACAGCGTGTCCCACGACCTGCGGGCGCCGCTGCGGCATATTGCCGGCTACACCGAACTGCTCGACGAAATCGAAGGTCAGAACATGGGCGAGCGCGGCCGGCGCTTCCTCACGCACATCGAGGAAGCGGCACGCTTTGCCGGCAGCCTGGTGGATAACCTGCTCAACTTCTCGCAGATGGGCCGTTCGGCGTTGCGCCTGTCGGATGTCGACCTCAATGCCCTGGTCGAAGCCATTCGCCAGGAGCTGGCACCGGACTACGAGGGCCGCCAAGTCGTGTGGGACATCGCGGCACTGCCCAAGGTGTACGGCGACCCTGCTTTCATCAACCTGGTCCTGCACAACCTGCTGGCCAACGCCATCAAGTACACCCGTGACCGTGCGCCGGCGCGCATCGAAGTCGGCGCGCGCCAGCACAAGGGGGAAACCGAGGTCTATATTCGCGATAACGGCGTCGGCTTCGACATGGCCTACGCCAGCAAGCTGTTCGGTGTGTTCCAGCGCCTGCACCGCATGGAAGACTTCGAGGGCACCGGGATCGGCCTGGCGAGCGTGAGGCGCATCATCGAGCGCCACGACGGCCGGGTCTGGGCCGAAGGCCAGGTCGGCCAGGGCGCCTGTTTTCATTTCACCCTTCCCCGTCATCCCGAGACTATCTGAGGCACCCGTACCATCATGCTCAAACCCATCCTGCTGGTAGAAGACAACCCCCGGGACCTGGAGCTGACGCTCCTGGCCCTGGAGCGCAGCCAGTTGGCCAACGAAGTCATCGTCCTGCGCGACGGTGCCGAAGCGCTCGACTACCTGCTGCGCCGCAACGCCTATGCCGAACGCGACGACGGCAACCCGGCGGTGCTGCTGCTGGACCTGAAGCTGCCCAAGGTCGACGGCCTGGAGGTGCTCAAGGAAGTGCGCGCCACCGCCGAACTGCGCAGCATCCCCACGGTGATGCTGACCTCCTCGCGGGAGGAGCCTGACTTGCTGCGCGCCTATGAACTGGGGGTCAACGCCTACGTGGTCAAGCCCGTGGAATTCAAGGAGTTTGTCGCTGCCATTTCCGACCTCGGGGTGTTCTGGGCCGTGCTCAACGAACCACCGCCTGGCTCGCTGCGCCTGAACAGGCGTGGCAGCAACTGAGGCCCGCGCGAAGATGCTGCCAATGCCGCTGAAACTGCTGATGGTCGAAGACAGCTCGATGGACGCCGAGCTGACACTGCTGAGCCTGGAGCGCAGCGGGTTGCAGATTCGTTCGCGGCTGGTGTTCGACCACCAGGCCGCCGAGCATGCCCTGCTCGACACCCGCTACGACCTGATCCTCTGCGACTGCGTGCTGCCCGGCTCCTCCGGCACCGATGTGCTGGCCATCGCCCAGCGCCTGGCCCCGGACACCCCTTTCATCTTCCTTTCCGGCATCTACGGCGAAGAGCACGCGGTGGAGATGATTCGCCTGGGCGCCACCGACTACGTGCTCAAGAAAAACCTGCCGCTGCTGCCCAAGGCCGTGCGCCGCGCCCTGACCGAGGTGCAGGAGCGCCAGCGGCGGCGCCGTGCCGAGGAAGCCCTGGCCGATGTCGAAGCGCGCGCCCGCATCGCCATCGACGCCGCGGGCATGGGCACCTGGGACTTGCGTCCGCACGAAAACCTGCTGATCTGGGATGACCGCTGCAAGACCCTGTTCGGTGTGCCCGTGGACACCGAGATGAGCCTGGAGGTGTTCTACGCCGGCATCTACCCGGACGACGTACCCCGGGTGCGCGACGCTGTGGAACAGGCCATGCGCCCGGACAGCGACGGCCTGTACCGTGTCGAATTCCGCATCGCCCAGCCCCACGGGTTGGAGCCGCGCTGGCTGCTCAGCAGCGGCCAGGCCCAGTTCGTCGATGGCCAGTGCACGCGGTTTTCCGGCGTGCTGCAGGACATCCACACCCAGCGCCAGGCGACCCAGGCGCTCAAGCAACTCAATGAAATGCTGGGTGAGCGGGTGGAGCGCCGCACCCGCGAGCGTGACCGCGCCTGGGAGCTGTCCCAGGACCTGCTCGCAGTGCTCAACAAGGACCTCACCCCGGTCGCGCTCAACCCGGCCTGGGAAGCCAGCCTGGGCTTCTCGCGCGAGCGCCTGAGCCAGGCCTCGCTGCTGCAATTGCTGCCCGAGCCCGATCAGGAATCGCTGCTGGCTGAGCTGGCCGCCCTCGCCCACGGCCGCACCAGCGCCCGCTTCGTCGGCCGCATCCGCCACGTGACCGGGCAGTTGCGCTGGCTGTCCTGGGTGGTGGTGCCGGAAGACACCCTGCTCTATGTGGTGGCCCGGGACATCACCAGCGAACGGGAAACCGCGCTGGGCCTGGCCGAAGCCAACGACCGCCTGCGCGAGCAGATCACCGAACGCGAGCGCATCGAAGCCGCGCTGCAGCAGATGCAGCGGCTGGAAGCGGTGGGCCAGCTCACCGCCGGTGTAGCCCACGACTTCAACAACCTGCTGACGGTGATCCTCACGGGCGCCAGCTTCCTGGAGCGCGACCTGGCCAAGGCTGACGTGGACAAGGCGCGGTCACGCCTGACGCATATTCGCGAGGCCGGTGAGCGCGGCGCCAAGCTGACGTCGCAACTGCTCGCCTTCTCCCGGCGCCAGCGCCTGGAGCCGGTGCCGCTGAACCTCAATCGCACCTTGGGCGGCCTGGAAGAACTGCTGCGCCGCACCCTGGGCGGCAACATTTCCGTGCGCCTGGACCTGGACCACGCCTTGTGGCAGGCGCTGACCGACCCGACCCAGACCGAGATGATCATCCTCAACCTGGCGATCAACGCCCGCGATGCCATGCCCGAGGGTGGCCAACTGACCCTGTCGACCCGCAACACGCGGATCAAGGCCCGCGCGCAACGCCCGGAAGACCCCGAGCCAGGCGAGTACGTGATGCTGAGCATTCGCGACACCGGCTGCGGCATGAGCGAAGAGGTGCTGGCCAAGGTGTTCGAGCCGTTCTTCACCACCAAGGACATCGGCAAGGGCTCGGGCCTTGGGCTGGCCCAGGTGTTCGGCTTTGCCAAGCAGTCAGGGGGTGGCGTGCGCATCGATACCCAGCCGGGGCTCGGCACCCAGGTGGCGGTGTATCTGCCGGCGGTGAAGCATGAAGCGGCCAGCGAGCCGATTGCCCCGACGATTTCCGAGGCGATTGGCGACAGCGGGCGCGACCGCACGGTGCTGTTGGTGGACGACGATCACCTGGTACGCGACCTGCTCGGCGATGTGCTGCGCCAATACGGTTACCAGGTGCGCCAGGCCCACAACGGCGAACAGGCGCTGGCGTTGCTGGATGAAAGCATCGACCTGTTGCTGACCGATTTCGCCATGCCCGAGTTCAACGGTGCCCAGCTGGCGCTGGCGGCGCGCGAACGGCATCCGCGCTTGCCGGTGGTGCTCTTGACCGGTTATGCCGAGTTGCAGGGGCTGGAGATGCCAGAAAGCCTGGTGCTGCAGAAACCGGTGCAAGCCGAGGAGTTGGCGCGGGCGCTGGATGAGATGCTGCGGGTGAACCGATAGTTTTGTAGAACCTGCACGGGCCCTATCGCCGCCGAGCCGGCTCCCACAGGGGACGCGCTGCCTTCAATGTGGGAGCCGGCTTGCCGGCGACAGGGCCAGCACAAACGCCAGAAACGACAAAACCCAGCGCCGATGTCATCTGCACTGAATCAAGAATAGGTATTTGTATCGAGAGAAAATGGCAGGGGCGGCTGGATTCGAACCAACGCATGGCAGGATCAAAACCTGCTGCCTTACCGCTTGGCGACGCCCCTGTATCGGATGCAGCTGATGCTGCCCAGACAATTCCAATTTGGCGACAACTGGGTTGTTGTCTTGGAATGCGCGGCACTTTAACAACATTCTTTTCACCTGGGAACCCCCTCATGCAAAAAAAATGCTTTAAAACAGCAAGTTAGTGTTCTCTGGCACGTTTCGCGGCCACGCTGGCCCCACCACCCGTCGTTTTTCCGCCGGCTCGCCCCAACACAATCGCATTGCGCCCTTCCAATCAGGTAAGCGAACTGCGAAGACCAAGGAGGCCCCAATGCCCGTTTCCCACGACCTGTACCAGGACTTGCACTACCCCCGCGAAATCGTCCAGCAACGCCGACAGCAAGACCAGACCCTCGACCGCCTGCTCGACGAATACATGGACATCGACAACCAGGTGCTGGCCGCCGAGTCGATCTCGGCGGGCAACTTCCAGGACGACGATCTGCGCCATCTCAAGGAACGCCGGCTGACCGTGAAGTACATGATCGAGCGCCAACTGCAACGCAAGGGTTGAACTAGCGCCCCAGCAGCGCGAGGGTGCGCAGGTCAGGCTCGCCTGCATAGAACTGCGCGAGGGCGAGCTGGAACAGCGGATTGTCAGGCGCGACCTGGCTGAACAAGGTCAGGCACGAGCGCAACTTGAGATCGTCGGGGCTGCCGAGGATCTCGCGGGCGCTCTTGTCGCTGTGCTGCACGAGCGCGGTCATGCAGGCCTCAAGGCGCGGCCCCAGCAAGGGATGGCCAAGGTAGGCGCGGGCCTCGTCGAGGCCGGACAACGCATAGCGCTCGGCCATGATGCTGTGGCCCAGGCCGTCCAGCTGGGGGAACATGTACCACATCCAGTGGCTGCGCTTGCGCCCGGCCTGGAGTTCCTGGATCACTTGGTCATAGACCCGGTTTTGCGCCTCGACGAAGCGCTCGAGATCGAAATCGCTGGGCATGGCCACTGCTCCTCTGATCGGTGCCTTTCCTTAGCCTACGCCTGTATGGGCAACCTATCTCGCCAGCCGATCATTGCCCCGCAGTTTATCTATTGGTCAGAATGGCCTGCCTCGGGCAAGCTGCACGCTGCCCTGCCTTCGCCCAAGGAGCATCACTTTTGTCTGCCTGGATTCCTTCCCCGCTGCGCCACCTCGGCCAGCGCCTGAGCGGCGCATCGCCCCCTCAGCGCGAACTGCTCGGCTGGTTCGAAGACAAGGCGCACGGCCGTGGCTATCAGCTCAGCGATGGCCAGCGCCGGGTCATCCACAGCATGGCCGAGCAGCTTGCCGTGTTGCCGAGCGGCCAACCGCGCAGCCTGTACCTGCATGGCTCAGTCGGGCGTGGCAAGAGCTGGCTGCTCGACGGCTTCTTCCAGGCCGTGCCCATCGAGGCCAAGCAGCGCCTGCACTTTCATGACTTCTTTGCCCGCCTGCACCAGGGCATGCACCGCCACCGGCTGCTGGACGATGCGCTGGGCGCGACCCTGGATGAACTGCTAGGCGATTGCCTGGTGCTGTGTTTCGACGAATTCCACGTACACGACATCGGCGATGCCATGCTGCTGACGCGGCTGTTCAATGCCCTGTTCGAGCGCGGCATCTTCTTGCTGCTGACGTCCAACTACGCGCCCGAAGGGCTGCTGCCCAACCCGCTGTATCACGAGCGCTTCCTGCCGGTGATCCGCCTGATCAATGGCCGCATGCAGGTGCTGGAAGTGGATGGCGATACCGATTTTCGCAGCCTGCCGGCCAACCGCGAGCACCAGCGGTTTACCCAAGGGCATTATGTGTGGCCGGGGGATGCACAGCAGCGCCAGGCGTTGAAGGTGCCGGAACAACAGCCGGTGATGCTGGAAGTGAACAAGCGCCCCTTGCGCGCGCTGGCCATCGAGGGGCGGCGGGTGGTGTTCGCCTTTGACGATTTGTGCGAGAAGGCCACGGCGGTGATCGACTACCTGGTGCTGGCCAGGCAGTACGATGAGTGGATCATCGAAGGGCTGGACGATCTGTCGGAATGCACGCTGGCGGCGCAGCAGCGGTTCGTCAACCTGGTGGATGTGCTGTATGACCAGGACCGGCAGGTGACGGTGATCGGGCGGCGGCCGCTGGAAGAAAGTCTGGGTGGGCCGCTGGCCGACCTGATGCGCACTCGAAGCCGGTTGGGGCAGCTGCATCAAGTCGGGGTTTAGGTTTGTAGTGACTGGACGGGCCTCATCGCGGATAAATCCGCTCCTACAAGTACTGCGCCGCAAGTGATGACAGCGCTGTGCCTGTAGGAGCGGATTTATCCGCGATGGGGCCCCACCAGGTCACCCCATCAACCCGCCCGTGGCAAATCCGCCAACACCGCCTCTATCTCCCCCAACACCGCCACATCATCCAACGTAGAAGGCGGCACATACGCCTCCCCATCGGCAATCTTGCGCAGCACCGCCCGCAAGATTTTCCCGGAGCGCGTCTTGGGCAGCCGCTTCACCAACCGCACCCGATTGAAACACGCCAGCGCCCCGATCTCCTCGCGCACCCTGCCCACCAGTTCCACCAGCAACTGCGCTTCGGTAATGCCCTCACCATCCTTGAGCACCACCAGGGCCAGTGGCACCTGCCCCTTGATCTCGTCATGCACGCCAATCACCGCACACTCGGCCACGGCCGGGTGGCGGGCCACCAGGTCCTCCATCTCGCCCGTGGACAGGCGATGCCCGGAAACGTTTATCACGTCATCGGTACGCCCCATGATGTAGACGAAACCCTCGTCATCCAGGTAGCCGCCATCGCCGGTATGGTAGTAGCCCGGGTAGGTGCGCAGGTAAGCCTGCAGGTAGCGTTCGTGATCGCCCCATAGGGTCTGGCTGCACCCCGGTGGCAACGGCAACGCGATGACGATGGCGCCCTGGTGATCAGGGCCGAGCAGGTGCCCCTCGTCATCCAGAACCTGTACGTGGTAACCCGGCACCGCGCGGTTGCTCGACCCCGGCCGCGCCGCACTGCCCTCCAGGCCCACGCAGGGTGCAGTGACAGGCCAGCCGGTCTCGGTCTGCCACCAGTGATCGTGCACCGGCTTGCCGCTGACCCGTTCCAGCCATTGGTGCGTGCTGGAATCAAGCTTCTCCCCCGCCAGGAACAGCTGGCGCAGCGAGCTCAGGTCATGCCGGCGGATCAGTTCGCCGTCCGGGTCTTCCTTGCGAATCGCCCGCATGGCGGTCGGCGCGCAGAACAACGCATTGACCCGGTACTGTTCGACCACTCGCCAATAGGCCGAGGCATCGGGGGTGCGAATCGGCTTGCCTTCGTAGAACACCGTGGTGCAGCCGCTCATCAGCGGCCCGTAGACGATCAGCGAGTGGCCGACCACCCAACCGACATCGGAAATGCCCCACCACACATCGCCCGCCTGCATGCCATAGATGTGGCGCATGGCATAACACAGCGCGACCGCGTTACCGCCGTTTTCGCGCACGATGCCCTTGGGTTTGCCGGTGGTGCCGGAGGTGTACATGATGTACAGCGGGTCACCGGCATCCAGCGCCACCGGCGGCACCGGCTGGGCAGTGGCCAGCGCTTCGTGCCAGTCCAGGTCACGCCCCGCTTGCAGCTGCGCGCGGGCCTGGGGTCGCTGCAGCACCAGCACATGGCGCGGCTGGTGATGGGCCAGTTGCAGGGCGCGGTCGACCAGCGGCTTGTACTCGATCACCCGCTCGAACTCCAGGCCGCAAGACGCCGTCAGCAACAGCGTCGGCCGTGCATCGTCGATGCGCAGGGCCAGTTCGTTGGCGGCAAAACCGCCGAACACCACCGAGTGCACCGCGCCGATGCGCGCGCAGGCCAGCATGGCCATGGCCGCCTGCGGCACCATCGGCATGTAGATGATCACGCCATCGCCCTTGCCCACGCCAAGTTGACGCAACAGGCCGGCCAGGCGGGCCACTTCGTCATGCAACTGCTGATAGGTGAACGACTGCTGCACGCCGGTCACCGGCGAGTCGTAGATCAGCGCCGTCTGCTCGCCCCGGCCCTGCTCGATCTGGTGGTCGAGGGCCAGGTAGCAACTGTTCAGGCGCCCGTCGGCGAACCAGCGGTGGGTGCCGTCGGGGTTTTCCTGCAGGGTCAGGGACGGTTTGCGGTACCAGGCCAGGTGGTCGGCCTGTTCGGCCCAGAAGGCAGCAGGGTCGGTAATGGAATGGTCATAGCTGTGCTGGTAGGTCATGGTGACGAGAACCCGGTACTTGTTGTTATTGAGGGGCGAAGATTGAGTATGGACCGCCACGCCGGGCCCGCCATGGGACTAAAGTCACAACCCATATGCAGATTTGCAGGGCGCGCGAAGGTGCCCCATAACGGTGCAAAGTCTCTAGAATAGGCCACTCTTTTCCCCACCGAGCAGCCCATGGACATCGATCAGGCCCGTACCTTTCTGGAAGTCGTGCGCTGCGGCAGCCTGGTCGCCGCCGCCGAACGCCTGTTCGTGTCGCAGACGGCCATTACCGCCCGGGTACAGCGCCTGGAGCAGCAACTGGGTTGCCAGCTGTTCGTGCGCAACCGCAATGGCGCCAGCTTGACCAGCGACGGCGAAGCCTTCGTCAGTTATGCCAACCAGCTGGTGCAGACCTGGGAGGCGGCGCGGCGCGACCTGCCGCTGCCCCAAGGCTGCCAGCAGGTGCTGCATGTGGGCAGCGAGGTGAGCCTGGGCAACCCGATGCTGCTCGACTGGGTCAGCGCCTTGCACCGCGAGTTGCCCAGCCACGCGATCCGCAGCGAGGTGAGCGATGGCGAGTCGTTGTTGCGCAAAGTGGAGATGGGCCTGCTGGACGCGGTACTGGTGTATCAACCGACCTACGGGCCGGGCCTGCAGGTAGAGCAGTTGATGGAGGAGAAACTGATCCGCGTGCGCCGGGTCGATCGGCCCGAACCGTACATCTACATCGACTGGGGCGAGGCCTTCCGTCGCCAGCACGATGCCGCCCTGCCCGACTGCGCCCGCCCGGCGCTGAGCTTCAATCTCGGGCCGCTGGCCCTGCAGTTCATCCTCGACCAGGGTGGCAGTGGCTATTTCCGTACCCGCGTGGTGCAGGCCTACCTGGACAGCGGGGTGTTCGAGCGGGTACCACAGGCGCCGGAATTCACCTACCCGACCTACCTGGTGTACCCGCGCGAGCGTGACAGCGAAGCCTTGCAGCAGGCCTTCGCGGTGTTGCGCCGGCTGGTGGAGGCCGGCGCCAGCGATTGGTCACAACGCTGGGACCCGGTGATCTGAAACGCGGTCGGCGGCACTGAGCAACTGACGCTTGAGGCCGGCGATCAGGT
Source organism: Pseudomonas sp. NPDC089395 (assembly GCF_044749525.1). Taxonomy (NCBI): domain Bacteria; kingdom Pseudomonadati; phylum Pseudomonadota; class Gammaproteobacteria; order Pseudomonadales; family Pseudomonadaceae; genus Pseudomonas; species Pseudomonas sp. NPDC089395. The sequence goes on from NZ_JBIVID010000018.1 coordinate 78,650, forward strand.
CGGTCTGGGTAATCACGCCCACCAGCTGCTCGCCGTCGAGCACCGGCAGGCAATGCAGGCCTTGCTCGCACAACAGCGGCAACAGGCGTTCAAGCGGGTGCTGGCTGCTGACACTGACGACATGTCGGCTCATCACCTGCCCCATGCGCACCGCCTTGCGACCGAACAGGCCACGCCAGCTGAACTGCCCCCGTTGCATAGCCGGGCCGACCAGGTCGCTGAGGCTGACGATGCCCACCAGCTTGCCCTGCTTCAGCACGGGCAAGGTTTTCAGGTGGTGGCTGGTGAGCATCTTCCAGGCCTGCTCCAGGGTGGTGTCGGGGCCGGCGAACTGCACATCGCGGGACATCACCGAGGCGGCGGTGATGCCACCGAGGCTGCGCTGCAGGGCGTGCTGCTCGGTGGCCAGAATGATGCGTTCCAGCTCGTCGCGGGTGACGTCGACGAATTCGCCCAACTCTTCCAGGGCCTGATCCAGGTCCGCACTGCGGATGCCGACCCGCTCGCTGGGCAGCGGGTCGTGGGTGTGGTGCAGGTCTTTGCGCGGGGCCTTACCTTTGGGGTAGTGCACGCCAGTCAGGCGGTTATACAGCACCGCTACCGCCACCAGGATCAGCGCATTGAGCAGCACCGGCTCAAGCAAGTGGTCGCCCATGGCTGTCAGCCCCGAGTCGGCCAGTACCGCACTGACCGCCACACCGCCTCCTGGTGGGTGCAGGCAGCGCAACAGGCACATCACCAGCAGCGAGAGACCCAGGGCCACCGCGGCGACCCACAGCTCGGCGCCGAAGCCCTCGCGCATGGCCAGGCCCACCGCGCCGGCCAGGGCATAGCTGCCGAGCACCGACCAGGGCTGGGCCAGCGGCCCGGAATGCACGGCAAACACCAGTACCGCCGAAGCGGCCAGCGGGCCGAGCAAGTGCAAGGCGATGCTGGGCCCGTAGGCCAGGCTGGTCAGCCAGCCGGCCAGGAACAGGCCGAGCAACGCACCGATACCGGCGCGCAACCATTGTTTGGGGGGGATGTTCAGGGGCGCAGGCAACAGCCGCTGCAGACGACTTTCGGAACGCGAGGCAGACATTTAAGTGATCGTATGGGTATTTTTTTGATTTAAAAGAAAGCCCAGCCAAATTGGCCTGGGCCCTGGAAGGGGCTCCGTCCGTGGAGAGATGGAAACCGCAGGGTTTCTTGAAGGGGATTGTGCCGGGAGGGGGTGGGCTTGGGCCAATTCAAAAAAATGCGGCTGTACTGCAATATTTTTGCAGTGCGGGACTGTCAGTTTTTTTGTGTGCGGGCCGGTAAGGGCCTGCCGCTAGGCAGGCCCTGATTTTACCAGGTCGGCCTGATGAACCGATCCCCGTA
>NZ_JBIVID010000019.1:0-56419 GCF_044749525.1 Pseudomonas sp. NPDC089395
TCAAGATGAAACTCGGCGGCCTGAGCCCTGTGGCTTACAGAGCCCAGGCCGCGTAGCCTTACACACTCAGCGTCCAACTTTTGGGGTGCAGCTCAGGGGCGACAGTTGTTGGAACTTGAGCAAGACAGTTGCTCCCACAGGACAGCGGCAAGGCAGGGCCTGCTTCAGCAGACATCTGCCCCCAGCTCTGGCATGGTATGACGCCGATCAAGCCAAGCTGACAAGCACCTATGGACTCGCTCTACCTCATCGCCGTTGGCGCCATTGTCGCCGGATTCGTCCAGGGCCTTTCCGGGTTTGCCTTTGGCATGGTCGCCATGTCGTTCTGGGCCTGGGGCCTGGAGCCACGGCTGGCGGCCTCGCTGACCGTGTTCGGCAGCCTCGCCGGCCAGCTGATCGCCGTGTTCAGCGTGCGCCGCGGCTTCAGCTGGCCACTGCTGTGGCCCTTCGTGCTCGGCGGCCTGGCTGGGATCCCGCTGGGGGTGTGGGTGTTGCCCTACCTGAACATGCTCTGGTTCAAGGCCGTGTTCGGCACCTTGCTGGTGCTGTGGTGCCCGCTGATGCTGCTGGCACCGCGCCTGCCACGGCTGCCGGGCAACCGCCTGGCCGATGGTGCGGTGGGTATGTTGGGCGGTGCCCTGGGCGGCATCGGTGGTTTTACCGGGACAGTGCCTACACTCTGGTGTACCTTGCGTGGCTTCGAGCGTGATACCCAGCGCGCGGTGATCCAGAACTTCAACCTGTCGATGCTGCTGGTGACCCTGCTCACCTACCTGGGCACCGGTGTGGTCACCCGCGACATGCTGCCCTCGTTCGGCGTCGTGCTGCTGGCCATGGCCTTGCCGGCGCTGCTTGGCACGCGGGTGTACCTGGGGATCAGCGAGCAGGCGTTTCGCCGGGTGGTGCTGGGGCTGCTGACCTTGTCGGGTGTGGCCATGCTGATGGCCTCGTTGCCCCCGTTGCTGGGACGCTGAACGCTTGCCTAGGGGCGTTGAACTTGGCAACCTTTGGACCGCTGCACACTTACCAGGCGCTACAGAAGGAATCGCACCGTTGAGTCGGGACAACGTCGGGAAACGCCTTGTGGCCACGCTGCTGGGCCTGGTCGCCATGCTGCTGGTCTATCTGGTGTTCAAGGATTCCGCTCGGCTGGATGCGTCCCTGACTTACGCCTACCTGACCTACCCGAGCCAATTCAGCGAGCGCATCAGCAGGGCCAACGATCAGCTCAAGTACGAACAGCTGCAGCCACGCATCAGCCGCATCGGCCAAGGGGTCTTGAGCCAGGATCAGGTCGACAGGCTGGTGGAACTGGCCCAGGCGCCTTACGCCCAGTTGTTCGCCAAGCCGTTCGAGGCGGGACTGGTGGACCATCGCACGGGCTTGCTCATCGACCTGCGCAACACCGGCGACAAGGCCGTACGCGAGGTCAGGATCCACCTGCCGGCCAAAGGCCTGGTGCAGGTACGCGACGCGACCGGCAACGACACACTGTACGAGGCCTCGACGCCCCTGGTGGAGATCGCCAGCATCGACCCTAGCGGGGTGTGCAAGGTCTGGGTCTATTTCGATGCCGACTATTCGCAGATCCGCCAGGGCGGTATCAGCATCAACCACGCCGACGGGGTGGCGGATGTGCAGGTTTACCGCGAATTTGCCGGCTTCCCGGCGCTGGTGGCGCGCTACAGCGGGGAACTGGTGGCGGTGCTTGGCGTGCTGGTGCTGGCTGTGCTGGGCCTGGGCTATGCCTGTCTGGCGCGGCGGCGCATGCCGAGCTTGCCGTCCTGAGCCGCTACCAGAATCCAGCGTGATTTCTGTGGGAGCGGGCTTGTCCCGCGAACCAGGGCGAAGCCCTGGCCATACACCACTATTGCCTGGGCCGGTCCTTTCGCGGGACAAGCCCGCTCCCACAAGGACCGCGTCAGCTTCAGCATTCCGACCTGTCAGCTACCCCCGTCGTGCAAGGCCAGGCTCTGGCGCAGTTGCTCGACCATGGCCTTGCGCAACGCCTCCGGCCCCTGCACACAAATGGAACCCGCCTGCGACAGCAGCCAGCCCATCAGCGCCCGGCTGTCATGCACGGTGGCATCGAGTTTCGCGCCCCCGGTTTCCTGCGGCGCCAGGCGCATGTCCTCGGACAGCGGCTGATCTTCGAGTCGCCGGGCCAGGCCGTCGTCCACCCAGGCGCGCAGTTCGATCTGCGCCGTGGGTGAGAGCACATCCGGCTGCAGCTGCTCCAGCTGGCTTGGGTCCAGGCCCGGCTGCCAATACCAGCCATAGGGCATCCCCTTGCTGTTGCAGTGCACCGCAAACAGCGTGGCCAGTTCATTGAGGTCGCGCTCGACCGTGCGTTTGCTGGTCTTGTGGCCAAGCTTGGCCAGCGCGGCTTGCAGCTGTGCAGCGCTCTTGCCTGGGTGCCGGTCGGGGAGCAGTTTGAGCAACTGCCATTGGCGGGCGATGGTATGGCGGGTAGGGTGGCTAGGCACGAGTCTCTTCCTTGAGCGCCAGGCGCAAGGAGCGCCCGGAGTAATGGCGTTTAGCTATTGCGCTTAGCATACCCGCTCAACGAATGGGATCCAAGTTTTAGCCAAACCGGCGCTTCGTCAGCGTCGCCCTCAGTCGAGGCTGGCTTGCAACGCATCGATGAACACCTCTTCAGCCCGGCTCAAGCGCTGCTCCCGGTTCCACAGCAAGTGAATGTCCACGTCCGCGATCCCTTCCTGCGGCGGCAGCTTCCACAGCAAACCCGCCGCTACATCTGCCGCCACCACATGCTCCGGCAGGCAACCGATGCCAAAACCGGCGATCACCAGCCGGCGCACTTCCTCAAGGCTCGGCGAAGAGGCCACGATCCGCCCGGAAAACCCCTGCTGGTCACGAAAAATGGTCAGCGGCGAGAGCATGCCGCCGATCTGGTCGCTGGTGAAACTGACGAAGTTTTCCCGCTGCAGGTCGCCCTGCGCCTGGCCGAAGAGGGCATGGTGCTTACCGCAGAAAAAGGCATAGCGCTGGCGCAGGAACAGGCGTTGCTCAAGCCGGGGCTGCGGTCGGCGGTTGAGGCTCAGGCCCGCCGTGGCGGTCTTTTCCTGCAGCGCCGCGACGATGTCGGAGCTGCGCATCACGTCTATCTCCACATCCACCCGCGGGTGCTGGCGGTGGAAGTCGGCGAGAAAATCGTCGAAACGCTCGCTGACGATGCGGCTGATCATCAGCAGGCGCACCTTGCCCACCAGCTCATCCGCCGGTTGCTCCAGCAGGCCGCCGATCTGCGACATCTGGCCGTACACCTCGCCGGCCAGCTGGAACAGTTGCTCGCCCATGTCGGTGAGCACGAAGCGTGGCCCGCGCCGGGCAATCAGCTGGCGGCCGAGCTGGTCTTCCAGGCGTTTGAGCGCCTGGCTCACCGCTGGCTGGGTCAGGTGCAGGCGGGCGGCGGCGCGGCTGATGGACAGCTCCTGGCCGATCACCCTGAAAGTGCGCAGCAGGTTCCAGTCGAGGCGGTCGTTGAGCAGGCGGTCGGACATGATCAGCTCGATGATAAGCAGGGTTAATAGTTGGAATAATAAATAGAAAATTGACTAATCATAGCCCCGGAACGATAAATCTCAGCCAGCGCGCCGCCAGAGCGCCACCGTGACCCGTAACTCCTGCCAAAAAAACAAGCAAAGGAGCCCCCATGAAGCCCATCGCTTCGCCCCAGCCGCGCCGTGCCGCCGCCGCCGCGTTCATCGGTACCATGATCGAGTGGTACGACTTCTACATCTACGCCACCGCCGCCGCCCTGGTGTTCGGCGCCTTGTTCTTCCCCTCCGACGACAGCCTGTTCAGCACCATGGCCGCCTTCGGCACCTTCGCCGTGGGCTTCTTCGCCCGGCCGCTGGGGGGCATCGTGTTCGGGCATGTGGGCGACCGCATCGGCCGCAAGAAGTCGCTGGTCATCACTTTGCTGATGATGGGCATCGTCACCGTGTGCATCGGCCTGCTGCCGACCTACGCGCAGATTGGCGCTGCCGCGCCGGTGATGCTGATCATCCTGCGCGTGGTCCAGGGCATTGCCGTGGGCGGCGAGTGGGGCGGGGCGGTGTTGATGGCCGGTGAGCATGCGCCCAAGGGCCGACGCAACTTCTTTGCCTCGTTCGCCCAGTTGGGCAGCCCGGCAGGGCTGATTCTCTCGCTGTTGGCCTTTGGCGCCGTCACCCGCCTGCCCGAGGAAGACCTGATGAGCTGGGGCTGGCGCGTGCCGTTCCTGGCCAGCGCACTGTTGCTGCTGGTGGGCCTGGCGATCCGCCTGGGGGTCAATGAATCGCCCGAGTTCCTGGCGAGCCGCGAGCAGGCGGAAAAGGCCAAGCGCAAGGAGCAGGCGCCGGTGCTGGAGGTGCTGCGCACGGCCTGGCGGCCACTGCTGCTGTGCATCGGCGCCAATACCCTGGGCATCGCCGGGGTGTATTTCACCAACACCTTCATGATCAGCTACACCACCCAGCAGTTGCACCTAGAGCGTTCGCTGATCCTCGAATGCCTGTTCTTCGTGGCGATCATCCAGTTCTGTGTCCAGCCGCTGGCCGCCTGGCTGTCGGAAAAGCTCGGCGCCACCCGCTTCCTGGCCCTGGTCGCGCTGTTGGCGATGGCGTCCCCATACCCGATGTTCGTGCTGGTCAGCTCCGGCGAAGGCCCGCTGATCGTGCTCGGCATTGCCCTGGCGGCCGCCTGCATGGCCTCGTTCTACGCCGTGATCGCCGGCTACGTCAGCGGCATGTTCGAGACCCGCGTGCGCTATACCGCGATTTCCATGGCCTACCAGGTCTGCGGCGCCATCGCCGGTGGCCTGACCCCGCTGATCGGCACCTGGCTGGCCCACAGCTTCACCGGGCAATGGTGGCCGATGGCGCTGTTCTACACCCTGATCGCCAGCATTTCCCTGGTCTGCGTACTGGCCCTGGCGCGCCAGTACGCCCGCAGCCAGCGCCTGGAACTGGCCTGAATCATCCGTTTTAGCGAGGAGTTACCCCCATGTTGAAAAGCAATGGCGAACGCCTGTGGGCGAGCCTGATGGCCATGGCCGAAGTCGGCGCCACCGCCCGCGGCGGCAGCTGTCGCCTGGCCCTGAGCGACGAGGACAAGGCTGGCCGCGAACTGTTCAGCCACTGGTGCCGCGAGGCGGGCCTGAGCCTTTCGGTGGATGCCATCGGCAACCTGTTCGCCCGCCGCCCCGGCACCGACGCCGATGCAGCCCCGGTGATGATGGGCAGCCACCTCGACACCCAGCCCGAGGGCGGCCGTTTCGATGGTGTCTACGGTGTGCTGGCGGGCCTGGAAGTGGTACGTCGCCTGAACGACTTGAACATCCAGACCCGCAAACCGCTGGAAATCGCGGTGTGGACCAACGAGGAGGGCGCGCGTTTCACCCCGGCCATGTTCGGCTCGGCGGTGTTCACCGGCACCCTCGCGCTGGAGCAGGCCCTGGCCATCCGCGATGCCGACGGCATCAGCGTGGCCGATGAACTGCAGCGCACCGGCTACGCCGGCCAGCGTCCACTGGGCGGCAAGGTCGATGCCTACTTCGAGGCGCACATCGAGCAAGGCCCGATTCTCGAAGACAACGCCAAGGCTATTGGGGTGGTCACGGGCGGTCAGGCCATCCGCTGGCTGGACGTGACCGTCGAAGGCATGGCCGCCCACGCCGGCACCACGCCGATGCCGCTGCGCAAGGATGCTTTGTATGGCGCCGCGCGGATGATCCAGGCGGTCGAGCAACTGGCCGCCGATTTCGCGCCGCAAGGCTTGACCACCGTGGGCGAGTTGTCGATCGCCAAGTCTTCGCGCAACACCATCCCCGGTGTACTGCGTTTCACGGTCGACTTGCGCCACCACCGTGACGAGGCGATCGAGGCCATGGCGCGCGACCTTGGCCAGCAGCTGCAGGCCATCGCCGCGCAGCGCGGCCTGCAGGTGCGCATCGAACGCCACTGGGGCAGCCCGGCGACGCCCTTCGATGCCGAGTGCGTGGCGGCCGTGCAGCAGGCGGTGGACGGCCTGGGCTATGCCCAGCAGGCGATCGTCAGCGGCGCCGGCCATGACGCTATCCTGCTGGCACGCTACTGCCCGACGGCCATGGTGTTCATCCCCTGCGTCGGTGGCCTGAGCCACAACGAGGCCGAAGACGTGCTGCCCGAGGACGCCCGTCAGGGTGTCGACGTATTGCTCAATGCCGTGCTGGCCCGCGCTGGCCATACAGAACAAGGAGAAGCCTGATGCGTTGCTACTTCCACCCCGAACAGCTGTTGCACCATCCTCGCAGCTACTACTCGCGCGGCGCCATGCGCACCCCGCAGGAAGTCCCCGAGCGCGCCCAGCGCCTGTTGCAGGCCGCCAATGACCTTGGCTTCGACATTCGCCAGCCCGACGACGCCGGCCTTGCCCCGCTCAAGGCCGTACACGGCGAAGCGTACCTGGCCTTCCTCGAAGAGGCGCACGCACGTTGGAAGGAAGTGCCCGAGGACTGGGGCGATGAAGTGATGTCGAACATCTTCGTGCGTGAGCCCAACGCCCTGCGTGGCATTCTCGCCCAGGCCGCGCGTTACCTGGCCGATGGCAGCTGCCCGGTGGGCGAGCACACCTGGCGCTCGGCCTACTGGTCGGCGCAGAGCGCGGTGGCCGCGGCCAAGGCGATTCTCGATGGTGAGCCCGCAGCCTATGCGTTGTGCCGCCCGCCGGGGCACCATGCGCGGTTCGATGCGGCCGGTGGGTTCTGCTACGTGAACAATGCCGCTGTCGCTGCCCAGGCCTTGCGCAGCCGCTACAGCCGCGTGGCGATCCTCGATACCGACATGCATCATGGGCAGGGGATTCAGGAGATCTTCTACGAACGCAATGATGTGCTGTATGTGTCTACCCATGGTGATCCGACCAATTTCTATCCGGGTGTGGCCGGGTTTGAGGATGAACGTGGCAGCGGTGCGGGGGAGGGGTACAACCTCAACCTGCCGATGGCCCATGGGGCCAGCGAGGCGGATTTCATGGGGCAGCTTGAAGTTGCGCTGGATGCAGTGAAGGACTTTGGCGCCGAGGTGCTGGTGCTGTCGCTGGGGTTCGATATCTACGAGCTGGACCCGCAGAGCAAGGTGGCGGTGACGACCGAAGGGTTTGCGGTGTTGGGTGAGCGGATTCGGGCGTTGCGCATGCCGTGTGTGATCGTGCAGGAGGGGGGGTATCATCTGGAGAGTCTGGAGGCGAACGCGCAGGCGTTTTTTGCCCAGAAGCAGGATTGGCGGTAGGTGAGGGGCTCGCCACATGAATTTTGGCGGCCATGAGATCGAGCGCCGCCCGCGCGGCGCTCGATCTCACAAACGCTGAAAATCCCGCGACAAGCGCCTAGAGCCCACTGCGCCGCACATGCTTCACCAACACCTTCTCCAACAACTCCCACATCGCTGGATCCGTACTGAACGCCACATTGAACCGCATCCACCCCGTCGGCTCGGCATCGACCATGAACAACTGCCCAGGCCCGAGCATGATGCCTTTCTCCAGCGCATCATCGAGCAGCGCCGCGCTGTCCGGGATCGCCGGATGCCGGGTCCAGATGTACATCCCCTCGTCCGACTCGGTGAACAGCTCGAACCCCAGCCGGTGCAAGTGCCGGCCCACGTCCTGGTGCGCCTCGGCCAGGCGCTGGCGCAGGCGCTTGAGGTGCTTGCGCCAGCGGCCATCGATGATCGCGGCGTAGACCACGCGCTCCATCACCTGCGAGGTCGTCAGGCCCGAGCGCATCTTCATGTGCAAGAGTTTCTGCGAAAGCTCCGGGTTGGCCAGCAGGTAGCCGACCCGCACGTTGGGCGAGATGCTTTTCGAGTAGCTGCCCACGTACACCACCTGCTGCAGGTGGTCGAGGCTGGCCAGGCACGGTTGCGGCTCGGCGATCATGTCGGCGTAGAGATTGTTCTCCACCAGGCGGAAGCCGTGCTGGCTGGCCAGTTGCAGCAGCCGATGCAGTTGCGGCAGCGGGGTGCGCGAGCAGGTCGGGCTGTGCAGGTGTGGCTGGGTGAAGAACGCTGTGGGGCGGTGGTGCGCCAGCAACTGCTCCAGGTAGTTGAGGTCGTAGCCGTTGGGGGTGCGCGGCACCCCCACCAGCGTGGCACCCTGAGTGCGCAGCACGCTCATCAGGTTGGGGTAGCCAGGGTCGTCCACCAGCACCACGTCACCGGGGCGCACCAGGGTGCGCACGGCCAGGTCCAGGGCCTGGCTGGCGCCGTGGGTGAGCATCAGCTGCGCCGGGTTGGCGACGATCGACAACTCCTGCTGCAGGTTCTGCGCGGTCAGCGCGCGCAACTCCAACAGACCCATCGGGTCGCCGTAGCCCGACAGCTCCAGCGGGCTGCCGGCAACCTGGCGCAGGCCGCGGCGCAGGCCCTCTTCGTACATCCAGTCGTTGGGCAGCCAGCCACAGCCAGGCTTGAAGGGCAGCTGGCGGGTTTCGAAGATCTGCTGCAGGTACCACTCGGAGTTGAACAATGGTCGAGTGGCGTCGGCTTCGGCGTTGTGGTTGTCCAGCAGCTCGGCCGCCGCGCGGTTGACGAAGAACCCGGCATTGCCCCTGCTCACCAGAAGCCCCTGGGCCACCAGACGGTCGTAGGCCTCGACCACGGTGAAGGTACTCACCGAGTGGCTGGCGGCAAAGGCGCGGATCGACGGCACCTTGGCGCCCGGCTTGAGCGTCTGGTTGTCGATCATCTCGCGCAGCCCGTCGATGATCTGGTTGACCAGCGGGGTCGAGGAGTCTGGGTGTAATTCAAACATTCGGGTGCCTTGAAGGGTGCGTAGCGCCTGGTGTCTGCAGGGTGTATTGCATCGGTGGCCTGTACAGTGCAGTGCGACTTTCATGTCGCTGTGCATGGCTCTCTGAGTCATACATTTTTACATTAGGTGTCAGATATCGCCACATAAAGCATGTTCAGTTCGCCCGAGGGGCAAACCCTGGGGCGCGTCAGCAGGCCGCCATGGAAGGTCTGCGTGTGTTGCCACACACTTCCTGCCCGCATTAGCACTGATGTACAGGTGAGGCCATAGACCCTCGCGGTCTCGCAGTTTTCCTTGGATAAAAAGAAGCACGGGGTACACAACTGATGGACGCAACATCCACAACCACCACCGCGAAAAGCGGGCACGAGAGCAAACTCAGTGCCTCGCTCAAGTCGCGCCACCTGACGATGATGTCGATCGCCGGGGTTATTGGCGGCGCCTTGTTCGTCGGCTCCGGCAGCGTGATCCACAGCGCCGGCCCGGCTGCTGTCCTGGCCTACCTGGCCGGCGGCATCCTGGTGGTACTGATCATGCGCATGCTGGGTGAAATGGCGACTTCCTCGCCTGACACCGGCTCGTTCTCCACCTACGCTGACCGCGCTATCGGCCGTTGGGCCGGTTTCACCATCGGCTGGCTGTACTGGTGGTACTGGGTCATCCTCATGGCCTGGGAAGCCTATGTGGCGGGCAAGATCCTGCATGGCTTCTTCCCTGATGTGAGCGTCAACGTGTTCGTGCTGGCCACGACCCTGCTGCTGATCACTGTCAACTTCTTCAACGTCAAGCACTACGGTGAGTTCGAATTCTGGTTCGCGCTGATCAAGGTGATTGCGATCGTCTGCTTCCTGATCGTGTGTACCGCTGCGGTCATGAACGTCTGGCAGTTCGGTGAAGTGCGTGGCATGACCCACCTGACCGCCGAAGGCTTCATGCCCAACGGCATCACCACGGTGATCGGTGCGCTGCTCGGGGTGATGTTCGCCTTCCTCGGCGCCGAAATCGTCACCATCGCCGCCTCCGAAGCCAAGGACCCGGCTTCCCAGATCGTCAAGGCCACCAACTCGGTGGTATGGCGTGTGTGCCTGTTCTACGTCGGCTCGATCTTCCTGATCGTCTGCCTGGTACCGTGGAACGACCCGCAACTGGGCGTCTCCGGCTATGGCGCCTACCGCCGTACCCTGGAACTGCTGGGCGTGCCTTATGCTGAGCTGCTGATGAACTTCGTGGTGCTGACCTCGGTGAGCAGCTGCCTGATCTCGGGCCACTACACCGCTTCGCGCATGCTGTTCTCCCTGGCCCAGCGTGGCGACGCACCGTCGTTCTTCAAGATCACCCGCGCCGGCACTGGCGTTCCGGTGTTCGCGATCATCGGCTCCTGCGCCGTGGCCGTGGTCTGCGCGCTGATCAACTTCAGCGAGACCCTGCGCCCGAAAGACGTGCTGGACACCCTGATGAACACCACCGGCATGATCGCCCTGCTGGTGTACCTGGTGATTGCCTTCTCGCAGCTGCGCATGCGCCGCAAGCTGATCGCCGAAGGCAAGGAAGTGCGCCTGAAGATGTGGCTGTTCCCTTGGCTGACCTACCTGGTGATTGCTTTCATCGTCGCCGCGCTGGTCACCATGGCATTCATGCCTGACTATCAGATCCTGGTGATCTCCACCGGTATTGCCGCGGCTGTCGTGGTGGCCATGGGTGTGGTGCACCAGATCCGCAGCGCCAAGCAACACTAAGCGCTAGTGGTGGTTCGAAACGGCCGGCTCCCTTGGGGACCCGGCCGTTTCGCGTTGTTGGGCGTGGGGTTTCTCGTCGGGCATGTGGAAGCGCTGGTTCATCCAGGGGGAACCGAGCAGGGCAGCGGCGGCGATCAGGGCCAGGATGGCGAGGGCCAGGAAGGTTTTCATGGGCATGCGCATATTGAGACTGACTCGACGCATAGACTGGCAGTTCCGGCCCTATCGCCGGCAGATGGCTTATGCTGAGCACACTGCCCGCCAAAAGGAGCTCCAAATGGCCTGGTCCGCCACCCAGTATTCCCTCTTCGAAAACGAACGCACCCGCGCCGTGCGCGACCTGCTCGCCGCCGTGCCGCCCCGCCCGGTGCGCCATGCCACCGACCTGGGCTGCGGCCCTGGCAACTCCACCGAAGTGCTGCTGCAACGCTGCCCGGATGCCCAGGTAACCGCGCTGGACAGCGACAAGGACATGATCGACAAGGCCCGTGAACGCAAGCGCCTGCACATCCCGCGGGTGCGCTGCGAAGTCGCCGACATCGGCCAATGGACCGCCCCCGAGCCCCAGGACCTGATCCTCGCCAACGCCTCGCTGCAGTGGGTGCCCGACCACGGCGCGCTCTACCCGCACCTGGTGCGCCAGTTGAGCGAAGGCGGCAGCCTGGCGGTGCAGACCCCGGACAACCTCGACGAACCGGCGCACCGCCAGTTGCGCGAGATCGCCAGCCGCGGCCCCTGGGCCGACAAGTTCGCCGACTTCAGCCTGCCGCCCCGGCACAAGGCAGCGTTTTACTACGACCTGCTCAGCCCCCTGTGCGCACGGGTGGATGTGTGGCGCACGACCTATCACCACCCACTGGCGGGCGGTGCCGAGGCGGTGGTGGAGTGGTTCAAGGGGTCAGCTCTGCGTCCCTACCTGACGCAGTTGGACGAGAACGAGCAGGCGGACTTCCTGCAGATGTACCTGCAGGCCATGCAGCGGGAATACCCGCCAGCCAGCGACGGCACGGTGTTGTTGCCGTTTCCGCGGCTGTTTGTGATTGCTACCCGCTAGCGCTGGCGCCTGCGCCAGATCACGTACCCGTAGATGCCGAGGTTGAGCAGCAGCACGATGGCGCCCAGTAGCCACTGCCGCTGCGGCGTCAGCCCGGCGGGGTAGATCAGAGGCCAGATGTAGTGCTCGACGAAACCACCTGGGTAGCCCGCATCGCCGGCAGCGAAGCGCATGTGGTTTTCCCAGTCGGTCAGCGGGCAGGGCAGGTGCAGGCCTTCGACCGCCAGGCCCCAGGCCAGGGCGGGCAGGTGCAGGAGCAGGGCGCGCGGCCATCTGAGTACCAGCAGGCCGCCGAACAGCACCAGCAGGATGAAGGCCAGGTGCAGCAGGACCAGGGTGTCGGCGGCTAGGCGAAAGAGCATGGCGAGTGTGCCTAAAGTTGAGGTACTGCCAGCATAGTTGTGTTGGCAGTACCGGCCTCATCGCCGGCTTGCCGGCGATAGGGCCAGCGCGGCCACTACAACCCTTCCTCGACCATCTGCAGAAAGGTCGCCACCACCCGCCGTGTGCGCTGCTCACTCAGGCACACCAATGTCTCGGTCAGGTGCCGCTGGCAATCCACGATCGGCAACGCACACACTCGCGCATCGGCCCCGAACTCCGCCGCCGACACCACCCCCACGCCAATCCCTACCACCACCGCCTCACGCGCCGCTTCCCGGCCTTCGACCTGAATCGCCGGGCGAATCCGCAGGCCGGCGCGCTGCATCTCTTCTTCCAGGGTCTGCCGGGTCACCGACCCAGGCTCACGCAGTACCAACGGCGTGTCGTCCAGGTCCGCCAGGCTGATCGAGCCGCGGCTGGCCCAGGGATGGTGGTGGGAAACGAACGCCACCATCGGGTCGCGGCGCAAGGGCACACAGAACAAACGCTCATCGTCGACATCACGCCCCAGCAGGGCCAGGTCGGCCTGGTAGCTGAACAGCCGGGCGAGCGACTCGTCGGTGTTGCCGGTTTCAATCTTGACCTGGATCCCCGGGTAGCGCTGGCAGAAGCGCGCGATCTGCGGCAGCACGTGCACCGGGGCATCCACCGCCAGCACCAGGCTGCCGGTGTGCAGGGCACGGGAGTCCTGCAACAGCTCATGGGCTTCGGCCTCGCAGGCGAACAGGCGCTGGCTGACCCCCAGCAGACGCTCACCCAGGTCGGTCAACTGCACCGAACGTTTGTTGCGGTGAAACAGCAGCACGCCGAAACGTTCCTCGAGTTTTCGCACCTGGTCGGACACCGCCGGCTGGGTCAGAAACAGTTTTTGCGCGGCGCGGGTAAAGCTGCCGTGCACGGCCACCGCGTGAAAGGCCTTCAGTTGAGCGTGAGACACCGACATGACGACTCCAGTAACAAGCTGGGCTTATGTGTGAAATACGATAAATCGATTTTATTTATCAGTCACCAGCTGTTTCCATAGCCCTCAGCCCAATGCTCCCGCCACAAGCGGTTGCCGGGCCATGGCGCGCACACCGGCGCCATCTGACCAATGACGAGCCCCGTCATGCAGTGCGCAACACAACAACAAGACAGGCGTTTTTTCACATTCTGCCGGCACACTTGAGCAAGAGGTCAGACTCACCATGAATCAATCCCTAGCCGCGTTGAAACGCTGGCGCATCCAGATTTTCGCCATCACCTGGCTGGCTTACGCCGCCTTCTACTTCACCCGCAAAGCCTTCTCGGTGGCCAAGCTCGGCATCGGCGAAGACCCCACCTTCATGCTCGACAAGGCCGCCATGGCCAACCTCGACGGCATCTACCTGGCCGCCTACGCCGTGGGCCAGTTCACCTGGGGCATGCTCGCCGACCGTTTCGGCCCGCGCGTGGTGGTGCTCGGCGGCCTGCTGATCTCGGCCGCGGCAGCCGTGGTGATGGGCAGCTATGCGACCTTCCCGATCTTCGCCACCTGCATGCTGATCCAGGGCCTGGCCCAGTCAACTGGCTGGGCAGGCCTGTGCAAGAACATCGGCAGCTTCTTCCCGGCCTCCCAGCGCGGCCGGGTGCTGGGGCTGTGGAGTTCGTGCTACGCCTTTGGTGGCCTGGTGGCCTCGCCGTTCGCCGGCTGGTGGGCCTACACCCTGGTCGGCACCTGGCACGCCGCATTCTTCTCCAGCGCCGCGGTGGTGGCGGCGGTGGCGGTGCTGTTCTTCTTCCTGCAGCGCAACAAACCTGAGGATGTCGGCCTGCCGGCGGTGGAGCCCGAGCCGCAGAGCATGGCGCCGGCCGGTAACCTGTGCAGCGTCTGGGCGCCCTTGCGCGAGATCCTGCGCAACCGCACGGTGATGACCCTGGGCCTGGCGTACTTCCTGCTCAGCCGGCGCGCTACGCGATCCTGCTGTGGGGGCCGGTCATCGTCTTCGAGCAGATGCCCTCGGTGGGCAAGGTCGGCGCGGCGATCATCCCGACGGCCTTCGAACTGGCCGGGCTGCTGGGGCCGATCATGATCGGCCTGGCCTCGGACAAGCTGTTCGGCGCCCGGCGCATGCCGGCCTGCGTGATCAGCCTGGTCCTGCTGACCGTGACCCTGGCGGCGTTCATGGCGGCCATGCACAGCGGCAGCATCGCCCTGGTGGTGGGCCTGCTGTTCCTCATGGGCCTGACCCTGTACGGGCCGGACTCGATGATCAGCGGCGCGGCAGCGATCGATTTCGGCACGGCCAAGGCCGGCGCCACGGCGGCAGGCTTCGTCAACGGCTGCGGCTCGGTGGGCGCGGTGCTCGGCGGGTTGCTGCCGGGCTACTTCGACAGCGTCACGGTGTTCATCGTGTTCGCCGGCTGCGCGCTGTTCTCCGCCCTGGTGCTGCTGCCGCACTGGAACAGCCGCCCGGCCAGCGCGCCCCAGGCCCAGGACGTGGCACCCAACACCAGCATGGCGATCAAGCCACTGCGTACTTAAAGGAAAGCGAGCGAATGAGACCCTTCTGGCTGCAACAGGCCCTGGATTCGGAGCAGGACGCGGTGTGCCCGCCGCTGCAAGGCGATGCCCGTTGCGACGTGTGCATCGTCGGCGGCGGCTACACCGGGCTGTGGACCGCGATGATGCTCAAGGAGGCGATCCCGGCGCTGGACGTGGTGCTGATCGAGGCCGACATCTGCGGTGCCGGTGCCAGTGGCCGCAACGGCGGTTGCGCGCTGTCCTGGTCGGCCAAGTACTTCACCCTCGAACGCCTGTTCGGGGTGGCCGAGGCGGTGCGCCTGGTGCGCGAGTCGGAGCGCAGCATCGGTGCCATCGGGGCGTTCTGCGCAGCCAATGGCATCGACTGCGACTACCGCCTGGACGGCACCCTGTATACCGCCACCAACGCGGCCCAGGTCGGTGCCACCGATGCGGTGATCGCGGCGCTTGAGGGCAAGGGGATCAATTCGTTCGAGCGCCTGCCGCTGGATGAAGTGCAACGCCTGGCCGGCTCGGCGCGGCACCTGGAGGGCTGGTTCTCGCCAGCCGCCGCCACGGTGCAGCCGGGCCGGCTGGTACGCGGCTTGCGCCGGGTGGCCTTGCAGCGCGGGGTGCGGATTCATGAAGGCACGGCCATGACTGGCCTGGAGCACGGCGCCCCGGTGCAGGTGCGCACGGCCCAAGGCACGGTGCGCGCCGACCGTGTGGTGCTTGGCCTGAACGCCTGGATGGCGCGGGCCTTCCCGCAGTTCGAGCGCAGCGTGGCAATCGTCTCCAGCGACATGGTGATTACCGAGCCATGCCCGGAGCTGCTGAGCCAGATCGGCCTGGACAGCGGCATCAGCGTGCTCGACTCGCGGATCTTCGTGCACTACTACCACAACACGTCCGATGGCCGTCTGATGCTCGGCAAGGGCGGCAACACCTTCGCTTATGGCGGGCGCATGCTGCCGGTGTTCGACCAGCCTTCGCCGTACCGGCCGCTGCTGCGCGAAAGCCTCGGCGATTTCTTCCCGGCCCTGGCCGAGGTACCGCTGGCGGCCAGCTGGAACGGCCCGTCGGACCGTTCGGTGACCGGCTTGCCGTTCTTTGGCAAGCTGGACGGGCAGGGCAACGTGTTCTACGGCTTTGGCTACTCCGGCAGCGGGGTAGGGCCGTGCCACATGGGCGGGCAGATCCTCTCGTCGCTGGCGCTGGGGCTGGACAACCCCTGGACCCGCTCGCCGCTGGTCAAGGGGCCGCTGGGGCTGTTCCCACCGGAGCCGATCCGCTACTTGGGCTCGCTGCTGGTGCGCAACGCCATCCGCCGCAAGGAGCGGGCCGAGGATCGCGGCGTGCGGCCACGGCACCTGGATGTGCGCCTGGCGCGCTTCGCCGCAGCGGCGGGCAAGGCCGATAAAGGGTGAGATTACTTGTCGATCCGCTGCGCGAGGGCGTATAAACTGCACCCACTTTTGGCCGGTCGCTTCCTGAACCGGCCGCTGAAACAAGAGAGTCGACATGGGCGCACAGTGGAAAGCCAAGCATAGAGAAACAGCTGCCAATGCCAAGGGCAAGATCATGGGCAAGCTGGCCAAGGAAATCCAGATCGCTGCCAGATCGGGCGCCGATCCCGACATGAACCCGCGCCTGCGCCTGGCCATCGTGCAGGCCAAGAAGGCCTCGATGACCCGCGAGACCCTGGACCGGGCAATCCGCAAGGGTGCTGGCCTGGACGGTGATGCCGTGCAATACCAGGCGGTGAGCTATGAAGGTTTCGCGCCGCACCAGGTGCCGCTGATCGTCGAGTGCCTGACCGACAACGTCAACCGCACCGTCGCGCAGATCCGCGTGCTGTTCCGCAAGGGCCAGCTGGGCGCCAGCGGTTCGGTGGCCTGGGACTTCAACCATGTCGGCCTGATCGAAGCCACCCCGAACGACGGTGCCGACCCGGAAATGGCCGCCATCGAAGCCGGTGCGCAGGACTTCGAGGAAGGTGAAGAAGAGGGCTCGACCCTGTTCATCACCGACACCACCGACCTGGACGCGGTGCAGAAGGCGTTGCCGGAGCAAGGCTTCACCGTGGTTTCGGCGAAGATCGGCTACACCCCGAAGAACCCGGTGAGCGCTGCCAGCCTGAGTGCAGAGGCATTGGCCGAGGTTGAGGCGTTCCTTGAGGCGATCGACGAGAACGATGATGTGCAGAACGTTTACGTTGGTCTGACCGACTGATCATCGGGGCCGCGTTGCGGCCCTTTCGCGACACAAGGCCGCTCCTACAGAGGTTCGCGTGATCCTGTAGGAGCGGCCTTGTGTCGCGAAACGAGGGCATAGCCCTCGCCAGCGCCCCTGAGCCTACCCCGCATGAACCCAATCTTCGCCTCCCTCAGCCTCGCCCACCTGCGCACCCTCGACTGCCTCCTGCAGCTCAAGAACCTCAGCCACACAGCCGAGCGCCTGGGCGTCAGCCAACCGGCCCTGAGTCGCCAACTGGCCCACCTGCGCGAAGCCTTCGACGACCCGCTTCTGGTGCGCCAAGGCCGCGGCTATGTGCTCAGCGAGCACGCCGAAGCCCTGGTCGAGCCCTTGCGCCAGGTGCTCGAAGAACTCAAGGCTTTGCGCCAACCTGCCACCTTCGACCCGGCCCGCTGCGAACGGCGCTTCTGCCTGGCAGCGTCGGACTACGTGGCCGAGCACATGCTGCCGCTGCTGATGACGGCCCTGGAGCAGGAAGCCCCGGGCGTGGCCATCGACTACCGCACCTGGCAGGCCGGCCAGTACGGCTTGCTCGCCAGCGGCGAGATCGACCTGGCCACCACGCTGTTCGACGAATCGCCCGCCAACCTGCACGGTCGCCTGCTGGGTGAAGACCGCGCGGTGTGCCTGATGCGCCGCGAGCATCCGCTGACGGCCAGCGAGGCGCTGAGCCAGGAGGATTACCTGGCGTTCAAGCACGTGCGCATCTCCGGTGGCGGCGACAAGGACAGTTTCATCGACCGCCACTTGCGCGCCCAGGGCTTGCAGCGGCGGCTCAGCCTGGAAGTGCCGTTCTTCTCGGCCGCCGTGCAGGTCATCGGCAACAGCCAGGCGCTGGCCACCGTGCCCGAGCACATCGCCCGCCAGTTGTGCCGGCTGCATGACCTGGCGTGGCGGCCGCTGGCGTTTGTCGAGCACACCCAACGCTATTGGGTGGTGTGGCACCAGCGCTTGCAGGGGTCGGCTGAACATCGCTGGCTGCGCAACCGGGTGTTCGAGTTGTGGCGCCAGTCGCAGTTCGGTGTGCAGGGTGGGCATGCGGATTTGCCATAGCAGGTATTCGCGAAGCGGGGTTATTCGCTGGGGGAGGGGCGCCTAGACTGGGGGGCATTGTGTTGGCTGCACGGGCCTCATCGCCGGCAAGCCGGCTCCCACAGGTACCCCACAGATTTCAAGACTTGTGGAGATCTTTGTGGGAGCCGGCTTGCCGGCGATGAGGCCAGTGCAGCCAGTAGAGATCCCTCAGGAGCCCCCCCGTGACCCCAGAACAATTCCGCCAGTACGGCCACCAACTGATCGACCTGATCGCCGACTACCGCCAGACCGTCGGCGAGCGCCCGGTCATGGCCCAGGTCGAACCCGGCTACCTCAAGGCCGCCCTGCCAACCGCCGCCCCGCAACAGGGCGAGCCGTTCGCAGCGATCCTCGACGATGTCAACCAACTGGTCATGCCCGGCCTGTCGCACTGGCAGCACCCCGACTTCTACGGCTACTTCCCCTCCAACGGCACCCTCTCATCGGTACTGGGCGACTTCCTCAGCACCGGCCTGGGCGTGCTCGGCCTGTCGTGGCAATCGAGCCCGGCGCTGAGCGAACTGGAGGAAACCACCCTCGACTGGCTGCGCCAGTTGCTCGGCCTGTCCTCGAAGTGGAGCGGCGTGATCCAGGACACGGCCTCGACCAGCACCCTGGTCGCGCTGATCTGCGCCCGTGAGCGAGCCACCGACTACGCCCTGGTCCGCGGCGGCCTGCAGGCCGAAGCCAAGCCCCTGATCGTCTACGTCAGCGCCCATGCCCACAGCTCGGTGGACAAGGCCGCGCTGCTGGCGGGCTTCGGTCGCGCCAACATCCGCCTGATCGCCACCGACGAGCAGTTCGCCATGCGCCCCGAGGCGCTGCAGGCGGCCATCGAGCAGGACCTGGCGGCCGGCAATCTACCCTGTGCGGTGGTCGCCACCACCGGCACCACCACCACCACCGCGCTGGACCCGTTGCGCGCGATCGGCGAAATCGCCCAGGCCAAGGGCCTGTGGCTGCACGTCGACTCGGCCATGGCCGGCTCGGCGATGATCCTGCCGGAGTGCCGCTGGATGTGGGACGGCATCGAGCTGGCCGACTCGGTGGTGGTCAACGCGCACAAATGGCTGGGCGTGGCCTTCGATTGCTCGATCTATTACGTGCGCGACCCGCAGCACCTGATCCGGGTGATGAGCACCAACCCCAGCTACCTGCAATCGGCGGTCGATGGCGAGGTGAAGAACCTGCGCGATTGGGGGATTCCGCTGGGGCGCCGGTTCCGCGCGCTGAAGCTGTGGTTCATGCTGCGCAGCGAGGGTGTCGAGGCGTTGCAGCAGCGTTTGCGGCGTGACCTGGACAATGCGCGGTGGCTGGCCGAGCAAGTGGAGGCGGCTGGGGAGTGGGCGTTGTTGGCGCCGGTGCAGTTGCAGACCTTGTGCATTGTGCATAAGCCTGCGGGGCTGGAAGGGGAAGCGCTGGATGCGCATACCAAGGGCTGGGCCGAGCGGCTCAATGCTTCCGGGGAGGCTTATGTGACACCAGCGACCTTGAATGGACGGTGGATGGTGCGGGTTTCGGTGGGGGCGCTGCCAACCGAGCGTGAGCATGTGGAGAAGTTGTGGGTGCGGCTTCAGGATGTGGTCAAGGGCTGAAATTGCTGGGGCCGCTGTGCGGCCCTTTCGCGACACAAGGCCGCTCCTACAGGCGTGACGCGATGGCTTGTAGGAGCGGCCTTGTGTCGCGAAAGGGCTGCAAAGCAGCCCCCTACGGTCTATCAGTTGCTCACCGGCTGAAAGCTCCCCTTGCGACTGGCCTCAAAGGCCCCTTTCTCCATCGGCGTGGCCTGCGGATTCCCCAAATCTTCCATCGCCAGACGATGCGTCTCCGGCGCGATATACGCCGCCAGCGCACACAGGCAGGTGATGAAGAACGCCAACCCACCCACCACCAGCGGAATGTTCTCCGAACCCGGTGGCGCCACCAGGGCGAACAGCGCCGGCAGCATCGCGGTCAGCATGGTGCCGACGTTCTGCGCGATGGCCATGGCCGAAACCCGGTAGCGGGTATGGAACAGCTCCGGGTAAAAGCTTGGGAACACAGCGTTGTAACCCTGGTAAACCATGCCCCACATCAGGATCGAGGAGGCGAAGGCCAGCGGCACGTTCTGGATGCTGATCGCATACAGATAAACGAAGGCCAAAAGGCCCGAGCCCAGGCAACCGGCGATCATGGTCGGGCGACGGCCGATCTTGTCGGAGAGGTTGCCGACGAAGGGGATCACCAGCACCGCGACGATGTTGCCCACCACCGGGATCCACAGGTACACGCTCTTGTCGAAGCCGATGCCGTAGGCCGGTTGTACCGCATAGGCGGCGCCGAAGATGGTGGCGACCACCGGAATCACGTTCATCAAGGCCATGAACATCACCAGCACCATGTGCTTCCAGCTGTGGCGGAAGGCCTCGCTGATCGGCGACTTGGCCACCTTGTCCTGTTTTTCTTCCTTCACGAACGCCGGGGTTTCGTGCACTTCCTTGCGGATGATGAAACCTGCGATCAGCACCATCGCGCTCATCAGGAACGGAATCCGCCAGCCCCACTCGTTGAACGCCTCGCTGGGCATGAAGTAGGCCAGTGGCAGGAACACTGCGGCCGCCAGCACCTGGCCGGCCTGCACGCCTTGCAGGGTGAAGCTGGCGTAGTAGCCGCGGCGGCCGAACGGGGCGTGCTCCATGATCATCGAGCTGGCGCCGGAGATTTCGCCGGCCACGGCGAAGCCCTGGATCAGGCGCAGCACCACCAGCAAGGCCGGGGCGAGGATGCCGATGTCGTGGTAGGTGGGCAGCAGGCCGACAGCCATGGTCGACAGGCCCATCAGGAACATGCACAGCAGCAGCACGTTCTTGCGTCCGCGGGTGTCACCCCAGTGGCCGAGCACGCAGGCACCGATGGGGCGGGCCAGGTAGCCGACGCCGTAGGTCGCCAGGGAGGCGATGATGGCCATTTTCGGGTCGGTGTTGGGGAAGAAGATCTGCGGGAAGATCAGTGCCGCAGCCTGGGCATAGATGAAGAAATCGTAGTACTCGAGTGCCGAGCCGATCCATCCGCTGGCGGTCGCTTTCTTGGCTTGAGAGCTTGAGTGGGCCATGGGTGTCTCCGTTGTTCTTGTTGGTTCCCGCACGGGCGAGCGTGGGGTTATTTTGGGAGTGTTCGGTGAGCGCGCTGGGTTTCATGGTTGCCCAGGGGGTAGGGCGAATCAATTCGTCGAAACGGGTTTTGGGCGATAATCGAACACAAAACTAACCGTTCCGTACAAAGTGATTGATGGTGCGACTTTACCTGCGAATAATCGAACGTGCCAAGAAGTCAGGTGAAGCCACCCACTTCCAGCCCCGTAGCCCTCATAACAAGGAACTCCACCATGCAGCGTTCGATAGCCACCGTGTCCTTGAGCGGCACCCTGCCGGAAAAGCTCGAAGCCATCGCCGCCGCCGGTTTCGACGGCGTCGAGATCTTCGAGAACGACCTGCTGTACTACGCCGGCAGTCCGCGCGAAGTGCGGCAGATGTGCGCCGACCTCGGCATCGCCATCACGTTGTTCCAGCCGTTTCGCGATTTCGAGGGCTGCCGCCGTGACCGCCTGCAGAAGAACCTCGACCGCGCCGCGCGCAAGTTCGACCTGATGCACGAACTGGGCACTGATCTGGTGCTGGTGTGCAGCAACGTCCAGGCCGACGCGCTGGCCGAAGAGCAGCTGCTGGTGGACGATCTGCGCCTGCTGGCCGAGCACGCTGGCCAGCGCGGCCTGCGCATTGGCTATGAAGCCCTGGCCTGGGGCCGCCACGTCAACACCTACCAGCAGGTGTGGAACCTGGTGCGTCAGGCCGACCACCCGGCGCTGGGGGTGATCCTCGACAGTTTCCATACCCTGTCGCTCAAGGGTGACCCTGCCGCGATCCGCGAGATCCCCGGCGACAAGATCTTCTTCGTGCAAATGGCCGACGCGCCGATCCTGAACATGGACGTGCTGGAGTGGAGCCGCCACTTCCGCTGCTTCCCCGGGCAGGGCGAAATGGACCTGGCCGGCTTCCTCGCCCCGATCCTCGCCACCGGCTATCGCGGCCCGCTGTCACTGGAGATTTTCAACGACGGTTTCCGCGCCGCCCCGCCCCGGCAGAACGCCGCCGATGGCCTGCGTTCGCTGCTGTACCTGGAAGAACAAACCCGCCTGCGTCTGGAGCAGGAAGGGACTGCCATGGAGCCTGGCGTGCTGTTCACCCCGCCGGCCGCCAGCACCTACGACGGTGTGGAGTTCCTCGAATTCGCCGTCGACGAGGCCGTGGGCGCACGCCTGGGCAGCTGGCTCAAGCGCCTGGGCTTCGCCGAGGCCGGCAAGCACCGTAGCAAGGACGTACGCCTGCTGCGCCAGAACGACATCAACATCGTGCTCAACGCCGAGCCGTACTCCTTTGGCCATAACTTCTTCGAAGCCCATGGCCCGTCCCTCTGCGCCACGGCGCTACGGGTCAAGGACGAACGGGCCGCGCTGCAGCGCGCCACCGACTTCCGTGGCCAGCCATTCCGCGGCCTGGTCGGCCCCAACGAATGCGAAGTGCCTGCCGTGCGTGCCCCGGACGGCAGCCTGATCTATCTGGTGGAGCAAGGCGCCCAAGGTCCGTCGCTGTACGACACCGACTTCCGCCTGGACCCGGCCGCTGCTGCCAGCGGCGGCCTGCAGCGCATCGACCACATGGCCTTGGCCCTGCCGGCCGAATCGCTGGACAGCTGGGTGCTGTTCTACAAGAGCCTGTTCGACTTCGCCGCCGATGACGAGGTGGTGCTGCCCGACCCTTACGGCCTGGTCAAGAGCCGCGCCCTGCGCAGCCAGTGCGGCAGCCTGCGCCTGCCGCTGAACATCTCGGAAAACCGCAACACCGCGATTGCCCACGCGTTGTCCAGTTATCGTGGTTCGGGGGTTCACCACATCGCCTTCGATTGTGCGGACATCTTCCGGGAAGTGGCGCGGGCGAAGGAAGCCGGTGTGCCGTTGCTGGAAATTCCGTTGAATTACTACGACGACCTGGCAGCGCGGTTCGATTTCGACGACGAGTTTCTCAGCGAGCTGGCGTATTACAACGTGTTGTATGACCGGGATGCCCAGGGCGGTGAGCTGTTCCATGTGTATACCGAGCCCTTCGAGGAGCGGTTCTTCTTCGAGATCATCCAGCGCAAGGGTGGGTATGCGGGATATGGCGCGGCGAACGTGGCGGTGCGCCTGGCGGCGATGGCCAAGCGGCGCAGTGGGGCGGCGCGCAAGCCGGTGTTGTAAGTCGGCTGCAGGGGCCCCATCGCTGGCAATAAGCAGATGAAACAACCACAGGCCACCTTCGGGTGGCCTTTTGGTATTCGCGGGTAATACTTCCCTGTACAGGCGGCCGTGCTGGTGGCACGGGCTGCGGGAGGTGTCAGGTGAAGAAACTATCCATTGTAGGTGCCGGTATCGTAGGCGAGGCAGCGGCTCAGATCATCGCGCGGGAAGAGTTCTGTCATGAGTTGATGCTGATCGATGTGCAGGGCGAGTTGGCAAAGGGCAAGGCGCTGGACATCTGGCAGGCAGCTGTCGAGTCAGGTTCCGATACCCGGGTTCTCGGCGGGTCCGATGCCCAATTGCTGCAGGATTCCGACCTGGTGGTGATTACCGCGGGGGTGCCGCGCAAGCCGGGTCAGTCGCGCCAGGATGTATTGAGTATCAATGTGCCGATTCTCGATAGCATCATGGCGGATATCAAACGCCATGCCCCGGCGGCGACGGTCCTGGTGGTGTCCAACCCGGTCGACGTGCTGACCTATCGGGCCTGGTCCCTCAGTGGGCTGGGCCGCAACAAGGTGTTCGGCCAGGCGGGGGTGCTGGATACAGCGCGCATGAAGTGTTTCATTGCCGAGGAAACAGGCTTTTCCGCTCGGGATATCACGGCGCTGGTGCTGGGAGGGCATGGCGACAGCATGGTGCCGCTGATGCGCTATTGTGCGGTCGGCTCGGTGCCGCTGTCTCACTTTTTGTCCGATCAGCAGATAGCGCGAATTGTCGAGCGCACCCGTCAGGGTGGCGGCGAGATTCTGGGTCTGAAGAAGGTCGGGAGCGCCTGCGACGCGCCGGGCGTGGCCATTGCGCAGATGGTGGATGCGATCGCCCATGGGCGAAACCGCATCTTGCCCACGGTGGCGATTCTCGAGGGCGAGTACGGGCGAACGGATATAGCCATGGGCGTCCCCTGCGTGTTGGCCGGGGACGGCATTGTGCGGGTGATCGAGTTGCCGCTGGATGCGCAGGAGCAGGCGATGTTCGACCACTCTGCAGATCATGTGGTGCGTGATATCGCTGAAATGAAAGCGCTGTAAGCGACCATTGCAGGGGCTGGCCAGCCAGCCCCTGCAAGATCCGTGGCGCAACTCAGATCTTTGTGGGAGCCGGCTTGCTGGCGATAGGGCCAGCTCAGGCAACCCCAATCCTGACCACTCGACCAACAGCGTGCTTCCCTGCACCGCCTCGCTCACGGATAATCCCCACCTATTCCAATAAACAGCGCGTGAGTAGGTATGAGCAATCCCGTAGTCAGCCTCGGCCAGCCTGAAATCGAAGGGGTGCGCAAGTCGCGCAAGAACAACCCCGAGAAAACCCGTGAGGACATCCTCCAGGCCGCCATCAACGAGTTCGTCCAGCAAGGCCTGGCCGGCGCGCGGGTGGACGCCATCGCCGAGCGTACGGCCACGTCCAAGCGCATGATCTACTACTACTTCGGCAGCAAGGAGCAGTTGTACGTCGAGTGCCTGGTCAAGCTCTACGGTGACATCCGCAAGACCGAGCACAGCCTGGACCTGGAGTCGCTGCCCGCTGAGCTTGCGATCCAGCGCCTGACCGAATTCACCTTCGACCACCATGATCGCAACGTCGACTTCGTGCGCATGGTCTGTACCGAAAACATCCACTACGGCGAGTACGTGAAGAAGTCGCCCGTCATCCGCGAGATGAGCAGCCTGGTGGTCGAGGCCCTGGCCAAGACCCTGCAGCGCGGTGTAGCCGAAGGGGTGTTCCGCCCCGGCATCGAGGTCATCGACCTGCACATGCTGATGAGCTCGTTCTGCTTCTACCGGGTTTCCAACCGCCACACCTTCGGCCATATCTTCGACATCGACATGTCCGACGAGCAGGTCAAGCAGCGCCACAAGGCGATGATCTGCGATGTGGTGATGCGTTACCTGCGCGCCTGAATCGCGCTCACTCGCCCAGCCGTTGCTCGCGCGACGGCGGGTAGCCGAAGTACGCCGCGTAGCACTTGCTGAAGTGCGACACCGAGACGAAGCCGCAGGCCACCGCCACTTCCATCACCGACAGGTCGGAGTACTGCAGCAGCCGGCGGCTCTTGGTGATGCGCAGTTCCATGTAGTAGCGCCGCGGCGAGGTGCCGAGCTGGGCCTGGAACAGGCGGTCGATCTGGCGCCGCGAGCGGCCGCTGTAGGCGGCCAGCTGGTCGAGGCTGAGGGTTTCTTCGAGGTTGTTTTCCATCAGCTCGACGATGGTGCGCAGGTGCAGGCTCATGGACTTCTTCGCCCCCGGCCCGACCTGGCGGTAGCGCGCACCCGAGAACGACAGAATCTCTTCGACGCCTTCGGCCAGGCCGTCGCCGTACAACCGGCGCACCAGCCCGAGCATCAGCTCCATGGCGCCATTGGGGCTGGCGGCGGTGAGGCGGTCGCGGTCGAGGGTGAAGCTGGCCGGGGTGATGCGCGTCTGCGGGCTGCGCTCGGACAGGCTGGCGCGCTGCTCGGGGTGGATGCTGCAGCCGTAGTCGTCGAGCACCCCGGCGCGTCCGAGGAACCAGGCGCCATTCCACAGCCCGCCCAGGGCCATGCCGTGGGCGGCAGCGTCGTCCAGCAGGCGGTCGAGTTCCGGGTATTTCAGCGGGGTACGCAGGCCGCCGCAGACGATCAGCAGGTCCAACGCCTTGAGTTCGCCGGCGGACAGCTCGGTGGCGACCAGCTCCAGGCCCAGGTCGCTCAGCACGCGGTCGCCGTCCAGTGACAGCGGGGTGAAGCGGAAGCTGTCGGCGCGCAGCAGGTTGGCGGTGACCAGCACGTCCATGGCCACGGTGAAGCTGGCCATGGAGAAGTGTTCGAGCAACACGAAATCGACCCGGTAGGGCGCCTGGGGGCTGCCGGCGGCGGACTTGAGCCGAAGCATGTTGCTGGTGCTGGTCTTTTGGCTGAACTGGCGTGGGGTGGGCACTCTGGACTCCGCTTCCTGGCTGGCTTGCGGAGTGTGGCGGGTGGGCGCGGGAAAGACAATCGCCGGGGTGGCGGTGTCGTATTCGAGGTCGGGTTGAGACAAATGGGTTTGTCGGTGGATTTTCGGCGTTCATGAGATCGAGCGCCGCCCGCGCGGCGCTCGATCTCACAAGCGCAAGATCTCCATCGGCGAACACCTTCATGCCCCACTCAATCCCAACCCATACCCCCGCCAACCACAATCCAACTGAACCCTCACCGCTGGCAGCAACCCAACCCCTTACATGCCAACGGGAGAGTGCTCATGGAAATCGGAACGATCTGGATCATTGTCGCGGCCTTGATCATCGTGCTGGAAATCTTCGCCATCTGGCACATCATCGGCAGCGACCGGCGTGCCGAGCGCAAGATGCTGTGGGTCGTCTTCGTCGTCTATGCACCCATCCCCGGTTTGCTGTTCTGGGCCTGGCGAGGCCCGCGGGCGGTGAAGGGCAGGGCGGTGCTGCAGGAAAAATGAGGCCGTGGTGCATCAGGCGCGGCGTGCGCCTGATGCGACCCGGTAACGTCAGGCGAGGATGCTGAAGCGGATGGCAGGCCCGAGGCCGTCGACCATCACGCTGGCGTAGAACTTGACCCGGGTCAGGACCTTCAAGCCTTTCAGCTCTTCATGAATGCGGCCGTGTATCTGCTTTTCGGCTTCATCGATGCGGTCGTGGGTGGTGCTGTGAAACAGGTGGACTTCACCGAGCAAGGTGGTTTCGATCTGCGGCAGCGTGTCCCAGCCGATGTTGCGCAAATGCAGGCGAGCGTCTGCGGCTGCGCCCTCGTCGTCATCGCTGCGGGGTTTGATGGTGTAGGCGAGCTGGAAATGGTGCTTGGTCATGGTATCTCCTTGATGCAGGCAAATGGCTGGCCTCCGTGCCGGAGCCGGCAATTTACAAGGTCGAACGCCTGGCGCCTACATACGTGGTGTTGAACATCGGGGCCATAACCGCGAAATTTCCTACAAGTTTGGCGTCTGTACCGGCCCTATCGCCGGCAAGCCGGCTCCCACAGGTACCCCGCCGGACTTTCTGTGGGAGCCGGCTTGCCGGCGATAGGGCCGGTACTGCCAACGCAAAAGCCTTAGAATGACCTTTTCCCCCGAGCCACCCCCATGCTACCCATCGAACTCCTGCCAACCACCCCCGACCAGGCCGAACTGATCCGCAATCTCTACCAGTTCTACGCCTACGAATCCTCCGACTGGGAGCAGGAGGACGTGGAGGTGGACGGGCGCTTCTACATCCATGAAGAACACCTGCAGCGCTACTGGCAGTCCCCAGGCTGGAGCGCCAACCTGGTACTAGTGGACGGCTACATCGCAGGCTTCGTGCTGGTCGAGCGCAGCGAGTTGCCGGGTGTCGAGGCCCATGAGCTGGCCGACCTGTTCATCCTCAAGCGTTATCGCCGCCAAGGCATCGGCCGGGCAGTGGCGCAACAGCTTCTCGGCACCCTCGGCGACTGGCTGCTGCGCTGCTACGCCCTGGACCCTGACGCCGTCGCTTTCTGCAAGGCGGTGGTCGCCGACCTGCCACGGCCAGTGCAGCAGCTCATGCTGGACGACGACCCAGACCTGCTCACCTACCGCATCACTTCAGCCCGCCACTGAGGCGTATACGGCACTCGCAAAATTCTGTGACCCACTTCACAAAATCAGCTCAAACGGCATAATGCCACCATCGCTCTTCACGACCCGGCCGCTCTGTTCCGGGGTTCCTTTTCGCGCACGTCGCAGGTTCAGGTAAATTTCATGTCGCTAGTCGCAAGCCCCGACATCATGTACCGGCTGTTGATCCAGAGCGTGGTGGACTATGCCATCTACCTGCTCACCCCCGACGGTACTGTCGCCAACTGGAACCCCGGCGCCCAGCGGGCCAAGGGATACCTCGCCGACGAAATCGTCGGCAAGCACTACTCGCTGTTCTACACCGAAGACGAGCGCGCCGCCGGTGTGCCCGAGCAGAACCTGGAGCAGGCACGCCGCACCGGACGCTTCGAGGAGATCGGCGCGCGTCTGCGCAAGGATGGCAGCGCCTTCCACGCCCATGTGGTGATCGATGCCGTGCGCGATGACGCCGGCCAACTGGTCGGCTTCGCCAAGGTCACCCGCGACATTTCCGAGCGCCGGCAGCAGGAACTGGAGTTGCTGCAGGCCAAGGAACTGGCCGAGCAGTACAGCCAGGAGATGGCCAACCTCTCGCAGTTCCTCGATTCGGTGATCGCCAACATTCCCGCCAGCGTCATCGTCCAGGACCTGGAAAGCCAGCGCATCCTGCTGGCCAACCAGCAGGCCGAACGCCTGTTCGGCGGGCGCGGCAGCAGCATGATCGGGCAACTGCCCGGCGAATGCATGGCTCCGGCCGCCGCCGAGTACCTGGAGCAGCAGCTCAGCCGTGGTGCCCGCAGCACCAAGGGCTTCGCCGCCGAAACCCGGGTCGATACGCTGTGTGGCCTGCGCACTTTGCGCAGCCGCGCGCTGCTCAGCCAGAACCGCGAGGGCCAGGCCGACTACGTGCTGTTCGTGGCCGAAGATGCCACCGAGGAGCTGGCGGCCCACGCGCAGATCCACCACATGGCGCACCATGATGCGCTCACCGGCCTGCCCAACCGCACGCTGTTCAACGAGCGCCTCAAGCAGGCCCTGCTGCGCGGCCACGAGCATGACAAGCTGACCGCCGCCCTGTGCCTGGACCTGGACAACTTCAAGAACATCAACGACTCGCTCGGCCACGCCTTCGGCGACAAACTGCTGCGCGCGTTGGGCAAGCGCCTGCGCCGCGAACTGCGCGAGCACGACACCCTGGCGCGCCTGGGCGGCGACGAATTCGCCGTGGTCCTGGCCGGCCTGGATAGCCGCGATGCCGCCTGCAATACCGCGCAGCGGCTGATCGAGGCGATCAGCCCGCCGTTCCAGATCGAGGGCCATCAGTTCTCGGTGGGCGTCAGCATCGGCATTGCCCTGGCCCCCGATGACAACGACCAGGCCGAACAGCTGCTGGGCTATGCCGACATGGCCTTGTACGAAGCCAAGCGCAATGGCCGCAACCGCTACGAATGCTTCAACGTCGAACTGGATGTCGCCGCCCGTCAGCGTCGCCTGGTTGAAACCGACCTGCGCACCGCGCTGCACCTGGGCCAGTTGCACCTGCATTACCAGCCGGTGGTGGATCAGCAGACCAGCAGCGTGACCGGCTACGAAGCATTGCTGCGCTGGGAGCACCCGACCCGCGGCATGGTCATGCCCATGGACTTCATTCCCATCGCCGAGGAGACCGGGCTGATCCACGAGCTCGGCACCCGCGCGCTGAACCTGGCGTGCCAGGAGGCGGCCAGCTGGGACAGCGAGCAGACGGTGTCGGTCAACCTCTCGCCGGTGCAGTTCAAGAACGGCAACCTGGTACACATCGTGGCACTGGCCCTGGCCGACTCGGGCCTGCCGGCGCAGCGCCTGGAGCTGGAGATCACCGAATCGGTGCTGCTGGGCAACAGCGAAGAGAACGTGCGCACCCTGCGGGCGCTGAAGGACCTGGGCGTGTCGATTTCGCTGGATGACTTCGGCACCGGCTATTCGTCGCTGGGCTACCTGCGCTCGTTCCCGTTCGACCGGATCAAGATCGACAAGTCGTTCGTGCATGACATGTGCGACAGCCGCGAGGCGATGTCGATCATCCGCGCCATCACCGACCTGTCCAACAGCCTGATGATCAAGACCACGGCCGAGGGCGTGGAGTCCGAAGAGCAGATGCGGCGGCTGGCGGCCGAGGGCTGCTCGCACTTCCAGGGTTACTTCTACGGACGGCCGGCGCCGGCCAGCGAGCGTTTGAAGCAAGTGGTCGCGTTGTAACGAGGGGCCGCTAAGCGGCCCTCGCACAAAGTGGTCGATCAGCGAACGAAAAGCTTGGTACCCCTCGAGCGCAGCGGCGATTGCGCTTGGGTAAGTCGTCTTATCTCTTCTAGAATCCCTGCTGTCGAGTCACCCTGGCGCTGCATCCAGCTGCGCCGCCTTCGAGATCGCCATGAGTTCCAGTACCCCGTTGTCCGGCGTCAACCAGCCTTTGCGCGGCATTGTGCTGGTGGTGGTGGCGACGTTCCTGTTTGCCAGCCACGATGCCTTGTCCAAGTTTCTCGGCGGGCTGTACCCGATCGTCATGGTGGTGTGGGTCCGCTATGTGGTGCACACCCTGCTGATGGCCGGGATCTTCCTGCCCAAGGCCGGCCTCAACGTGCTGCGCACCCGGCGTCCGCTGCTGCAGACTTTGCGCGCGCTGAGCCTGCTCAGCACCAGCCTGCTGTTCACCACCGGCCTGCAGTACCTGCCGCTGGCCGAGGCCACGTCGGTCAACTTCCTTGCGCCGGTGCTGGTCACCGCGCTGTCTGCGCCGCTGCTCAGGGAGCGGGTCACGGCGGGGCAGTGGCTGGCGGTGGGGCTGGGGTTCATTGGCGTGCTGGTGGTGGTGCACCCGGGTGGCGCGATGTTCACCCCGGCGATTCTCTACCCGCTCGGCTCGGCCATGGGCTTCTGCTTCTACCAGTTGCTCACCCGTATCGTCTCGGCCCATGACAGCCCGACCACCAGCAACTTCTACGCCGGGTTGTGCAACACCCTGGCGATGAGCGCGCTGGTGCCGTTCTTCTGGGAGCTGCCGCGCTGGGACCACGCGCTGCTGATGCTGGCCCTCGGCGGCTTCGGCATGAGCGCCCACCTGCTGCTGACCCAGGCCTTCCGCCATGCCGCACCGGCGCTGCTGGCGCCGTTCAGCTATTGCCAGATCGTGTTCGCCGGGTTGCTGGGCCTGGTGATCTACGGCCAGGTGCCGGACAGCGCCAGCTTGCTGGGGATCGCGATCATCTGCGTGAGCGGGCTGGGGGCAGCGTGGATGCAGCGCAGCAAGTGAAGCGCCGCACCGCTAGCGGCCTTGCGCACCCTTCGGCACGCGCCGATACAGTGGGCGCGGTGTGCTCGGGTCGAGTTCGGTGAGCAGGCTGCCGGCCACCACGAACCCTGAACGTTGCGCCAGGCGCTGGCTGGCCTGGTTGTCGATGTCGGTGGTCAGCCACACCGGCGTGTCGATCGTATCCAGAAGGCCCACCAGCGCTTCGCGCATCAGGCCCTGGCCACTGCTGGCCTGGCTCGCCCAGTAGCCCACTTCATACTCGCCATTGCCGGGACGCAGGCCGATGCAACCGAGCACGGCATCGCCGTCCGGTTTCAGCACGAAGAAGCGCTTTTCCGCCGCTGGTTCGAGGAACTCGCGGGCGCTCGCCTGCAGGCTTTCGCGCACTTCGTCCAGCGTCCAGTCAGGTTTGGCCCAGGCCAGAAAGGGCGCGTGCAGGCTGTAGCTGTCGAGCAAGGCCTGCAGCACCTGTGCGGCCAGTGCCGGGTCTGGGCGTACCAGGCGGGTGCGTGGAGTGGAAAGGGTGCGGGGCAGAGTGGGGTAGGGCATGGGCCTTCCTGGCGTTGGCTGTGGGGTAAGTCCCCTAATCATAGAAGCATTGACCGTGCCTGGCAGGGCGTGATTTGCTCGGGACCCCCCATCATCCCAGGGAAGTGAAGGATCGCCATGCCCGACTACAAGCTGCATTGCTTCGCCGAATCCGGCAACGCCTACAAAGCCGCCCTCATGCTCGAACTCACCGGCCAGGACTGGCAGCCGGTCTTCGTCGACTTCTTCAACGGCCAGACCCGCGGCCAGGCGTGGCGTGACGAGGTCAATGAGCAAGGCGAGGTGCCGGTACTGGAACACGCGGGGCAGAAACTGACTCAGTCAGCGTTGATCCTCGAATACCTGGCCGAACGCACCGGCCAGTTCGGCCCCCGTGACGACGCCGAGAAGCGCGAGATCTGGCGCTGGATGCTATTCGATAACCATAAGTTCACCAGCTACTACGCGGCGCTGCGCTTTCTGCTGTGCCTGAAGAAGACGGGTGAAACGGACGTGACGGGTTTTCTGCGCGAACGCGCCACGGCGGCCTACCGTATTGTCGATGCGCACTTGGCCAAGACGCCGTTCATGGTCGGCGGGCGCTTGACCATCGCGGACCTGTCGTTGGCGGGGTATGTGTTCATGCCGGAGGACACCGGCATCGTGTTGACCGAGTTCAGCCATATCGAGGCGTGGAAACAGCGGATTCAGGCGGTGCAGGGGTGGAAGCACCCCTATGACCTGATGCCGCGGACGGCTTGATTGCGCAGGGGCCTCATCGCCGGCAAGCCGGCTCCCACAGGTACAGCGCAGCCCTCGGGATGTGCGCCGACCCTGTGGGAGCCGGCTTGCCGGCGATGAGGCCATCGAGCCAACCGACCTGTCAGTACCTCACTTCAACCCCCACATACGCCCCGATCCCGTCCCCCGGCCAGAACGACGCGGTGTCCTGCCCCCGCGCGTTGTACACCGGCGTCACCGCCGTCACGTAGGCCTTGTTGGCCAGGTTCTTCAGATCCAGCGAAACCTTCCAGTCCCCCTTCGGCGCCTCATACCCCAGGTTCGCCCCCCAGATGGTGTACGACGGCGCATACAGGCTGTTGGCATAGTCCACCGCCGTGCGCGACGCCGACTGCACGTTCACCCCGGTGTACCAGCCACTGTGGTCCTGGTACTGCAGCTCGCCTTGGTAGATGTGCTTGGGCACGCCCGGCAGCTGGTTGTCGCCGAAGGTGTCGTCATGCCGGTAGTAGAAGTCGTTGTAGGTGTACACCTGGCGCCAGCGCACCAGGTCGCCCTGGGGGTTCTCCCACAGGCGGGTATTCAAGCCCGCTTCGACGCCCTGGTGGATCGTCGGCGAGGCGTTGAACGCACCGGTGACCGCCGCCGAGGTGGACGTCGCCGGGATGATCTGCACGTTCAGCAACTCGTCATGAATCCGTGTGGCTGATGGCGCTGGTGCTGTTCGCCGCGGGGCTGGTGCGCTCGCTGCAATTTTCCACCCTGGGCGCGGCCAGCTATCAGGATGTGCCCGGCGAGCGCTCGGCGGCGGCCAGTTCGCTGTCGGCGATGTCGGTGCAGTTGACCATGGCCTTGTCGGTCAGCCTGGCGGGGGTGCTGCTGGGTGTGTTGGCCGGGCTGGAGGGGCGCAGCGAAACCTCGGTGGCGGACATCGCCACGGTGATGCTGGTGTGCGCGCTGGTGTGCGGCTTGTCGGGGTGGGTGTTCCGGCGCCTGGCCAATTGACGATTCGGATGACCGGTCACTGCAACACGCGACCGCAGACTACGCTCACAAATTAAGAAATATTCTGCAACATTCGGCCAGCAGGCCCTGAAGGATCTCGTACATTCGCCGGTGATGGAAGGCCGCGCTGGTTGGCAGGTCGCCCCATGGGGGGGCCGGACATCACGGAGTGCCCTGTGCAACCCGTGCAATTCCAAGCGGAGGCTCATCATGCTCAAGAAATGTATGTTGGCGTTGGCCATCGGTGCGGTGCTGTCTGCTTCGGCGGTACTGGTGCCTGACTCCCTCGGCGGTGCGTCCAGCGCGTATGCGAAGGATGGTGGCGGCGGTGGTGGAGGCGGTGGTCATGGTGGTAGTGGTGGTGGTGGCGGTGGTCATGGTGGTAGTGGTGGCGGTGGCGGCCACGGCGGTGGCAGTGGCGGCAGTGGAGGCGGCGGAGGCCACGGCGGTGGCAGTGGAGGTGGCGGAGGCCACGGCGGCGGTAGTGGTGGCAGTGGCGGCGGCGGAGGCCACGGCAGTGGCGGTAGCGGTCATAGCGGCGATGGCGGTGGGCATGCCAGTTCAGGCCGTGGTGAAAGTGGCCGCAACGGGGCCGATGATGGGGCCAACCATGAAGCCAACCACGAGGCCAACCACGAAGCCAACCACGAAGCGAATCACGAGGCCAATCACAATGTGGGCGAGGCCCACGGTGTAGGGCATGGTGCGGATGATGGGGTCAATCATGATGTCGGGGATGATCATGGAGGTGATCGGACCTGACATTTGAGGTGCCTGTTCTGGCCTCTTCGCGGGACAAGCCCGCTCCCACAGGTCCTCCACTGTTCTTGAACTCAGTGGAGGACCTGTGGGAGCGGGCTTGTCCCGCGAAGAGGCCAGAGCAGAATATGAAGATCAGATCGACAACCGCACCACCCGCGCATCCAGCACCTGCTCTTCCTGCACCCGCCGCTTGTTCACCACCAGCTCCCCAATCGCAATCAGCCGCGTGCGCGTGACATTGCGCGACAACCCTAGCAACTGCGCGGTATGCACCTGGTTGTAATGGCAGAAGTGATAGGCCGAGCGCAGCAGTGCGTTTTCAACCTTCTCGTACAAATCCCCCGGCTGCTCCTCGTACAACCGGCTGAACGCCTGCAGCAGCAGATCCTCCACACCCTGGTTGCTGGCCTCTTCCTCCTGGCGCTCCAGGCGTAGATGAGACAGACGCAGATCCTGCGCCTGCACCAGCCCATCGCCGCACGTCAGCAGGCTGTGATGAATCACGTTCTCCAGCTCGCGAATGTTCCCCGGCCAGCTGTACTCCACCAGCTTGGCCTGGGCCTTGGGGCTGAGCTCCACTGGGCCGTAGCCCAGACGCTCGCTGTAGCTGCGAATGAAGTGCCGGGCCAACGGCAGGATATCGCCCGGCCGGTCGCGCAGCGGGTGCAGCTGCAGGGTCACCACGTTCAGCCGGTAGTACA
The DNA here is from genome assembly GCF_044749525.1 of Pseudomonas sp. NPDC089395. NCBI lineage: Bacteria > Pseudomonadati > Pseudomonadota > Gammaproteobacteria > Pseudomonadales > Pseudomonadaceae > Pseudomonas > Pseudomonas sp. NPDC089395. Next base: position 34,683 of record NZ_JBIVID010000019.1, read on the forward strand.
GGTCTTCGCGAAAATGCCCGGCGTTGATGGCTTTCTCCAGCTGCACGTTGGTCGCCGCCAGTACCCGCACATTGATCGGGATGCTCTTGCGCGAGCCCAGCCGCACCACTTCGCGCTCCTGCAGCACGCGCAGCAGCTTGACCTGGATCGGCAAGGGCAGGTCGCCGATCTCGTCGAGGAACAGCGTGCCGCCGTTGGCCTCTTCGAACCAGCCGGCCTTGGCCGCCAGGGCGCCGGTGAAGGCGCCCTTTTCATGGCCGAACAACTCGGCCTCGACCAGTGACTCGGAGAACGCGCCGCAGTTGACCGCGACGAATGGGCCGTTGCGCCGGCCGCTGAGGTTGTGGATGTGGCGCGCGACCAGCTCCTTGCCCGTGCCGGTTTCGCCGATGATCAGGACGCTGGCCTCGCTGGGGGCGACCTGTTGCAGGTGGGCGAGCAGCGCCTGCGATTTAGGGTCTTCGAAGACCTGTGCGGTCGCCCTGATCGAGGTAGCCAGTTGCGGTGACGGGGGGAGGGTCAGCAGTTGCATGGGCGATCCTTAGGAATAGAAGGATGGGGCTGGGCGCTTGCCGCTGAGGGCCCACTCGCCGAGCTCGTGGATGCGGTAATCCACCGGGTCGTGCAAGGTTTGCGTTCTCAGGTTGCGCCAATGACGGTCAAAGCGCAGCGAAGCGTGGGTGGCGCGGGCGCCGGTGACTTCGAACAGGCGGTTGCAGATATCCAGGCCGTGGCGCGTGGTCGCGACCTTGGCGGTGCCGATGGCCAGGGCCAGATCGCCGCGTTCCTCGGCGCTCAGTGTGTGCTCCTTGGCCCAGGCCCGGTCGAGTTGCTGGGCGGCCCGTTCGATCAGCAGCCGCATGCTTTCCAGGCCGACCCAGAACTCGCCGTAATGGCGCAGCACGTAAGGGTCGTCGGCGGGGCTGGTGGCCCCCGAGCGGAACCACGGCCGGCTTTCCTTGAGGGTGTACTGGCGTGCTTCGTCGAACGCGCCTTCGGCGATACCGAGGAACAGGTTGGCGAAATGCAGCTGGGCGATCAGCGGGCGCAGGGCGGCGAATGGGGTGCTCAGCGGGCCGGGGTCGAGCAGCAGTTCGTTGTGCTCGACCCGCACCCGTTCGAAGGTGGCGCTGCCACTGTCGGTCTGGCGCTGGCCGATGTTGTTCCAGTCGTTGTGCAGGGTGATGCCGGTGCGGCCACTGGGGATCGCGGCAATCAGCAGCTTGCCGCCGGCGCGTTCGTCCACGGCCGAGGCAATCAGCATTTCCGAGTCGCTGGCACCGGAGCAGAAGCTCTTCTTGCCGGAGAACTCGCACCAGCCATCGAAGTGCTTGACCACCGTGCGGGTGTCCAGCGGGTTGAGGGCGTTGCCCCAGAACCAGTGCTTGCGCGCGGTCTGTTCGAACCACGGCTGCCACTGTTCGGGGCGGGAAAACAGGCGCACGGTGGCCAGCATCAAGTGATGGAAACCAAACACGTGGGCCAGCGAGCTGTCGACGCGGGCGAACTCGCGCACCACCTCGAAGGTGTCGTGCCAGCTGGCGCCCTGGCCACCGAAGGCCTGTGGGATCACCAACGACAGCAGGCCGCTGTCGCGCAGCGCGTCGCGTTCGGCCTTGGGCGTGCCGCCGCGCTCGTCACGCTCGACGGCGCTCTGGGCGAACTGCCCGGCCAGTTCGCGGGCGATGGCCAGGGCAGGGCGTTGGGCAGGGGTTACCGGTGCATTCATGGCCGCTCCTCAAGCGCTCTTGCGCAGCGCATGGTGGGCGCCGAACAGCGGCACGGCGCGCTCGGCGGCGAGGCGGATGCGGGCATTCAAGGCATCGCTGGAAACCCGGTAATCGGCCAGTTCCGCCTGGCTTGCGTACACTCCGATCGGCAAGGTCAGCGCCTGCAGGAAGCTGAACAGCGGGCGCAGTTGGTGATCCAGCACCAAGGCGTGGCGTTCGCTGCCACCGGTGGCGGCCAGCAGCACCGGGGTGTCGACCAGGGCGTCCTGGCCGATCAGGTCGAACAGGTGCTTGAAGTGGCCTGGGAAGCTGCCGCGGTAGACCGGGGTGGTCACCACCAACAGATCGGCCTTTTCCACCAGGCGCAATTGATGCTCGACCGATTCGGGCAGTTCGCTGCGCCACAGCGCGGCGCCCAGGGGGCGGGCAATGTCGCCCAGCTCGATCAGGTGCGGCTTGATGTTCAGGTGCTGGCCCAGTTCGGCGAGGATGGCCTCGGTCAGGGTCAGGGTGCGCGAAGGGCGGGAAGTGCCGCCGGACAGGGCTACGACATTCAGGGGGGCGCTCATGGCAGGTCTCCGGTTGAATAAGCGGGACTTTGCTTGAGCAATCGTCGTGCCGGTTTTGAATTTTGTTATGAATCAACAGGTTGTGTGCCTTTGATGGCTTCGACCGGTGTTGCCTTGTGGGCGTTGGATGTTGATTCGGTGTTGCGCTGCAGACAGTTGGCCGGGTGTTGGCGGCTGTACAGTTGGAAACGTTATAAAGGAGTTGTTTTCAAATAAAAAAGAATAAGAATTCATATTGTTATATCTTTATTTGATTTCAGGGCCCTGTCGCCAGCAAGCCGGCCCCACAGGCACAGCGCAGCGTTTGAGAACTGTGGTGTCGGTGTGGGAGCCGGCTTGCCGGCGATAGGGCCCTCGAAGGCAAAAAAAAAGCCCGCTGACCGAGCGGGCTGAACGTAGAGCACTCGCGTGATTCAGTGGCCAAGCCCATCGCTGATGACGATCCCCTTGGCCTGCATCGCCTCGATCAACCCGGCCCGCACGTGGGGCAGGTTGAGCATGCTGGTATGGCGTACCCGTTGCACTTCCTCACCGCTATACGGCTGCCACTGTTCAGGCGAGCTTTCGCCTGCCATTCCATCCCGTGCCAGCAGCCAGTTGAGCAGGTCGGCAATCTGCTGATCGTTCAGCGCCGACTGTGAAATCCCCGGCACCCGCACCAGGAATTCGCGCCCCCCCGGCACCTTCAGGAAGTTGCCGACGAAACCCTGCATGCGCGGTGTATCGTTGGCCGCCGACCCCTCACCACTGTCACGGTGGCAGCCGGCGCACTGCAGCTGGTAGTTCACCGGCACCGAGTACCCGGCTTGGGCAATCGGCACCGGTGGCACTTCATTGCCGGGCGCCGGCCGCTGGTTGGGGTTGGGCAGGGTCCTGGCCTGGGCCAGCGGCGCCAGCAGGCACAGGAGCAGAAGCGCCGTCACACCCTTCATGGCGCTACACCGCTACGCCGCGAATGATGGTGACGGTGCAGTTGTAGATCTTCGACTCGGCCCCCAGGCACCAGTTGATGTCGTTGTTGTTGAACGGCCGGTACAGCGGTTGCTCGTCGTCGTTGCGTGAGCACGCGCACTGGCCGCAGGCGTGCTTACCGCAGCAGTCGTTGTACGAGATGATGTAGTTCTTGCCATCGGCCGGGTTGCGGCAGGTGCCGATCCAGGTCACCAGGGAGGCCTCGGTGCCGGGCGGGCAGGAGGTGATCGAGCCGCCGCAGCACGAGCAGAGGAAGCCGTCGATCGAGCAGTTGCGCCAGTAGTCGCAGCTGGTCGGGTCGCCCGGGTCGCCCATCTTCGGCTCGTCGGCCGCCAGCGCCTTGGCGGTACGGTCGATCGGCAGCAGCACCGGCAGGGCAGCACCGGCGACGATCAGCGAGCCGAGGCGGGCCAGCACCTTGCGCCGCGAGGTGGTGTCGGCGACATGGCGGCTGGAGCGTTCAAACAGTTTGTCGAGAAAACTCATGGTGGGCTCCGCGATCAGTGCTGCGCGCTGTGTGGGTGGGCGTGGTCATGGGCGTGGTCGTGCTTGTGCTCGCCATGCAGGTAGTGCTGCAGCGTGGCGCTGCCCAGGTGGACGGTTTCGAACAGGCTGTCGAGGTGTTCGCGGGAGTTCACCAGGCCTTTGGCGCGCAGGGTGCCGGCCTGGTCGATGAGCACGGCATAGGGCAGCTTGCCGATCTGGTAGGTCATGCCGATTTCCGGACCGACCACATAGGTGGCCTGCTGCAGGCCGTTGGCCTCGATCAGCGCTTGCTGTTCAGTGAAGTCGCCGTCGCTGACGTAGATCACGTCCAGCTCGCCGCTGTTGTCCTTGGCGATCGACTTCACCGCCGGCAGCAGCGATTTGCACACCGGGCAACCCGGGGCGAGGAAGAACAGCAGCTGCGAGCGCTCGGCGCGGTAACCGATGTTCACCGGGCGGCCGTGGCGGTCGGCGGCGGTCACTTGCGGCGCAGGGTCGTTGACGGTGACGCCTTTGTCCACCATCAGCGCGCCCGCTGGGGCGATGCGGCTGTGCAGGACGCCAATCTGGCGGACCAGGGCCATGACCGTGAAGGCGACGGCGATCAGCAGCAGCCAGAGCAGGATGTTCGATGCGATAAGCAGTTGCATGGAGGTTATCTCCCAGTCAATTTGGCAAGACGCGGCTGATTGGCCAACAGGCCATCCACCGCTACATGAATCAGCAGCGCCACGGCACCGGCCGCGATCACCACGAAGATATCCAGCGCGCCCAGTGCGCGTTCGGCCATCGGCACGGCGGCCAGGCCCGCGAGCAGGGCGATCACCAGGTTGCGCAGCAGCAGCACCGGGCGCAGCGGTTGCGCGGCACCGGGGCCGGAGCAACCGCAGTCGATGTCGCGGCGCCCGCGCCACAGGTTCAGGCCGATGGCACTGGCGTACAGCGCCATCAGCAGCACTACGCCCAGGGCCGCCAGGCCGTGCCAGGCGGGCAGCAGCAAGGCCAGCGCCAGGCCCAGCTCGGCCAGCGCCAGGCTGGTTGTGGCCGCGGGCACCAGCGCATCGGGCAGCACCTGGTAGGCGCGCACGATGCCGTTGAAGGCGCGCCAGTCACGTAGCTTGTGGCTGGCAGCGCTGGCCAGCAGTGCCGCCAGTGCGGTACTGGCGGCAATGACCAGGACAGGGTCGAGCATGGTCGTGTCTCCTGCTTACCAAGGGGCCAGGGTGAGCACTGGCGTGTCGGCGATCTGGTTCATCGCGCCGCTGTGCTTGCCGGTGGCCAGGTCGAAGAACTGCACGCCGCCTTCCAGGTCGGTGGCCACCAGGATCGGCGCCTTGTCGTGGCTCGCCTGCAGGCTCCATACCGGTTTCGGCGACTCCAGGGTGCCGAGCTTCTTGCCGGTCTTGAGGTCGAAGGACCAGATGATGGTGCTCGGGTCTTCCCATTTGCCGTCGGTGTGCTGGTCGTGCATCAGCGCATACAGGCGGTTCAGGCCAGGGGCCACGGCCAATGCCTGCCAGCCACCTGGCGCCCAGCCTTGCTTGCGCTCTTCGTCGCTGACCAGCGACCAGGTAGGCAGGGGCTTGGTCTTGCCGCCTTCGAAGCTGACTGGGTACACCTCGCCATGGGTGGTGGTGAAATAGTAGGTGTCGCCGTTGGCGATGGCGCGCTCGTTCAGGCGCACCTTGTTCGGGTCGAAGAACGGCGTCTGCGTGCGCGACACTTCCTTGCCCTGGTCGTCGAGGGTGACCAGCAGCAGCTGGCCGTCACCGCACAGCGAGGCGAAGCTGCGCTTGCCCACCGGGTAGTTGAGCACGCAGCCGCTGATCGCCACTTCGCTGGCGACCTTGCGCGACTGGGTGTCGACCACGGTCACCGAGGTCGAAGGGGTGAGGTTGAAGACATAGGCCAGCTTGCTGTCGGCGCTGATGCCCATGGCGTACTTCTCGGTCAGGGTACTGGCGCGCTTGGCCGGCAATACCACTTCCCATTCCGGGCGCAGGGTCTGGGTGTCCCAGGCCACCAGCACGTCGGTGCGCTCGCCGTAGGTGCCCCGCGAGTAGAACAGGTTGGCCGAGTACAGGGTGCGGTTGTCCGGGCTGAGCGCGGTCGGTGCGACGAAGGCATTGGTGGTCATGCCGAGCATGCGCTTGGCCTTCGGGTCGACCACCACCACCTTGCCGGCGATGGGGTTCTTGAAATCCACATCGAGGATGTAGACACGGTGAGGGTCCGGGGGGAACGGCAGGGTGTTGCTGCCGATCTCTTCGGCGGGCAGCTCGGCCCGCACCGCGCTGGTGCTTGCGGCCAGGGCCAGGGCCAGGGCCGCCGAGATGCTGAGCCTGTCGACGCGACGCATTGGCTATCTCCGATGTTGTTATGGGTTATGCAGAAATCGCAGTCATCGCAGTTTGCCGCCTGGCCCGAAGCGCTGCTTTGGCCAGCGTGACATTCTCTTGAGGCTCCCTGACAAAACGCCTGGCAGGGCTGGCAGACCGGTAGCCAGGCGCCTGAAGATCGGCCCGCACAGCTTTTCCACTGCCAATCCAGGAGTCATGTCATGAGCGATATCCAGCTGTTACCTGCCGTGGTCGAATTCCTCGCCAGGCCCCATGGCCACTTCATCGAGGGCCAGTACCTGGCAGGCGAGGCGGGGCCGTCGATCGACGTGCATGACCCGTCCAGCGGCGCGGTCATCGGCCAGGTCGCCGAGGCCAGTGAAGCCGAAGTGGCGCGTGCCGTGGACAGTGCCCGGCAAGCGTTCAAGGGCGCCTGGGCACAGGTTTCGCCGTATCAGAAAGGGGTGGTGCTCAACCGACTGGCCGACCTCATCGAAGCCAATGCCGAGGAACTGGCACAGCTCGAAACCCTGTGCTCGGGCAAGTCGATCAACCTCTCGCGCGGGCTGGAAATCGCTCAAAGTGTAGTCTTTCTGCGTTACTTCGCCGGCTGGGCAAGCAAGATCACCGGGCAGACCATGACCCCGTCGATCCCCTCGTTCGCCGGCGAGCGCTACACCGCCTTCACCCTGCGCGAGCCCGTGGGGGTGGTGGCCGGCATCGTGCCGTGGAACTTCTCGGTGATGATCGGCATCTGGAAGATCGCCTCGGCCCTGGTCACCGGCTGCACCATCGTGATCAAGCCCAGCGAGTTCACGCCGCTGACGCTGTTGCGCATCGCCGAACTTGCGATCGAAGCCGGTGTGCCGGCGGGCGCCTTGAACGTGGTTAACGGTCGTGGTGCGGTGGGCCAGCGACTGATCGAGCACCCGAATGTGGCCAAGGTGGCCTTCACCGGATCCGTGCCGACCGGCATCGCCGTGGGCAAGGCAGCGATGGCGGCCAACCTGACCCGCGCCACCCTGGAGCTGGGCGGCAAGAACGCGGCGGCGCTGCTGGCCGATGTGGACGTGGACGGTGCCGTGGCCGGCATCGTGCAGACCGCTTACGTGCACCAGGGTCAGGTGTGCGCCTCACCGGAGCGGCTGTACGTGCACCGCAGCAAGGTCGATGAAGTCACCCGCAAACTGGGCGCAGCGCTGGGGCAGTTGACGATCGGCTCGGCGCTGGATCCCGAAGCCCAGTTCGGCCCGCTGGCCAATGCCGCACACCTGGAGAAGATCCTCGGTTTCTTCGAGCGTGCCCGCGCCAGCAATACGGTGATCTGCGGTGCCAAGGCGGTAGACCGGCCGGGTTACTTCGTCGAGCCGACCGTGGTGCTGGCCAACGACGCCAACGACCCGCTGCTGCATGAGGAAACCTTCGGACCGATCGTCTGCGTGCTGCCGTTCGATGACGAAGAGCAATTGGTCGAGCTGATGAACGACAGCCCCTACGGCCTGACCGCCAGCCTGTGGACCAACGACCTGTCCAAGGCGCTGCGGTTGATTCCCCGGATCGAGGCCGGCACGGTGTGGGTCAACATGCACACCTTCCTCGACCCGGCGGTGCCGTTCGGCGGTAGCAAGGCGTCCGGGGTGGGGCGCGAGTTCGGTAGCGCGTTCATCGACGACTACACCGAGTTGAAGTCGGTGATGATCCGCTACTGAAGGCCCGCGCGGTCACAGGTCGCTGGCGACCTTGGCCGCGATGTCGGCCGGCAACCAGGGTTTCCACACCTCGGGATGGTCGCGCAGGAACGCTTGCGCGGCCTTTTCGGGTGCCAGGCGTTTCTCGCTCATCTGCGCCAGGGTTTTGTTCAGCAGGTCGATCGGCAAGTCGACTTTCTCGAACACTGCCACCAGGTCCGGGTAGCCCTCGCGAAACGCCTTGGACACCCCGATCGACAGTTTCGCCGGCAGCGACTGGCTGCCCTTTGGGTTGGGGTTTCTGGGGTCGAGCAGGGTGGCCCAGTGCTCGGCATTGAACGGCGGTTCCTGCAGCCGCACCAGGTCGTGGCGGCCAATCAACGGTGTCGGGCTCCAGTAATAGAACAGCACCGGCTTGCCACGGCGGATGGACGAGTCGATCTCGGCGTCCAGCGCCGCGCCCGTGCCACTGCGGAAGTTGTTGTACAGGCCATCGAGCCCGTAGGCCTTGAGTTTCTGGGTGTTGACGATTTCCGAGGTCCAGCCGCTCGGGCTGTTGAGGAAGCGGCCCTTGCCGGGTGCTTCCGGGTCGCTGAACACCTCGGGGTAGCGCTTGAGGTCGTCGACGCTGTGCAGCTCCGGCGCCGCCGGCTTGATGCCGCGTGCCGCGTCGCCCTTGATCACGTAGGCCGGCACCCACCAGCCTTCTTCGGCGTTCTTCACGGTGTCGCCCAGGGCGAACACCTGGCCGGCCGCTTCGGCCTTGACCCAGGCGGGGCTGCGCCCGGCCCATTCTTCGGCGACCACTTGCAGGTCATTGCGCGCCAGTGCCACTTCCATGCTGACGGTGCTACCGGGCAGCGTGTCGGTGGGGTAGCCGTAACCGCGCTCGACGATCAGGCGCAGGATTTCGGTGGTCAAGGCACCGCTTTCCCAGTTGATGGCGCCAAAGTGGATGGGCGCCCGCTGCTCGGCGGAGGCGGCGCTGTCGGTGCTGGCCAGGCCCACGGCGAGCAGCAGGCCGGCCAGCAGCGTTGGAATTTTCTTCATCTGCACCTCACGGGTTGTCATGTCAGGTGACGGGCAAGTGTAGACGACGGCTCCGGGGCGCCTGGAACGGTTTCAGTCTGCTTGTGGCGGGAGTGGGCTGCAAGGCTGCGTGCCCCGCAAGCCGAGATGGCAGGAGTACGAGATGGGTTTCGCTCTTCAATTTGTGTATTACCGCAACTTCATGTTCGACGGGAAGTTCCACGTGCGCTGCATCGGCGACGACCTGCCCAAGGTCAAGTCCATCCATTACCTGCTGGAGCGCAGGACGGACGAAGGTGTGGTGCATCTCGATGGCGCCACCGTACCTTCCCAGGCCGACAGCGGCAGGGTCTCCAACCATGGTTGCCCGGCCACCCTGAGCTGCGAGGTACAGGCGGGCACTTATGTGATTACACCCTTGGTCAGCCTGCTCGACAGCGCAATCATGTCGCTGGACCTGGAGCATGACGCCGATGCGGTGTTGCGCGAGGGGCCGCTGGTGATCGAGGTGAGCGAGGCCGAGCTGACCCGCCGTATCCTTGACCGCGTGCCACTGCCTGCGGCATCCGCGCGACGCCGACGCGAGGTGCAAGACTCGCAGGCGTTGCCTGAGTTACCAGAGACCGAGCGTTACCCCGCGCTGATCGTGGCGTTCAGGGAGGGTGGCCATGCACAGTTCATGACCGGGCAGTACAGCGATGCCGAGGCCATCGACCTTGAGCCGTTTCTGGAGCCGCATGAGCGTGATGATGAACGCTTCCAGGCACTCGCCAACTACTACTGGATCGAGCAGCCGACGACGATGACCAACGCGGCATTTCTCGCGTTGTCCGAGCGCCTGGCGGTGCTCGACTGCATTGAAAATGTGGCCTTTCTGCCACCGCAGCTCGATTACGGCTATCTGTTTGCCGCTGCCGCGGCCATCGCCACGTTGCTGACGGGCGCCGCCGTCGTGGCAGGCAATAACGCCTACGAGGAGGCGCAGCCAACGCCTGACTTCGAAGCGTTGCAACGTTATCTGGAAACACCGGGCTCCAGGGATAAAGGCTTGAACATTCGCAAGGCCTGGGAAGCGGGTGTGAAGGGCAGGGGCGCGCGGGTGCATTTCTCCGACGGTGGCCTGCATGCCAACCATGAAGACCTGCGCGGCAACCCCCGGCTGAAGCTCATCCCACCCACGGTCAACTCCGATCCTGACCACGGCACGGCATCGGCGGGGATACTGCTGGCAACTGATAACGGCGTTGGCATGACGGGTGTGTGCCATGCTGCGGAGCTGTTTCTGTACGACAACCGTGCAGTGGATGCCCGAGGCTACTCACAGACCTTGAAGAAGCTGCTGGCCTATACCCAGCCCGGTGACATCGTCGCCGTCAACCGCCAGACGGCCCACATCAATGCCTTGGGCACTTTCCTGCCCTCGTTGCACGATAAGGCCTGGTGGGACGTTACCCGCGCGCTGAGCACACGTGGCGCGGTGGTGCTCAATGCCGCCTGCAATGGCACCTACAGGGCCGACCCTGCGGTAGGTACGAGCGCCAACTATGGTGTCGACCTCTCACAATGGCGCTACTTCAACGACCAAGGCGATGCCGACGCGATCCTGGTGGGCGCTTGCCATTCCTGGGATGGCAAGCCCCATCAGTACTCCAATTACAACTACCGCTACCGCATGCTCAACGCCTGGGGCGACAGCGTGGCAACGCTGGGTTACGGCGATTTGCAGGACCGGGAGGGCCACGATCGGGACTACACCGACAACTACACCGGCACCTCCAGCGCCACCCCTCTGGTGGCCGGGTCGCTGGCCCTGATCCAGGCCTATGCCATCGAGCAGCACCACCTCTACCTGAACACCGACCAGATCCACCTGCTGGTCATGCAGTCGGGCTACGCGGATGCCACGCTACCTGACAGCGATCGCCTGCCCATGGGCGCCCGGCCCAATGTGCAGGGCGCCCTGATGCTGCTTGATCGCATTCTTCAGGCAGGGCGGTTCCACTTGCCGGACGACGGCTTCTGTGGCGACGCCTGCGCCCCTGAAGATCAGACCCGGAACTGATCCATCAAGGCCTGCTGCTGGTTGGCCAGGCTGTTCAACGACTGACTGACCCGCGCCGACTCGTTGGCCTGGCCCGACAGCGACTCGGTGACATCGCGGATGGTGGCGACGTTGCTGTTGATTTCCTCGGCTACCGCGCTTTGCTCCTCGGCGGCCGAGGCGATCTGCAGGTTCATGTCGGTGATCACGCTGACGGCCTGGCCGATGCGCTGCAGCGCAGTGACCGCCTGACCCACTTGTTGCACACCGCCCTGGGCCTGGCGGTGACTGTTGTCCATGGCGCCGACCACTTCACGGGTGCCAGCCTGCAAGGCTTCGATCACCTGGCGGGTTTCTTCCACCGATTCCTGGGTCCTTTGCGCGAGATTGCGCACTTCATCGGCCACCACGGCAAACCCACGGCCCGCTTCACCGGCGCGCGCGGCTTCAATGGCTGCGTTGAGCGCCAGCAGGTTGGTCTGCTCGGCGATCGAGCGGATCACTTCCAGCACCGAACCGATCTTCTCGCTGTTCTGCGCCAGGCCCTCGACCTCGGCCATGGCCTGGCTCATGTTGGCGGCCAGGGCGTCGATGCGCTGGGTGGTGTGGTCGATGACCGTCAACCCTTCGCGGGTGGCCTGGTCGGCCTCGCGCGCCGCCTGTGCGGCCTGGGCGGCGCTGCGGGCAACGTCCTGGGCGGTGGCGCTCATCTCGTGCGAGGCGGTGGCCACCTGGTCGACCTGGCGGTACTGCTGCTCCATGCCGGCGCTGGTCTGGCTGGCAATCGCCGAGCTCTGGTCGGCGGTGCTGCGGGCAGCCTGCACCGAGTGTTTGACCTCGGCGATGGTCGGTTGCAGCTTGTCCAGGAAGCGGTTGAACCAGCCGGCCAGTTCGCCCAGTTCGTCGCGCTTGTCGTAGGTCAGGCGCCGGGTCAGGTCGCCTTCGCCGCTGGCGATGTCCTTGAGCATGGCGGCAACGCCCAGGATCGGCCGGGTCACGCCGCGGGCCATCAGCCACACCAGCAGCAGGCCGGCGATGGCGGCGACCAGACTCAAGCCCAGTTCCAGCAGGGTGCCGCTGGTGTTCAGCGCGTCCAGTTCCTGCTTCAGTGCCTCGGCGGGGCCGGTCAGGGCGCTTTCCGGGACATCCAGCAGCACGCCCCAGGGCTTGCCGCCGGGAATCGGCTGGAAGGCGGCGAGCACTTTCAGGCGTTGCTGGTCATGATGAACTGTCAGTTTGCCTTCAGCCAGGTCGCGTACCAACGCGGCGCCTTGACCCGGGTCGATCTGCTCGAAGCGCTGGGCCAGCTTGCTGGCGTCCGCGCTGTAGCCGGCCAGCAGGCCGACGGGGCTGAGGATGCCGACCGTGGTCTGGCCTTGGTACAAGCTGCGGCTAGCCTCCTGGCTCAGGGCCTGCAGGCTGTTGAGGTTGATGTCGATGGACAGGGTGGCGACCACCTTGCCGTCGACGCTCAGCGGGAAGACGATGCTGGTCATCAGCACGCGTTGGCCGTCGATGTCGTAGAAGTAGGGCTCCACCACGCAGACCTTGCCGCTGCTGCGCGGGCAGACCCACCAGGTGTTGGCGGGCTGGCCGCTGGGGCCGATCTCGGTGTTGGCCATGTCGTGTTCGGGCAGGGCCATGGCGGTCAGCTGGCCGGCGCGCGGCTGCGACCAGTACAGGGCGAAGCGCCCGGTTTCGTTGCTGCCAAGTTCTGGCTTGCCAGCGAAGAGGCTGTCCTTGTTGTCCAGGGCGTTGGGCTCGAAGACCAGTGACAGGCCGAGCAGGTCGGGGTTGGCCTGCAGGGCGGCGCGGACTTGGCGGGTCATGTCCTCGCGCAGGTCGAAGGCGTCGAGGAAGCGTTTGTCCGCCTGTTCACGCAGGAACAGCACCTGGCGGGCGAAGCCGGCGCCGTACTGGTAGGCGTCCATGAACTGGCGACGGATGTTCAGGGCCTGGACTTCACCTTGCGACTCGATGCGCGCCTGCGCCGCTTCGCCAAGCATCTGCATGCTGCTGGCTTTGACCAGGTCCGAGCTGTGGTCCATGCGGTAGAGGGAGAGGCCGACGAGCAGGGTGACGATGCCGGCCAGGCAGAGTCCGGCGAGCAGGGTGATCTTCCATTGGATGGAAAGTTGTCGCAAAGGCATGGGGCGATCCCTTTTTTTCAGTAAGGGCTGGGTGGGATTTTTGGGGGCCTGGCTTGGGGTTTTTGGAGGGTTCGAGATCGAGCGCCGCCCGCGCGGCGCTCGATCTAAAAAACACCACACAACCCAAACCATGCACCCCCGCATCCCCTCTATATCGTCGCCCCCGCATTTTTCTTTATTCAAACGTTCAATTAAAATTCACCGACCCGCGTAACACGCCGTACCATGGCGCTTTTGACATCCGCCCCCCACTGCTTCAGAGTGCGCGGTTTTTGTCTGTCGCCACGAGGTAAACCAAACCATGAATGCTGTGATAGCCGCCGTCGGCATCATGCTGATACTCAGCCTGTCCCGGGTGCACGTGGTGATCGCCCTGATCATCGGCGCGCTGGTCGGAGGCCTGGTCGGAGGGCTGGGTATCGAGGGGACGCTCAAGGCCTTCAACGGCGGCCTGGGTGGTGGCGCCACGGTGGCGTTGTCGTATGCCTTGCTCGGCGCCTTTGCCGTGGCCATCGCCAAGTCAGGCCTGGCCCATGCCCTGGCCGACCGTGCCCTGAGCATGATCGACCGCCAGGGGCACGGCAACGGTGGCAAGATCAAATGGCTACTGATCGGCCTGATGCTGGTAGTGGCCGTGTCATCGCAGAACATCCTGCCCATCCACATCGCCTTCATCCCGCTGCTGGTGCCGCCGCTTCTGTACGTGCTGACCCGCCTGCGCATCGACCGCCGGCTGATCGCCTGTGTCATCACCTTCGGCTTGATCACGCCGTACATGTTCCTGCCGGTGGGCTTTGGCAACATCTTCCTCAACGAGATCCTGCTGGCCAATGTCGCCCGTGCCGGGGTCGATGTGAGCGGGGTCAACGTCACCCATGCCATGGCCATTCCGGCCGCGGGCATGCTGGCCGGCCTGCTGCTGGCGGTGTTCGTCAGCTACCGCAAGAAGCGCGACTACGACCTGGCGCGCATCGAACAGGTGGAGCAGGTGAGTGTCCAGTACAACCCGCTGACGCTGCTGGTGGCGGGGCTGGCCATTGCCTCGGCGTTCATCGTCCAGCTGTGGCTGGATTCGATGATCATCGGCGCCATGGTCGGTTTCTTGATCTTCTCGCTGTCAGGCATCGTGCGCTGGAAAGAGACCGACGACCTGTTCACCGAAGGCATGAAGATGATGGCCATGATCGGCTTCATCATGATTGCCGCATCGGGCTTCGCTGACGTGATGAAAGCCACAGGGGAAGTCAAGAGCCTGGTGGAAACATCGGCGCAGTGGATCGACCACAGCAAAGGTATTGGTGCCTTGCTGATGCTGTTGGTGGGACTGCTGGTGACCATGGGGATCGGTTCGTCGTTCTCGACGGTACCGATCCTGGCCGCGATATTCGTGCCACTGTGCGTGCAGCTGGGCTTCGACCCGCTGGCCACGGTGTGCATCGTCGGTACGGCGGGTGCCTTGGGTGATGCGGGTTCGCCAGCATCGGACTCGACGCTCGGGCCAACCTCGGGGCTGAACGTGGACGGCCAGCATCACCATATCTGGGATACCGTGGTGCCGACGTTCCTGCACTACAACCTGCCACTGCTGGCCTTCGGCTGGCTGGCGGCGATGACGCTGTAGGGCCTCAGCCCTTGTCGGGCGGCGGGGAAATGCCGTTGAGCACGGTACTGCCGTCCTTGCTGCGGGTCAGGTAGACCGGCAGCACCTTGGGCAGGTTGTCCACCAGGCGCCCGACTTCGCGGGTGTTGTAGATGCCGCTGATGCGAATCTGACCGGTGCGGGCATCGGCCAGCAGCAGCGGCTTCTCCAGGTAGCGGTTGATGACCGGCAAGGCCTGTTCCAGGCTGAGGTTGTCGAGTACCAGCTTGCCGCTGCGCCAGGCCAGGCTGTTGCCGTAGTCGTCGCTCTGGGCCATCTGTGGCTCGAAGTCGCCGGTGCGGTAACTGGCCTGCATGCCGGGGCCGAGTCGGTAGCCGCCCGTGCTGCCATTGCTGCTGACCAACACCGAACCTTGCACCAGCGTGACCTTCACCTGGTCCTCGTACTTCCACACGTTGAACTGAGTACCCGTCACCCGCGTCTGGCCATGCGCTGCCTGCACGATGAAGGGGTGCGCACTGTCGTGCTGCACCTTGAAGAACGCCTCGCCACGCTTGAGGGTGACCTGGCGCCGGTCCTTGTAATTGAGGTAGGTCAGTTCGCTGTTGAGGTTGAGCTCGACCGTACTGCCGTCGCTCAGCTGCACAGTCTGGGTGTTATCGCTGGCGCTGAAGTGCTGGTAGTGGTTGGGTAGCCAGCCTTGCTCCCAACCGACCCAAGCCGCCAGGGGCAAGGCCAGCAGGGCAAGCGCCGCGGCCGACGCCAGCGGGCGCCAGTTGCGGCGCTGGGGCATGCGTTGCGAGGGCGGGTTGAAGTCGATGACCGTAGCGGTGCGGGGCAGCAAGTCGGCGGTTTGCCAGATCTCCAGCATGGCCTGGTACTCGTCGGCGTGGCGCGGGTCGGCGGCCAGCCAGCGGGTGAAGGCTTCGCGCTCGACCTGCGTGCAATCGTCGGCGTGCAGGCGCATGCACCAGTGCGCGGCGGCGTCGGTAATGGCATCGTCTGGGCTGGGATTGAGGCGGTCTTGGTTCATTGCGGCTCCGGGTTTTGCGCATTCTACCCCTGCGCAGGGGTTCCGAGAACCGAGGTAATGGCGAATGACTATCAGTTGTGAGGGTTTTTCGTCGGTTGGGCAATCGAATTTCAGTGTTTGAGAACGTTTCGCGGGGTCCTGCAAGGGCCTCATCGCCGGCAAGCCGGCTCCCACAGGTACGGCGCCAGACCCGGGACCGGCAGGGAATCTGTGGGAGCCGGCTTGCCGGCGACAGGGCCGTCAGAACTGCTCAGGCGTCATGCGGTAAAGTGACGCACTCCCTGCACGAATGCTCGCGTCCAATGCCAGGCTGCGTGGCAGCACGCGCTGGAAGAAGAACTCGGCTGTCGCAAGCTTTGCGCCATAAAACGCCGGATCTTCATCGTGCTTGGCCAAGGCCACTGCCGCCATGCGCGCCCACATGTAGGCGTAGGCCGTCAGGCCGAACAGGTGCAGGTACTCCACCGCCACACTGCTGACCAGGTTGGCATCCTCGCGCGCCCGCGCGCTCAACCACTCACTGCAGGCAACCAGACACACCAGGCTGGCCTGCAAGGCGTCACGGTGCAGCGGTGTGCTCACGCAGAAGGCGCGTACTTCGGCGGCGAAGCCGGCCAGGGCCTGGCCGCCGTCGGCCAGCACCTTGCGCCCGAGCAGGTCGAGGGCCTGGATGCCATTGGTGCCTTCGTAGATCTGCGCGATGCGCACATCGCGCACGCGCTGCTCCTGGCCCCATTCGCGAATGTAACCATGGCCGCCGAACACCTGCTGGCCGAGCACGCAACTTTCCAGGCCGTTGTCGGTGAAGAACGCCTTGGCCACTGGCGTAAGCAGCGCCACCAGGCGTTGGGCGTGTTGGCGCTCGCCGGCGTCTTCGGCATAGCGTGTCAGGTCCAGTTGCTGGCCCACATAGGCGGCAAAGGCGCGGCCGCCTTCGGTGAGGGTGCGCATGGTCAGCAGCATGCGCCGCACGTCAGCGTGGTGGATGATCGGGTCGGCGGCCTTGTCCTGCGCCTGCGGACCCACCGCGGCGCGGCTCTGCAGGCGCTCGTTGGCATAGCGGGCCGCGCTCTGGTACGAAGCCTCGGCGCAGCCGATACCCTGGATACCAATGGACAGGCGTTCGTAGTTCATCATGGTGAACATGGCCGCCAGGCCTTTGTTGGCTTCACCCACCAGGTAACCGGTGGCACCGTCGAAGTTCATCACGCAGGTCGCCGACGCCTTGATGCCCATCTTGTGTTCGATCGAGCCGCAGTGCGCGGCATTGCGCGGCCCCAGGCTGCCATCGGCGGCCACCAAGAACTTGGGCACCAGGAACAGCGAGATGCCTTTGGCGCCGGCGGGGGCGTCCGGGAGTTTGGCCAGTACCAGGTGCACAATGTTCTCGGTCAGGTCCTGCTCGCCGCCGGTGATGAAGATCTTGCTGCCGCTGATGTGGAAACTGCCATCGGCCTGGGGTTCGGCGCGGGTGCGGATCAGGCCCAGGTCGGTGCCGGCGTGGGGTTCGGTCAGGCACATGGTGCCGGCCCAGCGGCCTTCGTACAGCGCGGGCAGGTAGGCGGCCTTTAGCGCCTCGCTGGCATGGGCGTCGATGGCCAGGCAGCTGCCGGCGCTCAGCGCCGAATACAGGCTGAAGCTGCAGTCGGCGGCGTAGAGCATTTCTTCGAACAGCACGCCGAGCATTTTCGGCATGCCCATGCCGCCGTACTCGGGGTTGCCACCCAGGCCCACCCAGCCGCCTTCGCGGTAGGTGCGCCAGGCTTCGCGGAAACCGTCCGGGGTGGTGACATGGCCTGCGTCGAAGTGCACGCCTTGTTCGTCGCCGTTGCGGCTGAGCGGGGCGATCAGGTTGGCGGTGACCTTGGCGGCCTCCTCGAGGATGGCGTCGGCGGTTTCGCCGTCTACGCGCTCGGCCAGGGCAGGCAGGCGCGCCCACAGGGCAGGGCCTTGGAACACGTCATGAAGGATGAAGCGCATGTCGCGCAGGGGGGCGGTGTAGTCGGTCATTGGCGGGTCGCTCGGGCAAATGGATTGGCTGACTGGTCAGGCCCTCTCGCCGGCTTGCCGGCGATAGGGCCGCTAGGGTTTCAGAGTGCCTTGGCGCGGTCGCGCAGCACGTACTTCTGGATCTTGCCGGTGGAGGTCTTGGGCAACTCGCCAAAGACCACGGTCTTCGGCACCTTGAACCCGGCCATGTGCTCCCGGCACCAGCCAATGATGTCGCTTTCGCGGGTATGTTCGTGCCCGGGCTTGAGCGCGACGAAGGCGCATGGCGTCTCGCCCCACTTCTCGTCGGCGCGCGCCACCACGGCAGCTTCAAGCACGGCGTGGTGCTTGAAGAGGGTGTCCTCGACCTCGATCGTGGAGATGTTCTCGCCACCGGAAATGATGATGTCCTTGAGCCGGTCCTTGATCTCGACATAGCCGTCGGCGTGCCACACCGCCAGGTCACCGGTGTGGAACCAGCCGCCACGGAAGGCCTCGGCGGTGGCTTCGGGGTTTTTCAGGTAGCCCTTCATCACCGTGTTGCCGCGCATGAAGATCTCGCCCAGGGTGTTGCCATCGCGCGGCACCGGTTCGAGGGTTTGCGGGTCGGCCACCATCAGGCCGTCGAGGGTCGGGTAGCGCACGCCCTGGCGCGACTTGATCCGCGCCCGGTCCTCCAGTGGCAGGTCCTGCCATTCATCGTGCCAGGCGCACACCGTCACCGGGCCGTACACCTCGGTCAGGCCATAGGTGTGGGTGACGTGGATACCCATTTCTTCCACGGCGCCGATCACTTTCGCCGGTGGCGCGGCACCGGCGACCATGGCTTGCACAGGGTGTTCGATGGCGGCCTTGGCGGCCTCGGGCATGTTGACCAGCGCATTGAGCACGATCGGCGCACCGCACAGGTGGCTGACCCGGTGCTCGCGGATCAGAGTGAGGATTTTCTGTGGGTCGACCCGGCGCAGGAACACGTGGGTGCCGGCCAGCGCGGTGATGGTCCAGGGGTAGCACCAGCCGTTGCAGTGGAACATCGGCAGGGTCCACAGGTACACCGGACGGTGACCCATGCCCCAGGTCATCTGGTTGCCGATGGCATTGAGGTACGCCCCGCGGTGGTGATAGACCACGCCCTTGGGGTTGCCGGTGGTGCCGGAGGTGTAGTTGAGCGAGATCGCCTGCCACTCGTCATCGGGCCATTCCCAGGCGAACTCCGGGTCGCCTTCGGCGAGCAGGGCTTCATAGTCCAGGTCGCTGACCGCTCGGCCTTCGCCGTATTCGGGGTCGTCCACGTCGACCACCAGGGGCGGGTGTTCGAGCAAGGCCAAGGCCGCTTCGATGACCGTGTGGAACTCGCGGTCGGTGATCAGCACCTTGGCTTCACCGTGGTGCAGCATGAAGGCGATGGCTTCGGCATCGAGGCGCACGTTGAGGGTGTTGAGCACGGCGCCGATCATCGGCACGCCGAAGTGCGCCTCGAGCATCGCCGGAATGTTCGGCAGCATTACCGCCACCGTGTCGCCGCGGCCGACACCGCGTCCGGCCAGGGCGCTGGCCAGGCGTCGGCAGCGCTGGTAGGTCTCGCGCCAGTCTCGGCGGATGGCGCCGTGGATGACGGCCGGGTAGTTGCCGTAGACGGCAGCGGTGCGCTCGATGAAGCTCAACGGGGTCAGGGCGACGTGGTTGACGGCAGCGGGCATCAGGCCCTGGGAGAAGATCGACATGCGGAAATCCTGTTAAGGAGGCAGACGCAGCCTGTGCGTGTGGCCCCCGTTGGCTGATTGTTAGCTCTGATCAGGGTGTGGACAGCGCGCCGATGGCCGCTTGCCCCTGTCGCAGTTTTACGCGAACAGCTATGGTAGATGGAATATCGACTATAGCAATATAGTAAAACTACTATAACAAGAGCCTCTACCGTGGAAACAACCCACACCGCCTTGCTTGCCAAGGACCCGCAACCCAGTCTGTTGCTGGCGGCCGATTGCAGCGCGCTGGCCATCAACCCCGCCTTGCAGGCCCTGGTCCAGGGTGGCCCGCCGCTGGCCGACTGGTTACCGAACAACTGCCCGGCCCTGGTACGCGCCTGCCTGCGCCAGCACCGTGCAATCGCCGAGGTGGAAACCCAGGTGGGCGAACGCACCGTGCTGTGGACCTTCATCCCCGACGACCAGGGCCAGCAGGTACTTGCCCGTTGCCGAGAGGCCAGCGAGGAACGTCAGGCCGCGCGGGAAGCCAACCGCGCCCGGCGCCTGTATCGGCTGATCATCGAAAACACCACCGACCTGATTTCCCGGCACAGCCCCGACGGCCGCTTCCTCGATGCCTCGCCTGCCGCCTACCGCCTGCTAGGCCTGTGGCCCGAGCAATTGCGTGGCATGCCGGTACTGGCCTTGCTGCACCCGAGTGAGCGCCGCCAGGCCCTGCGCCAGGCGTCCGCTGCGCTGGATCAGGACGGCTACCACACCATGACCTGCCGGGTGCGCCATGCCACCGGTGGCTACCGCTGGTTCGAGATCGCCAGCCGGGCGATCCGCGAAACCTACACCGGCGCGGTGGTGGAGGTGGTCGCCGTGTCGCGTGACATCACCCTGCGCATCGAGGCCCAGGAAAACCTCGCCCACAGCGCCCGGCTCGCCACCCTGGGTGAGCTGGCGTCGGGCATCGCCCACGAAATCAACCAGCCACTGGCGGCGGTGGTCAACTACGCCAATGCCAGCCTGCGCTATCTACAGGGGCTGGAGCGCGACCCGCAGGCACGCGAGCGGGTCGGCCAGGGCCTGCAGCGCATCAGCGAGCAAGCCACCCATGCGGCCGAAGTGATCCGCCGCCTGCGCGCATTCCTGCGCAAGGGGCCGCGGCGTCTCGAGGCCGTCGACCTGGCTGAAGTCGCGGCCGAGGCCATGCGCCTGTGCGCCTGGGAAGCGGCCCGCGATCAGGTCAGTGTCGAGCTGCGCATCGGTGGGCAGATGCCTGCGGTGTTCGCCGACCGGGTATTGCTCGAGCAAGTGCTGCTCAACCTGCTGCGCAACGCCATCGAGGCCAACCGCGAGCAGCATGCTCAACAGCCGTCGCGTATCCTGCTGGGCGCCGCGCGCGACGGCGACGGGGTACTGGTCGAGGTGGCAGACCAGGGGCCGGGTGTGGCGCAGGAACGCCTGGAGGCGATCTTCACGCCATTCAACACCAGCAAGGCTGACGGGCTTGGGCTGGGCTTGAGCATGAGCCGCAGCCTGATCGAGGGTTTTGGTGGCAGCTTGTGGGCGCGCGCGGGTGAGTTCGGCGGGCTGGTCGTGTGCTGCCGCCTGGCGGTGAGCAGGGGATAAGGAGAGGGCAGGGTGCAAGCGAAGGTTTATGTGGTCGATGACGACCAGGGCATGCGTGATTCGACGGTCTGGTTGCTTGAGTCGGTGGGCCTGCAGGCCTTGCCGTTCGACAGTGGCCAGGCGTTTCTCGATGCCTGCGCAGAGGATGGGCCGGCGTGTGTGCTGCTGGATGTGCGCATGCCGGGCCTGGGTGGCCTGGCGGTGCAGCAGGCGATGCGCGAGCGCGGGCTGGCCATTCCAGTGATTTTCGTCAGCGGCCATGCCGATGTGCCGATCGTGGTGCGGGCGTTCAAGGCGGGGGCCTGCGATTTCATCGAGAAGCCCTACAACGACCAGTTGCTGCTCGACAGTGTGCAGGCTGCGCTGGAGCGGGCAGGGGAGGCGCGCAAGGGGGAGCAGGCGCTGGCGCAAGTGCAGGCGCGGGTCGATGGCCTGACGCCGCGTGAGCGTGATGTGTTCGTGCCGTTGGCGCAGGGGTTGAACAATCGCGAGATCGCCGAGCGGCTGGGGGTCAGTGTGAAGACCGTGGATTTGTATCGGGGGCGGGTGATGAAGCGGTTGCAGGCGCAGAGTCTGGCGGAGCTGGTGGGGATGGCGATTGCCTGTGGTGCGGTGGAGGCGCTGGGGGGGAAGGCTTGAGATTTTTGGTGATGCGCAAATCGAGCGCCGCCCGCGCGGCGCATCGCGGATGAAGGGACTGTCAGTTTTTTTGTGTGCGGGCCGGTAAGGGCCTGCCGCTAGGCAGGCCCTGATTTTACCAGGTCGGCCTGATGAACCGATCCCCGTAC
>NZ_JBIVID010000020.1:0-44541 GCF_044749525.1 Pseudomonas sp. NPDC089395
GGTAGTGTGGGGTTTCCCCATGTGAGAGTAGGTCATCGTCAAGATTCATTTCGCAAAACCCCTATCTGCGCGAGCAGGTAGGGGTTTTGTCTTTCTACCCGCAAAACACGCTATCTGCCAAACCTGTGCCTTGGTCATCTCCCACATTTCGAGCTGGGCCACTAGAATAGTCCGACGTACCTATTCAGAATTCCGAGATGCCTGAAACCGAAGCCCTAGAGCAGTTGCCACTGGATGAGCTGGTCGCCTGTCACGAGTGCGACCTGTTGATGCGTAAACCTTCCCTGCAGCATGACGAAAAGGCCCAATGCCCTCGTTGTGGCTATGAGCTGTACGCCCACCGGCACAATGTGGTCAACCGTAGCCTGGCCCTGGTGCTGACGGCCCTGCTGCTTTTCGTGCCCGCCAATTTCCTGCCAATCATGCAGTTGCACCTGCTAGGCCAGACTTCAGACGATACGGTCTGGAGCGGTGTGGTGGGCTTGTACAATTCCGAGATGCGCGGCGTCGCTGTCGTGGTGTTCCTCTGCAGTATGGCCATCCCGTTGCTCAAGCTGTTGTGCCAGCTGGCAGTGTTGCTGAGCATTCGCCTGAACATCGGGCGCAGCTATGGCCTGCTGTGCTACCGCGTCTATCACCACCTACGTGACTGGGGCATGCTCGAGGTCTACTTCATGGGCGTGCTGGTCGCGATCGTCAAACTGGTGGATCTGGCTGAGCTGAGCGTTGGCTTGGGCCTGTTCTGCTTCATCAGCCTGCTGCTGGTCCAGGTCTGGCTAGAGGTAGTGATGTCTCCACACCAGATCTGGAGCGCGTTGTCGGGGGAGGATCTCCATGCGGGCGATTGATGCAGGCATCCTGGTCTGCAATGAATGTCATGAATTGAATCGTCAGGATGGCGAGCGCAGTTCGCAGACCTGCACGCGTTGTGGGGCTATCGTGCATGCGCGCCGGCCCAACAGCATCGTGCGGACCTGGGCACTGCTGATAGCCGCGTCGATTCTGTACATCCCGGCCAACGTGTTGCCGATCATGACCATCAGTGCCTTGGGGCAGGGTAGTCCGGACACCATCATGTCCGGCGTCATTGCCCTGCTCAAGCACGGCATGGTGCCGATTGCCGCGGTGGTTTTCATCGCCAGCATTCTGGTACCGACGTTCAAGCTGATCGGTATCGGCCTGCTGCTGTATTCCGTCCAGCGTCGCCAACCGCTGTCGGCGCGGCAACGGATCCTGATGTACCGCTTCATCGAGTTCATAGGGCGCTGGTCAATGCTGGACATCTTCGTTATCGCCATTTTGGTGGCGGTGGTGAATTTCGGCCGCATTGCCAGTGTCGAAGCCAACCTGGGCGCTGTCGCCTTCGCAACTGTGGTGATTCTCACGATGCTTGCTGCTTTAACTTTCGATCCCCGACTGATTTGGGATAACACGGAGTCGGATGACGACCATGAGTGACTTGCCTACGGCCAAAACCCGCCCCGCCTCCAATTGGTCGGCAATCTGGATTCTGCCGCTGATCGCGCTGATGATCGGCGGCTGGCTGGCCTGGCAGGCTTACCGCGATGCCGGCGTGGAAATCGAGGTTCGTTTCGAGAGCGGCGAGGGCATCGTCGCCAACAAGACCGAAGTCATCTACAAAGGTATGCCGGTCGGCAAGGTGAAGAGCCTGGTGCTCGATGCCAAGGGCGAAAAGCAGGGCGTCATCGCCACCATCGAGATGAACAAGGCTGCAGAGCCGCACCTGACCAAAGGCACGCGTTTCTGGCTGGTCAAGCCCAGCGTCAGCCTGGCGGGTATAACCGGTCTTGAGACATTGGTGTCCGGCAATTACATTGCCGTCAGCCCGGGGGAGGGTGAGCGGACCAAGCGCTTTACTGCGTTGAAGGTAGCGCCGCCGCTTTCGGACAGCGAGCCGGGTCTGCACCTTACGCTCAAAGCCGAGCGGCTGGGATCGCTCAATCGCGATAGCCCGGTCTTCTACAAGCAGATCCAGGTCGGTCGGGTGAAGAGCTACCGCCTCTCCGATGACCAGAGCACGGTCGAGGTCAAAGTCTTCATCGAGCCGGCCTATGCCAGCCTGGTGCGCAAGCACACGCGCTTCTGGAACGCCAGCGGGATCAGCATCGACGCCGACCTCTCCGGTGTGAAGGTGCGCAGCGAGTCGCTGTCCAGCATCGTCGCAGGCGGTATTGCCTTTGCCACCCCGGAATACCGCAAGGACAGTCCGCCCACCGACCCCAGCTTGCCGTTCCGTCTCTACGAAGACTTCGACGCGGCCCAGGCGGGGATTCGGGTAAAGGTCAAGTTGAACGATTATGAAGGCCTGCAAGCCGGTCGCACGCCGGTGATGTACAAGGGCATTCAGGTCGGTTCGCTGAAAGCGCTGAAGATGGAAAACAACCTGTCCGTCGCCATGGCCGAGCTGACACTCGACCCGCTGACCGAAGACTACCTGGTTGATGGCACACAGTTCTGGGTGGTCAAACCGTCCATCTCGTTGGCGGGAATCACCGGCTTGGAAGCCTTGGTCAAAGGTAACTACATCGCCATCCGCCCCGGTGAGAAGGGCGCAACGCCTCAGCGCGAGTTCGAGGCCAGGCCCAAGGCGCCACCGCTCGACCTCAGGGCGCCAGGCCTGCACCTGGTGCTGTTCGCCGATACCCTGGGTTCGCTGGAGGTCGGCAGCCCGGTCATGTACCGCCAGGTCAAGGTCGGCAGCGTGCAGAGCTATCAGTTCGCCCCCAACAGCAATCGCATCCTGATTGGCGTGCATATCGAGAAAGAGTACGAAAAGCTGGTCAACGGCTCGTCGCGCTTCTGGAACGTCAGCGGCATTACCCTCACCGGCGGCCTGTCTGGTATCAAGATCAAGAGTGAGTCACTGCAGACCCTCATGGCTGGCGGTATCGCGTTCGACACACCGACCCCGAACGTTGCGCTCAAGCGCCACATTCCGCGTTTCCGCCTGTTGGAAAGCCAGGAAGCGGTGAACCGCAGCGGCACCTTGGTCACGATCCGTGTCGATCGCGCTGACGGCCTCAAGGCGGGCACGCCAATCCGCTTCCGAGGCCTGGATGTGGGCAGTGTCGAACGTGTCGACCTGACCAAAGACCTGCAAGCCGTGCTGCTGCGTGCGCGCATCACCGAAGCGGCTGACCGCATCGCGCGGGTGGGTACTCAGTTCTGGGTAGTCAAGCCGGCCCTTGGCCTGGTGCGTACCGAGAACCTCGACACTCTGATTGGTGGGCAATACCTGGAAGTGCAGCCGTCAGCCAAGGGTAGAGGCCCGCAGCGCGATTTCATCGCCTTGGCCGAAGCGCCCGAGGTGGTGGGGCAGGAGATCGGTTTGCCGCTGACCCTGAGTGCGCCTCGACGTGGCTCGATCAAGCCTGGGGTGCCGGTGACCTATCGTGAAGTCGCCGTAGGCAAGGTCACTGGCTATGAGCTGGGCCAGAGTGCCGACCGGGTGCTGATCCATATCCTGATCGAGCCGCGATATGCCGCCTTGGTGCGCAGTGGCAGTCGATTCTGGAACAGCAGCGGGTTCGGTTTCGACTGGGGGCTGATCAAAGGGGCTACGGTGCGTACCGAGTCGCTGGAAACGCTCATAGAAGGCGGCATTGCGTTCGCCACGCCCGATGGCGAGCAGATGGGCAACCCGGCCCGACCGCAGCAGACCTTTGCCCTGTTCGACCAGGCGCAGGATGAGTGGCTGCAGTGGGCGCCGAAGATCCAGATCGCCAAGTAGTGCTAGGGGGCGCTATGCGCCCCTATCGCCGGCAAGCCGGCTCCCAAAGGAATGTCACCGATTTCAAGAGCTGTGGAGTAGCTGTGGGAGCCGGCTTGCCGACGATTGGGCCGGTACAGGCAAGATCATCAAATCGCAGGCAATAAAAAACCGACCCTAGGGTCGGTTTTTCGACAAGCGTCGCTTAGGCAGCTGCTGCTTCTTTCAGTGCCTTGATGTGGCCATTCAGACGGCCTTTGTGGCGAGCTGCTTTGTTCTTGTGGATGATACCCTTGTCGGCCATACGGTCGATTACAGGTACAGCCAGAACGTAAGCGGCTTGCGCTTTTTCGGCGTCTTTTGCGTCGATGGCTTTAACTACATTCTTGATGTAGGTGCGGACCATGGAACGCAGGCTGGCGTTGTGGCTGCGACGCTTCTCAGCCTGTTTTGCACGTTTCTTGGCGGAAGGTGTGTTGGCCACCGTCGAGCTCCTCGAAAGACTTTAGGTAAATAGCAAACAAAATAGGCCGCGAATCATGCCGATCAGTCGAGCGGATGTCAAGGCCACCTGCAGGGTTCCGCCGAGCGGTGCGCCAACAGGAGGGAAAGATTCCTTTCTGCTGCGCGACCTGTAAACTCGGGAATTTTGGCTTCCCTGCGAAGGCGCGGGAGTATCGCACATTCGGACGCTGTCTGGCAGCGTCCTCTGTCTTTGGCGTGAATCTTTTCGATGAATCTGCTCAAATCACTGGCTGCAGTCAGCTCCATCACCATGATTTCCAGGGTGTTGGGCTTCGTGCGCGATACCATTCTGGCCCGTGTATTCGGTGCCGGAATCGCCACCGACGCATTTTTCATCGCTTTCAAACTGCCCAACCTGTTGCGACGCATCTTTGCCGAAGGGGCCTTTTCCCAAGCATTCGTGCCGATTCTTGCCGAATACAAGACTCAACAGGGCGAGGAGGCGACGCGTACTTTCATCGCTTATGTAAGCGGCCTGCTGACGCTGGTCCTGGCCCTGGTCACGGCCATCGGCATTCTTGCAGCCCCCTGGGTGGTCTGGGTCACCGCGCCCGGGTTCGTCGACAACGCCGAGAAATATGAGCTGACCACCGACCTGCTGCGGGTGACCTTCCCTTATATATTGCTGATTTCCCTGTCGTCCCTGGTCGGCGCCATCCTCAATACCTGGAACCGCTTCTCGGTGCCGGCCTTTACGCCAACCTTGCTCAACGTGGCGATGATCGCGTTTGCCGTGCTGCTCACGCCGTATTTCGACCCGCCGATCATGGCCCTGGCCTGGGGCGTGCTGGCAGGGGGGCTGGCCCAGTTGCTGTACCAGCTGCCGGCGCTGAAGAAAATAGGCATGCTCGTGCTGCCACGCCTGAACCTGCGCGACACGGGCGTGTGGCGGGTGCTCAAGCAGATGCTGCCGGCGATTCTCGGCGTCTCGGTGAGCCAGATCTCGCTGATCATCAATACCATCTTCGCCTCCTTCCTGGTGGCCGGCTCGGTGTCCTGGATGTACTACGCCGACCGCCTGATGGAGCTGCCCTCGGGCGTGCTCGGCGTGGCGCTGGGCACCATTCTCCTGCCGACCCTGGCCAAGACCTACGCCAACAAGGACCGTGAAGAGTATTCGCGAATCATGGACTGGGGCCTGCGCCTGTGCTTCCTGCTGGTATTGCCCTGCACGCTGGCCCTGGCGATTCTGGCAGAGCCGCTGACCGTGGCGTTGTTCCAGTATGGCAAGTTCAGTGCCTTCGATGCGGCCATGACCCAGCGCGCGCTGATCGCCTATTCGGTCGGCCTGCTGGCAATCATTCTGGTCAAGGTACTGGCACCGGGCTTCTATGCGCAGCAGAATATCCGCACGCCGGTGAAGATCGCGATCTTCACCCTGGTCTGCACCCAGCTGTTCAACCTGGCGCTGGTCGGCCCGCTCAAGCACGCCGGCCTGGCCCTGGCGATCAGCCTCGGTGCCTGCCTGAACGCCAGCCTGCTGTTCTGGAAGCTGCGCAGCCAGCAGTTGTTCCAACCCCAGCCGGGCTGGACGATGTTCCTGCTCAAGCTGGTGCTGGCGGTGACGCTGATGTCCGCGGTCCTGCTAGTGGGCATGCACTATCTGCCGGCCTGGGAACAAGGCAACATGCTTGAGCGCTTCGTGCGTCTGGGCGCGTTGATCCTGGCAGGCGTCGTGACTTATTTCGGTTGCCTCTACCTGTGTGGCTTCAGGCCCCGGCATTTCGCCCGCAAGGCCCTGCACTGAGACACGAGGCGGGTCAGGCGTCGGTTTTTCGTATTCCACGCCGCCCCCGGGCGCTGCTGCCTGTCACCAGCGCCCGGGTGTGGTTATAATCGGCCACTTTATGAGCAAGAAGCGCGTTATGCAGCTGGTTCGAGGTCTTCACAACCTGCGCCCCGAGCACCGGGGCTGTGTCGCCACCATTGGCAACTTCGACGGGGTTCACCGTGGCCACCAGGCTATCCTGGCGCGTCTGCGCGAGCGCGGCCAGGCTTTGGGCCTGCCGACCTGCGTGGTGATCTTCGAACCGCAGCCGCGCGAGTATTTTGCTCCCGACACCGCACCGGCCCGCCTGGCGCGCCTGCGCGACAAGGTCGAGCTGCTGGCCGCTGAAGGGATCGACCGGGTGCTGTGCCTGGCTTTCAATCAGCGCCTGAGCAAGCTCAGCGCCGATGAATTCGTCAAGGCGATCCTGGTCGACGGCCTGGGCGTGCGCCACCTCGAAGTCGGCGACGACTTCCGCTTCGGTTGCGACCGTGCCGGCGATTTCGCCTTCCTGGTCGATGCCGGCAAGCAATACGGGTTCACCGTCGAGGCCGCCAACACGGTGATCCAGGATGGCCTGCGGGTCAGCAGCACCGAGGTGCGCAAGGCGCTTTCAGAAGGCAACTTCGAGCTGGCCGAGCACTTGCTGGGCCGCCCCTATCGCATCACCGGGCGCGTGTTGCACGGCCAGAAGTTGGCCCGCCAGCTGGGCACGCCCACTGCCAACATCCAGCTCAAGCGCCGCCGCGTGCCGCTGTCCGGGGTATATCTGGCCAGCATCGAAATCGACGGCAAGGCCTGGCCGGGTGTCGGCAACATCGGGGTACGCCCCACCGTGGCCGGTGACGGCCGCCCGCACCTCGAGATTCATCTACTGGATTATGCCGGCGATCTGTATGGCCGGCGCCTGACGGTGGAATTCCACCACAAGCTGCGTGAAGAGCAGCGATTCGCCTCCCTGGAGGCGCTGAAGTCGGCGATCGATGCGGATATCGCCGCCGCACGTGCACATTGGCACGCTCAACCGCTAACGAAGAGCCTGAAATGACCGACTACAAAGCCACGCTTAACCTTCCGGACACCGCCTTCCCCATGAAGGCCGGCCTGCCTCAGCGCGAACCGCAGATTCTGCAGCGCTGGGACAGCATTGGCCTGTACCAGAAGCTGCGCGAAATTGGCAAGGATCGTCCCAAGTTCGTCCTGCACGACGGCCCGCCCTATGCCAACGGCAAGATTCACATCGGTCATGCGCTGAACAAGATTCTCAAGGACATGATCGTCCGTTCCAAGACCCTGTCGGGCTTCGACGCACCTTACGTGCCGGGCTGGGACTGCCATGGCCTGCCGATCGAGCACAAGGTCGAAGTCACCCACGGCAAGCACCTGACCGCCGACCGTACCCGCGAGCTGTGCCGCGAGTACGCTGCCGAGCAGATCGAAGGGCAGAAGACCGAGTTCATCCGTCTGGGCGTGCTGGGTGACTGGGACAACCCCTACAAGACCATGAACTTCGCCAACGAGGCCGGCGAAATCCGTGCCCTGGCAGAAATGGTCAAGCAAGGTTTCGTGTTCAAGGGCCTCAAGCCTGTGAACTGGTGCTTCGACTGCGCATCGGCACTGGCCGAGGCCGAAGTCGAGTACGCCGACAAGAAATCCCAGACCATCGACGTGGCCTTCCCGGTCGCCGACGCCGACAAGCTGGCCGCTGCCTTCGGCCTGCCAGCCCTGGCCAAGCCTGCCGCCATCGTCATCTGGACCACCACCCCGTGGACCATCCCTGCCAACCAGGCGCTGAACATCCACCCGGAGTTCAAGTACGCCCTGGTCGACACCGGTGAGCGCCTGCTGGTGCTGGCCGAAGAACTGGTCGAGTCCTGCCTCAAGCGCTATAACGTGGAAGGCTCGGTCATCGCCACCGCCCAAGGTTCGGCCCTGGAACTGATCAACTTCCGCCACCCGTTCTACGACCGCCTGTCGCCGATCTACCTGGCCGACTACGTCGAACTGGGCGCCGGCACTGGCGTGGTCCACTCCGCACCGGCCTACGGTGAAGACGACTTCGTCACCTGCAAGCGTTACGGCATGGTCAACGACGACATCCTCACCCCGGTGCAGAGCAACGGCGTGTACGTCGAGTCGCTGCCGTTCTATGGTGGCCAG
Source organism: Pseudomonas sp. NPDC089395 (assembly GCF_044749525.1). Classification (NCBI taxonomy): domain Bacteria; kingdom Pseudomonadati; phylum Pseudomonadota; class Gammaproteobacteria; order Pseudomonadales; family Pseudomonadaceae; genus Pseudomonas; species Pseudomonas sp. NPDC089395. The sequence continues at coordinate 8,184 of NZ_JBIVID010000020.1, forward strand.
TTCATCTGGAAGGCCAACCCGGCCATCGTCGAGAAGCTGAGCGAAGTCGGTGCGCTGATGCACACCGAAACCATCAGCCACAGCTACATGCACTGCTGGCGCCACAAGACCCCGCTGATCTACCGCGCCACCGCGCAGTGGTTCGTCGGCATGGACAAGCAGCCGAGCACTGGCGAGCCGCTGCGCGAGCGCGCACTGAAAGCCATCGAAGACACCAAGTTCGTCCCGGCCTGGGGCCAGGCACGCCTGCACTCGATGATCGCCAACCGCCCGGACTGGTGCATCTCGCGTCAGCGCAACTGGGGCGTGCCGATCCCGTTCTTCCTGCACAAGCAGACCGGCGAGCTGCACCCGCGCACCGTCGAACTGATGGAGCAAGTTGCCAAGCGCGTCGAGCAAGAAGGCATCGAAGCCTGGTTCAAGCTGGACGCCGCCGAACTGCTCGGTGACGAAGCTGGCCAGTACGACAAGATCGCCGACACCCTGGACGTCTGGTTCGACTCCGGTACCACGCACTGGCACGTCCTGCGCGGTTCGCACGACATCGGCCACGCCACCGGCCCGCGCGCCGACCTGTACCTGGAAGGTTCCGACCAGCACCGTGGCTGGTTCCACTCGTCCCTGCTGACCGGTTGCGCGATCGACAACCACGCGCCGTACCGCGAGCTGCTGACCCACGGTTTCACCGTGGACGAGAGCGGCCGCAAGATGTCCAAGTCGCTGGGCAATACCATCGAGCCAGAGAAGGTCAACAACACCTTGGGTGCCGACATTCTGCGCCTGTGGGTCTCGGCCACCGACTACTCCGGTGAAATGGCCGTTTCCGAGCAGATCCTGCAGCGCAGTGCCGATGCCTACCGCCGTATCCGCAACACCGCGCGCTTCCTGCTCTCCAACCTGTCCGGCTTCGACCCTTCCCGCGACTTGCTGGCGCCGGAAGAAATGATTGCCCTGGACCGTTGGGCCGTGGATCGCACCCTGCTGCTGCAGCGCGAGCTGGAAGAGCACTACGGCGAATACCGTTTCTGGAACGTCTACTCGAAGATCCACAACTTCTGCGTGCAGGAGCTGGGCGGCTTCTACCTCGACATCATCAAGGACCGCCAGTACACCACCGGCGCCAACAGTGTCGCTCGCCGTTCCTGCCAGACCGCGCTGTACCACATCAGCGAGGCGCTGGTGCGCTGGATCGCGCCGATCCTGGCCTTCACCGCCGACGAAATCTGGCAGTACCTGCCGGGCGAGCGCAACGAGTCGGTCATGCTCAACGGCTGGTACCAAGGCCTGAGCGAGCTGCCGGAAGGCACCGAGCTGGACCGCGCCTACTGGGACCGCGTGATGGCGGTCAAGGCCGCGGTGAACAAGGAGCTGGAAAACCAGCGCACCGCCAAGGTCATCGGCGGCAACCTGCAGGCTGAAGTCACCCTGTTCGCCGACGAAGGCCTGAGCGCCGACCTGGGCAAGCTGGGCGACGAGCTGCGCTTCGTGCTGATCACCTCCGCCGCCAGCGTGGTGCCATTCACCCAGGCGCCGGCCGAAGCGGTGGCCACCGAAGTCGAAGGCCTCAAGCTGAAAGTGGTCAAGTCCGGTCACGCCAAGTGCGGCCGTTGCTGGCACTTCCGCGCCGACGTCGGCAGCCACCCGGAGCATCCGGAAATCTGCGAGCGTTGCGTCGACAACCTGAGCGGTTCGGGCGAGGTGCGCCACTATGCCTAACCCTGCAGCGGGGCGCTTCGGGCGCCTTGCCTGGCTCTGGCTAAGCCTGGTGGTACTGGTCCTGGACCAGGCCACCAAGCTGTATTTCAACAATGCACTGAGCATGTACCAGCAGATCGTGGTCATCCCTGACTACTTCAGCTGGACCTTGGCCTACAACACCGGCGCCGCGTTCAGCTTCCTGGCCGACAGCTCCGGCTGGCAGCGCTGGTTGTTCGCCCTGATCGCCGTGGTGGTCAGCGGTGTGCTGGTGGTCTGGCTCAAGCGCCTTGGGCGCAACGAGACCTGGCTGGCGGTTGCGCTGGCGCTGGTGCTTGGCGGCGCGCTGGGTAACCTCTACGACCGCATCGTGCTTGGCCATGTGGTCGATTTCATCCTGGTGCATTGGAAGAATATTCATCATTTCCCGGCCTTCAACCTGGCCGACAGCGCCATCACCGTTGGTGCGGTGATGCTGGCGCTGGATATGTTCAAGAGCAAGAAGTCCGAGGATCCGGTCCATGACTGACACCCGTATCGGCCAGAACACCGAAGTCACCCTGCACTTCGCGCTGCACCTGGAAAACGGCGACACCGTCGACAGCACGTTCGACAAGGCCCCTGCCACTTTCAAGGTCGGCGACGGCAACCTGCTGCCTGGTTTCGAGAGCGCGCTGTTCGGCTTCAAGGCCGGTGACAAGCGCACCGTGGTGGTAGCCCCGGAGAATGCCTTCGGCCAGCCTAACCCGCAGAACGTGCAGGTCATGCCGCGGTCCAATTTCGACGGCATGGAGTTGTCCGAAGGGTTGCTGATCATCTTCAACGATGCCGCCAACACCGAGCTGCCGGGTGTGGTCAAAGCGTTCGATGACGACCAGGTAACCATCGACTTCAATCACCCACTGGCTGGCAAGACCCTGACCTTCGAGGTGGAGATCCTCGGGGTGAAGGCCCTGTAAGCCTGGAGCCCAGCATGCAAATCAAACTCGCCAACCCACGCGGCTTCTGCGCGGGGGTCGACCGGGCGATCGAGATCGTCAACCGTGCGCTGGAAGTCTTCGGCCCGCCGATCTATGTGCGCCATGAAGTGGTGCACAACAAGTTCGTGGTGGAAGACCTGCGTAACCGCGGCGCCATCTTCGTCGAGGAGCTGGACCAGGTGCCGGACGATGTCATCGTCATCTTCAGTGCCCATGGCGTTTCCCAGGCCGTGCGCCAGGAAGCCGCCGGCCGCGGCCTGAAGGTGTTCGACGCGACCTGCCCGCTGGTCACCAAGGTGCATATCGAGGTGGCCAAGTACAGCCGTGATGGTCGCGAAACCATCCTGATCGGCCACGAAGGGCACCCGGAAGTCGAAGGCACCATGGGCCAGTATGACGCCAGCAACGGCGGCGCCATCTACCTCGTCGAAGACGAAGAAGATGTCGCCAAGTTGCAGGTGAAAAACCCGGACCACCTGGCCTTCGTCACCCAGACCACGCTGTCGATGGACGATACCAGTCGGGTCATCGACGCCCTGCGTGCGCGCTTCCCGAACATCGGTGGCCCGCGCAAGGACGACATCTGCTACGCCACACAGAACCGCCAGGATGCCGTCAAGCAACTGGCCGACGAGTGTGACGTGGTGCTGGTGGTGGGCAGCCCCAACAGCTCGAACTCCAACCGCTTGCGTGAGCTGGCAGAGCGCATGGGTACCCCGGCCTATCTGATCGATGGCGCCGAGGATATGCAGCGCGACTGGTTCGACCAGGCGGCGCGGATCGGCATCACGGCCGGTGCTTCGGCCCCCGAAGTGCTGGTACGTGGCGTGATCGACCAGCTCAAAGCCTGGGGTGCCACTGGCGCCGAAGAGCTGGATGGGCGCCCGGAGAACATCACGTTCTCCATGCCCAAAGAGCTGCGGGTTCGCTCGCTGATCTGATCAGCGGCCTGCGCACAGGGGATTCTCTCGGTCCTCCGTGCGCAGGCTTATCCTGCCGGCGCTTGCCAGTACAACGTGATACTGGCTGCCACAAATTTCCAGCGTTGCGCCTGTGAAGTTGTTGGTTGGCCCCAGGGGTACCCCCAGCGCACTGAACCTCACCTGCTCACCGGTATTGCTCGCGATGATCAAGGGTCGTGCAAGGCGGTGTTCGCGTAACAACTGGTGGTTGCTTTCGAGCATTACGCGCCAGCCTTTCCCCCAGTCGTTTTCCAACGGCTGCACCATCACCGGCTGCCCCTGCAGCATGGCGTGGCTGCGCGCGCTTCGCAGTGCATGAGCCAGATCCCGGGCTGCTGCCGCTCTGTGCAGGTCATCGCTCAACCTGGCGTAGGCCGGCATACCGAGATGTGTCAGCAAAGCGGCAGTGGCCAAGGCAAACATCATTTGTATCAGTGTTACCCCTCGTTGCTTCACCGTGCATTCCTCCCTGGAAGTGCTTCGCTGTAGCTTCACGGTCGGTGGACATGAGGTCCAGTCGAGCAAGTTCAGGGCAATTGCGGGAAAAGTCGCAGGAGGTGCAGGGATGCACACAAAGCAGCAGGGCATGACGCTTTTGGAAGTGCTGTTGGCTGTGCTGGTGGTGGCCGTGGGCATTTTTGCCGCAGCTGCCTTGCAGCTCAAGGCGCTGCAGGCCGTCGAGAGTGCACGTCGCGATGGTCAGGCCGCGATGGCGGCGCACAGTGAGTATGAGAAGGGCGCCGGCAATGAGGCGTAGTCAGTGCGGTTTCGGTTTGCTCGAAGCCACGCTGGCGCTGGCCGTCGGGCTGATGGTGCTGGCGGCGACCACTCAACTATTTACCTCCGCCCACCAGAGCTGGCGCCTGCAAAGTGCTGCATTGCGCTTGCAGGATGACGCTCGGTTGGCGCTGTTGCGCATGGCACAGGATATCCGCCAGGCCGGGATGTTCGGTTGCCTGCGACTGCAGCCCGATGACTTCAAGGCTCCGACAGCCCGGCAGGCCTTCGCCCGGCCACTGGAGATTGGCCCGTCCAGCCTGAGTCTGGTCGTCGCCGAGTTGCCTGGACATACCGGAGCTGCGGATTGGACTCTGCTGACGGACTGTAGACGGGAGGCGCGGGTGGAAAGCGGGCGCTACCCGGGCACAGACCAACTCATGGCAATTCCCATCAGCCGCATTCGCTACGCGTTGTCAGGCACCACGCTCATGTTCACAAGGCGCAATCATAGCCAGCCTCTGGTCGATCATGTTCGTGAACTGCATGTGGCACTTGTACAAAGCCCGCAAGGGCAGAGGGTCGACCTGCGACTGACGATGTATGAGCCAGCGCTTCAGATCGAGCAACACCATGAGCTGAGCGTAGCGCTGCGCAATCCGGTGCCTGGGCCATGAACCGCCAGCGGGGTGTGGTCTTGCTGCTGGCGCTGGTGCTGTGCCTGTTATTGAGCCTGTTGTCTGCCTCAGCCCTGCGCGATGCGCTGGTTGAAACACGAATGACAGGCGTCATGCGCGATGGCTTGTTGGCATTCGAACAGGCGGAGGGCGCACTACGGGCTGGTGAGGAGGCATTTAGACGGGGGCCGCCTGAGCTTTGCGAAGGTTGCCTGCCGCCGACGAGGCCTCACGAACTGCAAGGGCCATGGCAAAGCACCAAGAGCGGCTACTACCAACTACAGAACCTGGGCGTCACCCGCAAAGCCGTGCATATGCCGGAAGGCGAGCAGGTCACCTTGTACCGAGTGACCGCGGTCAGCCAGCAACTGGCAGCCAGGCAGGTGTTGGAAGCCGTCTATGCCGTGCCAACCGCTCAAACCCAAGCGCCCCAGCGCATCCTCTGGCGCCAGAGACTGAGGGAAGACTGACATGCAGCAAGGCCTGAGCCTGATCGAGTTGTTGATTGTCATGGCCGTCACCGGCATTCTGGCAGCCATTGCCTACCCCAGTTACAGCGACCAGCTCCGGCGAGCCGCACGCAGCGAAGTGGTCGGCCTGCTGCATGACGCCGCCCTGCGCCTTGAGCAGCATCGCATGCGCACTGGCCAGTACGCCGAAGGCGACCCTGCGTTGCCCATCGCCAATCGTCACTACCGCCTGCAGGCCATTCGCGGCAGCGACACCTTCACGCTGCTTGCCCGGCGCTTGCCGCATGGTCTGATGGCCGACGACCGCTGTGGCGATTACCAGCTCGACCAGGCGCTCGTGCGCAGCAATCCAGGCGGCGTCGAGGCCGGCGAGCGCTGTTGGGGAAGCTGAGGGGTGAATGATGCCCATGCATCGCGGTTTTACTTCAGGTGTTGGATCGACAGATGAGCAAGCAAGTAGTGGTGGTCGGCGGCGGGGTGATCGGCCTGCTGACAGCATTCAACCTGGCGGCGAAGGTCGGACAGGTGGTGGTGTGTGATCAAGGCGAAGTCGGCCGCGAGTCGTCTTGGGCCGGTGGCGGTATCGTCTCGCCGCTGTACCCTTGGCGCTACAGCCCGGCGGTGACCGCCCTGGCGCACTGGTCGCAGGATTTTTATCCACAGCTGGGCGAGCGCCTGTTCGCCAGCACGGGCCTCGATCCGGAAGTTCACACCACGGGCCTGTACTGGCTCGACCTGGATGACGAGGCCGAGGCCCTGGCCTGGGCCGAACGCGAGGGGCGGCCATTGAGCGCCGTGGATATCTCGGCTGCCTATGATGCCGTGCCGGTACTGGGCCCGGGTTTCAAGCGCGCGATCTTCATGGCGGGCGTGGCCAACGTGCGCAACCCCCGGCTGGTCAAGTCGCTCAAGGCGGCGCTGCAGGCTATGCCCAACGTGACGTTGCGCGAACACTGCCAGATCACCGGTTTTGTTCAGGAGGGTGGGCGCGTCACCGGCGTGCAGACCGAAGAGGGTGTGCTGCAGGCCGATGATGTCGTGCTCAGCGCTGGCGCCTGGAGCGGCGACCTGCTGCGCACACTTGGCCTTGAGCTGCCGGTGGAACCGGTGAAAGGCCAGATGATCCTGTTCAAGTGCGCCGAGGATTTTCTGCCGAGCATGGTCCTGGCCAAGGGGCGCTATGCGATCCCGCGGCGGGATGGGCATATTCTGGTGGGCAGCACCTTGGAGCACGCCGGGTACGACAAGACTCCGACCGAGGAGGCGTTGGCCAGCCTGAAGGCCTCGGCAATCGAATTGCTGCCCGAGCTTGAGGGCGCCGAAGTGGTGGGGCACTGGGCTGGATTGCGGCCAGGTTCACCCGAAGGTGTTCCGTATATCGGGCGGGTGCCTGGGCATGACGGGCTGTGGCTGAACTGCGGGCATTACCGCAATGGGTTGGTGCTGGCGCCGGCTTCGTGCCAGTTGTTCACTGACTTGTTGACGGGGGGGGAGCCGATTATCGATCCGGCGCCGTATGCGCCAGAAGGGCGTTTGGGCTGACATCGCCGGGCCAGCTGTGCGGGCCAATCGCCGGCAAGCCGGCTCCCACAGGTACACCACAGGATTAGAAAACGGTGGTGTACCTGTGGGAGCTGGCTTGCCAGCGATAGGGCCAGTGAGGTCGGCAGTCAGCCCTGGCGCCCGGGCCCCTGCTCCAGGTGCGCCGGGCTGCAATACCACTCGTTACCCCGGTGCAGCGCCCGGTCATTGGGCAGGTGCACCCCGCAATGGGCGCAGCGCACCATTTTCAGCGGGGCGTCGAGCTTCGGTTCGGAAGGCGATTGCTGGCTGATCTTGAATTTGCGCCACAGCCAGTACGCGGCGGCGATCACGGCGATCCAGAAAAGTAGACGAACCATGGTGTCCAGCTTGTCGAATGATGAAGGCGACAGTCTAGGATGCTGCCAATAAAAAAGGGAGGCCCTTGGCCTCCCTTTCTATTTGCGCTTGAATCAGTCGAACAGACCAAAGGTCATGTAGCTGAACCACGAGCGGTCTTTCTCGGCTTCCTTCGGCCCTTCCGGCAGGATCGGGTCGCCGTTCTCGTCCTTGGGCAGCAGCTCTTCCGGCATTTCGGAGCGGGCGTCCTGGAACTGGCGGACCACGTCCTGGTTGGCGCGGGTTTCGCCCGGTGGCAGCGGGGTATCGGTCTCGATCATGCCCAGGGTGGCCTTGGACAGCCAGCTGCGGCCATCAGACTCGGTCTGCTTGGGCTCGAACTGGCCATCGACCAGGCTCGGGTGGTTCGGGTAGTTGAGCTTGAGGGTTTCCAGGCTGGTGGCGGCCAGGTCGTCCAGGTGCATCTTCTGGTAGGCCTCGACCATCACCGCCAGGCCGTCACCGACCGATGGGGTTTCCTGGAAGTTCTCTACCACGTAGCGGCCACGGTTGGCGGCGGCGACGTACGCCTGGCGGGTCAGGTAGTAGTCGGCCACGTGGATTTCGTAGGCGGCCAGCAGGTTGCGCAGGTAGATCATGCGCTGCTTGGCGTCCGGCGCGTAGCGGCTATTGGGGAAGCGGCTGGTCAGCTGGGCGAACTCGTTGTACGAGTCGCGGGCGGCACCCGGGTCACGCTTGGTCATGTCCAGCGGCAGGAAGCGCGCCAGCAGGCCACGGTCCTGGTCGAACGAGGTCAGGCCCTTGAGGTAGTAGGCGTAATCGACGTTCGGGTGCTGCGGGTGCAGGCGGATGAAGCGCTCGGCAGCCGATTTGGCGGCCTCGGGCTCGGCGTTCTTGTAGTTGGCGTAGATCAGCTCGAGCTGCGCCTGGTCGGCGTAGCGGCCGAACGGGTAACGCGACTCCAGGGCCTTGAGCTTGTTCACTGCACTGGTGTAGCTGGAATTGTCCAGGTCAGCCTGGGCCTGCTGGTACAGCTCGGCCTCGCTGAGGTTCTCGTCAATGACTTCCTTATTGGAGGAACAGGCCGCGGTGAGCCCGAGGATGGCGATCAGCAGCAGGTGTTTCACTTGCATGGCGGCTTGCGTCCCTTTGACGGCCGCTGTCTTGGGCGGAGCCGTCCTGTTATGATGAGCGCCCCGGCCAACCCCGGGACAAAAGAAGCCGTATTTAACCACAAGCGTGCAGTCGAAACCAAAGGCTGTACGCCCGCCGAATCGAGCATGTCCGAGATCATTCAACTTAGCGCAGAGGTACCGTCCGAACTGGGCGGTCAACGCCTCGACCAGGTCGCCGCCCAATTGTTCGCAGAGTACTCGCGTTCGCGGCTGACTTCGTGGATCAAAGAGGGCCGCCTGACGGTCGACGGCGCAGTCCTGCGCCCTCGAGATACCGTCCATGGTGGCTCGCTGCTTGCCTTGGAGGCCGAGCAAGAGGCCCAGGGCGAGTGGGTGGCCGAAGACATCGAACTGGACATCGTCTATGAAGACGACCAGATCCTGGTGATCAACAAGCCAGCCGGCCTGGTGGTGCACCCGGCTGCCGGGCATGCCAGTGGCACCCTGCTCAACGCGTTGCTGCACCATGTGCCGGATATCATCAACGTGCCGCGTGCGGGCATTGTCCACCGCCTGGACAAGGACACCACCGGTCTGATGGTCGTCGCCAAGACCCTGCAAGCGCAGACCAAGCTGGTCGAGCAGCTGCAAAGCCGCACGGTCAGCCGGATCTACGAGTGCATCGTGGTGGGGGTGGTGATCGCCGGGGGCAAGATCGACGCGCCAATCGGCCGTCACGGTGGCGTGCGCCAGCGCATGGCGGTAACTGAAGGCGGCAAGCCTGCGGTCAGCCACTACCGGGTGCTCAAGCGCTTCCGTTCGCACACCCATGTGCGGGTGAAGCTGGAAACCGGCCGTACCCACCAGATCCGTGTGCACATGGCGCATGTGGGTTATCCGCTGGTCGGCGACCAGACTTACGGTGTGCGTTTCCGCATTCCGCCGGCGGCCAGCGTGGCCATGGTCGAGGCGGTCAAGAACTTCCCGCGCCAGGCGCTGCACGCCCGCTTCCTGGCGCTGGATCACCCGACCACCGGTGAACGGATGGAATGGGCTTCGCCGCTGCCGGACGACTTCACCTGGCTGTTGTCGCTGCTGAACCAGGACCGCGAGGCGTTTATCGGATGAGTGGTCTGACGCAGTCGCTGCTTTTCCCCGACTGGCCGGCCCCGGCCTCGGTTCGCGCCTGCGTTACCACGCGTCAGGGCGGCGTTAGTTTGCCGCCCTATGAGACTTTCAATCTCGGTGACCACGTGGGCGACGACCCCGCTGCGGTCGCCGAGAACCGCCGCCGCCTGAGCGACGCGTTCGCCATCCAGCCGGCCTGGCTCAAGCAGGTGCATGGCCTTGTGGTGGCAGATGCCGACCCAGCTGCGGTGGCCGAAGCCGATGCCAGCTGGACCGACCAGCCCGGCATTGCCTGTACCGTGATGACCGCCGATTGTCTGCCCGCGCTGTTCTGCGACCGCGCCGGTACGCGCGTGGCTGCTGCCCATGCCGGCTGGCGTGGGTTGGCGGGCGGTGTATTGGAAGCCACCCTCGATCGCCTGGCACTGCCACCTGAAGAGGTGCTGGTGTGGTTGGGCCCGGCCATTGGCCCGCAGGCGTTCGAGGTGGGGCTGGAGGTGCGTGATGCCTTTACCGCGGTGCATCCTGAAGCGGGCAGGGCGTTTGTCGACGGCGAGCGGCCGGGCAAGCTGATGGCCGACATCTATGAGCTGGCGCGCATTCGCCTGGCGGCGCGTGGGGTTACTGCCGTTTATGGCGGGGGCTACTGCACGGTCAATGATGAGCGGTTCTTCTCCTATCGCCGTACCCCGCAGGGTGGGCGCTTCGCTTCAATGGTCTGGCTGGATCCTCGCTAGTCAGTAGCGGCCTCTTCGCGGGACAAGCCCCATTAATCCATCAGACTGACCCCGGTCAACCCCGCTACGCTTGAATCTTCCAGAATCAGCCTTATCTATAAGGTCATCTCAGGCAGGTTTCTTCATTAAAGGCGCTGTCCATCGCTCCGACCTGCCCTTACAGGAAGGTATCCCCATGCGAATAGACCGTTTGACCAGCAAGCTGCAACTTGCAATATCCGATGCCCAATCCCTGGCCGTTGGCATGGACCACCCTGCCATCGAGCCCGTGCACCTGCTGCAGGCACTGATCGAGCAGCAGGGCGGCTCCATCAAACCGCTGCTGATGCAGGTCGGTTTCGACATCAACAACCTGCGCCAGGCATTGGTCAAAGAACTCGATCAACTGCCGAAAATCCAGAACCCCACCGGCGACGTGAACATGTCGCAGGACCTGGCGCGCCTGCTCAACCAGGCCGACCGCCTGGCCCAGCAGAAGGGCGACCAGTTCATTTCCAGCGAGATGGTGCTGCTGGCGGCCATGGACGAGAACAGCAAGCTCGGTAAGTTGCTGCTCGGCCAGGGCGTGACCAAGAAGGCCCTGGAAAACGCCATCAACAACCTGCGCGGCGGTGCGGCAGTCAATGACGCCAATGCCGAAGAGTCGCGCCAGGCGCTGGACAAGTACACCGTCGACCTGACCAAGCGTGCCGAAGAGGGCAAGCTCGACCCGGTGATCGGCCGTGACGATGAAATCCGCCGTACTGTCCAGGTGCTGCAACGCCGTACCAAGAACAACCCGGTCCTGATCGGCGAGCCCGGCGTGGGCAAGACCGCCATCGCTGAGGGCCTGGCCCAGCGCATCATCAACGGCGAAGTGCCCGATGGCCTCAAAGGCAAGCGCCTGCTGGCGCTGGACATGGGTGCGCTGATCGCCGGTGCCAAGTACCGCGGTGAGTTCGAAGAGCGCCTCAAAGGCCTGCTCAACGAACTGTCCAAGCAGGAAGGCCAGATCATCCTGTTCATCGACGAACTGCACACCATGGTCGGCGCCGGTAAAGGCGAGGGCGCCATGGATGCCGGCAACATGCTCAAGCCGGCCCTCGCCCGTGGCGAACTGCACTGCGTTGGCGCCACCACGCTCAACGAATACCGCCAGTTCATCGAGAAGGACGCGGCGCTGGAGCGTCGCTTCCAGAAAGTGCTGGTGGAGGAGCCGAGCGAGGAAGACACCATCGCCATCCTGCGCGGGCTGAAAGAACGCTATGAAGTGCACCACAAGGTGGCCATCACTGACGGCGCGATCATCGCTGCGGCCAAGCTCAGCCACCGCTACATCACCGACCGCCAGCTGCCGGACAAGGCCATCGACCTGATCGACGAAGCGGCCAGCCGCATCCGCATGGAGATCGACTCCAAGCCGGAGGTGCTCGACCGCCTCGACCGTCGCCTGATTCAGCTGAAGGTGGAGTCCCAGGCGCTGAAGAAGGAAGAAGACGAGGCGGCCAAGAAGCGTCTGGAGAAGCTGACCGAGGAAATCGAGCGGCTGGAGCGCGAATATTCCGACCTGGAAGAAATCTGGGCGTCGGAAAAAGCTGAAGTTCAAGGCTCGGCCCAGATCCAGCAAAAGATCGAGCAGGCCCGCCAAGAGCTGGAAGCTGCCCGTCGCAAAGGCGACCTGAACCGTATGGCCGAGCTGCAGTACGGGGTGATCCCGGACCTGGAGCGCAGCCTGCAGATGGTCGACCAGCACGGCAAGACGGAGAACCAGCTGCTGCGCAACAAGGTCACCGAGGAAGAAATTGCCGAAGTGGTCTCCAAATGGACCGGCATTCCAGTGGCCAAGATGCTCGAAGGCGAGCGCGAGAAGCTGCTGAAGATGGAAGACCTGCTGCACCAGCGCGTGATCGGCCAGAACGAAGCCGTCACCGCCGTGGCCAACGCAGTGCGCCGTTCGCGTGCCGGCCTGTCCGACCCGAACCGGCCGAGTGGTTCGTTCCTGTTCCTCGGCCCGACCGGCGTGGGCAAGACCGAGCTGTGCAAGGCCCTGGCCGAGTTCCTCTTCGACACCGAAGAGGCCATGGTGCGTATCGACATGTCCGAGTTCATGGAGAAACACTCCGTGGCTCGTCTGATCGGCGCTCCACCAGGCTATGTCGGTTATGAAGAGGGCGGTTACCTGACTGAAGCGGTACGGCGCAAGCCTTACTCGGTGGTGCTGCTGGACGAGGTGGAGAAAGCCCACCCGGATGTGTTCAACGTGCTGCTGCAGGTGCTGGAAGACGGCCGCCTGACCGACAGCCATGGGCGCACCGTGGACTTCCGCAACACGGTGATCGTGATGACTTCCAACCTGGGCTCGGCGCAGATCCAGGAGCTGGTGGGTGATCGCGAAGCACAACGTGCGGCGGTAATGGATGCGGTGGGTGCGCACTTCCGTCCGGAGTTCGTCAACCGTATCGACGAAGTGGTGGTGTTCGAGCCATTGGGCCGCGACCAGATCGCCGGTATCACCGAGATCCAGCTTGGCCGCCTGCGCAGCCGTCTGCTCGAACGCGAGCTGGCGCTGAGCCTGAGCCCGGAGGCGTTGGACAAGCTGATTGCCGTGGGTTACGACCCGGTATACGGCGCACGGCCGCTGAAGCGGGCGATCCAGCGCTGGATCGAGAACCCGCTGGCGCAACTGATCCTGGCCGGCAAGTTCCTGCCTGGTTCGGCGATCACTGCCAAGGTGGAAGGCGACGAAATCGTGTTTGCCTGATCCCTGCTGTAAAAAAGCCCCGCCTCTGCGGGGCTTTTTTTTGCCTGAAATCGCGCTGACCCCATCGCCGGCAAGCCGGCTCCCACAGGTACAGCACAGTTTCAAAGGCAGGCAGGGACCGGTGTGGCAGCCGGCTTGCCGGCGATAGGGCCCGCCCAGACCCCGTAAAACCTAGGCCTTCCAGCCTTTTTTGATAACTTGCTGAAAATTTTGAAATTTTTGCTTGCATCAAATTCAGAGTGCCCCTAATATACGCCGCGTTGTCAGCCACTAAGCGAATCACTAGCAACAACGGTGATCGCAAAACAACTTACAAATCAGTAAGTTGAATGAAAAAAAGGGGTTGACAAGCAAAACGAAGAATGTAGAATAGCCGGCCTCAGCAGCGACAAAGCGAAAGCGACAAAGCGAAAGCGACGAAGCTAAAGAGTCCGAAGCGAACACAGTCTTCGGAGTTGTACCGAAGTTCAGTTCCGCGATAGCTCAGTCGGTAGAGCAAATGACTGTTAATCATTGGGTCCCTGGTTCGAGTCCAGGTCGCGGAGCCAATCTCGGGGTGTAGCGCAGTCCGGTAGCGCGCCTGCTTTGGGAGCAGGATGTCAGGAGTTCGAATCCCCTCACCCCGACCACTTTCCGGGTCGTTAGCTCAGTTGGTAGAGCAGTTGGCTTTTAACCAATTGGTCGTAGGTTCGAATCCTACACGACCCACCATGTAAAGAGGGCATCTCGAAAGAGATGCCCTTTTTCTTTTGCCTCGAAAAATACCAGGGAAGTCCAGAGAGCCCCAGGGAGATCCTCTGTGGGAGAGGTCTTCTGTGGGAGCGGGCTTGTCCCGCGAAGAGGCCGGCACTGACACCGGTGAGTATGGCAAGGGCTACGCCCTTGTTCGCGGGACAAGCCCGCTCCCACAAAAGCCCGCTCCACAGAGGTTTGTTCTTACCGAAGCGTACTCAAAAAAAAGCCCAGCTCGATGAACTGGGCTTTTATCTGTCAGTGCAGCTTCAACCTTGGCTCAGTGCCCCGCCCAATCTTGCTACCCAGCATCATCAGCGCCGTGCGGAAGAACCCATAAAGCGCCATCTGGTGCATCCGGTACAGCGACACATAGAACATCCGCGCCAGCCAGCCCTCCAGCTTCACGCTGCCCATTAGGTTACCCATCAGGTTGCCCACCGCCGAGAAGCGCGACAGCGACACCAGCGAGCCGTAATCCTTGTACTCGTAAGTCGGCAGCGCTTTGTTCTCCAGCCGTGCCTTCAAGCTCTGCGCCAGCATCGAAGCCTGCTGGTGTGCCGCCTGGGCCCGTGGCGGCACATTGCGGTCGCTGCCCGGTTGCGGGCACGCGGCGCAGTCACCGAAGGCAAAGATGTTGTCGTCGCGGGTGGTCTGCAGGGTAGGGCGCACCACCAGCTGATTGATGCGGTTGGTTTCCAGGCCATCGATGTCCTTGAGGAAGCCCGGCGCACGGATACCCGCCGCCCACACCTTCAGGCTGGCCTGGATCACTTCACCGTCTTTGGTTTTCAGCCCGTCTTCGGTCACTTCGCTGACCGCAGCATTGGTCATCACCTTCACCCCGAGTTTTTCCAGGGTCTTGTGCACCGGCACACTGATGCGCTCCGGCAGGGCGGGCAGTACCCGCGGGCCGGCCTCGATCAGGGTGATGTGCATGTCCTGGGGCTGGATGCGGTCCAGGCCATAGGCCGCCAGTTCGTGGGCCGCGTGGTGCAGCTCGGCCGCCAGTTCCACACCGGTGGCACCGGCGCCGACGATGGCCACGCTGATCTTCTCGCTGGCCACGTCGCCGGCATGGGCGCGCAGATAGTGATTGAGCAGCTGCTGGTGGAAGCGCTCGGCCTGCTTGCGGGTATCCAGGAACAGGCAATGCTGCGCCGCGCCCAGGGTGCCGAAGTCGTTGGTGTTACTGCCCACGGCGATTACCAGAGTGTCGTAGGCCAAGGTACGCGCAGGCAGCAGCTCGCGGCCCTCTTCGTCGAGGGTGGCGGCCAGTTGGATTTGCTTACCTTCACGGTCCAGGCCGCTCATGCGCCCCAGCTGGAAATTGAAATGGTTCCACTTGGCCTGGGCCACGTAGTTCAGTTCGTCATCCGAGGAGTTCAGCGAGCCGGCGGCCACTTCGTGCAGCAACGGCTTCCAGATGTGCGTGAGGTTGGCGTCGACCAGGGTGATTTCGGCCTGCTTGCGCTTGCCCAGGCTTTTACCCAGGCGGGTCGCCAGTTCCAGGCCGCCGGCCCCGCCGCCGACAATCACGATGCGATGAGTCATGGGAATATCTCATAAGGTTTACGGAATTCGTGGCCATGCCGGCCGGCCGCAAACTGCACGAGGGGAGGGCGAGCGCGAAGCAGCTCATAGCACCAGTCCACTCAACAGGCGGCTGATGAGACCCAACCCGATGGTCACCGCCAGCACCAGCACAAGGAGCAACCAAGGCCGGAATGGCCTGCGCTCGACTTGGTGCTGGGGGGCTCGCAGATACTCATCGACACGACGCTGATCTTCCGGATTCAGTCGGCTGGTCATGGTGGGCCTCGTCAGGTAGACGTATGTGACTGCATGGACGCTACAGCGTTCATGCAAGCGCTTGAATCAAATGATAATGCTTTCTATCCCTGGCGCCGAGTGTACGCCATCGCAAAGACTCTCGGCACTGGATCAAAGACTGATGCCCACGTCGAAAACGATGCTGCGCCCCAGGTTGCCGCGCAGGAAATCCGGTGCGTCGGGGTGGGCAAACAGCACCCGGGCAAACGTCGGCCCGACCAGCGACAACGAGCGCCAGCCCTGGCGCAGGTATTCGGTGGGCGGCGGAAAGTGGGTGTTCAGGTCGAGCACTTCGCGCTTGAGGCTGGCGAAGGCGATGATGTCCAGCTCGTTCAGGTCCAGCCCACGTTCACGGTAGTTGTGCGCCTTCTTGCGCAAGGTCGGTGCCAGCCGTGCCAGCAGCTCGCTGGCGGCGATTCGCCTGGGCCGCGCCTCGCGCCGTACCAGCTGGGCCAGGGAAAAGGCACTGCGCCGACGCTGCAGCTCTTCGCGCCATTCGTCATTGAGCCGGCGACCTTCATCCAGCACGAAAAACACCTCGAATGCGGCATCGCGGAACAGCACGTCTGGCGGCTCCTGGCCGGCCGGGGTGAAGTCCTCGCTGCGATAGGGAATGTTCAGCCCCTGCAGCAGGCGCTGGCATACCCAACGTTCCCGCTCCCACTTGCGTGCATTGGAGAGGAAAGCATTGGCTTGTTCGGCCTGGATGGTGAGCAGGCGCAGGTAGTCTGAGTCATCCATGCAGACAAGCTTAGTCGCTAAACCATGACGATAAGATGCTGTTTTCCAATGGGTGTAGACTCAGGCATATCCACATGGCAGCAAGGGGTATGCGTCAGGTGATCAGTGCGCAGGTGTTGTCCGACACCAGCCTCAGCGTCGGCTGGCTGGGTTACGTTCCTTTATTGCTGTGGGCGGCCAGCCGCACCCGCTGGGTAGAACTGTTCGCCGACAGGCGCCGTCAGCATTTGCTGTTCGGCACGGTGTTCTGCCTGTTTGCCCTGTGGCTGGTGCGGCGCGACTTCGATACCGGCGTGTCGTATCACTTCATTGGCATGACTGCGGTGACCTTGCTGCTGGATTGGCCGCTGGCGATCCTGGGGGGATTCTTCGCCCAGCTCGGGTTGCTGGCGCTTGGGCGGCAGGACTTGGCAGCGTTGGGCGTGAACGGGTTGTTGCTGGTGGGACTGCCGGTGCTGATTACCGAGGTGTGCGCCATCCTGGTCGAGCGTGCGCAGCCGCGTAACCTGTTCGTCTATATCTTCTGTTCGGGTTTTTTCCCGGCGGCGCTCACGGTGTTGGTGTGCCTGTTGGCGGCGCTGGGTTTGCTGTGGCTGGACGGGCGCTTCGCCATGCCGGAGTGGCTGAGCGACTTTGTGGGCTATCTGTGGTTGATGATGTTCCCGGAGGCGTTCATCAACGGCATGGTGATCAGTGCCCTGGTGGTGTTTTGCCCGGAATGGCTGGAAACGTTCAACCGCACCCGATATCTGCAGGCCCCGTGGAAGGACGATGAGCGATAATTTTGTAGTGGCTTGGCTGGCCTCTTCGCGGGACAAGCCCGCTCCCACAGGATGACCACAGCTTCCAGAATCTGAGGTGTACCTCTGGGAGCGGGCTTGTCCCGCGAAGAGGCCGCAACAGGCAGCAGCTTAGTGCCGCGGCTCCAGATCCCCCGAATACAGCTCATCCTCAGACTCTTCAGCCCCCGGAATCTTGTGCTCCTCAGCCGCCCAGGCCCCCAGATCGATCAACTTGCAACGATCAGAACAGAACGGCCGGAACGCGTTCTTCTCGTTCCATTCCACAGGTGCGCCACAGGTCGGGCAATCGACGGTCAATGGCTTGCTCATGGCTGGCCTCCTCGTAAAGTCAGGTAAAAGTGGTGCAAACGGTCGATCTGCCCATGCAACGCGGCCAGGTCGCTGTCGTTGACCACCACATCATCGGCATGGCGCAGGCGCTCTTCGCGGGCCAGCTGGGCCTTGAGAATCGCCTGCACCTGCTCGGCGCTGGTGTTGTCGCGCTGCAAGGTGCGCGACACCTGCAGCGCCTGCGGCGCATCGATCACCAGCACGCGCTGGGTCTTCAGGTGCTGGCCAGACTCGATCAGCAGCGGCGATACATACACCGCATAAGGCGATTCGGCCTTGGCCAGGTAGCTGAAGATCTCCTGCCCGATCAGCGGGTGCAGCAGCTGCTCCAGCCATTTGCGCTGAGCCGGGTCGGCGAAGATCAGCTGGCGCAAGGCCGCACGGTCGAGCTGGCCGTCTTCCAGCAGCACGCCAGGGCCGAAGCGCTCGACGATGCTGGCCAGGGCCGGTCGGCCAGGCTCGACGACCCAGCGCGCCGCCTGGTCGGCATCGACCAGGTGCACGCCAAGCTCGACGAAGCGTTCGGCGGCGGCGCTCTTGCCGCTGCCAATGCCGCCGGTAAGGCCGAGAATCCAAGGGGTGAAGGCCGCAGTGGTCATCAGAATCCAAGCAGTTGCAGGTATGAGGCGTATATTTCATCACCCCAGAGCACAGCAATCCACCCCGCAATGGCCAGATAAGGGCCAAAGGGTATCGCCACGCTCACCGGACGACGTCGCAGGCGCAGCAGGCACAGGCCGATAATCGCCCCCAGCAGCGACGACAGCAGCAGGGTCAAAGGCAATATCTGCCAACCTGCCCAAGCACCGATCAGCGCCAGTAGCTTGAAGTCGCCATACCCCATGCCTTCCTTGCCGGTCACCAGCTTGAACAGCCAGTACACCGTCCACAGGCTGAGGTACCCGGCCACCGCGCCCCACAGGGCCTCGGTCAATGGCACGAAGATGCCGAAGGCATTGACGATCAGCCCCAGCCACAGCATCGGCAGTACCAGCACGTCCGGCAACAGGCCATGGTCGGCATCGATCAGGCTCAGGGCCAGCAGGCACCAGGTCAATGGCAACGCCAGCAAGGTTTCGAGCGAGGCGCCGAAACGCCAGGCCACCACCAGAGACAGCAACGCGCAGGCAACTTCCACCAGTGGATAACGCAGGCCGATCACGCCTTTGCAGGCCGAGCAGCGACCGCGCAGCGCCAGGTAGCTCAGCAGCGGGATGTTCTCCCACGCGCGAATGCGGTGCCCGCAGTGCGGGCAATGGGAGGCGGGCAGGCACAGATCGAAGCGCGCGTGCTCATCGGGCACAAGCCCCAGCACCTCCCGGGCTTCACGCTGCCATTGCCGGTTCAGCATGATTGGCAGGCGATACACCAGCACGTTGAGAAAGCTGCCCACCAACAGGCCGAGCAAGGTCGCCAAGGTGATGAAGTACGCCGGCTGCTCAGCCAGGAAAGTCGATAAAGTCATCAGATCAAACTACCCAACTGGAAGATCGGCAGGTACATCGCCACCACCAGGCCGCCCACCAGCACGCCCAGGATCGCCACGATGGCCGGCTCCAGCAGGCTGGTCAACTGGTCCAGCGCCTGGCTGACCTGTTCCTCATAATGGCTGGCGGCTTTATCCAGCATCTGGTCCAGGGTGCCGCTGGATTCGCCGATGGCCGTGAGCTGTATCAACAGCGGTGGAAACATAGGCTCAGCCGCCATCGCCTGGTGCAGCCCCTGCCCATTGGCCATGCCCTGGCGCAGGCGCAATACCGCCTGTTGCTGCAGGTCGCCACCACAGGCACCCGCCACAGTGCCCAACGCATCCAGCAACGGCACCCCGGCGGCATACGCCGTGGCCAGGCTACGGGCAAAGCGCGCCAGCGCGGCCTGCCCAATCAGCTTGCCGAACACCGGTAGGCGCAGCACCTGTCGAGATATCCACAGGCGTGCTGGCGCATGCTTGCGATACAGCGCGTTCACACCCAGGCACAGCACCACGGAAGTTATCAACAACAGCGGCGCATGGCGCCCCAGCGCTGTGGATAAATCGATGACCCATTGGGTGAAGGCCGGCAATGCCGCATCGAAGCCGGCGAACAGGCTCTGAAAACGTGGAATCACTTCCAGCAACAAGATCGCCGATACGCCCAGGCCGGTGAGCAACAGCAGCAGGGGATAGAGCATCGCCTTGCGCACTTTCTTGTACAGCGCCTGGCGTTGCTCCAGCATGCCCGCCAACTGTTCCAGTTGCCGGTCCAGCGTGCCGGACTGCTCACCCACCCGCACCAGGTTGCAATACAACCCATCGAACCAGCCCGGGTGGCGCTGCATCGCATCCGCCAGCCCCAGCCCCGCGCTTACATCCTGTTGCAACCGCTGCAGCAACGCCGCTTGCCCGGCATCGCAGCCGCTGCGGCCCATCACCTCGAATGCTTGCAGCAGCGGCACACCGGCCTTGAGCAAGGTCGCCAACTGCCGACTGAAGCCCGCCGGGTCACGTTTCTCCCGCGCCTTCGGCCAGTGCCAGTCCAGCCCACCGGCCGGCCGCAAGCGCGCAACGCGAATGCCCTGGCGCTGCAGCCCGGCACGCACATACGCCGGGCTGCGCCCGCTCATCTGGCCACTGACGGCTGCGCCACTGGCATCGGTGCCGTGCCAGGCGTAACGCTGAGTCGAATGCTTCATGCAAAGGTCCTTTTCTACCCGTGCGACAAGCCTGGAAACAGCTTGCCGAGTCCTTGGAGGGGCGCACTTCCCTGATGCTCACTAGAGTAGTTCAGCGACGCTGACGCCCGGACGGGCAGGGGTGACAAAAGGTGTCTGTTCAGGCCTACTGCGCCGCTGCCAGCCGGGGTCGAGCCTGACCTCACCGAGTATGCGAATCAAAAAGGAAAACGTTCATGAAAGGGCAACGCGGTATCACCCTGATCGAACTGATGATCGTCGTGGCGATCATCGGCATTCTGGCGACCATCGCCATCCCGATGTACACCAACCACCAGGCCCGCGCCAAGGCGGCTGCCGGGTTGCTGGAGATTTCCGCGCTGAAGACCGCGATGGACCTGCGCTTGAATGAAGGCAAGGACGTGGCCGACGTGGCCGCATTGGGCGGGCAGGCGGCCACTTCCCATTGCGCCATTACCGCACGCGGCACCGCCGCAGATGGCAGCGCCACCATCGACTGCACCCTGGCCGATGCGCCGGCCATTGTGCTCGGAAAGACTCTGACGCTGACCCGCTCGGCCACGGGGTGGGGCTGCACGACCAACATTGAGGAAGACCTGGCGCCGAACGGCTGCAAGGCGTCTTGAGGGCGGGGTAATTAGTCAGGGGAAACAGGGGTTTGCGTAACGGCTGCGGCAGTGGTACGTTGCGCTACACGCCGGTGTAGCTCAGTCGGTAGAGCAGCGCACTCGTAACGCGAAGGTCGCAGGTTCGATTCCTGTCTCCGGCACCACATACAGTTGGCCCGATGCAGCTTTCCTTGCGTTCGGCCCCTCCAAAAAAGCCCGCCTTGTGCGGGTTTTTTTGTTATTGAGCCGAACAGTTTTAAGTCGCAAGCTACCCTCCAAAGCCGAAACTTCATTCGAGTTAGCGGTTCGTTATTTTCTACTTCGGATTGGACTGTTTTGAAGATAATGGTTTGCTGGCGCTTGGCTCTGACTCAGTGTTTACGGGCCTCTCAGCGAAAATTTTAGAGATGTCAGCATCGCCGACTAAAGATAATTTCTAAATGGGCAAGTTTTTTGCCATGTTTTCGGCTGCTCAATTTCCTCCCCTGCTCGCCTCTGGTTGACGGCCTTGACGAGCTTTCTGCTCGACCTCTGACCGCCAATCTTAGTCATGCTCTTTTCCTACGACAGGCGAAGCCTTTGCGCAGGGCCTTGAAACTTGCTCAACCAGAGCCAGAGGGATAAATTGCCTCGAAGCATCGGCGACGCGACCTTGGCCGGTCGGAATCGAAAGGCGCAGCAGCGCCAAGTCTTCATCGCAGTCGCTTTTTTTGTGCCCGCAATGTTGCGTTATGGCGGTGGTGCGCGGGACACCTTCGGGTGTGCCGGGCTCCTTTCGTCCCGGTCGGCCAACCCGCGCACTGCAGCCACCCTAACTTGCTTGGCCGCGAGCGGTGGCAGTTCCACAACGAAAGGAACTCATGCATGACCACCAGAAATCCGTTCAAGATCCTCGCATTCGTTCTCTGCCGCCGCACCCCTCCGGCGCCTCCCAAACCCCACCGTTTCTACCCCATCTGCAACCAGTCGCCTGCGGAAGGTTCTGTGGACTCACTGATGCTTTCGCGGGTAATTCTGACTTTAAGAAAAAGATAGGGTGGCAGCGGCACGCAGGTTGGCGAACCGAGGAAAAGAACCGGTAGACCCGAAAGTCTCCCACGCGCTGCTACCGTCACAAGAAACTGAGAGCGCAAAAAAAAGCGCCTGCAATCGTGATCGGGCGCTTTTGCTTGATCTCAGTTGGCTTGGATCTTAGCCAACTATGGGTCGTTGAAGTGGCATTGGCACGTTCGGCTTCATTCCTACAAAACTTCAAGACGCTTCCTACAGCCCTAAACCTTGCCCTCTCTAAGAAGCGGGGATAAATTTCCCCAGTCGCGGCAAATTCCGCGACCGGGCGTAGGAACCCGTTGGTAAACTTGGCGCATGCACTAGGCGCCCCTGCACCACAGCTGGCGCTTTTTTTGTGCCTGCCGTGCTGTGTCATGGCGGCTGTGTGTGGGCAGGCTTCGGCCTGGCCGGGTTTCCAAGTTTCCCGGTATTCCTACCCCATACACAGCTGCCACCCAATCCCGTAGGAAGGATCGTGGCAGCTCCAACTAAAACTTGGAGTCTCATGCATGCCCACCTTAAATCTATCCAGGATCCTCGCATTCGTTCTCCGCCGCCACACCCCTCCGGCGCCTCCCAAACCCCACCGTTTCTACCCCCTCTGCAACCAGTCGCACCCAACCCCAAAGCAGGTGCCCCATGACTGACCACGAACGCTTATCCACCATCCAAAGCTACGCCTGGACACTCGAACTGCTCGGTGAAGCCCTGGTCCAGCACGATGAAGTGCTCGAGTGCGAACACAACCCGCACCTGAGCTTCCGCAACACCGCCGGTATCCACCAGGCGATCCGGATCATCAGCCGGCTGGCCAGCGAGCAGTGTGGAAAAGTGAGCTTGCTGCAGGACGAAGAGGGGGAGGGAGAGTAGGGCCGATTGGGTAAACGGTAACCGGCGCAACGCGGATGCGGGCGTTACACAGCCCCTTCGTTTTGCGCCCTTTCCAGGTTGTTCACCAGTAACCACCACAGATGTTCAGCGGCGGGATGCAGCCGGCGATCCGAGCTTCGTAAAATATGGCACTGCGACCCCCTCGCGATCGGGTGATCCAGCGGTATCGCCGAAAGCGAATTCCCGCCCTGTTGCCCAAGCGCTTGCGCGGTCATGAAACCCACGCCGAGTCCTGCTTGGCATAAAGCGATCGCAACCGACTGCTGGTTACAGCGATAGGCAGGGGTAAACACCACGTTTTCCGACTCGAACATCTTGTTGATGTAGCGCTGTATGCCGTAGCTATTGGTCAGCGCGATGACGACGCTGGCGTACATCCCAGGAGCATGATCGAGACAATAATGGTTGTCAGGCTTACCCTCTCGAATCAGAAATCTCCGCACTGTCGGGGGAAAACGCCGAAATGTTATCTGTGGATAACCGCCCTGGTCCGCGAGCAGACAGTCGTCATTTAGATACTGGCTCGGCGACAACTGGGACCTCGCGGCCCACGACCGTCCGTCTGTCACCAACACGAGATTCAATCATTCGGTTGAGCAACCAGGCTCGCTTCTTCGACTCTGCGGTCAATCAGATAACGCTTGCCATTACTAATGCAGTAGTTCTCATATTCCCGTCGTGAACAAGTCAGGTCGGGTGTTCCCAGGTTTGGGAAAAGCCTAGGGCGCGCGCCGTTATCAAATAATAGAATGTCGTTTCCCGCTTTTCCGATCATAGGTGTGCGACATTTGTAGGGTTCGTCAGTGCAAGTAATATTTACCCACTCAATTTGAGCAAGATCGATTTTTGGAAACGCCCACCCATCAATGAAAAGATGATTGCGGTCTGTGGCAAATGAGTATTGCTGCAGCGTGTCATCATCCCTGAAAGGGAAGATGACTTCAAAGCTCTCAGGGTCCGCATCTTTAATTTTGCTCGAGCGCAGATAAACCGAAGAGCGATCCATTGCATAGTTATTGAGCTGGCTCTTTTGAACCTGCGTCAATGTTGTTTGATTTGAACGAGCCACCTGGAAGTTCGCGCCGTCGTTGCTGACAAGCCAAAAATTGCGTTCCGCTTGGGTATGATGCACCTGCAGTGTGCTAGGTAACCAGCAGACAGGATTAAATATCTGTCCCATTCCACCCACGCCCTTCGCTGAGCAGGGACTTCTACGATTACCGGAAGTCGAAAACCAGTATGCTCGGTCGTCCATAACGCGGTAGCCAGTGTTTTCCATAGACGCGTCGATCTTGCTCACGGGGCAGTTCTGCTTCCGATCCGGCTGTCGGTTACTGGCGATTGATTCTTTGAGGGTTGCGTCAAACCAAGTTTCCTTGCAACTGAACGTCTCAAAAGCTTGGGCTGACACAGGGAACCATAGGGTACAGCACAGCAAAATCAAGCAGGCTATAAAATCTTCGCCAGTGCACCGTATAGCGCACTTCCTCACTATGTGGTGGATTGGAGTATGGGGTATGGCATTAAGTGCAATTTTCATTGGCTTACAAATTTCGGCGCTCAGAGAATCGGAAAGCTGAATATACACTGGCTCAATCCGCCGCACGACGACATATAGCCAGGGATTTTTCCGAAACTAGCTGCGATTTACCGAAGTGCTACTGACTGATGACGTGCTTGCCGATTTGTATACTACCTTCCAAGTTGAGTGTATTTAGCCCATGCCCATCAGCTGTGACTGATGTATGCGCGGGTAAACCCGCTGCCATAAGTTCACAATATGTATTGGAAACAGTGGTTTATCCTGTGGGAGCCGGCTTGCCGGCGAGAGGGCCCGAATGGGCTGCTCAAGGCTTGGGGGATGCAGCTGCTCGGCTTTTGTCTGTTCCTGTCTCATCGCCGGCAAGCTGAACTGGCCTAATGATTTTGGACACCTTCTTCGGGCCCTATCGCCGGCAAGCCGGCTCCCACAGGTACCACCTTAGCTTTCAAGATTTGGGGTGTAGCATCAGTCGCGTAGCAGGGCAGGGATGGCTCTTACGTAAACCAGCTCACTCACCAACTCCACCAACGTCTGGGTAATCACCGCCGCCGCCGCCAACCCACGCAATTCCTCCGGCAGCGCCAACGCCAACGGCAACACCACCAGCGAATTGCGCGTCGAGGCGCTGAAGGTCACCGAGCGCGCCTCGGCCACCGGCAACCGCAGTAGCCGCGCGGCGACGAAGCCAAGCACCGGCGCCAGCAACATGAAGCCGACATACACCGGAATCACCGGCAGCAGCCGGTCGAAATCGCGCCACACCACTGCAATCTGCGAGCCGATCACCGCCATCAGCACTAATGCCATCGCCGGCACCGGCATCCACGCCCAGGCGTCGTTCCAGGCCGATACCGCACGCGAACGACGCGCCCCGGCGCTGGTGAGCACGGCGAGGATCATGGGCAACACGATCAGCAATACAAAGGCTTCCACGAACGGTGCAATGGCAATCGTCACCTCGCTGCCGTCGCCGAGCATCAACGCCAGGTACACCGGTAGTAGCACCAACTGCACCAACAGCAGTACGGGCGTTGCGGCGAGGGTCAGGCGCGAGTCACCTTTGCCGATGTGAGTGAACACCACCACGTAATCGATACAGGGCGTCAGCAACACCAGCAGGGCGCCGATGAGGATCGCGGGGTGTTCGACCAGGCCACGGGTGATGGCCCAGACAAGCAACGGCACGAGAATGAAGTTGGCAAGCAGCAGGGCGGCCATGAAGCGGCGGTTGCCCAGGTTCTGGCGCAGGTCGAGGAAAGGGATCTGCAGGAACATCGCGTACATCAGCAGGGCAATGGCGGGGGTGACCAGGGCTTCGAGGTGCTCTGCGGTGCCCGGAGCCAAGAGGCCGAAGGCGACGGCGGCGATCACGGCGGCGAAGTAGATCGGGATCTGGTGGGTTTCGAGTTGTTCTCTGGTCAAGGCGGCGCCTGTGCTTGGTGGGCTGAAATGGCACAGGGTAATACGGAAGGGCGCTAGCGTGCTCGTCGCAACGTGGAGGCCCTGCGGGTTCGACAACGTATGCGCCTGCAGGGCCGGATTCAGCGCTCGATCAGTCGGTGTTCAGCCAATCGACATTGCGCGCCACGATGGACAGCCGCAATGTGCTCTTGCCCGCGGCAGCGTGGCAGACCAGGTAGCCACCCACGGGATACAGGCCGTGAACCTGCAGCGGATGGCCGTGGCGGTTGGTCAGGTGAATGTCCGCGCTATCGCCCTCGGTTTCAGTCACGTCGAATGGCTTGCCGCTTTGCTCATGTGTGATGAGCCACAAGGTTGGATCTGTCGCTTCGATCAACTGGGCATTCACCACACCATAAGCATTGCAAAACACGCCCTCTCCAAGGTGCGTACCGTTACGTATGTAAAGCCGGTAGCCGGCCTGGCTGTAGCGGAAATACAGCATCAAGGGTGCAGGTTCTGGGCCTTTGCTGAAGGTGACCAGCCCTTGCTCCTGGCCAAGTTGCCAGTCTGCGTCGGTGCCATCGAGCAAGCCCAGGGTGCGTGCACCGTCGATGGCGAAGGCGGGGGTCTGGTTCGGGCTTTCGAGTGTTACAGGGCCGGTGGTCATGGCGTCGAAGACGTTGATTGGCGACCCGTCGTGTTGCAGGGTAGCGATGAACGAGCGTGCGACATCGGTGCTCATGGGCGTGCTCCAGGTTGAAGGAGCGCAAAGGCTAGGTGGCCTTGGCGGCGCAACCCATGTGGAACGTTTTCCGCACCCAGGCACAAAAAAGCCCGGCACAAGGCCGGGCTTTTTCACATCAGGCGATTGCCGATCAGTTGCCGTAAACCGGCAGCTTCTTGCAGATGGCCTTGACCTTCTCACGCACGGCGTCGATCACCGCTTCGTTGTTCAGGTCGGCGAGGATGTCGCAGATCCAGCCAGCCAGTTCCTGGCACTCGGCTTCCTTGAAGCCACGGGTGGTGACGGCTGGGGTGCCGAAACGCAGGCCCGAGGTCACGAACGGCGAACGTGGGTCGTTCGGTACCGAGTTCTTGTTGACGGTGATGAAGGCTTTGCCCAGCGCGGCGTCGGCGTCCTTACCGGAGATTTCCTGCTTGATCAGCGACAGCAGGAACAGGTGGTTCTGGGTGCCGCCGGAAACGACGTCGAAACCACGCTCGATGAACACGCTGGCCATGGCCTGGGCGTTCTTCACCACTTGCTGCTGGTAGGCCTTGAACTCAGGCTGCAGGGCTTCTTTGAAGCAGATGGCCTTGGCGGCGATCACGTGCTCCAGCGGGCCGCCCTGGGCGCCTGGGAAGACGGCGGAGTTCAGCTTCTTCTCGATGTCGGCGTTGGCACGGGCCAGGATCAGGCCGCCACGTGGACCGCGCAGGGTCTTGTGGGTGGTGGTGGTAACCACGTCGGCGAACGGCACCGGGTTCGGGTACACGCCTGCGGCAACCAGGCCAGCGACGTGGGCCATGTCGACGAACAGGTAGGCACCGACCTTGTCGGCGATGGCGCGGAAGCGTGGGAAGTCCAGCACTTGCGAGTAGGCCGAGAAGCCGGCAACGATCATCTTCGGCTTGTGCTCGACGGCCAGGCGCTCGACTTCGTCGTAGTCGATCAGGCCGTTGGCGTCGATGCCGTACTGGATGGCGTTGTACAGCTTGCCCGAGGAGCTCACGGAAGCACCGTGGGTCAGGTGGCCACCGTGGGCCAGGCTCATGCCCAGGATGGTGTCACCGGCCGACAGCAGGGCCAGGTAGACGGCGGCGTTGGCCTGGGAGCCGGCGTGCGGCTGGACGTTGGCGTAGTCGGCGCCGAACAGTTCCTTGGCACGGTCGATGGCCAGTTGCTCGACCACGTCGACGTACTCGCAGCCACCGTAGTAGCGCTTGCCTGGGTAGCCTTCGGCGTACTTGTTGGTCAGCACCGAACCCTGGGCTTCCATGACGGCGGGGCTGGTGTAGTTTTCCGAAGCGATCAGCTCGATATGCTCTTCCTGGCGCAGAGCTTCTTGCTGCATGGCTTCGAAGAGCTCGGCGTCGTACTTGGCAATGGTCAAATCACGGCTGAACATAACGGTCCTCAAGGATCGGGCGGGATTGGGGGGGCATTCTAACCGATTGATTCGCGCCTGGCATATGAACTGGCATCAAGTCGCGGACCAATGGGCTTCATGTTGCATCCCGCGCCGTTTCTGGGCTGGCGTGGGGGCGGGAGTTGACTTTCAGGTCCGCTTTTTCAGGCGCTGGCGTGGTCCTGTAGGAGCGGCCTTGTGTCGCGAAAGGGCTGCGCAGCAGCCCCAGGGTCTCAGCAGCGCAGCAGAAACAGCTGGGGCTGCTGCGCAGCCCTTTCGCGACACAAGGCCGCTCCTACACAAGGCCCCGTTGGCTACTGGAACATGAACAGCGTCTCGTTGGCGAACTGCGCCTCGAACTGGTTCGCCGGCATCGGCCGCCCGAACAGATACCCCTGCACCTCGTCACAACCATGCTCACGCAGGAACTCCAGCTGCTCATGGGTTTCCACCCCCTCGGCGATCACCGCCAGGTTGAGGCTGTGGGCCATGGCGATGATCGCCCGGGCAATCTGCGCGTCCTGCTCGCCTTCGGGCAGGCCGTCGACGAAGGTGCGGTCGATCTTCAGCACGTCGATGGGGAACTGCTTGAGGTAGTTGAGCGACGAGTAGCCCGTGCCGAAGTCGTCGACCGCAATGCTCAGGCCCAGCACCTTCAGGCCGTCGAGTATTTGCATCGCTTCGTAGACGTCGCGCATCAGGATACTTTCGGTCAGCTCCAGTTCCAGGCACGCCGGCGGCAGCCCGGTTTCCTCGAGGATCCTGGCGATGCGGTTGCCCAGCTGGCCGTCGGAGAACTGCCGCGCCGAGATGTTCACCGACACCTTCGGCACGCGCACCTTGGCCTTGTGCCAGGCCTTGAGCTGGCGGCTGGCTTCGCGCAGCACCCAGTCGCCGACGTCCACCACCAGGCCCAATTCCTCGATCACCGGGATGAAGTCGCCCGGCGGCACCAGGCCGCGGGTCGGGTGGCGCCAGCGCAGCAGCGCCTCGGCACCGGTCAGGCGCTTGCCGTCACCGCTGAACTGCGGCTGGTAGTAGAGGATGAACTCGTTCTGCTCCAGGGCGTGGCGCAGGTCGCTTTCCAGCTCAAGGCGCTCCAGGGCGCTGGCGTTCATTTCGGCCTGGTAGAACTGGAAGTTGTTCTTGCCGCGCTCCTTGGCGTGGTACATGGCCGTGTCGGCGTTTTTCATCAGCTGGCTCAGCTCGCTGCCGTCCTGCGGGCTGAGGGCGATGCCGATGCTGGCCGTGACGAAGAACTCGCGGTTTTCCAGCACGAACGGCCGCACCAGGCTGGCAAGGATGTTCTCGGCCACGTGGATGGCGCGGTTCAGCGCCATCTCGCGGGTGGCGCGCGGTTGCAGCAGCAGGGTGAACTCGTCGCCGCCCATGCGTGCCACGGTGTCGTCATCGTCGACGCAGGCCAGCAGGCGCAGGGCCATGTCCTTGAGCATACGGTCGCCCGCGGCGTGGCCCAGGGAGTCGTTGATCGGCTTGAAGCGGTCGAGGTCGAGGAACATCAGCACCACCCACGACTTCTGCCGCTCGGCCTGCTGCAGCGCCGTGTGCAGGCGGTCCTGGAACAGCGTGCGGTTGGGCAGGTGGGTGAGGGCGTCGTAGTAGGCCAGGCGGTGGATGCGCTGTTCGCTGGCCTTGCGCTCGCTGATGTCGGTGAAGAAGCACACGTAGCTGGCCAGGTCGCCCTCGTCGTCCAGCACCGCGGTAATGCCGACCCAGGCCGGGTAGTGGTCGCCGTCGCGGCGCTTGAGCCACACTTCGCCTTCCCAGCTGCCCCGCAGGTGCAGCTGCTTGAGCACATAGCGCAGGTGGCTTTCCTGCTGCTCGTCGACCGTGAGCATGCCGGGCAACTGGTCGAGCACATCGCTCACCGCATAACCGCTCACGCGGCTGAAGGCTTCGTTGGCCTGCACGATGTAGCCGGCCGGGTCGGTGATGAGAATCGCCGAGGTGGAGTGCTCGAACACCGTCGCGGCCATGCGCAGGTCTTTTTCCGCACGGCGCTGCTGGCTGATGTCGCGGCCCACGCCGAGCACGCCCTCGAAGCGTTCGTGATCGTCCCATACCAGCACCAGGCGCAGCTCGATGGGGATCTTGCGGCCGTCGGCGCGCAGGCAGTCGAACAGGAACAGCTGGGTGGGCAGGTGCTGGCGCAGTTGCGCCAGTTGTTCGCGGTCGCCCATGGCCCGGCTGACCCGCTCCATCAGGCTGTAGATGCCGGTGAGCTGGGCGGGGTTGGCGACGATCGATTGCCAGCCGTTGTCGAAGATCCACTCGGCCGGGTAGCCCAGCACCGCTTTCACCGAGGGGCTTACATAGTTGAGCTGCAGCTGGCTGTCGGTGGAGAAGATCACATCGCTGATGCTCTCGGCGAGCATGCGGTAGCGCTGCTCGCTGTCGCGCAGCGACTGGCTGGCTTCGATCTGCACGGTAACGTCCTTGCCCACGCCGATGATGCGGGTGACCTGGCCGTCGCTGTCGCGGGTAAGCACTTGTTCGCGAATGTCGTAGCAGCGCCAGCCGCCGTCGCGGTGGCGGAAGCGCAGTTGCGTATGCAGCGCCTGGCGGTGGCCGTTGTCGCGCTGTTGCTGACGCAGGGCCTGGTAGTTGGCGGCGTCCTCGGGGTGCAGCAGCAGCTCCCAGAAGCGCTCGCCCATCTGCGTCAGCTCGGTGCGGTCGTAGCCGAGGGTTTGGCCGAGGTGGCGGTTGGCGAAGATCATCCGCTGGCTGAGCACGTCCTGCACGTACAGCTGATCGGGAACGGTGCGCACCACGTCCGACCAGAAACTCTCCCGCTCCAGCAGCGACAGCTCCACCTGCTTGCGGCTGGTGATGTCGCTGATGCTGAGAATCACCGCCTGGTAGTCACGACGCTGCTGCGGCAGGCGTGCCATCAGCCACAGGTGCAGCTCGCCGCCCAGCGGCGCCGGCAGGCGCACCTCCAGTTCGAGCAGTGGGCGCTGTTCGATCAGCGCGTCGATCAGTTGCATGCCGATGCTGTCGCGGCCATCGCCGCTGCCATCGATCAGCCGTTGCCAGGCGCCTTCGTGGCAGTCGACATTGAGCAGTTGGCGTGCGACCTGGTTGATTTCGGTGATCTTCAGCTCGTGCAGCAACGTGCGCCGCAGGTTGCAGTCCAGAGCCAGGCTCTGCTTGAGCGCCGCGCGGTTGCGCAGGTGGTACCGGTCGAGCTGCCCGGGCAGGCTGGCCAGGTCGAGCACGCACAGGGCCACGCCAGTGCCCTCGAAGATTTCCTGATAGCGCCGGCGGTCTTCCTGCAGCGCGCGCTGGCGGCGGCGCATGTTGAACAGCGCCAACACCGGCAGCAGGGCGCAGAACAACGCCAGCAGGCACTTGCCGAGCAACGCCGGCAGCAGCTTTTCGCGGGCCAGGGCTGCATCGTACAGGCCGCGAAGCTGCCAGGTGCTGTTGTCGATGTAGGCCAGCATCACGCTTTGCAGGGGCTCGTCGCTGGTCGCTGCCGGGCCATGGCGTTCCAGCACGTCGCCGCTGCGGCTGTTTTCCAGCAACCACAGCGGGTGGCCGGGGCCGTCCAGGTGCACGGTCAGGGTACGGTAATAATCGCTGGACAGGCGCAGCAGCCAGTAGCCGCGGTCCTGTTCGCTGGCCTGGCGCAGCAACAGGTAGAGGGTGCGGTTGTCTGGCGAGTTGGTGAAGAAGAATGAACGGCCCTGGTTCAGCACCAACAGCTCGTCAATCAGTTGGCGGTCGGGGCTGCCGGCCAGGCTGTCGCTGCTCAGTTGTCCGCTGTGGTCGATCCAGGCCACGTCGCGCAGGCTGGGCAGGCGTTCGCGCAGGGTGGCCAGCAGGCTGGGCAGGGCTGCCGGTGTCGGCGCCTTGACGTAGGGCTGCACCACATTCAGCGCCTGCTGGGCCTGCAGTGCCATGTTCAAGCTCAGGTGGTCGGCAAGTTCCGCGCTCGCCTCCAGGTTCTGCTGGCGCTGGTCGGCCTGGGTATGGCGAAACTGGGCGAACAGTTGCCACAGCAGCAGGCCCAGCAGGATCAACGCGAGCAGGGCCAACGCACCCTTGATCGAACCGCGCTGGGACGCGACCGGGGCCGAGGTAGCAGGGCACAGCGACGACGGATGATTGAGATTGGTCAAGCGGCGGTCCTGCGATTGGGCTGGCGATGGCAGGTTTTGTTATGCACGGCGTGTGCCGGCCAATACGAAGGCCGGGACCGTGGTGGCGCACTATAAGCCGGGCACCCGAAACGGGCCAGCATTATGGCAAAGTGCCAGTTCGCTTGTCTGCTGCCGACGGTCGTGGTCGGGGCGGTGGGTTCGGCAAGACCTTGCTTCCTGTGCGAGAATGCCGGCCGCTTCAATGACAACGCTTCGGAGATGTTCGGTTTTGGTTACTCACTTTTCCACCAATGGCCTCGATTCCGCCTGTGGGCGCAGCAGTCAGACCCTTGTCAGCACTGCCGTGACCGAGGACGTATCGTGCAAGTCGTGCCAGCGCTCGCTGGTCAAGCCTGAGGCGGCAGCTGCCGCGAAGAACAAGACGCCGTCGCTGGCCGAACTGCGCAAGACCGCCAAGGCGGCGGCAGAACCGGCTGCGGTTGTAGCGGTGGCCAAGCCTGCGGCCAAAGTCGCCAGCGCACCGGCTGCCAAGCCGGCCAAGGCCGTTGAACAGCCCGCCCGCAGTGGCGGCTTCAGCGTGAAGGCCGCCTATGCCGCGCGCCTGGCAGAGCAGGGCGACCGTTGCCGGTTGCCGCGGGGCAAGTCCAAGCAGCGCCACGTCTGAATCATGTGAGGTCGGCGCTGGCCCCATCGCCGGCAAGCCGGCTCCCACAGGTCACCACCGTTCCCAGCAGCTGTGGGAGCTGGCTTGCCAGCGAATGGGCCGCACAGCGGCCCCAATCCCCCCACCATCCGACCACCCTGTGAAACGCCGCGCGTTGGCGTAGAATGGGCGTCTTTGTTCATTCACACCCCGTAAACACATCGCCCTGGCCCAAGCCGGGGCGATCGTCGATGTCTTTATCTATCTGATTAGAGGGCTTGGTTTTGGCTCAATACGTCTACACCATGCATCGGCTGAGCAAAGTCGTGCCGCCGAAGCGGGAAATTCTCAAGAACATTTCCCTGTCGTTCTTCCCTGGCGCCAAGATCGGCGTGCTCGGCCTGAACGGCGCGGGTAAGTCGACCCTGCTGCGGATCATGGCGGGCGTCGACAAGGAATTCGACGGCGAAGCCCGTCCGATGCCCGACATCAACGTTGGTTACCTGCCCCAGGAGCCGCAACTGGACCCGAACAAGTCCGTGCGCGAAGTGGTCGAGGAAGCCGTCAGCGTGATCAAGGACGCCCAGGCGCGCCTGGACGAGGTCTACGCGGCCTACGCCGAACCGGATGCCGACTTCGACAAGCTGGCTGCCGAGCAGGCCAAGCTCGAATCCATCCTGCAGGCGGCCGACGGCCACAACCTGGAGCGTCAGCTGGACGTCGCCGCCGACGCCCTGCGCCTGCCCGCCTGGGACGCCCGCATCGAACACCTGTCCGGTGGCGAGAAGCGCCGTGTGGCGCTGTGCCGCCTGCTGCTGTCGGCCCCCGACATGCTGCTGCTCGACGAACCGACCAACCACCTGGACGCCGACTCGGTGGCCTGGCTTGAGCGCTTCCTGCACGACTTCCCGGGCACCGTGGTAGCGATCACCCACGACCGTTACTTCCTCGACAACGTCGCCGGCTGGATCCTCGAACTGGACCGCGGCGCCGGCATCCCGTACGAAGGCAACTACTCGGGCTGGCTGGAAGCCAAGTCGGACCGTCTGGCGCAGGAATCCAAGCAGCAGAGCGCCCACGAGAAGGCCATGAAAGAGGAACTGGAGTGGGTGCGCAAAGGCGCCAAGGCCCGCCAGTCCAAATCCAAGGCCCGTCTGCAGCGCTTCGAAGAAATGCAATCGCAGGAATTCCAGAAGCGCAGCGAAACCAACGAGATCTACATCCCGGCCGGTCCGCGCCTGGGCGACAAGGTCATCGAGTTCAAGAACGTTACCAAGGGCTATGGCGATCGCGTGCTGATCGACAACCTGTCGTTCGCCATGCCTAAAGGCGCCATCGTCGGCGTGATCGGTGGTAACGGTGCCGGTAAGTCGACCCTGTTCCGCATGCTGATGGGCAAGGAGCAACCGGATTCGGGCAGCATCGAGATCGGTGAAACCGTGCAGCTGGCCTGCGTGGACCAGAGCCGCGAAGACCTGGACGGTGGCAAGACCGTGTTCCAGCAGGTTTCCGACGGTTCGGACATGATCCGCATCGGCAGCTACGAGATTCCGTCGCGTACCTACGTTGGCCGCTTCAACTTCAAGGGCGGCGACCAGCAGAAGTTCGTCAAGGACCTCTCCGGTGGTGAGCGTGGCCGTCTGCACCTGGCCCTGACCCTGAAGGAGGGCGGCAACGTCCTGCTGCTCGACGAACCGTCCAACGACCTCGACGTCGAAACCCTGCGTTCGCTGGAAGAAGCCCTGCTGGACTTCCCAGGCGCCGCGATCGTGATTTCCCACGACCGTTGGTTCCTGGACCGTGTGGCTACCCACATCCTGGCTTACGAAGACGACTCGAACGTGGTGTTCTTCGAGGGCAACTACACCGAGTACGAAGCGGATCGCAAGAAGCGCCTGGGCGACGCTGCTGCCCAGCCGCACCGTGTACGGCACAAGAAACTGGCGCAGTAAGCCGGTTTCGGATGCACAAGAATGGGGCCCTCAGGGGCCCCATTTTTGTGCTTGGCTGTAATGTGGCGCTGGCTTCATCGCGGATGAATCCGCTCCTACAGGGACGCCGCTGAGCCCAGGTTTTGCGCGGACCTTGTAGGAGCGGGTTTACCCGCGATGAGGCCCGATCTGCCACCATCAAGCCCCAGGTTTTGTATACATTTATATAAAACGCACCAAATAATTTCAAAAAAACGACATTTCGCCCTATTCCCGTGCGATTGCTTCTTGGTACATTGCGGAAAAAACCAATAAGTCCAATCCCTCTTGGTGAGATGTCTACCATGATCGAATCTGTCGACCATTTCCTTGCGCGTCTGAAACAACGCGATCCTGCCCAGCCTGAATTCCACCAGGCCGTCGAAGAGGTGCTACGCAGCCTCTGGCCGTTCCTCGAAGCCAACCCTCACTACCTGCAAGCCGGCATTCTCGAGCGCATGGTCGAGCCCGAGCGCGCTGTGCTGTTCCGCGTGTCGTGGGTCGATGACCAAGGCAAGGTCCAGGTCAACCGCGGCTACCGCATCCAGATGAGCAGCGCCATCGGACCGTACAAGGGCGGCCTGCGCTTCCACCCGTCGGTGAACCTGGGCGTGCTCAAGTTCCTGGCCTTCGAGCAGGTGTTCAAGAACTCCCTGACCTCGCTGCCCATGGGCGGCGGCAAAGGTGGCTCGGACTTCGATCCGAAGGGCAAGAGCGATGCCGAAGTCATGCGCTTCTGCCAGGCCTTCATGAGCGAGCTGTACCGCCACATCGGCGCCGACGTCGACGTGCCGGCCGGTGACATCGGCGTGGGTGCCCGCGAGATCGGCTTCATGTTCGGCCAGTACAAGCGCCTGGCCAACCAGTTCACTTCGGTGCTGACCGGCAAGGGCATGACCTACGGCGGCAGCCTGATCCGCCCTGAAGCCACCGGCTACGGCTGCGTGTACTTCGCCGAAGAAATGCTCAAGCGCCGCGATCTGCGCATCGATGGCCGCCGCGTGGCTGTATCCGGTTCCGGCAACGTTGCCCAGTACGCTGCGCGCAAGGTCATGGACCTGGGCGGCAAGGTGATCTCGCTGTCGGACTCCGAAGGGACCCTGTACGCCGAAGCGGGCCTGACCGACGCCCAGTGGGACGCGCTGATGGAGCTGAAGAACGTCAAGCGTGGCCGCATCAGCGAGCTGGCCGAGCAGTTCGGGCTGGAGTTCCGTAAGGGCCAGACCCCGTGGAGCCTGCCGTGCGACATCGCCCTGCCGTGCGCCACGCAGAACGAGCTGGACAGCGAAGACGCCCGCACCCTGCTGCGCAACGGCTGCATCTGCGTCGCCGAAGGCGCCAACATGCCGACCACCCTGGAAGCTGTGGATATCTTCATCGAAGCCGGCATCCTGTATGCCCCGGGCAAGGCCTCCAACGCCGGTGGCGTTGCGGTGTCGGGCCTGGAGATGTCGCAGAACGCCATGCGCCTGCTGTGGACTGCCGGTGAAGTGGACAGCAAGCTGCACAACATCATGCAATCGATCCACCATGCTTGCGTGCACTACGGTGAAGAGGCCGATGGCACGATCAACTACGTGAAGGGCGCCAACATCGCGGGCTTCGTGAAAGTGGCGGATGCCATGCTGGCCCAGGGCGTGGTCTGATTGCAGAGACGTTGGGGCTGCTGTGCAGCCCTTTCGCGGGGACTGTCAGTTTTTTTGTGTGCGGGCCGGTAAGGGCCTGCCGCTAGGCAGGCCCTGATTTTACCAGGTCGGCCTGATGAACCGATCCCCGTAC
>NZ_JBIVID010000021.1:0-40450 GCF_044749525.1 Pseudomonas sp. NPDC089395
CAGCGGCCCCAAGATCTTCGCAGCAGCACAGATCTTGGGGCCGCTGCGCGGCCCTTTCGCGACACAAGGCCGCTCCTACAGGCGATAGCGGCACTTATTGCTGCCCGATGGTCTGCAGATACTCCGAGCGATCATCGCTACGCTGCGCCACGCAGGTATTCCACGCCGCTTCAAAGGCCTCGCTGCCCGGCTTCTCGGCATAGGTCTCGACCTTGCAGTCGGCATCGCGCAACTGCGCCCACAGCTTCTCGGCCGCCTCCATGCGCCCGGTGAGCGACGTGGCCTGATCCGCCTCGTCGGCATACTGGTCGCGAATACGCTGGATCAGCTCGTCATAGGCCGACTTCAACTCACGTTCGGCAGTCTGCTTGTTGAACGCCGCGCAGGCGTAAGTCTGCTGGTCGCTTTCAACGTTGTCGCATGGCGTGCTTTCTTCCTCACCAGCCTGCGCCCCACCGACGACGGCCAGCAGTACCAGCCATGCCATTGATTTCATCCGTTTTCCCCTTAACAGACTGACGAATGGCTGGGATTCTCGCTCAGCCAAAGGCAAGACGATAGCTTCCTGAAGAAATGTTCATGTAGGACCTGTGCAGGTCGTTATCGAGACTGTCTCTCATCCCCGAACGGCGGGCCAGACGGCCTGATGTCGCGCATTGACGCTTTCGGCAAACCCCCTGTCGTTTTTGCATCGGGGCGCCTTTGGGCACAGGCATATGCTGGCCCCAAAGCGCCGGCAGAAGGTTTGGCGCAGCCCAACTGAATAAAAAGGGGACAGCCTGATGAGCCCAGCCGAACTTCACGCCGACAGCATCGTCATCGACGGCCTGATCATCGCCAAATGGAACCGCGAACTGTTCGAGGACATGCGCAAGGGCGGGCTGACCGCGGCCAACTGCACGGTGTCGGTCTGGGAAGGCTTCAAGGCTACCGTCGACAACATCGCCGCCAGCCAGAAGCTGATCCGCGAGAACGGCGACCTGGTGATGCCGGTGCGCACCACCGCCGACATCCGCAAGGCCAAGGAACTGGGTAAGACCGGCATCCTCTTCGGCTTCCAGAATGCCCATGCCTTCGAAGACCAGATCGGCTACGTCGACGTGTTCAAGCAGCTGGGCGTGGGCATCGTGCAGATGTGCTACAACACCCAGAACCTGGTCGGCACCGGCTGCTACGAGCGTGACGGCGGCCTGTCGGGCTTCGGCCGCGAGATAGTCGCCGAGATGAACCGCGTGGGCATCATGTGCGACCTGTCCCACGTCGGCTCCAAGACCTCCGAAGAAGTCATCCTCGAATCGAAAAAACCGGTGTGCTACTCCCACTGCCTGCCCTCGGGGCTGAAGGAGCACCCGCGCAACAAGTCGGACGAAGAACTGAAGTTCATCGCCGACCACGGCGGCTTCGTTGGCGTGACCATGTTCGCGCCGTTCCTGGCCAAGGGCATCGACTCGACCATCGACGACTACGCCGAAGCCATCGAGTACACCATGAACATCGTCGGTGAAGACGCCATCGGCATCGGCACCGACTTCACCCAGGGCCATGGCCAGGACTTCTTCGAATACCTGACCCACGACAAAGGCTACGCCCGTCGCCTGACCAACTTCGGCAAGATCATCAACCCGCTGGGCATCCGCACTGTCGGCGAGTTCCCCAACCTCACCGAAACCCTGCTCAAGCGCGGCCACTCCGAGCGTGTAGTGCGCAAGATCATGGGCGAGAACTGGGTCAACGTCCTCAAGGACGTCTGGGGCGAGTAAGCCGCTCTCCAAGCCTGATAGCCCCTGCCAGCAACGCCGGGGCACCCACATGAAAATTTTTATGGAGTTGAGTTTCCATGGCCAAGATCGCCCCGCAATTGCCAATCGAAGTCGACAGCGAGACCGGTGTCTGGACCAGCGACGCCCTGCCGATGCTGTATGTGCCGCGCCATTTCTTCGTCAACAACCACATCGGCATCGAGGAAGTGCTGGGCGCCGACGCCTACGCCGAGATCCTCTACAAGGCTGGCTACAAGTCGGCCTGGCACTGGTGCGAGAAAGAAGCCGAGTGCCACGGCCTTGAAGGTGTGGCGGTGTTCGAGCACTACATGAAGCGCCTGTCGCAACGTGGCTGGGGCCTGTTCGAGATCCAGGACATCGACCTCGACAAGGGCACCTGCAGCGTCAAGCTCAAGCACTCGGCCTTCGTCTACGTGTATGGCAAGTGCGGGCGCAAGGTCGACTACATGTTCACCGGCTGGTTCGCCGGTGCCATGGACCAGATTCTCGCTGCCCGCGGCAGCAAGATCCGCACCGTGGCCGAACAGGTCTATGGCGGGTCGGAAGAAGGCCACGAAGATGGCCTGTTCGTTACAAAGCCGTTGTAAGCCGGAGAGAGCGTCATGGCATTCGAAGCAATGTTCCAGCCGATCCAGATCGGCAAACTGACCATCCGCAACCGCGTGCTCAGCACCGCGCACGCCGAGGTCTACGCCACTGACGGCGGCATGACTACCGACCGCTATGTGAAGTATTACGAAGAGAAAGCCAAGGGCGGCATCGGCCTGGCGATCTGCGGCGGCTCGTCGGTGGTGGCCATCGACAGCCCGCAGGAGTGGTGGGCCTCGGTCAACCTGTCGACCGACCGCATCATCCCGCACTTCCAGAACCTGGCCGACGCCATGCACAAGCATGGCGCCAAGATCATGATCCAGATTACCCACATGGGCCGTCGCTCGCGCTGGGACGGCTTCAACTGGCCGACCCTGATGTCGCCGTCGGGTATCCGCGAACCGGTACACCGCGCCACCTGCAAGACCATCGAGGTGGAAGAGATCTGGCGCGTGATCGGCAACTACGCGCAAGCCGCGCGCCGTGCCAAAGAAGGCGGCCTGGACGGCGTCGAGCTGTCGGCCGTGCACCAGCACATGATCGACCAGTTCTGGAGCCCACGGGTCAACAAGCGTACCGACGAATGGGGCGGCACCTTCGAGGGCCGCATGAAGTTCGGCCTGGAAGTGCTCAAGGCCGTGCGTGCCGAAGTCGGTGACGACTTCTGCGTGGGCATGCGCATCTGCGGTGACGAATTCCACCCCGATGGCCTCAGCCACGAGGACATGAAGCAGATCGCCGCCTACTACGACGCCACCGGCATGATCGACTTCCTCGGCGTGGTCGGCTCGGGTTGCGACACCCACAACACCCTGGCCAACGTCATCCCCAACATGAGCTACCCGCCGGAGCCGTTCCTGCACCTGGCGGCCGGCATCAAGGAAGTGGTCAAGGTCCCGGTGCTGCACGCGCAGAACATCAAGGACCCGAACCAGGCCACGCGCATCCTCGAAGGCGGCTACGTGGACATGGTCGGCATGACCCGCGCGCACATGGCCGACCCGCACCTGATCGCCAAGATCAAGATGGGCCAGGTCGACCAGATCAAGCAGTGCGTCGGTGCCAACTACTGCATCGACCGTCAGTACCAGGGCCTGGATGTACTGTGCATCCAGAACGCCGCGACCTCCCGTGAATACATGGGCGTGCCGCACATCATCGAGAAGACCACCGGCGCCAAGCGCAAGGTGGTGGTGGTGGTCGGCGCCGGCCCTGCGGGCATGGAAGCCGCCCGTGTGGCTGCCGAGCGCGGCCACGACGTGACCCTGTTCGAGAAGAAAGACCAGATCGGCGGGCAGATCACCATCGCCGCCAAGGCGCCGCAACGCGACCAGATCGCCGGCATCACCCGTTGGTACCAGCTGGAACTCGCGCGCCTGAAGGTCGACCTGCGTCTGGGCACCTTTGGCAGCGTGGAGGCCATCCAGGACCTGCGCCCGGACATCATCGTGCTGGCGGTAGGCGGCCATCCGTTCGTCGAGCAGAACGAGCACTGGGGCGCCGCCGAAGGGCTGGTGGTGAGCAGCTGGGACGTACTCGACGGCAAGGTCGCACCGGGCAAGAACGTGCTGGTGTACGACACCATCTGCGAGTTCACCGGTATGTCGACGGCAGACTTCATCGCCGACAAGGGTAGCCAGGTCGAGATCGTCACCGACGACATCAAACCGGGCGTGGCGATGGGCGGCACGACCTTCCCGACCTACTACCGCAGCATGTACCCGAAAGAAGTGATCATGACCGGCGACATGATGCTGGAGAAGGTCTACCGCGAGGGCGACAAGCTGGTGGCGGTGCTCGAGAACGAGTACACCGGCGCCAAGGAGGAGCGCGTGGTCGACCAGGTCGTGGTGGAGAACGGCGTGCGTCCTGACGAGCAGCTGTACTACGCGCTGAAGGACGGTTCGCGCAACAAGGGCCAGATCGACGTGGAGGCGCTGTTCGCCATCAAGCCGCAGCCGATCCTCAGCCAGCCGGGCGAGGGCTACCTGCTGTACCGCATCGGCGACTGCGTGGCCCAGCGCAACGTGCATGCGGCGATCTACGACGCCTTGCGCCTGTGCAAGGATTTCTGATCGCTCCGCCTCTCTAGAGACGGGACTGGCCCCCCTGTAGGAGCGGCCTTGTGTCGCGAAAGGGTCGCGAAGCGGCCCCAAGATCTTCGCAGCAGCACAGATTTTTGGGGCCGCTGCGCAGCCCTTTCGCGACACAAGGCCGCTCCTACAGGGGTCCGCGCCGCCTTTGAGACGGCGCAAGAATTCAGCTGTTGTTGTGGGAGCCTCCCATGTTGAACACCCTTCTACCCATCCTGCTGTTCGCGGCCCTAGGCCTGGCGGTGCTCGGCGCCCTGCGCCGGGTGCGCATGTGGCGACGTGGCCGGCCCTCTCAGGTCAATCTGCTCGGCGGCCTGCTGGCGATGCCGCGACGCTATCTGGTGGACCTGCACCACGTGGTCGAACGCGACAAGTACATGTCCAAGACCCACGTGGCCACCGCAGGCGGCTTCGTGCTGTCGGCCGTGCTGGCGATCCTGGTGCACGGCTTCGGCCTGCAGAGCAAGATCCTCGGCTACGCCTTGCTGGTGGCCACGGTCATCATGTTCAGCGGTGCCATCTTCGTCTTCAAACGCCGCCTGAATCCGCCCTCGCGCCTGTCCAAGGGCCCGTGGATGCGCCTGCCGAAAAGCCTGCTGGTATTCGCGGCAAGCTTCTTCATCGCCACCTTGCCGGTCGCGGGCATCCTGCCGGCCAACACCGGTGGCTGGGTGATGGTCGCCGTGCTGGGCCTGGGCGTGCTGTGGGGCGTGTCGGAGCTGTTCTTCGGCATGACCTGGGGCGGCCCGATGAAACACGCCTTCGCCGGTGCCCTGCACCTGGCCTGGCACCGCCGCGCCGAGCGCTTCGGAGGCGGCCGCTCCACCGGTCTCAAGCCGCTGGACCTGGAAGACCCGAACGCACCCCTGGGTGTGGAAAAGCCGGTGGACTTCACCTGGAACCAGCTGCTCGGCTTCGATGCCTGCGTGCAGTGCGGCAAATGTGAAGCCATGTGCCCGGCGTACGCCGCCGGCCAACCGCTGAACCCGAAAAAGCTCATCCAGGACATGGTCATCGGCCTGGCCGGTGGTACTGACGCGCAGTTCGCCGGCAGCCCGTACCCAGGCAAGCCGATCGGCGAGCACGGCGGCAGCCCGCACCAGCCGATCGTCAACGGCCTGGTCGACGCCGAGACGCTGTGGTCGTGCACCACCTGCCGCGCCTGCGTCGAGGAATGCCCGATGATGATCGAGCACGTCGATGCCATCGTCGACATGCGCCGCCACCTCACCCTGGAAAAGGGCGCGACCCCGAACAAGGGCGCCGAGGTACTGGACAACCTGATCGCCACCGACAACCCGGGCGGCTTCGCCCCTGGCGGGCGAATGAACTGGGCCGCCGACCTCAACCTGCAGCTGCTGTCGGAGGTGAAGACTACCGAGGTGCTGTTCTGGGTGGGCGACGGTGCCTTCGACATGCGCAACCAGCGCACCCTGCGTTCGTTCGTCAAAGTGCTCAAGGCCTCCGGCGTGGACTTCGCCGTGCTCGGCCTTGAAGAACGCGACAGTGGCGACGTGGCACGGCGCCTGGGCGATGAAGCGACCTTCCAGCAATTGGCCAAACGCAATATCCAGACCCTGGCCAAGTACAAGTTCCAGCGCATCGTGACCTGCGACCCGCACAGCTTCCATGTGCTGCAGAA
The DNA here is from genome assembly GCF_044749525.1 of Pseudomonas sp. NPDC089395. Classification (NCBI taxonomy): domain Bacteria; kingdom Pseudomonadati; phylum Pseudomonadota; class Gammaproteobacteria; order Pseudomonadales; family Pseudomonadaceae; genus Pseudomonas; species Pseudomonas sp. NPDC089395. Next base: position 6,108 of record NZ_JBIVID010000021.1, read on the forward strand.
CGAATACGGCGCCCTGGGCGGCCACTACGAGGTGCAGCACCACAGCACCTATATCGCCGAACTGATCGCGGCCAAGAAGCTCAACCTCGGCCAGCACAAGGGTGGCAGCGTCACCTACCACGACCCGTGCTACCTGGGCCGTTACAACGGCGAATACGAAGCCCCTCGCGAAGTGCTCAAGGCGCTGGGGATCGAAGTGCGCGAGATGCAGCGTTCGGGCTTCCGTTCCCGTTGCTGCGGCGGTGGCGGCGGTGCGCCGATCACCGACATCCCGGGCAAGCAACGCATTCCCGACATGCGCATGGATGACATTCGCGAGACCGAGGCGGAGCTGGTGGCCGTGGGCTGCCCGCAGTGCACCGCGATGCTCGAAGGCGTGGTGGAACCGCGCCCACAGATCAAGGACCTCGCCGAGCTGGTCGCCGATGTGCTGATCGAAGAGGAAACCGCCGCGACCCCAAAGTCGCCAACGGTCAAACGTGAACCTGCGGAGGTGCACTGATGAGCGACATCATCCGCCGCGACCCACGCGCCGAGTGGATCGCCCGTAACCGTCTGCATCCGCTGCACGCGGCGATGCAGACGCAACAAACCCGCTGGATGGGCCCCAACGGCCTGCTGCGCAAGAACCCCCATGCCATCGCCGCCGGTTTCATCGGCCCCAATGGCATCAAGCGTATCGACCGCAGCGGTGCCCAGCAGGGCACCGGGATCGGTGGGCGGCGCAGCGCGGCTGCCGAAGTGCAATTGCCGCTGCACCAGGTGCCAGCGCCGGCGTTCTACATCGCCGTGGTGCCGGACATGGTCGGCGGCCGCCTGAGCAGCCACGACCGCGATCTGCTCGGCCTGGCCCATAGCCTGGCCGGCAGCGACGGCGCCGTGCTGGCCGTGGTGTTCGGCGAGCACAAGGAAAACAACTTTTCTACAGCCGGCGTCGACCGCTTGCTGGTCATCGAGGGCGAAGCCTTCGAAGGTTATGCACCGGAGCAGCTTGTTCAGGGCCTGCGGGCTGTGGATAACCAGTTCACCCCGCGCCATTGGCTGCTACCCGACAGCCGCAGCGGCGGCGGCGAACTGGGCCGTCGGCTTGGCGCCGCGCTGGGCGAGCGCCCGGCGACGCGGGTCTGGCAGGTCAAGGACGGCCAGTGCATTGGCCGTGCCGGTGCCGGTCAGCAAGACCTGCAGCGTGCGGTGCCACGCTTGATCCTGGGCGCTGCAGAGTGCGCCGAGCCGGTCAGTGAAACCCGTCATGAGGCGCTGCCGGTGGAGTTGTCCACAAGCGTGGCGCGCAGCCTGTCGCGCATCGAAGACCTTGGCGCGGTCGCCGTCGACCCGGCCACCATCGCCATGGCCGAGGCGGAGTTCATTGTCTCGGGCGGTAACGGGGTGAAGGACTGGGACCTCTACCACAAGGCCACGGCGGCCCTTGGCGCCACCGAAGGCGCCTCGCGGGTGGCGGTGGACGATGGCTTCATGCCGCGCAACCGCCAGGTCGGTGCTACCGGCACCTGGGTCACGGCACGGGTCTACATGGCTGTGGGTATCTCTGGCGCGATCCAGCACCTGCAGGGCATCGGCGCCTGCGACAAGGTGGTGGCGATCAACATGGACCCGGGCTGCGACATGATCAAACGGGCCGACCTGTCGGTGATTGGCGACAGTTCGGCGATTCTCCAGGCACTGATCGAGGCTGTGGATAATTTCCGCAGTGGCGGCCAGCGCGACGCGGCATAAGGGCATGAGCATGAGTACGAAAGTCATCAGCCTGGTTTCCATCGGTGCCCACCCCAGTTCCGGCCGCGCCCGCCGCGCCGAGCAGGATGCGCGTGCCGTGGAGCTGGGTTTGCAGCTGGCTGGGGATAACTTGCAGGTGGTGCATGCCGGCGACCCGAGGCAAGAGGCGCTGCGGGCTTACCTGGGTATGGGCCTGGATCATCTCGACGTGCTGGAGCAGCCGGCTGGCGCGGATGTACTGGCTGTGCTTGGTGACTACTTGCGCGATGCCGGTGCCCAGTTGGTCCTGACCGGTAGCCAGGCCGAAACCGGTGAAGGTTCGGGCATGCTGCCGTTCCTGTTGGCCGAGAAGCTTGGCTGGCCGCTGGTGGTGGGGCTGGCTGAAGTGGAGTCGATCGACAACGGCAGCGCCCAGGTCCTGCAGGCACTGCCCCGTGGGCAACGGCGCCGGCTGAAGGTACGGCTGCCGTTCCTGGCGACTGTGGATAACGCTGCACCCAAGCCACGTCAGAGCGCGTTTGGGCCGGCTCGCCGGGGTGTGCTGGCGGCGCGCAATGTGGCGATTGTCGAGGATGAACTGCTGGCGCAAGCCGAGCTACAGCCCGCGCGGCCACGGCCCAAGCGGCTAAAGGTGATCAAGGCCAAGAGCGGTGCCGACCGGATGAAGGCGGCGACGGCCAAGGCCAGCGGCGGGGGTGGCAAGGTATTGAAGGATGTTTCTCCACAGGAGGGCGCCGAGGCGATTCTCAAGCTGCTGGTGGAGGAGGGGGTGTTGCGTTGAACCTGTAGCGGCCTCATCGCCGGCAAGCCGGCTCCCACAGGGTCCCTGCACAAGTCTCAAGTACTGTGAATATCTTACTTGTGGGAGCCGGCTTGCCGGCGATGAGGCCGGTGCAGACAAACTTTGCCCACCGAATCTGTTCGCCAAGGTGTGGATAAAGTGTTCATCCATCGCTACAGCCACCATCTGCCAAGGCCTGCAAGCTTTTGAGCGAAAAATGACCAGTCCCCTCGCACGTGCTTGCCCAGTCCTCCGGCCCAGACGGGTTAAAGTTTCCCACAATCGCTGTTAGCGCCTCTGTGGATAATATGTTCGGTAGCTGCTGTGAGCCACGTATATCAAGGCTTGCACCGATTCGATCAAAAAACGCTCAATCCGTCTTTAAATCCTCTTGATCAATGGAAATCAGGGCTTTGAGTGGGTTACCCACAGCCTGGTGGCTGAACTGTAATCGGTTGCTCACAATCTCTGTTGGTGTCTCTGTGGATAAGGTGTATGGAGTCTGCTGTAGGCCAACAAGCCCGGGGCTTCGGCTGGCTTGATCAATTAATGATCAGAATTGTCCTGTCATTTCTGCCAGTAGGAAAGCGCACTACCCAGAGTTACGGTATTCGCAACCTAATACTTCTGTGGATAACCAATGAACCACTACTCATCTTATGGGTACACGAAACCGGACGTGCGGCTCATGCTCGGCTTCTGCGGCCAGTATTGCGAACCGTTGACGGGTAACTATCCCTTGGGCAACGGTCACCGTACTTACAGCCCAGGCTTGATGCGCTTTTGCGCTCCGGATTCTCTCAGCCCCTTTGCAGCGGGCGGGCTGAACGCTTATGCCTATTGCGCTGGCGACCCAATCAACCGCTACGATCCATCAGGCCAGTTCTTCGAGACGGCAGCGTTGTCTTTGAGGGCGTTGGGAATTGCTTCCAACACTGCCACCCTGGCCTACAACTTCATGGGGCCGGCGCCAACCAACAGGGTTGGGCTCAATGCTTCGCGCTTGAGCACTTTTGGTTCGGTCTTGAGCATAGGCAGCGCCTCAGCGCAATTTGCGGGCGTGCAAAGTGCCGTGTTCGGAACCAATGTCGGGACGGGGATAAGCTTGGCGGCTACCGCGACACGTGCTGCTTACGCGGCGGTCGGACCAGGTGCCAGGCCGTTGCAGCAGATAAGGGAGAACGCTGGCCTGCTGACCTCGGGGATTCCTGCGCAGGCCGCTCCGGATATAGAACTTACGCAGGTCAGAACGATTGCCTCACCATCGCTGCCGGTCAGGACGAGAGAAGTTGTACCTGCTCCGAGCATCAGTGAAGTTGAACCTGTTCCGAGTATCAGCAAGCCCTGGGTCATCGAGCAAACGTCTCAAGGCATGAGAAAACGTCCCATTAAGCGGCGTCCTTCGCTATGAGTGTCAGGGGTCGCTAGGCGGCCCCGACACGTACGAACAGAACCGCTTATTGCGCAACAACTTCCTTGAGATACGGCGCCGGCTCCGCCCCCAGGTTGGCCAGCACGCGCTCGCTGTACCAGTCGATGAAGTTCACCACACCAAACTCATAAGTCTTCGAATACGGCCCCGGCTGGTACGCGGTGGAGTTGATCCCCCGCTGGTTCTCTTCCGCCAGGCGACGATCCTGGTCGTTGGTCGCATCCCACACCTTGCGCATGCGCTCGGGGTCGTAGTCGACGCCTTCGACGGCATCCTTGTGCACCAGCCACTTGGTGGTGACCATGGTTTCCTGGGCGCTGATCGGCCACACGGTGAAGACGATCATGTGATCGCCCATGCAGTGGTTCCACGAATGCGGCAAGTGCAGGATACGCATCGAGCCCAGGTCCGGGTTCTGGATGCGGCCCATCAGCTTCTGGCAGGCCTGCTTGCCGTCCATGGTCATCGATACCGTGCCCTTGAGCAGCGGCATGCGCACGATGCGGTTACGCAGGCCGTGGCTCTTGTGCAGGTACGGGATCTTCTCGGCTTCCCAGGCGGCAGCCGAGGCGGCCACGTGGTCCTTGAATTCCTGGCTGGCGCGCGGATCGTTGGTGTCGTCCCACTCCAGCAGGGTTTGCAGCAGCTCCGGGTGCGAACCGCTGCAGTGGTAGCACTCGCGGTTGTTTTCCAGTACCAGCTTCCAGTTGGCCTTTTCCATCAAGGTGGTTTGCACCGCCACCTTGGTGTTCTCCATGTCGTACGGTTCCATGTAGTGTTCCAGGGTGGCCAGGAACTCGTCGATGGCGGGCGGGTTTTCCGCCAGGCTGATGAAAATGTAGCCACCGGCAACTTTCACGTTCACCGGCTTCAGGCCGTATTCCTTCATGTCGAAGTCGGCGCCCATTTCGGTGCCGGCGAACAGCAGGCGGCCGTCCAGCTCGTAGGTCCACTGGTGGTAATGGCACACCAGCTTGGCCACCTTGCCTTTCTCGCTGACGCACAGGCGCGAGCCGCGGTGGCGGCAGACGTTGTGGAAGGCATGCACCTTACCTTCGGCACCGCGCACCACGAGGATCGGGTTCTTGCCGATCTGCAGGGTGATGTAGTTGCCTTTTGCCGGGATCTCGCAGGTCATGCCGGCGATCAGCCATTCCTTTTGGAAGATCTCCTGCATGTCGATCTGAAACAGACGCTCGTCGGTGTAGAACGGCTGGGGCAGCGAGTAGGTGCGCTCGCGGGTCTGCAGCATCTCGGCGGTGGCCTTGCGTGCAGGTTCCAGTGGATCGCCCAGGCTCAGGGTTGCGGTGACGTCCATCGTGTATTCCTCGGGGCCGTGTACGGCCGGCAAAAGGTGGCTAATCGTTATTGTGGTGGCGCAGGTTCTTTTGCCGTGGAGTGTGCGTCCGAAGACGCCGCGAACCGTATCCATGGGCGACATGGCCGATTTGAATTACGACGCGCCAGCCCTTGTAGCACGGGGCTGGTCGCGATGAGCACGCCGATGTCGCAGGCAGGAATGTGCGTCGCGTTCAGCTTGCGCATTATCCCAGCCATAAAAAGGCCAATTGTCGGCCGCTGGAGAAGAACATGTCCGATACCTTCCTCAATCCGGTCACTACCCAGACCTGGGCCAACGGCCGCCACATCGTGCGCTGCGTCAAGGTCATTCAGGAGACCTGGGACGTTCGCACCTTCTGCTTCATGGCCGACCAGCCGATCATGTTCTTCTTCAAGCCAGGGCAGTTCGTCACCCTGGAGCTGGAGATCGAAGGCAAGCCTGTGATGCGCTCGTACACCATCTCCAGTTCGCCGTCGGTGCCCTACAGCTTCTCGATCACCGTCAAGCGCGTGCCCGGCGGGCTGGTGTCGAACTTCCTCCACGACACCATGCACGAAGGCGCCGAGCTGCCGGTGCATGGCCCGGTGGGGCTGTTCAACGCCATCGACTTCCCGGCGGGCAAGGTGCTGTACCTCTCGGGTGGCGTCGGTATCACCCCGGTGATGTCCATGGCGCGCTGGTTCTACGACACCAATGCCAATGTCGACATGGTCTTCGTGCACAGCGCCCGTTCGCCGAAGGACATCATCTACCACCGCGAGTTGGAGCAGATGGCCTCGCGCATCCCCAACTTCAGCTTGCACATCATTTGCGAGAAACATGGCCTGGGCGAACCGTGGGCGGGGTATCGCGGCTACCTGAACCAGCGGCTGATGGAGCTGATTGCGCCCGACTACATGGAGCGCACGGTGTTCTGCTGCGGCCCGACGCCGTACATGACGGCGGTCAAGCGCATGCTCGAAGCGGTCGGTTTCGACATGAAGAACTACCACGAGGAATCGTTCGGCGCGACGCCGGCGGAAGCCAAGGCCGACGCCGTGGAGCATGCCGAGCAGGCTGCCGACGCACCGGAAGTGGCTGCGTCGGAGCTGAACCTTGTGGAGTTCATTGGCAGCGAGAAGAGCATCCGCATCGCCCCGGGCGAGACCGTGCATGCGGCGGCGGCGAAGGTCGGGCTGATGATTCCGAAAGCTTGCGGCATGGGCATTTGTGGTACGTGCAAGGTGCTCAAGCTGGGGGGCGAGGTGGAGATGGAGCACAACGGCGGGATTACTGAAGAAGATGAGGCCGAGGGGTACATCCTGTCGTGCTGCTCGGTGCCTAAGGGGGACGTGCGGATCGATTATTGATCTGCGAAGGCATGGGGCTGCTTTGCAGCCCTTTCGCGACACAAGGCCGCTCCTACAGGTGACCGCGTGATCTTTGTAGGAGCGGCCTTGTGTCGCGAAAGGGCCGCAAAGCGGCCCCAGCATTATCAGGTGCGGAAACGGGCCACCAGGCCATTGAGGTCCACAGCCAACCGCGACAGTTCCGCACTCGCCGCGCTGGTCTGATGCGCCCCGGTCGCGCTCTGCACCGACAAGTCATTGATGTTCACCAGGTTGCGGTCCACTTCCCGCGCCACCTGAGCCTGCTCTTCAGCCGCACTGGCGATCACCAAGTTGCGCTCGTTGATCTGCGCCACCGCCCCGGCAATGCTGTCCAGCGCCAGCCCCGCGCCGCGAGCGATGTTCAAGGTCGAGTCGGCCCGTTCGGTGCTGGTGCGCATCGACTCCACGGCTTGTTCGGTTCCGCCCTGGATGCTGCCGATCATCCGCTCGATTTCGCTGGTCGACTGCTGGGTGCGATGGGCCAACGCGCGCACTTCATCCGCAACCACGGCAAACCCACGCCCCGCCTCACCGGCACGCGCGGCTTCGATGGCGGCATTGAGCGCCAGCAGGTTGGTCTGGTCGGCCAGGCCACGAATCACATCGAGCACCTTGCCGATATCGCGCGACTGCTCGGCCAGGTGCGTGATCAACTGCGCGGTGGCTTGCACGTCGCCACTCATGCGCTCGATGGCGCCCACGGTTTCCATCACCAGGTCGCGGCCATCGCCGGCCGAACGGCTGGCTTCGCCAGAGGCTTCGGAAGTGCTCACGGCATTGCGCGCCACTTCTTCCACGGCGCTGGTCATTTCGGTGACCGCGGTGGCGGCCTGCTCGATTTCGTTGTTCTGCTGCTGCAGGCCCCGGGCGCTCACGTCGGTGACGCAATTGAGCTCCTCGGCGGCCGAGGCCAGCTGGGTGGCGGAGCCGGCGATCAACTGCAGGGTGTCGCGCAGCTTGTCCTGCATGCGGGCCATGGCGCGCAGGAGGCGGGCGGCTTCGTCGGTGCCTTCGGCACGGATGAGGTAGGTCAGGTCACCGTCGGCGACCTGTTCGGCGGCCGTGAGCGCTTCTTCGATCGGCTTGACGATGCTGCGGGTGAGCAGGAAGGCGCAGAGGAAGGTCAGCACGGTGGCGGCAATCAGCAAGCCGATCACCAGGGCAAACGTCGCGGCGTACTGGCTGGCGGCGGTTTCGTTGGTCTGGCGGGTCTGGGCGGTGTTGATTTGCACCAGGGTGTCCATGACCTTGTTGATCTGCTCGGAATTGGCCAGCAGGTCGCGGTTGAGCAGGTCACGCAGTTCGTCGGTGCGGCCGGACTGGTTCAGGCTGCGCATGCGCGCTTCCAGCTGGCGGTACTGGTTGAGCAACTGGGTGTACTGGTCGAAGGCTGCCTGCTCGTCGGCGGCACCGATCATTGGCAGGTAGGCCTGGCGGGCGCGGTCGATCTGGGCGTTGCGCTGGTCCAGCAGGCTGAGGGTGTCGCGCTGCACTTCCGGCTCGCGGTTGAGCAGCAGGCGGTAGGAGAGGGTGCGCAGGCGCAGGTTCAGCGCGGTCAGTTCGTCCAGGGTCTTGATACTGGGGACGCTGACGTTCTCGATGGTCACACCGGCCTGTCGGATGTTGCCCATCTGCATGAGCGAGAAAATGCCGAGGCCGAGCATCAGCAGGCTGATCAGGGCGAAGCCGAGCAGCGCACGCGGGGCGATATTCATGTTGCGTAGAGACATGGGGCGAAGAAATCCGTGCGACAAAATAAGACGTACTGGTCTATCGGTCGTGACCGTGCAGTCTTGAGCGCGAGCGGGAAAATGTGTGAGCCAGCTATCGATTTACCTGACCGGCGGTTGATCCAAGTCGGAACAAGGTGCCACTTACCCTGTCAATCTGGCAGGCAGAAGCCTTATGAATCCGATATTTAATGGCGATGGCTGACACTTTTCTTTATCGTGTGCGCCCTTTGCAACAACCCGAGATATCCCCATGCTTGAAGCATCCCTGAATCAAATCGAGCAACTGGTCAGCGACCTGATGCAGAAAAACGCTCAACTCACCGAGCAGAACGCCGCCCTCGGCCAGGAACTGGCCCAGGCCAAGGAAGAGAACGAAACCCTGCAGCTGTCGCTGATGGAGCAGGAAGAGAAGCACGGCGCTACCGCTGCGCGCATCCAGGCGCTGGTTGACCGCGCCAGTGCGGGTGTCGTCGGCGCATGAGACTGCAAGCGCAGCCGATCAATGTCGTATCGATCCTCGGCAGCGACTATTCGATCAAGGCGCCCGAAGGCCAGGAAGAAACCCTGGCGCAGGCGGTGCGGATGCTCAACACCGCCCTGGCCGAGACCAAGCGTCTTTACCCGAGCCTGATCGGTGACAAGCTGCTGGTACTGGCCGCGCTCAACTTGTGTTCCAAGCAGGTCGAACTGCAAAAGGAACACCAGCAGACGCTTGAGCGGACCCAGGCGCAGATCGACGCCACGGTGGACGCTATCGTTCGGACCATCGCCGAACAGTAGGAGCGGATTCATCCGCGATGCGGTGGTGAATTCAACGCCGCTTCGCGGATAAATCCGCTCCTACAAGGTTCATCTGTTTGTTCCAGATCACTGGAATAACTGGATACTCAAGTGTATACACTTCCCGTAAAACAATAATTACGGGGAGCGGGGCATGCGTATCTGGCGTAAAAGCATCCAGTGGCAGTTGATCGCGAGCATGGGCGCCGCCCTGCTGGCGAGCATCCTGGTGGTGGTGGTGATTTTCACGGTGGCGCTCAACCGCCTGACCGAACGTTACCTGCTCGACACAGCCCTCCCGGCCAGCATCGAGGCCATCCGCAACGATATCGAACGTATGCTCGGGCAACCGCTGGTGGCCGCAGCCGACATTGCCGGCAATACCCTGCTGCGCGACTGGTTGGCGGCGGGTGAAGACCCTGCCCAGCGAGCCCCTTTCATCGAGTACCTGGAGGCCGCCAGGGCGCGCAATCAGGCCTTCACCACGATGTTCGCCGCCACCGACAGCGGCCACTACTACAACGAAAAAGGCCTCGATCGCACCCTCAGCCGCGACAACCCCAAGGACAGCTGGTTCTACGGCTACATAGACAGTGGTGCCCAGCGCCTGGTCAACATCGACATCGACGGCTCCACCGGTGAGCTGGCGCTGTTCATCGATTACCGCGTGGAAAAAGACGGCAAGCTGGTGGGCGTGGCGGGCATGGGCCTGCGCATGAGCGAGCTGTCGAAGCTGATCCATGACTTCAGCTTCGGCGAGCGCGGCAAGGTGTACCTGGTGCGTAATGACGGGCTGATCCAGGTTCATCCCGATCCGGCCTTCAGCGGCAGGCGCCAACTCGTCGAACAGCTCGACGCCAACGCCGCCAAGGTGCTGCTCAGTGGCGACCACGCCCTGCGCAGTAGCCGCTTTCAGCGCGATGGCGAGGATTACCTGGCCCTGAGTCTGCCCTTGCGCGACCTGAACTGGACCTTGGTCGCCGAGGTGCCCGAGGCGCAGATCTACGCACAGATGAACCAAGCCGTATGGCTGACCACCCTGATTGGCGGTGGGGTCGCGCTGCTCTCACTGTTGCTGGTGGTCGTGCTGGCGCGCGGGCTGGTGAAGCCGATTCGTCGGGTCACGGCGGCCCTGGTTCAGATTGGCAGCGGCGCGGGCGATCTCAGCCATCGCCTGGATGATTCTCGCCAGGACGAACTGGGCGACCTGGCCCGGGGTTTCAACCGTTTTCTCGACAGCCAGCGTGGACTGATCGGCGATGTGCTGCGCACCACCGAGCGCCTGCACCGTGCCGTCGAGCAGGTGACCCAGGTGGTGGACAACACCGCCGAGCGTTCCGGTCGGCAGCAGGAAATGACCGAGATGGTCGCCACGGCCGTGCATGAAATGGGCCTGACCGTGCAGGAAATTGCGCGCAACGCCGGCGATGCTGCACAGGCCTCGCAATCGGCACGTGACGAAGCCCTGCAGGCGCGTGACGTGGTGCGGCGGTCGATCCAGGGGATCGAAGGCATGTCGGGGGATATCGGCAAGGCGGCTGATGCGGTGAGCCAGCTGGCCGATGAGGTCGCTTCCATTGATGAAGTGTTGGCGGTGATCCGCAGTATTTCCGAGCAGACCAACCTGCTGGCGCTCAATGCCGCCATCGAGGCCGCGCGGGCAGGGGAGATGGGGCGAGGCTTTGCGGTGGTGGCCGATGAGGTCCGCACCTTGGCCCGGCGCACGCAGCTGTCCACCGATGAGGTGCAGCAGATGATCCAGCGGCTCAAGCAAGGGGCGGGTTCGGCGGTGACCTCGATGCAGGCGGGGCAGCAGGCGACGGGCAGTGGTGTGGCGTTCAGCCAGCGTACCGGGACATCGCTGGGGGCGATTACGGATCAGGTGGAGCACATCAGCGACATGAACCACCAGGTGGCGACGGCGACTGAAGAGCAGTCGGCGGTGACCGAGGAGATCAATCGGACGGTGCAGGGGATTTCGGATTTGGCGCGGGAGACGGCAGCGGAGGTGCAGGGGTGTCGGGAGGAATGTCAGGCATTGCGCGGGTTGGCCGATGACCTGGCGCGGCAGATGGGTGGGTTCAGGCTTTAGATCGCTGGTGGCCCTATCGCCGGCTTGCCGGCGATAGGGCCAATGTCAGAACAGATCCATCGGCGTCGCTTCATCCGCCGGTAGCGGGCTGCCCGGTGCCACGCCATTGCCCAGCTCATCCACCGACGGCGGCGAGTCTTCGGCCTTGAACAGCTCGAAGTAGGCATTCGGCGTGCTCGGCGAAGCCGCACGGCCACTGATCGGGTCGACGCGCAGGCTGAGGATGCCTTCCGGCTCGGCTGGCGGGTGGTTCGGCTTGTCCTTGAGCGCCGCACCCATGAAGCTCATCCAGATCGGTAGTGCCACTGTGCCGCCATACTCACGGCGGCCCAGGGTTTCCGGTTGGTCGAAGCCGACCCACACCGTGGTGACATAGTCGGCGTTGTAACCGGAGAACCAGGCGTCCTTGGATTCGTTGGTGGTGCCGGTCTTGCCTGCCAGGTCGGTACGGCCCAGGGCCAGTGCACGACGCCCGGTGCCCCGCTTGATCACATCCTGCAGCATGCTGGTGAGGATGTAGCTGGTGCGGCCGTCGATGATTTGCTCGGCCGCTACCGGTACCTGCGGTGCAGGTGCAACCTGGCCATAAGCCGAGGGGGCTTCGCCGGGCAGCGACGCCGTGCTGATCGGCTGTTCCGGTGCCGCCAGGCCTGCGTGGTCTTCGCTGGCTTGTGGCACGCGTGCCGGGTTGGCGGTGAACAGCGTCTCGCCGTTGCGGCTTTCGATGCGGTCGATCAGATAAGGGTTGATCTTGTAGCCGCCGTTGGCAAAGGTGCTCCAGCCCGTGGCGATCTCCATTGGGGTCAGGGTCGCGGTGCCCAGCGCCAGGGACAGGTTTGGCGGCAGGTCCTGCTTGTTGAAGCCGAACTTGGCGATGTAGTCGATGGTGCGGCCCACGCCCATGGCCTGCAGCAGGCGAATCGATACCAGGTTGCGCGACTTGTACAGTGCTTCGCGCATGCGGATCGGGCCAAGGAAGGTGTTGGTGTCGTTCTTCGGTCGCCAGACCTTGTCCAGGTACTCGTCGACGAACACGATCGGGGCATCGTTCACCAGGGTCGAAGCGGTATAGCCGCTGTCCAGCGCCGCGCTGTAGATGAACGGCTTGAAGCTCGAGCCTGGCTGACGCTTGGCCTGCATGGCGCGGTTGTAGTTGCTCTGCTCGAACGAGAAACCGCCGACCAGGGCGCGGATAGCGCCGTTGTAAGGGTCGAGCGTAACCAGTGCGCTCTGGGCCCCCGGCACCTGGCTGAACTTGAGCTTGCCGTCGTCCAGGCGCTGCAGGCGCACCAGGTCACCGACCTTGGCCACATCCGCCGGCGATTGCGGCGCACGGCCCTGCGAGTTGCTGCTGAGGAACGGGCGGGCCCACTTCATGGTTTCCCAGGCCACGTGCTCTTCCTGGCCGCTGCGGGTCAGGACCTGGATCCCGTTCTTGTCGACCTGAGTGACGATTGCCGGCTCCAGGCCGCCGAGGGTGCGCTGCTTGTTCAATTCCTGCAGCCAGGCAGCCTGGGTCTTGCCCGGGAAGCGCGCTTCGGGGCCGCGGTAGCCGTGGCGCTCATCGTAGTCGGAAAGGCCGTTGAGGACCGCCTTGTTGGCCATTTCCTGCATGTCGCTCGGCACCGTCGTGGTCACGCGGAAGCCTTCGGTGTAGGCATCGCTGCCATAGCGTCCGACCATCTCTGCACGGGCCATTTCGGCGACGTAGGGCGCGTTCACTTCCGGGGTGGGCACGTGATAGCTGGCATTGAGCGGCTCGGCCAGAGCGGTTTGATAGCTGGCTTCGTCGATCTTGCCGAGCTTGTACATGCGGCCGAGGATCCAGTCGCGACGCTCTTTCGCCCGCACCGGGTTAGCCAGCGGGTTGAAGCGCGAGGGCGCCTTGGGCAGGCCGGCGATCATCGCCATCTGCGCCAGGCTCACGTCGCGGATCGACTTGCCGTAGTAAACCTGCGCGGCGGCGTCGATGCCGTAGGCGCGGTTGCCCAGATAGATCTTGTTGACGTACAGCTCAAGGATCTCGTCCTTGGTCAGCTCACGTTCGATCTGCAGGGCCAGGAGAATTTCGTTGGTCTTGCGCGAGAAGCTGCGCTCGCTGGTGAGGAAGAAGTTCTTCGCCACCTGCATGGTGATGGTGCTGCCGCCGGTCTGGATGTGACCGGTTTTCACCAGCTGTGTCGCAGCGCGCATCAGGCTGCTCGGATCGACACCGTAGTGATTGAGGAAATTGTCATCCTCGGCTGACAGAAGCGCCTGGATGAATTGTGGGGGGATTTCCGCGAAGCGGATCGGCGAGCGGCGCATTTCGCCGAACTCGGCAATCAGCTTGCCGTCGCTGCTGTACACCCTGAGGGGGATCTGCAACTGGATGCTTCTGAGCGAATCGACCGACGGCAGGCTGGGGCTAAGATACAGAAACGCACCGCTCACGCCGAGTACGAGCGAGCAAATGACTGCGACGAAAGACCACCAGAAGAACTTCAGCAGGCGTATCAAGGCTTTTGGGTGTCCAGATTGAAGGGTGAATTGCGCACGGGGCCGGCGGACGAAAAACGCTGGGCATTATAAGCATTTTTCGCCTCGCCGGGTGACCGGCCAGGTGGCCCGCTGTACCGCCTGGCCGTGAACGGCTGGCGCTGATGCGGGTTTTTGGGGCAGCAACGAGGGAACAGCGATGCTTGGACGCTGGGGCAGGGATGCCGGTTCATTGCTGGGGGTGGAAATCACCTCTGATTCGATACACATGCTGCAAGTACGCCGGCATCGCGATCGCTGCGAGCGGGTCGCCTGGGCGCTTGAGCCATTCGAGCCGTTCGCTGGGGGCCACTGGTGGCAGGACCCAGACCGCATCGAGGCGGCCCTGCGGGGCGCTCATCGACGCTGTGGCGGCCGCCAGCGTCGGGTTGCGGTGGCGCTGCCTGCCTCGCAGGTGATCTGCAAACTATGCCAATTGCCCGCAAGTCAGACCGCAGCGCAGATGGAGGCTCAATTACTGGCCGACGCCGACACCTTGTTCCCCTTTCCTCTGGACGACCTGGTGATCGATTTCCATGCCATGGGCGCGTCGATGGGGCGATCGGGCTACCGGGATGTCATGGTGGCCGCTTGTCGACAAAGCACATTGCAGCCGCTCGAGGCACTGTTCGAGGCCGCTGGGCTCCAGCTGGATGCCGTGGAAGTCGACAGCATCGCCTTGCGGCGTTTGCTGCCGCAGCCCTTTACAGGTGCTTTGGCGCTGCTCCGCCTCGAACCTGACGGGATAACGCTGCATGGCTGGAAGCAGGATGGGTTGCCACAACGGCGCGAATTGCCTGCGCACGCTTCAGCGGAGTGGCTTGCCGAGTGGGTTGTCGACGAGCTGCAGGTGGATGAAGTCCTTGTATGCGGTGCTGCGCTGGGTGAACACGGTCGGTTCGTTGAGCTGAGCCGCCAGTTGAAAGTGCCGTGCCGCCCTTTGCCAACGGTCGCTGGGCTCGACTGCAACGATTGCAGCCTGGCTTGCGCGCTGGCGCTGGGAGGGTTGCGCTGATGGTGCGTCTGAACCTGATGCCATGGCGTGAGCGGCAGCGCCTGGCGGCGTTGCGGCGACTCCGATTGATGCTGCTTGGCAGCATGTTCGTGGGGCTTTGCGCCGTACTGCTCATGGATCAGTTGGTGCGCGAGCGTGCGCAGCGGCAGTCTATCGACAACAGCAACCGCCAAGCCGCCATGGCGGAGCTGGATGCGCAGCTGGCGCAACTGGCCCCTATCAACCGGGCTTATGAGGCGGCGCGGTCGCAAGCTGCGGTGCTGGCTGCCCTGCGGGCAGACCAGGGGCTTGTGACCGCGTTGTTCGCCGACCTGGAGCGGGCATTGCCGGAAGGTATCCAGCTGACAGAGCTCAAGCTCGAGCATTCGCGCCTGCGCCTTGTCGGCCTGGCTGCTTCGGGCGCGGTGGTGGCGCAGCTCATGCGCGAGCTTGAGCACTCCAATTTCTTGCTCGACCTTGCACTCGAGCGCGTGAAAAGCACGGACGAGGGCGATGAGTTTCTGTTGGTGGCACGATTGTCGGCGGCTTGGTCGTGAGCCCGCAGGTCTGGAAGCTATGGGTCGAACGCTCGCGAATTTCCGGGTATTGGCTGCCCTTGATCACGGCAGGGGTGGTACTTGCCCTCGGTGCCATGGTTCGCATGCCTGAGTGGCGGCACATTCAAACGGCTGGGCAGGCAATGCAGGAGGCCTTGGCGCTCGAACTGGCAAGCAAGGCCAGCCAGGTGTCCGGCTTGAGCCAAAGCCGTGCTGCCCTGGACGAGGCCGAGCAACTGCTGCAGAACGCCCGCTGGGAACTGGCGGCGGGCGATCGCATGAGTGATCTGCTCGAACAGCTGGCGCTCTCGGGGCATGCGCTGGGGTTGCAGTTCGAACAGTTGAACATACTTGAAGAGGTGCATAAGCCTGGATATCGGCAAACCCCGATGGATGTGCAAGTAGTCGGGCGTTATCCGGCGTTGCGTATGTGGCTGGACGACTGGCTTGGGCAAGTTCGCTTGTTGCGTGCCGAGGAAATGCATTGGGTCGCCGCCAAAGGCAGGCCCGGGTTTTTACGACTGCGTCTGCGAGTGAATGCCTACCAGGCTGATGCGCCGGTGCCCGAGCCCGCCTCGTTGGCGCAGATACCCGCCTGGGCGCCTGTACAGGTCGCAGACTTCGATCCCTTTGCTGCCTGGTCAGGGCGAACCTCCCGAAAAGGCTTGGGTGAGATCCCGCTGGCACAATTGGAAATGGTCGGCAGTTTGTCGCGCAGAGGGGAGCATGAGGCGCTGCTGGCGACTGCCGGACGGTTGTATCGTGTGCGCCGAGGCGAGCGCCTGGGGCGCGATGATGGCGTGGCGGTGCGCATCGATGAGCATCAGGTGGAGGTGCGCGAACGGTTGTTCGTGGCCGGCGAGTGGCGCGAGCGCACCACGTTCTTGGCGCTCAGGAAGGGCGCTGGCAGGGAGGCAAGTGGTCATGAAATGGCTGGCGATAGTGATGGTGGCGATGCTGATACCGGTTCAGCCGGGGCTGGCAGCGTCTTATAGGGGGGAGCCTGTTTCGTTGAATTTCCAGGATGTCGAGGTGCGTTCGGTGCTTCAGGTCCTGGCGGATTATGCAGGCATCAACCTGGTGGCCAGTGACCAGGTGCAAGGCAATATCACCCTGCGTTTGCAGGACGTTCCTTGGGATCAGGCCCTGGCGCTGGTGTTGCGGAGCAAGGGGTTGGCGCGGCGAGAGGAAGGCAATGTCTTGCTGATCGGGCCCGCGGGTGAGTTGGCTGAACAGTCGCTCGGCGAGTCCTATGGACAGGCCCTCGATGCCCAGTTGCAGCCCTTGCGCCGGGAGTTGATGCCAATCCATCACGCCAATGCCTCGGAGCTGGCGGAGGTGTTGCTGGCGACGCTTGCCGACGACGGCATCCTCACCGGTCGCGGTAGCCTGAGTGTCGATGCTCGTACCAATACCTTGCTGGTGCACCAACCCGAACAGCGCCTCGTCCAGTTGCGGCAACTGGTTACGCAACTGGATGTGCCGGTGCGCCAGGTGGCGATCGAAGCGCGCATCGTCGAGGCCAATGTCGATTATGAAAAGAGCCTGGGTGTGCGCTGGGGAGGTGCCCTGCATGAAGAGGCTGCGCAGTTGGGCAGGGATGTGTTCGTCGATCTGGGCGTGGAGAGGGCCGGCGCTGGGGTAGGCTTGGGCCTGTTGCGTGGAGGCGTACTGCTGGACCTTGAACTCAGTGCCATGGAAAAGAGCGGTAATGGCGAGATCATTTCGCAACCCAAAGTGGTCACCGCAGACAAGGAAACGGCCCGGATCCTCAAGGGCACCGAAGTGCCATACCAGGAGACCAGCAAGAGCGGCGCCACCTCCGTTTCCTTCCGAGAGGCCTCGCTGTCGCTTGAAGTCACCCCGCAGATTACCCCCGACGGCAAGGTCATCATGACGGTCAGGGTGACCAAGGACGAGCCCGACTTCGTCAATGCCCTGAACGACGTGCCGCCGATTCGCAAGAACGAGGTCAATGCCAAGGTCCGTGTGGCCGATGGGGAAACCATCGTCATTGGCGGCGTGTACTCGACCTCGCAAAACAATGTGGTCGACAAGGTGCCATTTTTGGGCGATCTGCCGTATGTTGGGCGGCTGTTTCGACGCGATGCATTACAAGAGAAAAAATCCGAGCTGCTGGTCTTCCTGACTCCGCGTATCATGAGTGACCAGGCGATTGCTGTGAGTCGTTGATTCTGTGCGAAATTTGATACTTGTAGGGCCCATGGGCGCTGGAAAGAGCACCATCGGGCGCCTGTTGGCCAAAGAGCTGCGCCTGCTGTTCAAAGATTCCGACAAGGAAATCGAACTGCGAACCGGCGCCAACATTCCGTGGATCTTCGATAAAGAAGGCGAACCGGGCTTCCGTGACCGTGAGCAAGCGATGATCGCCGAGCTCTGCGCGCTCGATGGCGTGGTCGTGGCGACCGGTGGCGGCGCAGTCATGCGCGCGGAAAACCGCCAGGCGCTGCATGCGGGCGGACGGGTCATTTACCTGCATGCTTCGGTGGAGCAGCAAGTCGGGCGCACCGCGCGCGATCGCAACCGCCCGTTGCTGCGCACCGCCAACCCGGAGGCGACTCTGCGCGCCCTGCTGGAAACGCGCGACCCGCTCTACCGTGAGATCGCCGACCTGGTGGTGGAAACCGACGAACGGCCGCCGCGCATGGTGGTGCTCGATATTCTCGAACGCTTGCAGCAGTTGCCGCCCCGCTAAGCCGGGACTATTCTCGGCCAGCGCCGAGGCGAGGTTCAACGTTACCGCGTGGGTCGCATCCATGACGCCGCGCCCAAGTACATTGTGGGGATACATGCAGACACTAAAGGTCGACCTGGGCGAGCGCAGCTACCCGATCTACATTGGCGAAGGCTTGCTGGACCAACCCGAACTGCTGGCGCCGCACATCGCCGGGCGGCAGGTTGCCATCGTTTCCAATGAAACCGTCGCGCCTCTGTATCTCGAACGCCTGAGCAAGACCCTGGGTGCCTATTCGGTGCTGCCAGTGATCCTCCCGGATGGCGAGGCCTACAAGAACTGGCAGACCCTGCAGCTGATCTTCGACGGCCTGCTCACCGCACGGCATGACCGCCGTACCACCGTGGTCGCCCTTGGCGGCGGGGTAATCGGTGACATGGCGGGCTTCGCAGCGGCCTGTTACCAGCGCGGTGTCGATTTCATTCAAGTGCCCACCACCCTGTTGTCCCAGGTCGATTCCTCGGTCGGCGGCAAGACGGGTATCAACCACCCGCTGGGCAAGAACATGGTCGGTGCGTTCTATCAGCCCAACGCGGTGCTGATCGATACCACCAGCCTCAAGACCCTGCCCCAGCGCGAGCTGTCGGCTGGCCTGGCCGAAGTGATCAAGTACGGTCTGATCTGCGACGAGCCGTTCCTCGGCTGGCTCGAAGACCACATGCAAGCTCTGCGCGCCTTGGAGCCCGCGGCCCTGACCGAAGCGATCCGCCGCTCATGCGCGGCCAAGGCCGCCGTGGTCGGCGCCGATGAGCGCGAATCCGGTGTGCGGGCGACCCTGAACCTTGGGCATACCTTCGGGCATGCCATCGAAACGCACATGGGCTACGGCGTCTGGTTGCACGGCGAAGCCGTGGCAGCGGGCACGGTGATGGCCCTGGAGATGTCAATGCGCCTGGGCTGGATCGACCAGCCCGCGCGCGATCGAGCAATCCGCCTGTTGCAGGACGCAGGTTTGCCGGTGGTGCCACCACAGGAAATGACCCCGGCGCATTTCATGGAGCATATGGCGGTCGACAAAAAGGTGCTCGACGGTCGCCTGCGGCTGGTGCTGTTGCGCCGGCTGGGCGAAGCCGTGATCACCGACGACTATCCGAAAGAGATTCTTCAGGCCACGCTGTCGGCGGATTACCGCGCGATCGTGGCCCAGCTTTGAGGTTGTGACAGCGCAATGACCAGTTTGCATGCCGATGAGGCGTTTCTCGACCATTTCCAGTTGAGCCACGATCCGTTCGCGCCGCGCGTGCCCGGTTTCAAGTTCTTCCCCGCCCAGCGCAAGCCTGTGCTCGGTCAGTTGCATCACCTGGCCCGTTACAGCCAGCTGATGCTGGTGGTTACAGGCCCCGTAGGCAGCGGCAAGACCCTGCTGCGCCAGGCCTTGGTGGCCAGCACCAACAAGCAGTCGGTGCAAAGCGTGGTGGTATCCGCCCGTGGCGCCAGCGATGCTGCCAGTGTGTTGGGGCAGGTTGCCCAGTCGCTGGAAGTGGCCCAGCCCGAGGTTCAGGCCATTCTGTCCAAGGTGGTGCAGCTTGCCCTGACCGGACAGGAAGTCTATTTGCTGGTGGACGATGCGGAACAACTCGACGAGTCGGCACTCCAAGCGTTGCTGGAGCTGGCGGCTGGTGTCCCGGAGGGGCGCCCGCACGTGTTCCTGTTCGGCGAGCCGTCGCTGATTGCCGGGTTGGATGAGATCCATGTCGAGGAAGAGCGCTTCCATGTCATCGAACTCGCCCCCTACAGCGAGGAAGAGACCCGCGAGTACCTTGAGCAGCGTCTGGAAGGCGCCGGCCGGGGCATCGAGGTGTTCACCCATGAGCAGCTCGTCGATATCCATGAAAACTCCGACGGTTGGCCTGGCAACATCAACCAGGTCGCCCGCGATACCTTGATCGAAGCCATGATCGCCAGCCGCACCGCGGTCAAGCGACCATCCATGGGGTTCAAAATGCCTAAGAAACACGTGCTCGCGCTGTCCGCTGTCGTCGTGGTCGCTGTTGGCGCCGCGGTGCTCATGCCCAAGAAAGGCGACAAGGCTCCTGAGGCACCCGCTGCCCAGGCCCAGTTGCCATTGGGCGACAAATCGAACAACCCCGCCATCGAGTTCTCCGGCTCGTCGCAGCCGATGCCGCTGCCGCTGGTTGGCCAATCCCAGCCGGTGATGCGTGAGCCACTGGCTCAGGCTGCTGGCATGGGCGACGGCGAGGAGGGCGGCCCAGCCGACAATACCGCGCTGCAGCCTGGCAACCCGCCGCCGACCGTGACCACCACTGCACCACCGCAAGGCGTTGCCGCGGGCCCGGCGCCGACCCTGGCCCAGGCGACCCCTGTAGCACCGTCACAACCGGTTGCGCCTGTGCAAAAGCCTGTCGCAACTCAGCCGGCCAAGGCGGTTGCCCCTGCCAAGCCGACTCCGGCGCCGACCCAGGTCGCCACGGCCAAGCCGGCCGCCAAACCTGCTGAAAAACCGGCAGCCGGTGGCAGTGCCAGCGGTGGCTGGTACGCAGGTCAGAAGCCTGGCAACTATGTGGTGCAGATCCTCGGCACCAGCTCCGAGGCCTCGGCCCAGGCCTTCGTCAAGGCGCAGGGTGGCGACTATCGCTACTTCAAGAAAAACCTGCAGGGCAAGCCGTTGTATGTGGTCACCTATGGCAGCTTCGCCAACCGCGACGCCGCGGTAGCTGCAATCAAGAACTTGCCAGCGAAGGTCCAGGCTGGTAAACCTTGGCCACGTACCGTCGCCAGCGTCCAACAAGAGCTGGCTTCGGCCCGCTGATACCTTCCGGGCGGCAACACCCCGCTGCCCAGTGGCTGAGCGATTACTGACTTTCGTCTAGCCTGCTGCGCCTGAGCGCGGCAGGCTTTTCTGTCCCAGGCTGCCGGCCACAAGCCCTTCTTGCAGTCATGGCTGAAACGCTTCAGACTCGAGCCGAGTTCCTATCACGGCGTGCGGCGCAAAAACATTCAAAAATGCGACATAAATTTTCAATGGTGAGACATGAAAATTTGTGAGTATCGCTGTCGCTGTGCAACAATGGTTTTCCATGGCCACCGCAAAAAAGCTGGCATTTGATCGGCGTGGATGGTAAGTGGTTGTACTAAAAAGAGATTTGCCTCCGTTGAGAGGTGAACCTGGTGAGAAAGTGTCTATGAAAACAGGTCTGTACCATCCCGAAGAATTCAAGGACAACTGTGGCTTTGGCCTGATCGCCCATATGACGGGCGAACCGAGCCACCACCTTCTGCAAACCGCCATGCAGGCGCTGACCTGCATGACCCACCGCGGCGGGATCAACGCCGACGGCAAGACCGGTGACGGTTGCGGTCTGCTCATGCAGAAGCCCGATCAATTCCTGCGTGCCGTGGCCCAGGAACACTTCGCCGTCGAGCTGCCCAAGCAGTACGCCGTCGGCATGGTGTTCTTCAACCAGGACCCGGTAAAAGCCGAAGCCGCGCGGGCCAACATGGACCGCGAAATCGTCAATGCCGGCCTCACGCTGGTGGGCTGGCGCAAGGTCCCGATCGACACCACCGTGCTGGGCCGCCTGGCCCTGGAGCGCCTGCCGCAGATCGAGCAGGTGTTCATCGGCGGTGAAGGCCTGAGCGATCAGGAATTCGCGATCAAGCTGTTCAGTGCCCGTCGTCGCTCGTCCGTGGCCAACGCCCATGACGCCGACCACTACATCTGCAGCTTCTCGCACAAGACCATCATCTATAAAGGCCTGATGATGCCGCGCGATCTCGCGGCCTTCTATCCAGACCTGGATGACGAGCGCCTGCAAACCGCGATCTGCGTGTTCCACCAGCGCTTCTCCACCAACACCCTGCCGAAGTGGCCGCTGGCGCAGCCCTTCCGCTTCCTCGCCCACAACGGCGAGATCAACACCATCACCGGCAACCGCAACTGGGCCATGGCCCGTCGCACCAAGTTCGCCAACGACCTGATCCCCGACCTCGAAGAGCTCGGCCCGCTGGTCAACCGTGTCGGCTCCGACTCTTCGAGCATGGACAACATGCTGGAGCTGATGGTCACCGGCGGCATCGACCTGTTCCGTGGCGTGCGCATGCTGGTACCGCCAGCCTGGCAGAACGTCGAGACCATGGACGCCGACCTGCGCGCCTTCTACGAATACAACTCCATGCACATGGAGCCGTGGGACGGCCCGGCCGGTATCGTCATGACCGAAGGCCGCCATGCGGTGTGCCTGCTCGACCGCAACGGCCTGCGCCCGGCACGCTGGGTGACCACCACCAATGGCTACATCACCATCGCCTCGGAAATCGGCGTGTGGGGCTACCAGCCTGAGGACGTCCTGGCCAAGGGCCGAGTCGGCCCAGGCCAGATTCTTGCCGTGGACACCGAGACCGGCCAGATCCTCGACACCGATGCCATCGACGACCGTCTCAAGTCGCGCCACCCGTACAAGCGTTGGCTGCGTCAGCATGCCCTGCGCATCCAGGCGACCTTGACCGACGACCAGGGCGCGGCCAGCTACGACAGTGACCAGCTCAAGCAATACATGAAGATGTTCCAGGTCACCTTCGAAGAGCGTGACCAGGTGCTGCGTCCGCTCGGCGAGCAGGGCCAGGAAGCGGTAGGCTCGATGGGTGACGACACGCCGATGGCGGTGTTGTCCCAGCGCGTGCGCTCGCCTTATGACTTCTTCCGCCAGCAGTTCGCCCAGGTCACCAACCCGCCGATCGACCCGCTGCGCGAAGCGATCGTGATGTCGCTGGAAATCTGCCTGGGCGCCGAGCGCAATATCTTCCAGGAATCCCCGGAGCATGCCTCCCGGGTAATCCTCAGCTCGCCGGTCATCTCGCCCGCCAAATGGCGCTCGCTGATGAACCTGGAGCGCGAAGGCTTCGACCGCCACCTGATCGACCTCAACTATGAAGAGCGCGTCGGCCTGGAAGCGGCCATCCGCAACATCGCCGACCAGGCCGAGGAAGCGGTGCGCAGCGGCAAGACCCAGCTGGTGCTGAGCGACCGCTACATCGCCCCGGGTAAACTGCCGGTGCACGCATCGCTCGCCGTCGGTGCGGTACACCACCGCCTGACCGAGCAGGGCCTGCGTTGCGACAGCAACATCCTGGTGGAAACCGCCACCGCCCGTGACCCGCACCACTTCGCCGTGCTGCTGGGCTTCGGTGCCTCGGCCGTGTACCCGTACCTGGCGTATGAAGTGCTGGCTGACCTGATCCGCACCGGCGAAGTGCTGGGCGACCTGGACGAAGTCTTCAAGTACTACCGCAAGGGCATCTCCAAGGGCCTGCTGAAGATCCTGTCGAAGATGGGTATCTCCACCATCGCCTCGTACCGTGGCGCCCAGCTGTTCGAAGCCGTGGGCCTGGCCGAGGAAGTGGTCGGCCTGAGCTTCAAGGGCGTGTCCAGCCGCATCAAGGGTGCGCGCTTCGTCGACCTGGAAGGCGACCAGAAGCTGCTCGCCGCCGAAGCCTGGAGCGCGCGCAAGCCGATCCAGCAAGGTGGCCTGCTGAAGTTCGTCCACGGTGGCGAGTACCACGCCTACAACCCGGATGTGGTCAACACCCTGCAGGCTGCCGTGCAGCAGGGCGACTATGCCAAGTTCAAGGAGTACACCACGCTGGTCGACCAGCGCCCGGTGTCGATGATCCGCGACCTGCTGAAAGTGAAAGTGGCCGACCAGGCCCTGCCGCTGGATCAGATCGAGCCGCTGGATGCGATCCTCAAGCGCTTCGACTCCGCCGGTATCTCGCTGGGCGCACTGTCGCCAGAAGCCCACGAAGCCCTGGCCGAGGCCATGAACCGCCTGGGGGCGCGCTCCAACTCCGGTGAGGGCGGTGAAGATCCGTCGCGCTACGGCACCCTCCGCAGCTCCAAGATCAAGCAGGTGGCCACCGGCCGCTTCGGTGTCACCCCGGAATACCTGGTCAACGCCGAAGTGCTGCAGATCAAGGTTGCCCAGGGCGCCAAGCCCGGCGAAGGCGGGCAGCTGCCAGGCGGCAAGGTCAACGGCCTGATCGCCAAGCTGCGCTATGCCGTGCCGGGCGTGACCCTGATCTCGCCGCCGCCGCACCACGACATCTACTCGATCGAAGACCTGGCCCAGCTGATCTACGACCTCAAGCAGGTCAACCCGCAGGCCCTGGTATCGGTCAAGCTGGTTGCCGAAGCAGGCGTTGGCACCATCGCCGCTGGCGTGGCCAAGGCCTATGCCGACCTGATCACCATTTCCGGCTACGACGGCGGCACCGGCGCTTCGCCGCTAACCTCGATCAAGTACGCCGGCGCCCCGTGGGAACTGGGCCTGGCCGAAACCCACCAGACCCTGCGCGGCAACGACCTGCGCGGCAAGGTGCGGGTACAGACCGACGGCGGCCTGAAAACCGGCCTGGACGTGATCAAGGCGGCCATCCTCGGCGCCGAGAGCTTCGGCTTCGGCACCGCGCCGATGATCGCCCTGGGCTGCAAGTACCTGCGCATCTGCCACCTGAACAACTGCGCCACCGGCGTGGCCACCCAGAACGACAAGCTGCGCAAGGACCACTACATCGGCACCGTCGACATGGTGATCAACTTCTTCACCTTCGTCGCCGAAGAAACCCGCGAGTGGCTGGCCAAGCTGGGCGTGCGCAGCCTCGGCGAGCTGATCGGCCGCACCGACCTGCTCGACGTGCTGCCTGGCGACACCGAGCGCCAGCACCACCTGGACCTGACCCCGCTGCTGGGCAGCTCGCACATTCCGGCCGACAAGCCGCAGTTCTGCGAAGTCGACAAGAACCCGCCGTTCGACAAGGGCGAGCTGGCCGAGAAGATGGTCGAGATGGCCCTGCCGGCCATCCGTGACCAGGCCGGTGGCGAGTACGCGCTCGACATCTGCAACTGCGACCGTTCCATTGGTGCCCGTATCTCCGGCGAAATCGCCAAGCTGTACGGCAACCAGGGCATGGCCGACAAGCCGATCACCTTCCGCTTCAAGGGCACTGCAGGGCAAAGCTTTGGCGTGTGGAACGCCGGCGGCCTGAACCTGCACCTGGAAGGCGATGCCAACGACTACGTCGGCAAAGGCATGACCGGTGGCAAGGTCACCATCGTGCCGCCTGCGGGCAGCCCGTTCAAAACCCAGCTCAGCGCCATCGTTGGCAACACCTGCCTGTATGGCGCCACGGGCGGCAAGCTGTTCGCCGCCGGCACCGCGGGCGAGCGCTTCGCTGTGCGAAACTCCGGCGCCCACGCGGTCGTCGAGGGGACTGGCGATCACTGCTGTGAATACATGACCGGTGGCTTTGTCTGCGTTCTGGGCAAGACCGGTTACAACTTCGGTTCTGGCATGACTGGCGGCTTCGCCTACGTGCTCGACATGGACAACTCCTTCGTCGACAAACTCAACCACGAGCTGGTGGAAATCCAGCGCATCAGTGGTGAGGCGATGGAGGCTTACCGCAGCCACTTGGCGCGGGTCCTTGCCGAGTACGTGGAGGAGACCGGCAGCGAGTGGGGGCGTGAGCTCTCGGAGAACCTGGACGACTACGTGCGGCGCTTCTGGCTGGTCAAGCCGAAGGCGGCCAACCTCAAGCAACTGCTGTCCAGCACCCGTGCCAACCCGCAGTAACAACAGCTGCAAGTGACGGCCCCGTGCGCGGGGCCCGTCGTGCTCAAGTGATCGTCTTGCAGCTTGCAGCCCAAGGCTGGCAACTGCGGTAAAGAGGTTTTGAAAAATGGCTGAACGTCTGAACAACGACTTCCAGTTCATCGAAGTGGGCCGCAAGGACCCGAAGAAAAAGCTGCTGCGCCAGCGCAAGAAAGAGTTCGTGGAAATCTACGAACCCTTCAAGCCGCAGCAATCCGTGGAGCAGGCGCACCGCTGCCTGGGCTGCGGTAACCCGTACTGCGAATGGAAGTGCCCGGTGCACAACTTCATCCCCAACTGGTTGAAGCTGGTTTCCGAAGGCAACATCCTGGCGGCGGCAGAGCTTTCGCACCAGACCAACACCCTGCCGGAAGTGTGCGGCCGCGTGTGTCCGCAGGACCGCCTGTGCGAGGGTGCCTGCACCCTGAACGACGGTTTCGGCGCGGTGACCATCGGCTCGGTGGAGAAGTACATCACCGACACCGCGTTCGCCATGGGCTGGCGCCCGGACATGTCCAAGGTCAAACCGACCGGCAAGCGCGTCGCGATCATCGGTGCAGGTCCTGCGGGCCTGGGCTGTGCCGACGTGCTGGTGCGCGCTGGCGTGACCCCGGTGGTGTTCGACCGCAACCCGGAAATCGGCGGCCTGCTGACCTTCGGCATCCCTGAGTTCAAGCTGGAAAAGACCGTGCTGAGCAATCGCCGCGAAGTCTTCACCGGCATGGGCATCGAGTTCCGCCTGAACACCGAGGTGGGCAAGGACATCACCCTGGAGCAGCTGCTCGCCGAGTACGACGCCGTGTTCATGGGCATGGGCACCTACACCTACATGAAAGGTGGCTTCCCGGGTGAAGACCTGCCGGGCGTGCATGACGCGCTGGACTTCCTGATCGCCAACGTCAACCGCAACCTGGGCTTCGAGAAGTCGCCGGAAGATTTCGTCGACATGCAGGGCAAGAAGGTGGTGGTACTGGGCGGTGGCGACACCGCGATGGATTGCAACCGCACCTCCATCCGTCAGGGCGCCAAGGCGGTGACCTGCGCCTACCGTCGAGACGAAGCCAACATGCCGGGCTCGCGCAAAGAGGTCAAGAACGCCAAGGAAGAGGGCGTGAAGTTCCTCTACAACCGCCAGCCTATCGCCATTGTCGGCGAGGACAAGGTCGAAGGCGTGAAGGTGGTCGAGACCCGTCTCGGCGAGCCGGACGCCCGTGGCCGTCGCAGCCCCGAGCCGATTCCAGGGTCTGAAGAGATCCTGCCGGCCGATGCCGTGGTGATCGCCTTCGGCTTCCGCCCAAGCCCAGCGCCGTGGTTCGAGCAGCATGGCATCCAGATGGACAGCCAGGGCCGTGTGGTGGCGCCGGAGAAGGGCAAGTTCAAGCACCAGACCAGCAACCCGAAAGTCTTCGCCGGTGGCGATATGGTGCGCGGTTCGGACCTGGTGGTGACCGCCATTTTCGAAGGGCGGACCGCTGCCGAAGGCATCCTGGACTATCTCGAAGTCTGATTTTGGCTGAACCGGCCTCATCGCCGGCAAGCCGGCTCCCACAATACCTGTGGGAGCCGGCTTGCCGGCGATGAGGCCGGTTTTGTATACAAAACTGCGTGATCCAACGCATCCAATAGACAAAACGCATGGTCTCAGCCGTGCCTTTTGCGCTGGCGTCTGAGAAAATGCCCGCACTTTTTTTCCGGATGCCGACATGACTGCCCTGAAGAACGATCGTTTCCTGCGTGCACTGCTCAAGCAACCCGTAGACGTCACCCCGGTGTGGATGATGCGCCAGGCTGGCCGCTATCTCCCGGAGTACCGCGCCAGCCGCGCCAAGGCCGGTGACTTCATGAGCCTGTGCATGAACCCGCAGTTCGCCTGCGAGGTCACCCTGCAGCCGCTGGACCGCTACCCGCTGGACGCGGCGATCCTGTTCTCGGACATCCTCACCATCCCCGACGCCATGGGCCTTGGCCTGTACTTCGAAACCGGCGAAGGCCCACGTTTCAAGAAAGTCATCAGCACCCCCGCCGACATCGAAGCGCTGCCGATCCCTGACCCGCAGAAAGACCTGGGCTATGTCATGGACGCGGTCAGCACCATCCGCCGCGAACTCAATGGCCGTGTGCCGCTGATCGGTTTCTCCGGCAGCCCATGGACCCTGGCCACCTACATGGTCGAAGGCGGCTCGTCCAAGGACTTCCGCAAGACCAAGGCGATGGCCTACGACAACCCGCAAGCCCTGCACCTGCTGCTGGACAAGCTGGCCCAGTCGGTCACCAGCTACCTCAACGGCCAGATCCTCGCTGGCGCCCAGGCCGTGCAGATCTTCGACACCTGGGGCGGCAACCTGTCGGCGGCGGCGTACCAGGAATTCTCCCTGGCCTACATGCGCAAGATCGTCAGCGGCCTGATCCGCGAGCACGAAGGCCGCAAGGTGCCGGTGATCCTGTTCACCAAGAACGGCGGCCTGTGGCTGGAAAGCATCGCCGAAGCCGGCGCCGACGCGCTGGGCCTGGACTGGACCTGCGAGATCGGCGATGCGCGCCGCCGTGTCGGTGACAAGGTGGCACTGCAGGGCAACATGGACCCGACGGTGCTGTATGCCAAGCCAGAAGCGATCCGCGCGGAAGTGGCGCGTATTCTTGCCAGCTACGGCAAGGGCACGGGCCACGTGTTCAACCTGGGGCATGGCATCACGCCGGAAGTCGACCCAGAGCATGCGGGCGTGTTCATCAACGCCGTGCACGAGCTGTCGGCGCAGTACCACCAGTGATCTGATGGCAGATACAGAAAACCCGGCCTGGCGCCGGGTTTTTTTATGGCATTAAGTTTCAATTCAGCGATCGTCGTTAATCTGGTCCCATCGAAACCGAAACAGGACCCGATTCCCATGAAAGCACGTTACCTCGCCCTGATCCTTGCCCCGCTCTTCAGCACCGCTGCCCTGGCAGCCGGTTATACCGGCCCGGGTGCCCAGCCAGTGACCAGTGTGGCTGCTGCCAATGATGCCGCCGATGACACGCCGGTAGTGCTGCAAGGCTTTGTGACCAAGAAGATCAACAACGACGACAAGTACGAGTTCAAGGACAACACCGGCACGATCACTGTTGAAATCGATGATGAGGACCTGCCGCCGACGCCGTTCAACGAGAAGACCAAGGTCAAGCTGACCGGCGAAGTGGAGAAGCACCTGATGAGCCGTGAAGTGGATGTGGATATTGTCGAGATCGTGAACTGATCCGAAGGCCCTATCGCCGGCAAGCCGGCTCCCACACCGATCACCGCTGACCTTGTGGGAGCTGGCTTGCCAGCGATGGGCTGCAAAGCAGCCCCAAATGCTCAGGCCTTCTTGGGCTCCAGCCTGCTCAGGTGCAACGCCACCATCAACGCCACCGCCAGCAAGCTGCCAATGAAAAGCCCGATACCGTTCCACCCCCAGTGATGCCAGAACACCCCACCCGCCGTACCCGCCACGCTCGACCCCGCGTAGTAGCAGAACAGGTACAGCGACGAGGCCTGCCCCTTGGCCTTCAGCGCCCGCCGCCCAATCCAGCTGCTGGCCACCGAGTGCGCACCAAAGAAACCGAAGGTGAACACCAGCATGCCCAGGATTATCAGCACCAGAGGCGTTGCCAAGGTCATCAGCAAGCCGCCCGCCATCACCACGATACTGGCCCAGAACACCTTGCGCCGACCCAGCTTGTCGGCCAGGGCGCCGACCTGCGCCGAACTGTAGATGCCCGACAGGTACACCACCGACAGCAAGCCGACCAGCGCCTGGTTCATGTGGTAGGGCCCCGCCAGCAGGCGGTAACCGATGTAGTTGAACAGGGTGACGAAGGCACCCATCAGCAGGAAGGCCTCAAGGAACAACCACGGCAGGCCGGCATCCTTGAAGTGCATGACGAAGCCATCCAGCAGCCTGCGGGGCTTGAGCGATTGCGCGCGGAAGTTGCGCGATTCCGGCAGCACCTTCCAGAACACCAGCGCCGCCACCAGGGCCAGGCCGCCGATGATCAGCATTGCCATGTGCCAGCTGACGAAGTCGATCAGTACCCCCGTGATCAGGCGGCCGCTCATGCCGCCGATGGCATTGCCGCCAATGTACAGCCCCATGGCCAGGCCGATGTGCTGTGGATGGATCTCCTCGCTCAGGTAGGTCATGGCCACGGCTGCCAGGCCGCTGAGCGACAGGCCGACCAGCGCCCGTGTCGCCAGTACCCATTCCCAGGTCGGCATGACCGCGCTGACCATGGTCGACAAAGCCGCGCACAACAGGGCGAAGACCATCACCGGCTTGCGCCCGATGCGATCGGAAATCGGCCCGGTGATCAACAGCCCGAACGCCAGCATGGCAGTGGATACCGACAGCACCAGGCTGCTTTGTGCGGCATTGATCGCATACTCCTGGGACAGCAACGGCATCATCGGCTGTACGCAGTACAACAAGGCAAAGGTGGCGAAGCCGCCGCTGAACAGGGCCAGCACGGTCTTCATGAAGGCAGGGGTGCCTTTTTCGATCCAGATGTCGTTCAGCGAGGCAGGTTCGGGGGCGGCGGGAAGGGGGGCTACAGCAGTTTTCACGGGCGGGTACCTCTCGTGCAATGCAAAAAGCTTATAGCTGGCTAATGATTAGATCCAATATATTGTTCGACCTGTTTGAGAGGTTTTGCGACCCAATCGGAGCTGATCATGGAACTGCGCCATTTGCGGTACTTCATCGCCGTTGCCGAAGAGCTGCACTTTGGCCGTGCAGCCCAGCAACTGGGCATTTCCCAGCCACCCCTGAGTCAGCAGATCCAGGCGCTGGAGCAGGAGCTGGGGGCGCGGTTGTTCGAGCGTACCAATCGTCGGGTCGAACTGAGCGAGGCTGGCAGGTTGTTCCTCGACGAGGCACGGCAGGTGCTGGCGCAGGTGGAGAAAGCGGCCGATGTGGCACGCCGGGCGCAATTGGGGGAGCTGGGCGAGATGAAGATCGGCTTCACCGCATCGGCGCCGTTCACCTCGAAGATTCCCAAGGCGATCCATGTGTTTCGCCAGCGTTATCCTGCCGTGCACCTGAGCCTCAAGGAAATGAGCAGCCGCGATGTGGCGGAGGGTGTGTTCGACGAGTCCATTGAAATCGGGCTGATGCGGCCAATGCCGCTGCCCGAAGGCCTGGTAGCCACCGAGCTGTTCCGCGAGCCTTTGGTGGCGGTGATCAATGCGTCGCATCCGCTGGCCGCGGGTACCGAACAGGGCGTGCACATGGCCGCGCTGGCCCATGAGCCTTTTGTGTTCTTCCCGCGCAGCTATGGCAGTGGTTTGTACGCCCAGCTGCTGAACCTGGCGCGGCAGGCAGGGTTCAGCCCGCACTTCACCCAGGAAGCGGGCGAGGCGATGACCATCATCGGGCTGGTGTCGGCAGGCCTTGGGGTGTCGGTATTGCCGGCTTCTTTCCAGCGTATGCGCATCGAAGGCGTGGTCTACAGGACCTTGCTCGACGAGGGCGCGACGTCGGCCGTGTGGCTGGTACAACGTGAGCGCGGCAGCTCGGCGATGGCCAAGGCCTTCGCCGAACTGGTCACCGACGCGACTTCCGCTATCAATTGAGGTGCAGCGGCCAGTGCCACGCGCCGAGCATCTCGGGCGGCGAGGGTGCACAGTTTTCGCGCGGGGCAGGGTAGCGTTGCCGTCAACGTCCGGCAAATGCCACTGGCCATTGCCGCCGCGCCGCCACATACTCGGTCATTCGTTGATACACGGAGGTCTCTCATGCGGCGCGTGGTGTTCAATCAGAAAGGTGGCGTAGGCAAGTCGAGCATCGCTTGCAACCTGGCGGCGGTCAGCGCCAGCGAAGGCTATCGGACCTTGCTGATCGACCTGGATTCTCAGGCCAACTCGACTCAATACCTGACCGGGCTCACCGGTGAAGACATCCCCATGGGTATTGCCGATTTCTTCAAGCAGAGCCTGTCCAGCGGGCCGTTCAGCAAGAAGAACAAGGTCGATATCTACGAAACTCCGTTCGACAACCTGCATGTGGTCACCGCCACGGCGGAGCTGGCCGACCTGCAGCCCAAGCTTGAGGCCAAGCACAAGATCAACAAACTGCGCAAATTGCTCGACGAGCTGGACGAGGATTACGAGCGGATCTACATCGACACGCCGCCTGCGTTGAATTTCTATGCGGTATCGGCACTGATCGCCGCTGATCGCGTGCTGATTCCTTTCGACTGCGACAGTTTCTCGCGCCAGGCCCTATATGGCCTGCTGGCTGAGATCGAAGAGCTCAAGGAAGACCACAACGAAGACCTGGTGGTCGAAGGGATCGTGGTCAACCAGTTCCAGTCCCGTGCCAGCCTGCCCCAGCAGATGCTCGACGAGTTGCTGGCCGAAGGTTTGCCGGTGCTACCGGTGTACCTGGGCAGTTCGGTGAAGATGCGCGAGTCGCACCACGCCAGCCTGCCGCTGATCCACCTGGAGCCACGGCACAAGCTGACCCAGCAGTTCGTCGAGTTGCATTCCCTGCTTGAAGAGAACGCCTAGACCCCCTGACTACGCAGCCACTCCAGCAACGACTGGAGTGGAAACGCTCCAGCCTGGCGGCTGACTTCGCGGCCATTCTTGAACAGGATCAGGCTGGGGATCGAGCGGATGCCCAGTTGCCCGGCCAGGTTGCGGTTGGCTTCGCTGTCGAGCTTGGCCAGGCGGCAGCGGCCTTTGAGCTGGCCGGCGGCCTGTTCGAAGGTGGGGGCGAAGGACTTGCACGGGCCGCACCAGTCGGCCCAGACGTCGACCAACAGCGGCAGGTCGCCTTTGATCTGGCTGGCGTAGCTGCTTTCGCTGAGGTCGAAGGGTTTGCCGAGCAGCACATCCTGTTTGCAGCGGCCGCATTTCGGGGCATCGCCCAGGCGCGTGGCGGGCAGGCGGTTGAGGCCGTTGCAGTGAGGGCAGGGGAGCAGTATCGGGTCGGTCATGTCAGTTCCTTGTGGTGTTTGATCGGGCCCTATCGCCGGCTTGCCGGTGATGAGGCCTATGAGGAGCAGCTGATTTCCAGATGCTTGCCCCACTCCGGTGGTCGCTCGGCATAGGCCTGCATCCCGGCTTGCTCCTCGAACGGCCGGCTCAGCACCTGATGCAGCCGACGCACTTCACTGTAATCCCCCGCTTCGGCCGCTTCGATGGCTTTCTGCGCCAGGTAGTTGCGCAGCACATACAGCGGGTTCACCGCATGCATGCGCTCGCGCCGCCCCTCGGCGTTGCCGGCTTCGCGCTCGCAGCGGGCCAGGTAGTCCGCACCCCAGGCGTCGAAACCGGCCAGGTCGATGAAGTCGTCGCGCACCACGGTGAGGGCAGCGGCCACGGGTTGATCGCCCAGCTTGCGGAAGAACAGGTTGTAGTCCACGCCGCCGCTCTGCATGCACTGCAGCAGGCGTTCGACCAGCGCCATGTCGTCGTCTTCGGCGGTGGTAAGGCCCAGGCGCCGGCGCATCAGGTCCAGGTAGTGGGCCTGGTACAGCGGCAGGAACAACCCCAGCGCTTCTTTCAGCGGATCGACCTCGATGACCGTGGTGAGCGCCTGGGCCAGTGCGCTGAGGTTCCAGTGGCCGATCGGCACCTGGTTGGCGTAGCTGTAGCGGCCGCGATCATCGGAATGGTTGCAGATGAAGTTGGCGTCGAAGTCGTCGAGGAACGCGTAGGGGCCGAAGTCGAAGGTGATGCCAAGAATCGACATGTTGTCGGTGTTCATCACCCCATGGCAGAACCCATAGGCCTGCCAGCGGGCGATGAGTTCGGCATTGCGCTCGACGATGGTGCGGAACATGGCCAGGTAGGGCTGTTCGGCATCGCGGCATTCGGGGTAGTGCTGCTCCAGCACGTAATCGATCAGCACCCGCTGCTGTTCAGGCTGCTTGGTGTAGTAGAAGTATTCGAAATGCCCGAAGCGCACGTGGCTCTGCGCCAGGCGCGTGAGCATGGCTGCACTTTCGCGGGTTTCGCGCCATACCGGGGTGCTCGAACCGATCACGCACAGTGCCCGACTGGTCGGGATGCTCAGCGCATGGAGGGCTTCGGAGGCGAGGAACTCGCGAATCGAAGAGCGCAGCACGGCGCGCCCGTCTCCCATGCGCGAGTACGGGGTCTGGCCGGCACCCTTGAGGTGCAAGTCCCAGTGCTCGCCCGCGTCGCTGAGCACTTCGGCCAGCAGCAGGCCGCGACCATCGCCCAGGCGTGGGTTGTAGGCGCCGAACTGGTGGCCGGAATAGACCATCGCCCGTGGGTCGGCCGCTTCCCAGAGTTTCTGGCCGCTGAACAGCTCGGCGAAGATCGGCAGCTCGGCTTGCGCGGGGTCGAGGTCGAGCAGGGCCATGGCCGACTCGCTGGCTACCACCAGGCGAGGGTCTGCGATGGGGTCGGGCAGCACCTGGGTGGAGAACGCGTCACCCAGGCGGGCGAAGCGGTTGTCGAAGCTGAGTTGGTCGAGGGCTTTCACGGGGCTGCTCCTGGGGATCGGTGCTTGGGGGCCGCTTGGCGGCCCATCGCGGATAAATCCGCTCCTACAGGCTCAGCGGTGAATGAGCTGCACCCCAAAAGTTGGACGCTGAGTGTGTAAGGCTACGCGGCCTGGGCTCTGTAAGCCACAGGGCTCAGGCCGCCGAGTTTCATCTTGA
>NZ_JBIVID010000022.1:0-30455 GCF_044749525.1 Pseudomonas sp. NPDC089395
GTCTTGCTCCCGGGAGGACCGCGCTGCAGGCCCCATCCTGGGGCCCAGCGCTCGACGGGCATCCATGCCCGTCGCCTCCCTCCGCAAGACCTCCGCTCGGCCTCCTGACGTCGCAATTTGCGGTGACTGAACTTGCGCGCACCAGAAGCAAGAGCAACGGCAAGAGCAAGAGCAAGAGCAAGAGCAAGAGCGAAAGCTAAATGTAGGGCTGGGCGGTAGAATCGGCGCTAATGACGTGATGATTCGAGGTAACCGTGGAATTGCAGCAGGGCTTTGTCCTGACCCGGCACTGGTATGACACGCCCGAAGGCACCTGCGTGGAGTTCTGGCTGGCCACCGACCAAGGACCACAGCGCGTGCGCCTGGCACCCCAGGAGTCCGTCGCCTTCCTGCCCCAGGCGCAGGCCGAACACGCACGCCTGCTACTCACCGGCGAAGCCGGCGCCCAACTCAAACCCCTGCGCCTGCGCGACTTCGAACAACGCCCCATGGTCGGCCTCTACACCCGCCAACACCGCCAGCTCATGCAACTCGAACAACGCATGCGCAGCGCCGGTATCGACGTCTTCGAGGCCGACATCCGCCCCCCAGAACGCTACCTCATGGAGCGCTTCATCACCGCCGCAGTGCAGTTCACCGGCACGCCCGACTCCCACGGCGTGCTCTGCGATGCCCAGCTCAAACCCGCCAGCGACTACCGCCCACCCCTGCGCCTGGTGTCGCTGGACATCGAAACCAGCGAACGCGGCGAGCTCTACAGCATCGCCCTCGAAGGCTGCGGCCAACGCCAGGTGTACATGCTCGGCCCAGCCGCCAACGCCCCCGAAAGCCTCGACTTCGACCTGCACTACTGCCAAGACCGCGCAGCACTGCTGGTGTGCCTCAACCAATGGCTGGCCCAGCACGACCCCGACGCGATCATCGGCTGGAACCTGGTGCAGTTCGACCTGCGCCTGCTGCACGAACACGCCAAGCAACTGCAGGTGCCGCTGGCCCTGGGCCGCGAAGGTGCGCCCATGACCCTGCGTGCCCACGCCAACGGCGGCCACGTGTTCGCCGATGCACCGGGACGCCTGCTGATCGACGGCATCGAAGCGTTGCGCTCAGCAACATGGAGTTTCCCGTCCTTCAGCCTGGAAAATGTCGCCCAGACCTTGCTCGGCGAGGGCAAGGCCATCGACACGCCCTACCAGCGCATGGACGAGATCAACCGCATGTTCGCCGAGGACAAGCCCGCGCTGGCTCGCTACAACCTCAAGGACTGCGAGCTGGTGACACGCATCTTCGCCCACACCCGCTTGCTTGAATTTCTGCTCGAACGCGCCGCCGTCACCGGCCTGGCAGTGGACCGCAGCGGCGGCTCGGTGGCTGCGTTCTGCCATTTGTACATCCCGCACATGCACCGAATGGGGTTTGTCGCCCCCAACCTCGGCAGCCGCCCTGACGAAGCCAGCCCCGGCGGTTTCGTCATGGACTCGCGCCCGGGGCTGTATGACTCGGTGCTGGTGCTGGACTACAAGAGCCTGTACCCGTCGATCATCCGCACCTTCCTGATCGACCCCGTGGGCCTGGTCGAGGGCTTGCGCCAGCCCGATGACGCGCATTCGGTCGAAGGTTTTCGCGGCGGGCGCTTCTCGCGCAGCCAGCATTGCCTGCCCGCTATCGTCGAGCGCGTGTGGCAGGGTAGGGAGGCGGCCAAGCGCGACGGCAACGCGGCCTTGTCGCAGGCGCTGAAGATCATCATGAACGCCTTCTATGGGGTGCTCGGCTCCAGCGGTTGCCGCTTCTTCGACCCGCGCCTGGCATCCTCGATCACCATGCGCGGGCACCAGATCATGCGTCAGACCCGCGCCCTGATCGAAGCGCGTGGCTTCGATGTGATCTACGGCGATACCGACTCCACCTTCGTCTGGCTCAAGGGCGCTCATGACGAGGAGGCCGCCGCCCGTATCGGGCGCGCGCTGGTGGCCGAGGTCAACCAGTGGTGGCGCCAGCAACTGCGCGACACCATGAAACTGGAAAGCGCGCTGGAGCTGCAGTACGAAGTGCATTACCGGCGCTTCCTGATGCCGACCATCCGCGGCACCGACGAGGGCAGCAAGAAACGCTACGCGGGCCTGGTGCAGCGCGCCGATGGCACTGAGGAAATGGTCTACAAAGGCCTCGAGTCGGTGCGCACCGACTGGTCGCCACTGGCCCGCCAGTTCCAGCAGGAACTCTATGGTCGGGTCTTTCGCGGCGAGCCTTATCGCGACTACCTGTGCGAGTACGTGCGGCGCACCCTGGCCGGCGAGCAGGACGAGCTGCTGGTGTACCGCAAGCGCCTGCGTCGGCCATTGGCCGACTACCAGCGCAATGTGCCGCCCCATGTGCGTGCGGCGCGCCTGGCCGACGAATTCAACCAGCGCCTGGGCCGCCCGCTGCAGTACCAGCGCGGCGGCTGGATCAGCTACGTCATCACCACCGCCGGCCCACAGCCGCTGGAGAACCTGCACGCGCAGATCGATTACCAGCATTACCTGAGCCGCCAGCTGCAGCCCGTGGCGGATGCGATCCTGCCCTTCGTCAACGATGACTTCAGCCGCCTCACCGATCGCCAGCTGCTGCTGTTCTGAACAGGTGCTAGATAGCTAATTACCGCTGTTGACCTGCATTGCCTAGCCTCGTGCCGAACCGCACCCAGGAGCTAGCCATGCAGGACAACACCCCTGAAGTCGATACCCTTGCCGTCGCCCAAGCGTATCAGGACCAATTGATCGCCAAGCGCCTGCCGGCCTGGATGAGTTCGCTCAGCGAGGGCGAGTTCAGCGTGCTGAGCGAGGCATTGCGAAAACTCGTGCACCTGCGTCAGACGTTGGCCGTCGCCTTTGCACGGGTGCGCCGTATCGACGACTTTGCCAGGCCCTTGCTGCAGCAGGCGCTCGACCGCCATGGACGGCTTGAGGTCGAAAAGCTCTACTTTCGCCGCTGGTATCACTACATCTCTCCAACGGCCGGCTTCGTGGCCGGGCGCTTGCCCGTGCAGGACAGCGACTACTACGACCTGCCGTTGCTGGAAGCGGCGCTTTACAACTTCACTGAACAGGAACGCAGCGAGCAGCCCGCGCGCAATGCCGTGGTCGACACCCGAGGCGTTGCCCAGGCCGGCCTGTCCGCGCTGGCCTTTGCCGGGCTGTGTCGTGACCTGGACCTGGGGCAGCAGTATCAGCGTCACCTGGATTCGGTCTTGCTTGAAGACAACGGCGAGCAGGGCGTCCAGGCATTGCTGGCGCAGTTGCAGCGCTACGGCATGCTGGCCGATGCCGTCAAGGCCCGGGCGCAAGGTGTGCTGAGCACGGACGAGCTGCAGCTGGTGACGCAGCTATGCCGCGAAGACCGCCTGGGCCGGCTGCACGGGGCTCCCGTGAACGCCCGGCAACTCAAGCTGTTCGGCTGCGCCTTGCAGCGCATCGTGGTGCTGGATGTGATCGATGTGGGGGTGATCTACAACAGCTCCAGGCGCGTGCTGGTGTATGTGCCGGGCGACCCGCAGGGTGCCTGGAGCGCCCGTGACGACCTCGACGACTACGCGCGCCGAGTGCTCGGCATGCGCCTGCGTGACCCGGCCTACCGGCGCTTTTTCAGCCGTTTCGTGCGCCGCCGGGACAGCCAGCAGCTGTTCGCCGCGGTGGGCGAGCGCCTCGATGATGTGGCCGACTGGGCTACCCGCAGCCTCGATGAGCAGACCACCGGCTACCCGCCGACCTTGTTCGACCACCTGGCCGCTGCCTGGATCGCCCAGATCAAGGACGATGCCGCGATGATCGCGCCGCCCGTGGCCGAGCTCGACCGCCAGGCCCAGCAAGAGCACGACATACGCCTGCGCGCCGAGGGCTGGACACTGCTGGTGGTGGCCGGGCTGTACCTGCCGGCGATTGGCGCGGTGCTGGCGGCAGTGATGGCCTACGAGTTGCTGGAGGAAACCTATCAGGCCATCGCCGACTGGCACGACGACGAGCGCGATGCGGCTCTTGAACACATGCTCAGCGTAGGCAAAGGCATTGCCATGCTCGGCGCGACCGCCGCCACCGTCACCGTCGCCCGCCGCGCCTGGAGCCAGGTGGATGAGTTGATCACGGCGCGGCTGGAGGACGGCAGTGAAAAGCTGTGGAACGGCGACCTGCGGCCCTACCGCAGCGACGGCCCACCGGGCACCGCCGTGAGGGACGAGCTGGGTATCTATCGGCAGGGCGAACGCTGCTGGGTCGAGATGCAAGGGGTGTGGTATAGGGTTCGCCAAACCAGTCTCGGCGAGCCCTGGCAACTGGACACCTACCGCGGGCATGGGCCGCAGTTGCGTCACAACGGTGCAGGTGCTTGGCGGCTATGGCATGAGCAACCCGCACAGTGGGCCGACACGCACCTGCTGTTTCGCCGTCTGGGCAGGCCCTACAGTGAACTGGATGACCCTCAGGTCGACCAGGTCATGGCCATTCATGGCCTGGAGGCCGACCACCTGCGGGCCTGGCACGTGTATGGCCGGCGTGCCGAAGCCGGTGTCGCCGACACGGTGATACGGCTGTTGCTGGCCAGCCGCATCCAGAGCCTGGGGCGGCAGCTGCGCAGCGGCCAGGCGATTGCCGACACGGCGCTGCTGGCGCACGCCAGGGGGCTGCCCGGCGCGGCCGGCAAAGAAGGCCAGGCGTTGGCCGATGTGGTCTGGAGCCTGCGCCGCGAGTTCTTGCAACAACGCTATGACGCGCAACTGCCCGACACCGAGGCGAGCCTGGTATTGCGCAGGCGCTTCACCAGCCTGCACCGGCTGGCGGCCGATGAAGTGCTGCGCACGGCCAGCGAGGACGAACGTGAAGCCTTGCTCAAGACCCAGCAGGTGCCGCTGTTCATGGCCCAGGCCGCCAGGGTGCAGGTGACGGGCATTCGCCTTGCACGGGTGTATGAGGCCCTGGCCTTCGACACGCCGCAGAATCTCGACCTGGCGCGGGTTGTACTGCAGCTGCTCGCGCGCCTGCCTGGGGCCAGCCTGGGGCCGAGCTGGAGGCTGTTCGACGGTGATGCCAGCCAGCCTTTGCTGACGACCGAGGGCCGTGCCGGAGCGTTCGACCTCATCCACCGTCAAGGCACATTCAGCCGCCACGGCGCAGGCGATGGCCCCTTGGCCGAGGTGGGCGAGCTGTTCGATGTGGTGGCTCAGGCCTACACCCCTGAACAGCGTGCAGCAACCGGCCTGGGCGAGCCTTTTGCGGCGGCTTTGCGGGCGCACCTGTCGGCAGAAGCGAATGGCCTGCGCGACACCCTCATGGGTTGGCTTGGCCTGGACCGGCCCAATCGCTCGTTCCTCGCCCCTCAGCGCTTCGCCGACGGCAGGATCGGTTACCCGTTGAGCGGCGGCAGGTTCTGGGCGACCCTCGGTGGGCGTAGCCCACGGGCCTTGCAGGCCAGGCTGCGAGACCTCTACCCGGCCTTCAGCGACGAGCAGATCGGCCGCTGGCTGCAGCGCCAGGATGCGCTGTTGCAGCTTGAAGCCCTGGAGCAGCAGTACAACGCCCTGCGCAGCCACCTGAACCAGTGGGTGCGCGGCGCCTTCCCCTCGCTCGAACTGTTCGCCCGTCGTGAATTGCGCAAGGGCCTGATCGATTGCTGGCGCTGGCTGATCCCGGAACTGGGCAACGATGCGGTGGACCAGTTGCACTACATCTTCAGCCATATCGGCGGGCGCATACAGCACCTGCCGAGCTTGCCCGAATCGGTCAGTTTTCCGCATGTATCGGTCATCGCGCTGCGTGCCATGCGCCTTGAGACCCTGCCTGATGACTTCCTGCAGGCTTTCCCCAACCTGCGCAGCCTGGAAATCACTCATTGCCGTCTGCGGCGCCTGCCGCTGCCGCAGGCGCTGGCCGCGCAACTGGAAGTGCTCGACCTTTCGGGCAACCAGATTGCGCTGGATGAAGGGCAGGCATTGGTGCTGGCCAGCTGCAGTTCGCTGGTGTACCTGAACCTGGCGTCAAACCCGCTGGCCAGGAGCTTTTCGATCTTCGGCATGCCCCGGCTCAATGCCCTGTACCTGCAGGGCACCAGGCTCGCCGACTTCCCCTATGGGGTGATGGACAGCCCTGAGCTGCACACCCTCGACCTGCGCGACAACTACCTTTACGAACTGCCCGAGGGCTTCCATGAGTCGCAGCTGTGGCGCGTGGGGCGGGTCAACCTGGCCGGCAACCTGTTCGCCGCCGGGCCAGAAGCCGTCAGCATCTGGCACTGGCTGGAGGAGAGCCGTGTGCCGTATCGCCTGCGCTGGCTGGACGTGGCTCCCCCCGGCCGGCGCGACGACCTGGCCGCACTGTGGACGCAGCTGGAAGCCGATCAGGGGGCAAGGGAGTTGTTCAATACCCTGTCGGCGCTGACCTCATCGGGCAACTTCAAGTCGTTCCCGCTGGCCAGGAATTTTGCCGCACGCCTGCTGGACATGTTCGAGTTCATGGTCAGGGATGACGTGCTCAGACACGAACTGTTCGAGCACGCGGCGGTGACCGATTGCCAGGACAACGCCACCGTACGCTTCACCGACCTGGAGTTGCGCGTGCTGCTGTGGCGTGCGCGCCACGGTGAGCTGGCCCAGCACCCCGAGCGCGCACTGTTGCACCTGGGCGGGCAGCTCTGGCGCATGCAGGTGCTGGACCAGCTGGCGGCAGAGCATGCCTTGAACGTGGGGGCGAGCAGCGAGTCGATCGAGTTCGCGCTGGCCTACCGGATCGCCTTGCGTGTGAAGCTGGACCTGCCGGTGCAGCAGGACGACATGCTGTATGCCGGCATCCCCAGCCTCAGGCCGCATGACATCCTGCGCGCCGAGCGTGCCGTGATCGCCGCGCAGTCGCGGGACAGCCTGGCGCAATTCCTCTCGCGCCAAGCGTTCTGGCAGGATTACCTGAACGCCAGTTTCAAGGCTCGCCTGAAGGTGCCGCAGGATATCCATGACGAGCTGGAACGGCTGATGGAGCTGGGCAACATGGAGAGCGAGATCGCGCTGTTGCATATCCATACCCAGCAACGCGAACACGAGGTGATGCTGCAACTGACCCGTGAGGCCATGGGCCGGGCGCACACCATAACGTTAAGCGATAGCTGACCCCTGGCGGCTTTGAACTATGCTCTAACAGGGCGGTGATGTTTCCGGAGATGTCACAGCCCGCTCATGGTAATCGGAAGTTACTTTTGTGCCGCGCACGCCCCCAGGCAACTGGTTTAGGCTCCTGCGTCGGATCTTTCTCCATGATCTGTAGTCTTTGGTTTATCGAGAGAATAAGGAGATACGCATGCTCGTCCGGTCACTGACCCTCGCCACCTTGCTTGCCGTCGCTGGCCCTCTGTTTGCCGCCGACAGTGACGCACCCCTGGCCAAGGAACTGGGCAAGGCCAGGCCGTTGGTCGTCATTGCTCCGAGCAGCGCGGACCCCACGCTGCGCGGCCTCAACGACGCACTCAAGGACCCGGCCACCCAGGCCGCTTTCAAGGAGCGCGGGCTGGTGGTGTACAGCGTCGCCAACATGATGGGCAAGCGCGAGGACAAGAACCTCGAACAGCAGACCACCATGGCCTTGATCCGCGAGCTCAAGCTGGGTGCCAGCAAGGGCACCAAGGTGATCCTGGTGGGCAAGGATGGCGAGCGGCACGTACTCAAGGATGACGACACGGGCGAGAAGATCGACCCCCAGGCCATCCTCAAGGCAGTCGACGAGCTGCCGGCCACCGAGAAGGCGATGTCTGCACCTGAGCCGGTGGCGGCGGCTGTCCCCGAGCCAAAGGCCAAGGACAGCAAACCCGCCAAGCCGGCCAAACCTGCAGCGCCCCCCAAACCGCTCGAAGATTGACCGCAGCGGCGTATCAGCGGGTCAGCACACGGGACCTGAGCCAGTGGTCCAGGCTCAGTCGCCCCGATCCTTTGAGCAGCAAGGGCAGCAGTGCCACCAGGTAGATCAGCGGCAGTTTGAAGTTGCCGAAGCCTCGGTCGGTAATGGCGTATCCCTGCGCCAGTTCCGTCAGGCTCGACCAATGCACTGGCCAGTGCACGGCGGCGATGGCCACCACGGTGACCACCATCAGCCCCGCTGCGGCCAGCCGCGTGCCCAGGCCCAGCAACAGTAGCAAAGGCAGCACCAGCTCGGCCCACATCGACAGCTGCCAGTTCAGCTCCGGCGGCAGTGCGCTGAAGGGGAACGGGAAGCTGGACTGCAGGTCACTGAACCAGTTGCTGCCATTGAATTTCTCAACGCCCGACTCGAAGAACTCCCAGGCCAGGAACAGCCGTAGCGGCAGGTCGGCGCTCCAGTTGCCGGCGCGGTCGAGGGTGGTGAAGGTGCGGGTGAGGGTGATCATGGAGTGTCTCCCGGTGTGAAGGTGTGTGGCCGGGAGTGTGCGGGGAAGGGGTATCTGCAGTGTGTCGAAGGGGGTGGGGTTGTGTATCCGACTGTAATGATTGGGTGTACCGGAGGGCCCTATCGCCGGCAAGCCGGCTCCCACAGTTGAGGCTTGCGCAGTACCTGTGGGAGCCGGCTTGCCGGCGATAGCGTCATCAGCCTTTCATCACAACTCGATCTGTGCGCAAAGCCCGCCACTCTGGCGATTGCTCAAGGTCAACTGCCCGCCCATGGCCTGGATCAGTTGCTGGGCAATCGCCAGCCCCAACCCCGTGCCACCGGTACTGCGATTACGCGAACTCTCTACCCGATAGAACGGCTTGAGCACCTCGCCCAGTTCTTCAGCCGGAATCCCCGGGCCGTCGTCGAGCACTCGGATCACGGTATGCCCTTGCTCGCGGCTCACCTCCAGCTGAGCCTTGCCGGCAAACTTCAAGGCATTGTCCACCAGGTTGACCAGCACCCGGCGCAGGGCATGCGGGCGGGTTTCCAGCAGGCTATCGGTGCTGCCTTGGCGTTCCACCTGGGCGCCGCTGTCCTGGTAATCGAACACCAGGCTGTCGAGGAAGGCGTCGAGGTTGATCCGGCACGGCGGCTCGGTGTTGATGTCCATGCTGCGGGCATAGGCTACGCCTTCGCGCACCAGGTGCTCCATGGCATCCAGGTCATGCCACAGCTTGTCTTTCTCGACCCCTTCGTCCATCACCTCGACGCGCAGCTTCATGCGCGTGATCGGGGTCTGCAGGTCGTGGGAAATCGCCGCCAGCAGCTGCATGCGCTCCTTGAGGTAAGCGGCGATACGCGCCTGCAGGGCATTGAAGGCGACGGCCGCATACTTCACTTCGCGGGGGCCGCTTTCGTCCAGGCGCACACCGGGCTTGTCCGGGTCGAGGGTGTCCAGCGCCTGCACCAGGCGCGTCAGCGGGCCAATGGCCAGGCGCACCGCCAGCCAGGTACAGAACAGCAGCACGGCCAGCTGGATCAGCAGCACCAGCGGCAGCCAGCGCGCGACCGGCACCGGCGAAGGGGTGACATCGATGGTCAGCGGTGCCCCATCGGTCAGGCGCAAGTGCGCCTGGAAGTGCGCGTTGGGGCCCGGAATATCCTGGAAGGTGAGGGGGTAGCGGTCGCCGATGGCCTTGACGATCGATTCGGCGGCCATTGGCGGTTCGCTGCTCGGCATCGCTTGCCCCGGCAGCCCCTGGTCCAGCCGGTAGCGGTAGGTACGCCGTTCCAGGCGCGGCAGCCAGGCGGCCCGTTCGGCCGCCGGCAGGCGATCGAGAATGGCCACCGAAGTGGCGACATCCTGCTCAAGGTTGCTGAGCATCATCGAGCGGCTGCTGATGTAGCGCTCATAGGCCTGCAGGCTGAACGACAGCCCGTAGGCCAGCACCAGCCCGGTGAAGAAGATCAGTGCCAGGCGCGAAGCCAGGGTGCGTGGCCATTTCATGAGGGCGACTCGAGCAATTGCACGGGCAGCGAGAACACATAGCCCTCGCTGCGCACGGTCTTGATGCAACTCGGCTCACGGGCGTCGTCACCCAGGCGCTGGCGCAGGCGGCTGACCAGCAGGTCGATGGAGCGGTCGAAGATGTCCGCCTCGCGGCCCTGGGTCAGGTTGAGCAGTTGCTCGCGGCTGAGCACCCGCTGCGGGTGGTCGAGAAATACCCGCAGCAGGCGGTACTCGGCACCGCTCAGGGCCACC
Organism: Pseudomonas sp. NPDC089395; assembly: GCF_044749525.1. NCBI lineage: Bacteria > Pseudomonadati > Pseudomonadota > Gammaproteobacteria > Pseudomonadales > Pseudomonadaceae > Pseudomonas > Pseudomonas sp. NPDC089395. Next base: position 10,117 of record NZ_JBIVID010000022.1, read on the forward strand.
AGGGTGCCTTCGCTGTCGAGCAGGTGGCGCGCGGTGGTGTCCAGGCGCCACTGGCCAAAGCCCAGCAGGCGGCTGCTTTCGCTGATGGTCAGGTTGGGCGGCAGCATGCGCGTGCGGCGCAGCACGGCATTGATGCGGGCCAGCAGTTCGCGGGCGGAAAAGGGCTTGGTCAGGTAGTCGTCGGCGCCCATTTCCAGGCCGATGATGCGGTCGGTCTCGTCGTTGCGCGCGGTCAGCATCAGCACCGGCGTGTTGCGATGCTTGCCGGCGCGCAGCTCGCGGCACAGCAGCAGGCCGTCGTCGCCCGGCATCATGATGTCGAGCACCACCAGGTCGACGCTGTTGGCTTCGAGGAACGCGCGCATCTGCCTGCCGTCGGCGACGATGCTGGTGCGCAGGCCGTTCTTTTTCAGGTAATTGCCGACCAGCTCGCGGATTTCGCGGTCGTCGTCGACGATCAGGATGTGATCGACATGTTCCATCGCAGGCGTCCTGTGCAAGGGCAGTGGGGCGCAGTGTACCGAGGGCACTCGCGCTTGCCTGCCGGGGTTTGTATTGCAGTGTATCTGCCCTTGGCACAGATACAGGAGGAAGCACATCACCGGTACAAACGACACATACGAGATACCTGGCAGGCGTGAAATGGCTCTCGACCGGGGAGCATCACTCCCCACCGCTCGAAGATGCCAGGAGAAATGCCATGAACGTAAAGACTTTTGCCCGTGCCAGCCTGATCGCCGTACTCGGTTTCGGCGCCATCGCCGCTCAGGCGGCCACCGCGCCGATGAACAATGACGGCGTCATGCAGTACCGCTACGGTGATCACCTGGACATCAAGAAAGTGCTGTCGGTCAAAGATGACCAGAGCAACGCCTGTGGCCCGGTCAACACGCGCATGAACTACATCGACTCCAAAGGCCAGCACGAGAGTGTGGAATACCGCACCTACGCCACCGGCGGTTGCCATGACAATTGATCGTCGGCTGTTGAAGGCGGGCGGCGTGGCCTTGGCGTTGGTGGGCCTTGGCCTGGCCGGCCAGCTGCTGGCACGCGACAGCTATGGCGCCATGCCGTCGCTGGCGGGCGCCAGCCAGTGGCTGAACTCGCCGCCGCTGGACGCCCCCGCGCTCAAGGGCAAGGTGGTGCTGGTGGATTTCTGGACATGGGACTGCATCAACTGCCAGCGCAGCCTGCCGCACGTCAATGATTGGGCCCGGCGCTACGCCGACCAGGGGCTGGTGGTGGTGGGGGTGCATACCCCGGAGTACGACTACGAACATGACGTCGGGCAATTGAAGCGCAAGGTGGCCAGCCTGGGTATCGGATATCCGGTGGCGGTGGACAATGACCATCAGGTGTGGAATGCGTGGGGGAACCAGTTCTGGCCGGCGCATTACTTTGTCGATCGCCAGGGACAGGTGCGGCATGTGCATTTTGGCGAGGGGGATTATGACGGGCAGGAGAAGGTGATACAGGCGTTGTTGGATGAGAAAGGGTGATTTGTCTGTGCTGGCCCTATCGCCGGCACGGATTCAGGTGAAACTGGCAAAATGCGCCTGCATCCGCCGCGCATCCGCCTCCCGCCCACTGAACAGCTCAAACGCCTTCACCGCCTGAAACACCGCCATGTTGCTGCCATCCAGGGTACGGCAACCCAACGCCCGTGCCGCCCGCAGCAATTCGGTCTCCAGCGGGAAATAGATGATCTCCGCCACCCACAGCCGCGCATGCAGCCATTCGACCGGCAACGGCGTGCCCGGCAGCTTGGCCATGCCCACCGGCGTGGTATTCACCAACCCATCCGCCGCCGCCAACTCACCCGCCAGGTCACTGCCGATCACCGCTCGGCCGGCGCCGAAACGCTGGTTCAGGTTGTCCACCAGCGCCTGCGCCCGCGCCGGGTCCACTTCGAACAGCACCAGCCTTCCGACACCTTCACCCAGCAGCGCATGGGCCACCGCGGAGCCTGCACCGCCGGCACCCAGCTGCACCACCTGGCGTCGTGTCACATCCGGCAGGCCACGGCGCAAGCCTTCGGCAAAGCCCAGGCAGTCGGTGTTGTGGCCGACCCGCTTGCCGTCCTTGAGCACCACGGTGTTCACCGCGCCGATACCGCGTGCCTCGTCCGACAGCTCGTCGAGCAGGGGCAGGATCGCCTGCTTGAACGGGTAGGTGATATTCAGCCCGGTGAAGCCGGTGCGCTGCGCGGCGTCGAGCAACTGGGGCAGGGCGCTGTCATCGAGCTGCAGCTGGTCGGCGTCGATCAAGCGGTAGAGGTAGCGCAGCGCCTGTGCATCGCCCTCGTGCTCGTGCAGGGCGGGGGTGCGCGACAGCTGGATGCCACGGCCGATCAAGCCGGCAAGGATGGTGGGCTGGGTCATGCGGCGTGCTCCTGCAACAGCTCGGCGAAATGGCTGAGGGCCATGCGGTAGCCCTGGCTGCCGAGGCCGCAGATCACGCCAATGGCGATCGACGAGACGAACGACAGGTGGCGGAAGGGTTCGCGCTTGTGCACGTTGGACAGGTGCACTTCGATCACCGGCAGTTCACTGGCCACCAGCGCATCGCGGATCGCCACCGAGGTGTGGGTCCAGGCGCCGGGATTGATCAGGATGCCCGCGCAGCGGCCGCGCGCGGCGTGGATCCAGTCGATCAGTTCGCCTTCGTGGTTGGTCTGGCGGAACTCGATCTGCAGGCCCTGTGCCTGGGCCGTGTCGGCGCAGCCCTGGGCCAGGTCGGCGAGGGTTTCATGGCCGTACTGGGTGGGTTCGCGGGTGCCCAGCATGTTCAGGTTAGGGCCGTTGAGCACAAGAATAAGGGGCTTCATGGCAACATCACTTTGTTGTTTTTGGATGTGCCTATGTTTGTACTACCCGGTTAGTTTCGTCAATCGGACCCGTCCGGTAAGTGGGCGATTATCGAACCCAGGCAAAAGCCAGATGACAGAATTGTAATGTCCCAGCCACCGCCCCGATAACCACGCCTCCCTACAGTCCTGCGGCAACGCTCGCCGACGAGGACTTTTAAAGTGCCCATCCCCCGCAAGATCGCCGTGCTCTGCCTGCTGCTCGCGGCCACCGCCAGCGCCCAGGCCGGGCAGGGCTTGAGCCTGCCAGAAGCGCTGTCTGCCGCCTTTGCCAACAACCCCGAGCTGGCGGCCGCCGGCCGCGAGATCGGCATCGCCGAAGGCGAACGGCGCCAGGCCGGGCTGATCCCCAACCCGGAGCTGTCCTGGGAGGTCGAAGACACCCGCCGCGACACCAGCACCACCACGGTCACCCTCAGCCAGGCGCTGGAGCTCGGTGGCAAGCGCGGTGCGCGCATCGCCGTGGCCAGCAGCGGCCAGACCATTGCCCAGCTCGACCTGCAACGCCAACGCAACGGCTTGCGCGCCGACGTGGTCCAGGCCTTCCATACCGCCTTGCGCGCGCAGACGGCGGTGGAGCTGGCGCAGCAGTCGCAGGCGCTGACCGCGCGCGGCCTGAAAGTGGTGCAGGGGCGTGTGACCGCCGGCCAGTCCTCCCCGGTGGAAGCCACTCGCGCGCAGGTTCAACTGGCCCAGGCACAGGCTGAGGTTCGCCGCGCCGAAACCCAGCGCACGGTGGCCTTCCAGGCCCTGGCGCGGCTGACCGGCAGCCCGCTGGCGGCGTTCCGGGAGGTTCAGGCCGCCGACCTTTCCCCAGGCGCGGCCCCCAGCACAGACGCCTTGCTCGCCCAGCTCGAACAGACCGCCGAATGGCGACTGGCCGCCGCCCAGATCGAACGTGGCGACGCGTCGCTGGGCTCTGCGAAGGCCCAGCGCATCCCCGACCTGACCGTCAGCCTCGGCAGCCAGTACAGCCGCGAAGACCGCGAGCGGGTCAACGTGGTCGGGCTGTCCATGCCCTTGCCACTGTTCGACCGCAACCAGGGCAATGTACTGGCCGCCGCGCGCCGCGCCGACCAGGCCCGTGACCTGCGCAATGCCGTGGAGTTGCGCCTGCGCAGCGAAACCCGCAGCGCCGTCAGCCAGTGGCGCACGGCGCTGCAGGACGTGGAGGACTACGACCGCACCATCCTGCCGTCGGCGCAGCAGGCCGTGGACACCGCCACCCGTGGTTTCGAAATGGGCAAGTTCGCCTTCCTCGATGTGCTCGATGCCCAGCGCACGCTGATCGAGGCGCGCGCGCTGTACCTGGAGGCACTGGCTTCGGCGACCGATGCGCGAGCGCAGGTCGAGCGCATCTATGGCGACGTAGCGGCTTTGAGCAATACAACGATCAGCAGGAGCAACCATGAATAACCCACGCAAGCTCGCCCTCCTGGCGGCTGCCGTCGCCGTGCTCGGCTTCGGCGGCCTGGCCTGGACCGGCAACCTCGGCCAGGGCAAGCACGATGACCACGCCGAAGACAGCCATGAGCACGCCGAAGACAGCCATGCCCATGGCGAAGCGAGCGCCCAGGCGCACCAGGAAGAAGAGGGCAAGGTTCACCTGTCCGACACCCAGATCGAAGCGGCCGGCATCCAGCTGGCGGCTGCGGCCCCGGCCGAGATGAGCAGCGCCATCAGCTTCCCCGGCGAGATCCGTTTCGATGAAGACCACACCGCCCACGTGGTGCCCCGCGTGCCTGGCGTGGTCGAGTCGGTGCAGGCCAACCTGGGCCAGGCGGTCAAGCGCGGCCAGGTGCTGGCGGTGATTGCCAGCCAGCAGATCTCCGACCTGCGCAGCGAGCAGCTGGCCGCCCAGCGCCGCCTGGAGCTGGCTCGGCTCACCTTCGAGCGTGAGCGACAGCTGTGGCAGGAACGCATCAGTGCCGAACAGGACTACCTGCAGGCCCGTCAGGCGCTGCAGGAAGCCGAAATCGCCATGGCCAATGCCCGGCAGAAGGTCGCCGCAGTGGGCCCGGCCGGCAGCGGCAACCGCTACGAGTTGCGCGCGCCGTTCGACGCGGTGGTGGTGGAAAAGCACCTGACCGTGGGTGAGGTGGTCGATGAGACCAGCAACGCCTTCACCCTGTCCGACCTGAGCCGGGTCTGGGCCACCTTCGCCGTCGCGCCGCGCGACCTGGCCAAGGTCACCACAGGGCGCAGCGTGATCGTCAGCGCGCCGGACCTGGGCGCCCAGGTTGAGGGCCAGATCAACTACGTCGGCAGCCTGCTCGGCGAGCAGAACCGCGCCGCCACCGCCCGCGCCACCCTGGCCAACCCGGACGGCGCCTGGCGCCCTGGGTTGTTCGTCTCCATCGCGGTCAGCACCGAGCGCGTCAACGCCGCCGTGGTGGTGCCGCAAAGCGCGTTGCAGAGCTGGGAGGATCAGACCGTGGTGTTCGCCCGTACCGAGGAAGGCTTCGAGGCGCGCCCCGTGCAGACCGGCCGTCGCCACGCCGGCCAGGTAGAGATCACCGCCGGCCTGGACGCCGGTACCCAGGTGGCTGCCGTAGGCAGCTTCGTCCTCAAGTCGGAGCTTGGCAAAGGCTCCGCCGAGCACAGCCATTGATTGCGGGGACGCTTGCATGTTCGAACGCCTGATCCAATTCGCCATCGAGCAACGCCTGGTGGTGATGCTCGCCGTGGTGCTGATGGCGGCCGTGGGTATCCACAGCTACCAGAAACTGCCCATCGACGCGGTGCCCGACATCACCAACGTCCAGGTGCAGATCAACACCGCTGCACCCGGCTACTCGCCGCTGGAAACCGAACAGCGCATCACCTACGCCATCGAGACCGCCATGGCCGGCCTGCCGGGGCTCAAGCAGACCCGCTCGCTGTCGCGCTCCGGGCTGTCCCAGGTAACGGTGATCTTCGATGACGGCACCGATCTGTTCTTCGCCCGCCAACTGGTCAACGAACGCCTGCAGGTCGCCCGGGCGCAGTTGCCCGAAGGCATCGAGTCCAGCATGGGGCCGATTTCCACCGGCCTTGGGGAAATATTCCTGTGGACGGTCGAGGCCGAGGAGGGCGCGCTCAAGGATGACGGCACACCGTACACGGCCACCGACCTGCGCGAAATCCAGGACTGGATCATCAAGCCGCAGCTGCGCAACGTGCCAGGGGTGGCCGAGGTCAACAGCATCGGCGGCCATGCCAAGCAGTACCTGATCGCCCCGGAGCCCAAGCGCTTGGCGGCCTACAAGCTGACCCTCAACGACTTGATCGGCGCCCTTGAACGCAACAACGCCAACGTCGGCGCGGGCTACATCGAGCGCAACGGCGAGCAATTGCTGATCCGCGCGCCGGGGCAGGTGGCCACGGCCGAGGACATTGCCAACATCGTCATCTCCACGGCCGATGGCACGCCGATTCGCGTCAGCCATGTCGCCCAGGTCGGCCTGGGCCAGGAGCTGCGCTCGGGCGCTGCCACCGAGAACGGTCGCGAGGTGGTGCTGGGTACGGTGTTCATGTTGATCGGCGAGAACAGCCGCACGGTGTCCCAGGCGGTGGCGGCCAAGTTGGTGGACATCAACCGCAACCTGCCCAAAGGGGTGGTGGCGGTGACGGTGTACGACCGCACCCACCTGGTCGAGAAGGCCATCGCCACGGTCAAGAAGAACCTGGTCGAAGGCGCGATCCTGGTGATTGCCGTGCTGTTCCTGTTCCTCGGCAATATCCGCGCGGCGCTGATCACCGCCATGGTCATCCCGCTGTCGATGCTGTTCACCTTCACCGGCATGTTCAGCAACAAGGTCAGCGCCAACCTGATGAGCCTTGGCGCGCTCGATTTCGGCATCATCGTCGACGGTGCGGTGGTGATCGTCGAGAACGCCATCCGCCGCCTGGCCCATGCCCAGCAGCGCCATGGCCGCATGCTGACCCGCAGCGAGCGCTTCCACGAGGTGTTCGCTGCGGCCCGCGAGGCTCGCCGGCCGCTGATCTACGGCCAGTTGATCATCATGGTGGTGTACCTGCCGATCTTTGCCCTGACGGGTGTCGAGGGCAAGATGTTCCACCCCATGGCCTTCACCGTGGTGATTGCGCTGCTGGGCGCCATGATCCTGTCGGTGACCTTCGTGCCCGCGGCCATCGCGCTGTTCGTCACCGGCAAGGTCAAGGAAGAGGAAGGCCTGGTGATGCGTACCGCGCGCCAGCGCTATGCCCCGGTACTGGCCTGGGTGCTGGGCCGGCGCAAGCTGGCCTTCAGCGCGGCGGCCGTGCTGGTGGTGTTGTCCGGGGTCATGGCCAGCCGCATGGGCAGCGAGTTCATCCCCAGCCTCAGCGAGGGTGACTTTGCCCTGCAGTCCCTGCGGGTTCCGGGCACCAGCCTGTCGCAGTCGGTGGACATGCAGCAGCGTCTGGAGCAGGCGATCATCACCCAGGTGCCGGAAGTGCAGCGGGTGTTTGCCCGCACCGGCACGGCCGAGATCGCCTCCGACCCGATGCCGCCGAACATCTCTGACGCCTACGTGATGTTGCGCCCGCAAGAGCAGTGGTCGGACCCGGGCAAGTCGCGTGAAGTGCTGATCGCCGAAGTGCAGCGCGCGGCCGCCAGTGTGCCGGGCAGCAACCACGAGTTGTCGCAACCGATCCAGCTGCGCTTCAACGAGCTGATTTCCGGCGTGCGCAGTGATGTGGCCGTCAAGCTGTTCGGTGACGACATGGACGTGCTCAACCGCACCGCCGCGCAAATCGCCAGCAGCCTGCAGCAAGTGCCGGGCGCCTCGGAAGTGAAGGTCGAGCAGACCAGCGGCCTGCCGGTGCTGACCATCGATATCGACCGCGACAAGGCTGCCCGATATGGCCTCAATGTCGGCGACGTGCAGGACGCCATCGCCATTGCCGTTGGCGGTCGCACGGCGGGCACGCTGTACCAGGGCGACCGCCGCTTCGACATGGTCGTGCGCCTGCCCGAGGCGTTGCGCACCGATGTCGATGGCCTGTCCAGCCTGCTGATCCCGGTGCCTGCGAGCGCCTCCGCCGGGGCCGCGCAAATCGGTTTCATCCCGTTGGCGCAAGTTGCCACGCTGAACCTGCAACTGGGGCCGAACCAGGTCAGCCGCGAGGATGGCAAGCGGGTGGTGGTGGTCAGTGCCAACGTGCGCGGGCGTGACCTGGGCTCGTTCGTCGAGCAGGCCGAGCTGGCGTTGCGCGAGCAAGTGGCGATTCCGCCCGGCTACTGGACCCGTTGGGGCGGCCAGTTCGAACAGTTGCAGTCGGCGGCCGAGCGCCTGCAGGTGGTGGTGCCGGTGGCGTTGCTGTTGGTCATGGCGCTGCTGCTGATGATGTTCAACAACCTCAAGGATGGTCTGCTGGTGTTCACGGGCATTCCCTTCGCCTTGACCGGCGGGGTGCTGGCGCTGTGGCTGCGTGACATTCCACTGTCGATTTCCGCGGGGGTGGGCTTTATCGCCTTGTCCGGGGTGGCGGTGCTCAATGGCCTGGTGATGATTGCCTTTATTCGTAGCCTGCGTGAGGAGGGACGCAGCTTGCGGGTGGCGGTCGAGGAGGGGGCGCTGACGCGCTTGCGGCCGGTGCTGATGACCGCCTTGGTGGCGTCACTGGGGTTCATCCCGATGGCCTTGGCCACCGGTACCGGTGCCGAAGTGCAGCGGCCGCTGGCGACGGTGGTGATTGGTGGGATCCTGTCGTCGACGGCGTTGACCTTGCTGGTGTTGCCGGCGCTGTACCAGTGGGCGTATCGGCGCGAGGAGGTGTGAAGCAGGGGCCGCTTTGCGGCCCATTCGCGGGACAAGCCCGCTCCCACAGGTTGACTACAGGGTTTGAATGCAGTGAAGGACCTGTGGGAGCGGGCTTGTCCCGCGAATGGGCTGCAAAGCAGCCCTCCGTTTCAAACGCGAGCAGCCTGCCGGTGCCTCTCGACCTCCGGCTCGTCATGCAACGAAATCCGCGCCGTCTCCGGCAATGCCAACCCCCCCACCAGCGCCACCATAGCAATCACCACCAGGTAGAACGCCGGCGCCAGGCTACTACCGGTCAACCCGATCAACCAGGTCGCCACCAGCGGCGCAGTACCGCCAAACAGCGTGTAGGCCACATTGTAAGTAATGGCCGAAGCGGTATACCGAGTGCGGGTCGGGAAGCTCTCCGACAGCAGCGCAGCAGTGACCACCCCACTGCACAGCGCCCCCACCGCCAGCAGGATCACCCCCAGCAGCGCCCCCGACATCGAGCCGGAGCTGGCCAGCCAATACGCGGGGAACACACAGACCATCACCCACAGGCAGGTAAAGCCAATGGTCTTGCGCCGCCCGACGCGGTCCGAAAACGCCCCGGCCAGCGGGCAGCCGACCGCGGCGAACAGCAGTGCCACGGTGGTCACCAGCAACGACTGGGCACGGGTCAGGTTGCCGACCAGTTGCAGGTAGGTGGCGAAGTAGGTGGTGAACATGTAGAACGACAATGCCGTCAACGAAATGAACGCCCCCAGGTTGCGGAGGGTCCGGCCGTGGCTGCGCAGGGTTTCCTTGAGCGGCGAGTGTTCATGGGCCTTGCCTTCGGCCAGGGCCTGGCGGAAGGCCGGGGTTTCCTCCATCCGCCAGCGCAGGTACAGGCCCACCAGCCCCAGCGGCGCGGCCACCAGGAACGGAATGCGCCAGCCCCAGGCGCTCATCGCTTCGGCCGACAGGCTGGCTTCCAGGCCATAGGCGATCACGGCAGCGCAGGCGAAGGCCGAGAAGGTCGAGACCGGCACGAAGCTGCCATAGAACGCGCGTCGGTTGCGCGGCGCATGTTCCATCAGATAGGCGCAGGCCCCGGCATACTCGCCGCCGGCGGAAAAGCCCTGCAGGCAGCGCGCCAGGGTCAGCAGCGCCGGGGCGGCAAGGCCGATGCTGGCGTAGGTGGGCAGCAGACCGATCAGTGTGGTGGAGCCTGCCATCAGCAGGATGGTGAGGGACAGGATGCGCTTGCGCCCGAGCCGGTCGCCCAAGGCACCGAACACGATGCCGCCCAGTGGCCGCAGGGCGAAGGCCACGGCGAACACGGCGAAGGTCTTGAGCAGCGCCACGCTGGCATCGCCGCTGGGGAAGAACTGGCTGGCGATGAGGGTGGCGAGAAAGCCGTACACGGCGAAGTCGAACCATTCGACGAAGTTGCCGATGGCCGAGGCGGCGATGACGCGGCGTAGCGTGGTGGGGGATACCTCATGAGATGCGGACATGTGCAGGTGCTCCGGGTCCATAGGCAGCCTGAAGGGACGTGACGGGGTCACGGCCGCGTCATCGTTGTTGTTTCAGGCAGTAGACCGGGCTGTGCGGGGTTGCGCTTCTTCGTGAGCGACATCGGGATATCTGTTTTGACCGTGCGGGCACGCGAAAGGCGGGCGGTGGATGGCCAGGGCTTCGCCCTGGTTCGCGGGACAAGCCCGCTCCCACAGGTCCAGCGCCGTTTTCATGAATAGAGGTGAACCTGCCCAGAGGTCCAGCGCCGTTTTCATGAACACTAGTGAACCTGTGGGAGCGGGCTTGTCCCGCGAACACGGGCGGAGCCCGTGCCATACGGCATCAAGGCCGCCCCACTCGCCACGGCGCGTAATCCACCTCGCTGTAGCCGCTCGCCATCCCCCTCTCATCAAGGGCGAAGCCGGGCATCTTGCGCAGGTCGAGTGCCATGCAGCGGCTGTTCAGCTGCGCCTGCAGGTTGCCCTCCAGGCGAAACGCATCGCGGCGCAGCGGGTGCGGGTAAAGCTGCACCAGGCAACCCTCGACGTGACCCTGTGCGTTGGCCTCGTAATACACCGAGGCCCTGCCGATGCTGGTCACCGCCTGGTCACGCAACAGGCTCTCCCAGAAGAACTGCTGCTGTGCAATGGCGCTGTGTCGCTGCGCGGGCAGCACCACCACCATCGGCGCCAGCACTTCGACCTCGCCGTTTTCTTCGAGCATTTCCTGGGGCACGACCGGGTAGATGGTCTTCCAGCATTGCGCCTCGACCAGCGCGTTCAGCCCCTTGAGATTGGTCGGCATGATCCCCGCGGGCATTTTCAGTTCATAGGTCAGCGGGGCTCTGCGGGACTCGCAGCGGATGGGGGCGGAGTGCCGGTCCAGGGTGACCTTGAGCAACACGGCGCCCGCCTGTTCGCCGGTGTTGGCCATGGCGATGCTGCGGGTCAAGGCCTGCTGCATATCGTGGGTGAAGGTCTTGAGGGTTTGCTCATCCACGTTGGACGAGGAGTGGCTTTTGCAACCCGCCAGGCAGATAAGGGCGGTGATCAGCAGAACCGGGGACAGCGTTTTGAACACGTGAACTTCCTTGCGATAACGGTCGCCGGAGCTTCATGTGCCGGCAGGTGAGAGGTGGGCAGATTATCACTGAAGATTGCTTGGGAAATGGACGTATCAAGGGTAGGACGCTTCACATTCTGCAGTCCGGCCTTGCCGCCAGGCTGGCGACCAGGCCGGTACTCATTCACCCGTCAGAAACGCATGTCCACCGCCACCTCGAACGTCCTCGGCGCGCCCATGTAGTACTGCAGTCCGTAGGCCTGCTTGGCATACACCTCGTCGGTCAGGTTGCGCACCCGCCCGGTGACCGTGGTGTGTTCGTCCAGCCGGTAGCGGGCAAAGGCACCGAACAGGGTGTAGGCCGGTGCCTTGAGGGTATTGGCATTGTCGGCATACACCGAATCGACATAGCGGCTGTCCACCCCGACCGACCACGCCGGGTTGAGGCTGTAGGTCAGCCACAGGTTGGCCACGTTGGCCGGCACGTTGACCGGGGCATTGCCCTTGCGCGACACCGACACACCATTGACGGCCTCGTTGAACTCATCGTACTCGGCATCGACATAGGCATAGTTGGCTTCGGCCAGCAGCTTCGGCGTCACCTGCAGCCGTCCCGACAACTCGATCCCGCGGGAAGTCTGCTGCCCGGCCTGGACCATCTGGTTGGGGTCGACCGAATCGCGCACGGCGAAATCCTTGCGCACGATCTGGTACAGCGCCACCGTTGCCGCACCACGCCCTTCCAGGAAATCGAACTTGCTGCCCACCTCCCATTGCTCGCCCTTGGACAGGTCGAACAGCCCGACGTTGGAGTAGGTCGCCGCCGCCAGCGAGCCGGCAGGCAGGTCCGCGGCAGTGCTGTACTGCACATAGACGCTGGCCGCAGGGGTCAGCGCGTAGGTCAGGCCGATGCGCCCGGACAGCGGTTCCCAGCGCCGTTCGAAGAAGGCCGGCGAGGTCGGCGTGACGGCGCCGTAGTTGGTCACTTGCATGTCCAGGTAGTCGTAGCGCAGGGCGGTCAGCAGGGCCAGGCGCTCGGTCAATTGCAGGCGGTGCTCGGCAAACACGGCGCGGTTGGTGACCTCATGGCGGCGCCCCTTGGTCAGGCCGGCATTCACCCCGGGGATGTCGTCGAAGCTGCCCGGATCGAAGTGGTCGGGGTCGACCACGTCGGTGTAGCTGCTCGAGGTCGGGTAGAGCGTCTGGCGCATGCGCGAATAGTCCAGGCCCAGCGACCACTGGTTGGCCAGGCCGAACAGCTTGTGGTCATGGCGCAGCTCGACACGGTCACCCAGCACGTTCTGGTCATGGCGCTGCAGGTAGGGGCTGGCGCGCAGCACGTTACCGTCGCTGGTATAGCTGTAGCGCTCTAGGTTGCGGTAGTCGCGCTGGGCGTTGTAGTGGTACAGCGTGTTCTGCACGCTGGTGCTGTCGCTGACCTGGTAGTCGAGGATCGAGCGCAACCAGCGTACCCGCTGTTCATAACGGCCGTCGGCGACGTTGTAGTTTTCGAAGCGGCGGCTGTTGTCGATCTTCATGGTGCTGCGCCCAGGCAAGATCGGCGCCCCCCAGTACGGGCTGTCCTCGCGGTCTTCCTGATATTCCAGGGCCAGGGTGTGGGTGAGGTCGGGGGCCAGGTCGCTGAGCAGTGAAAACGCAACGCTGTCGGTCTGCCGCTCGTTGCGGTCGATGTAGCCGTTGCTGCCGCTGTGGCTGTAATCCAGGCGCATGAAGTGGCGGGCATCGGCCGGGTTGCTGGCCAGGGCCTGGTTGATGCCGAAGGCCACTTCCGAGTCGTCGTAGCTGCCATAGCGCACCCGTCCGTCGAAGATCTGCTGGTCACGGGTGGCGAGTTTGGTGATGTAGTTGATCGAGCCGCCGACCGAGCCTGCACCGTGCAGGAACGACGAGGGTCCGCCGAGCAGTTCGACCCGGTCCAGCACCCAGGTATCCACCGGCCGCATCGCGCTGCTGTAGCCAAGGTTGATGCCGTTGAACAGCTGGGTGACCTGGTTCTGGGTGAAACCGCGATAGCTGACGAAGCCGCCAAAGCCGGGGTTGGCCGAGGCGTTCACGCCGGTCATGGCGTTGATCACGTCCTGGCTGTCCTTGGCGCCGCGTTCTTCGATCAGGCGGCGGTCGGACACGCTCACCGACGCGGGGGTTTCGCGGGCGGTCAGGCCCAGCCGGGAACCGGTGCGGATCGGTTCATCCAGTTGCACGCCGGAGGGGGCGTCACGCTCGCCGTCGATGGTGGTGGCGCCGAGTTCCACGGCGGCGTCGTCCGCCCAGGTGAAAGTGCAGGTGCCCATGAGGAGCACCAGGGAGGTATTGCGGAGCATATTATTGTGTCTTCCACGCAAGGGTCATGGCTGACCACGACCGCGCACGCAGGCGCGCCCGGCTGGGGTCAGGCGATATGAAGGGCTGCTGCGAGGAAGACGGCGGGGGGCGCGCGGGGGGTGAGGGCAGGGCGTTGGTAGCGGGGCGGCGGTTGCGCCCAGCTGCGCACGACTATGGGTGAGGTGGCGGCGCTGTGCGCTGGGGCGAACGAGAAGCCAGCGCTGCTCAGGGGTACTGCCATGCCGAACGAAGAACAGACCGGGCAGTCGAGCTGGGCCATGTGCTGGTCGCCACCGGCGCCATCCAAGTCGATGGCGACACCGTGCTCGCTGTTCACCGAACAGAACCCGCCTTCCAGGCCGGCCAGGCGCAAGCCGCCCATCTGGCCGTGGTGCAGGCCGCACAGCAATAGGCTGAACAGGACGCTGGCGTAGAGCGTCCAGGCGGTCAGCGTGCGGGTCTGCCGGGTGGTTTTCATGGCGGCGAATCTATCACCCGGACGAGCGGTCGGGTAGCCCCTGCGCGTGGAAGATTTGCCCGGTCAGGCGGCCCGTTCCAGCACGTCGAGCAGGTCGACGAACTCCAGCGACAGTTTGTGCCGCGGTGCCAGGTGCACCAGCGGCACCGAGGCCTGGTGCGACTCGCGCATCTTGATCGAACTGCTCAGGTACACCGGCAATACCGGCAGGCCTTCGCTGCGCAGTTGATTGACCAGGGTCTGGTGCAAGGCTGTGCGCCCGGCGAACTGGTTGACCACCACGCCCTCGACCTGCAGCGCCGGGTTGTGGTCCTGGCGCATCTCCTCGACCTCGGCCATGACGCTGAGCAGTGCCTGGTGCGAGAAGCTGTCGCAGTCGAACGGAATGAGCAGGCGCTCGGCTGCCACCAACGCGCTGAAGGTGTAGAAGTTCAGGGCCGGTGGTGTGTCGATGTAGATCCGTTCGTAGTCTTCGCCCAGCTCGATCAGCAGCTTGCGCAGCTTGTTGATCTTGAACTTGTGCTCCAGCTTGCTCTGCAGGTCGCTGAGGTCGGGGCTGGCGGTGACCAGGTGCAGGTTCGGGTAGCGGGTCTCGGTGATCGCTACGCGGTGCTTCTTGCCCGCGGCGGTGGAGGGCGACAGGGTCTGGCGGAAGAAGTCGGCGATGCCGGCCGGGATGGCGTCGTCGGTCAGCCCGGTGAGGTAGTAGGTCGCGTTGGCCTGCGGGTCGAGGTCGACCAGCAATGTGCGATAGCCCTCGGCGGCACTGGCTGCGGCCAGGTTGCAGGCGATGCTCGACTTGCCCACGCCACCTTTCTGATTGAAAACCACACGACGCATGAGACGCTCATCCATGAAGTAGGTAAATGTCAGGTTGGGGTCAATCCTATGACCGAAAGACGACAGTATTATGACAAAACTTGTTACAGCTAGCGTAGCAGAGCGTTTTCTTCCCGCGCGCTCAATTCATCTTCCACCTGCTGCATGCGCTGCGCGGCCAGCGCCTGCACCTTGGCATCGCGCGCCGTCTCGCGCATCAGCCGGGTGAGCTTTTCGCTCAGCCGCTGGCCTTCTTCGGTCTCTTCCATGGCCCGCGCCTTGGCCGGGTCGCGGGTGGCCGCGACGATGCTGGCGAACTCGGCGTCGCTGAAGTGCTGTTCGCTGTAGAGCTTGAACAGGTCCTGGCGCTGGTCCTCGACCGTGAGGTGCTTGCGCAGCACCTCGCGAATGGTCTGTTCATCGAGTTGCGGGTGGGTGCGGGTGAGCAGCGCGGCCATGCGCTCGATGTTGTGCTCGTAGGCTTCCTGCAAGGGCAGGTTGGCCAGGATCTGTTCTTCGCGGGTGGGTTTCTGGTCGCAGGCGCCGAGGGCGGCGATGAACAGCAGGGGCAACAGCAACTTTGGCAAGCGGGGCATGTGGGTTGGCCTTGGGCACGCATTTCAAAACGGGGAGTATAGCGAGGTCGCCCCGGCGCTGCGCACGCACAGGGCGTGCGCAGCACTTGCCACTCAGGGGGTGCCGTTGCGCCCGTGCGCTACGAAGCCGGGGCGGTCGGTCAGGCGCTCGAAGTAGGCGCTGACGGCTGGCAGCGACGGGTGCTCGAAGGGAGTCTCGAACCAGCGGTTCACCGACAGCCCGATCGGGATGTCGGCCAGGGTGAACCGATCACCCGCCACATAGGCGCCGGTCGTGGCCAGCTGTCGCTCGAGGATCTGCATGTAGTGCACCCACTGCGCGCAACCTTCGGCCAGTGCCTGTGGGTCCTGATGTGCGGGGGAATGCCGGACCAGCGACATGAAGGCATAACTCCACGAGCGGTTCAGGTCCGTGGCCTGCCAGTCGATCCATTGATCCACGCGGGCCCTGGCGACCGCTTCGGCCGGGTAGCAGCCCCCCTCGCCATAACGTGTGGCGAGGTAGCGGATGATGGTGTTGGATTCCCACAGGGTGAAGTCACCTTCCTGGATGACCGGCACCATGGCATTGGGGTTGAGCGCAAGGAATTCAGGGGCGTCGGTGGGCTGGAAGCCCGTGCCCCAGTCTTCGCGTTCGAACGGGATATCGAATTCGGCGCAGGCCCACAGGACTTTGCGCACGTTGATGGAAGACGCTCTGCCCAGTATCCGTAACATGCCTTCGTCCTTGGTCGGGGAAGCATCGATCGTCCATCAGGCCATGACTTGGGTCAAGGGGCTGGGTGAAGGCTGGGTGAAAATTACCCAGCCTGTTTCGCATTGGTGCGTGTTCGCCTCCAAATGAGTCACGCGGCACACATTGTTTTCTCCTTGGCGACGTTATTTTGTGCAACCTGCACAGTCTTTCTTATGCCCCGCGCCTGCTTTTTCGGCTTTCCCGGCCTTGGCAAAAGCGGCCCGCATATTGCTCTTGTCGCTGCACCTTCAACCCGGAGCCACCCGTCCATGAGCTCACCCTCCGAATTCCCCCTCTGCGAAGCGCCCCTGCATGCGCGCAAGGGCCTGTTGCCGATTGCCATGGTGCTGTTCAGTTTCACCTTCTTCACCGGCACCATGTTCGCCGGCGGCAAGCTCGGCATGGCCTTCGGCTTCGTCGACATGCTGTGGATCGCCGCCATCGGCAACAGCCTGCTGGCGCTGTATGCCGCAGCGCTGGCGTTCATCGCCTCGCGCAGCGGGCTCAATACCGTGCTCATGGGCCGCTTCTGTTTCGGCGAGGCGGGCAGCCGGCTTTCGGATTTTCTGCTGGGCTTCGCGGAACTTGGCTGGTACGCCTGGGGCACGGCTACCGTGGCCATCGTGCTGGTCAAGCTGCTGGGGCTGGCCCCCGCTTTCACTGTGCCATTGATGGTGCTGTTCGGGCTGGGCTTCAGCATCACCGCCATCGTCGGCTTCAAGGGCCTGGACTTGCTGTCACGGGTGTCGGTGCCGCTGATGTTCGCGCTGTTGATCATCTCCATGGTGATCGCCACCCGCGATGTCGGGGGCTTGCAGCAGCTCGCGGCACTGGTGCCACACGAAACCCTGACCTTTTCCGCCGCGGTGACCATGGTCTTCGGCACCTTCGCCAGCGGCGCCACCCAAGCCACCAACTGGACGCGGCTGTCGCGCAGCGGGCGGGTGGCGGTCACGGCCAGCATCGTCGCGTTCCTGCTCGGCAATGGCTTGATGGTGGTGGCCGGGGCCTGGTGCGCGATGGTCTACCAGCAGGCCGACATCGTCGAAGTGATGATGCTCCAGGGCCTGTCGTTCGCGGCGGTGGTGATGCTCTGCCTGAACCTGTGGACCATCCAGGGGCCGACCATCTACAACGTCTCGGCGGCGGCCTGCCACCTGCTGCGCAGTGAGCGTCGGCGCACGATGACGCTGGCGGCGGCGGGTGTCGGCATCCTGCTGGCGATCGGTGGCATGTACGAATTGCTGATCCCGTTCCTGGTGCTGCTGGGGTCGATCATCCCGCCAGTGGGCGGGGTGATCATGGCCGACTTCTGGTACCGCCACCGTGGCAAGTACCCCGCGTTAGGGTCGGTCAGCCTGCCGCGCTACAACTTTGCCGGGTTGTTCGCCTATGCCGTCGGTGCGGTACTGGCCTACGCCTCGCCCTGGGTGGCCCCGCTTGTTGGCATCAGCGCCTCGGCACTGTGCTACATCCTGCTGCTCGAACTGCGTGGCCGGCGCCAGGCGCTGGGCCAGGCCGAGGTCGAACCGTGAGCCTGGCACTGGAAGAACTCCTGTGCCTGCCGGGTTTGCAAGACATGCGCGTGCGGGCCGGCGCACGCAACCTGCAGCGGCGTGTGCGCTGGCCCTACGTGGCGGAAAATGAAGGCATCGCCGAGTGGGTGATGGGCGGCGAGCTGGTGTTCGTCACCGGCATCAATCACCCGCGTGGCGAAAGCAACCTGCTGAGCCTGGTCGAGGATGGCGAAGCGGTGGGTATCGCCGGCATGGTGATCCTCACCGGTGGCTCGTTCATCCAGCACATACCGCCCGCGGTCATTGCCCGTGCCGAGCAACTGGGCCTGCCGCTGATCGAGCAGCCCTATGCGCTGAAGATGGTGGTGGTCACCCACCTGATCGGGACTGCGCTGGTGCAGATGACCCAGGAGCGGCGTTCGCGCAACGACATCCTCGGCCAGTTGCTGACCGGTGATTACCCAAGCCTGGCCATCGCCCGGCAGCGTGCGGCGCACCTGCAACTGGCCCTGGACGGGCCGCGCCGGCTGGTGGCGCTGCGCCTGTCGGCGGTCGACGAGCTGTTCGAACGGCACGGGCTGGCCCAGGGCGAACGCTTGTGGCAAGGCACCCGGCAAGCGCTGGAAGACCTGCTCGAAGCCTGGTGTCGCGGTCGGCCTGAAGCGGTCACGGCGCAATTGGCGGGCGACCTGTTCGTGTTGTTGCTGCCTGATTCGCCGCACCTGCGTGCAGCGTTGGCCGACCTGCACCTGCAACTCGCCGCGTTGGTCGGGGAAATGGGCCTGTTCATGGGGCTTTCCAGCCCCGCCGAAGACTGCGCCCATTATCGCCAGGCCCTCAACGAAGCCCGCCAGGCGCTGGAGGTGGCGCAGAACCTGCGCCCGGCCACGGGCCTGTGCGACTTCAGCGAACTGGGCGTGCTGCGCTTGCTGCAGGGGATCGTCGATCGTTCGCTGCTCGACGACTTCGTCACCCGGACCCTAGGCCCACTGCGCAGCCCCGGGCGCAAACAGCCCAATACCTTGCTGCACACCCTCGACGCCCTGCTCATGGAAAACGGCAATGGCCTAAAGGCCGGGCAGCGCCTGGGCGTGCACCGCAACACCATCAACCAACGGATGCAACGTATCGAACAATTGAGCGGGCAGTCCCTCGACGACCCGCTTTTTCGTATGAATGCTGCGGTCGCTATGCTGATATGGCGCATGACCGAAGCCCAAGGCAAGGAGTAATCCCATGAACATCATCAATGCACGCCTGCGTGGCAAGGCCGGCCTGTTCCGTATCGAACTGCAGGGCGATCGCATCACTGCCATCGAGCCCCAGGCCGACGTCATCGCCGGCAGCGCTGCCGACGACCTGGACGCCCAGCAGAACCTGGTGGTGCCGCCCTTCGTCGAGCCGCACATCCACCTGGATGCGACCCTCACGGCGGGCGAGCCGAAGTGGAATATGAGCGGCACGCTGTTCGAAGGCATCGAGCGCTGGGCCGAGCGCAAGGCCATCACCACCCATGACGACATCAAGACCCGCGCCAAGAAGACCATTGGCATGCTGGTGGACCACGGCATTCAGCATGTCCGCACCCACGTCGACGTGACCGACCCCAAGCTCACCGCGCTCAAGGCCATGGTCGAGGTGCGCGACGAAGTACGCGACCTGGTCGACCTGCAGATCGTGGCTTTCCCCCAGGAGGGCATCGAATCCTACGCCAACGGCCGGGCGCTGATGACCGAGGCGGTGGCCATGGGCGCCGATGTGGTGGGTGGCATCCCGCATTTTGAAAATACCCGCGACCAGGGCGTCTCGTCGGTGAAGTTCCTGATGGAGCTGGCCGAGCGCACCGGTTGCCTGGTCGATGTGCATTGCGACGAGACCGACGACCCGCAGTCGCGTTTCCTCGAAGTGCTGGCCGAAGAGGCGCGGGTGCGTGGCATGGGCGCGCGGGTGACGGCGAGCCACACCACGGCCATGGGCTCCTATGACAATGCCTACTGCTCCAAGCTGTTCCGCCTGCTGAAAATGTCGGGCATCAACTTCGTCTCGTGCCCGACCGAGAGCATCCACTTGCAGGGTCGCTTCGACACGTACCCGAAACGCCGTGGCCTGACCCGCGTGGCCGAGATCGACCGGGCGGGGATGAACGTCTGCTTCGGCCAGGACTCGATCGTCGACCCTTGGTACCCGCTGGGCAACGGCAACATCCTGCGCATTCTCGAAGCCGGCCTGCACATCTGCCACATGCTCGGTTACGAAGACCTGCAACGCTGCCTTGACCTGATCACCGACAACAGTGCCCGCACCCTCAACCTGGGCGAGCACTATGGCATCGAGGTAGGGCGACCGGCGAACCTGTTGCTGCTGTCGGCGGCCGATGACTACGAAATGGTGCGCAGCCAGGGCCATGCGCTGGTGTCGGTGCGCCACGGCAAAGTGCTGATGCGCCGAACCCCTGCCCAGATCGAGCGCTTTGCTTAATCCCTATCTAACGGTTGGCGCAATCCTTGTGGGAGCGGGCTTGCCCCGCGAAGAAAACACCGCGGTGCATGGCCAGGGCTTTGCCCTGGTTCGCGGGACAAGCCCGCTCCCACAAGGGGGTGAACTGCGCCCCGGATGTTGGACACCCATCCAACACCGGGGTGTTTTACATGACCAAGTATTCCAAGCAGTTCAAGCTGTCTGCCATCGAAGCC
>NZ_JBIVID010000023.1:0-29974 GCF_044749525.1 Pseudomonas sp. NPDC089395
GACATGCACCAAGGCTAACAACCATGGCCTGACAGGAATGGCACGTTGCAACAAATGTAGGAGCGGATTTATCCGCGATGCGCCGCGCGGGCGGCCCTCGATTTGCGCACCACCACAAGACCCAAGACAGGCACGTGCCCGCCCTGCCCCACTTCTCCGGCAAGGACCGCGAACGCACACCGCAGCTCCTGGCCACAGTGGTTCGACGCTCAGCCAGCGCGCCGCCTCAGCCCGCAGCCAACGCCTCGAACCCAGCCCGAATCCTAGCCTCGGGCAGTTCATCGGCGATGAACACCATCACGCTTTCGCGCGCCTCGCCCTCGGCCCACTCGGCGTCCCAGTCGAAGCCGTAGAGCTTGAGCACGCCCTGGAACACCAGGCGACGCGCTTCGCCGGCGATGTTGAGCACGCCCTTGTAGCGCAGCAGTTGCTTGCCGTGGGTTTCCAGCAGGTCGTTCATGAAGTCGCTGAGGCGGTCGATGTCGAGCGGGGTCTCGGTACGCAGTACCAGGGTCGAGATGCGATCCGGCGTCGCGGGCTTGAGCAGCGGGCGCAGGGTCGGCTTGAGGTTCGCGCCCAGGTCCGGGTTGAGGTTGAAACCGCGTACATCGAGCAGCTCGGCCAGTTCGATACGGCCGTGCTCGACCACACGGATGCTCGCTCGGCCATTGATGCGCGCCAGACGCGCCTGCAGCGCCTCCACCGCCGCCGGCTCGACCAGGTCGGTCTTGCTCAGCAGCAGGCGATCGGCAAAGCCGACCTGGGCCTGGGCGATGGCCTGGGTCAGGTGCAGCTCGGCGTGGGCGGCATCGACCAGGGTGATGATGCCGTCAAGGATGTAGCGATCGCGTAGCTCCTCTTCGATGAAGAAGGTCTGCGCCACCGGCGCCGGGTCGGCCAGGCCCGTGCACTCGATCACCAGGCGGTCGAAGGCGATCTCGCCGGCATCCAGGCGTTCGAGCAGCAGGTACAGCGCGCGGGTCAGGTCGCCATGGATGCTGCAGCACACGCAGCCGTTGGCCAGGGTCATCACCTGCACCGGCTCGTCGCCCAGCAGCTGGCTGTCGATGCCGGCTTCGCTGAATTCGTTCTCGATCACGGCGATTTTCAGGCCGTGCTCGGCCTTGAGCATGTACTTGAGTAGCGTGGTCTTGCCGGCTCCCAGGAAGCCAGTGAGCACGGTTACGGGAATAGGCGTCTGCACGCAGAACATCTCCTGTGCAGTGAAAAAGGGGGCGTGTGAACTGTAGGAGCGGCCTTGTGTCGCGAAAGGGCTGCGTAGCGGCCCCACCTTTCAGCTTCGCCGCAGATATTGCCGGGGCCGCTTTGCGGCCCTTTCGCGACACAAGGCCGCTCCTACAAGGCCCACACTAGCCGATCAGGCTAGCGCAGGCTCAACAACACTTCGGCCCGGACTTGCCACCGTAACGCGCTTCCTGGCGTTCGCGGAAGAACGCCTCGTAGCTCATCACCGGCTTGTCCGGGTGCTTGGTCTGCATGTGTTCGACATAGTTGTCGTAGTCGGGCATGCCGACCATCAGGCGGGCTGCCTGCCCCAGGTACTTACCCAGTCGACCCAGGTCGTTGAACATCGCAGCAGTCCTCTTCAAGCGTCAGGCAGGGCCTGGAACGGGGTTTCCTTGTCGGTGCGCTCTTTGCGGCCGAGGGCGGCGTAGCCAACCTTGACGGCGAAGAACAGCACGCTGAACACCACGATCAGGAACAGCACGGTCAGGCCGGCGTTGGTGTAGGCGTTGAAGATCACATGCTGCATCTGACCGATGTCCTTGGCTGGGGCCAAGACCTGGCCGGCGTCCAGCGCAGTGCTGTACTTCTTGGCCAAGGCCAGGAAGCCAACGGCCGGGTTCGGGTCGAACAGCTTGATCAGGCCCGCAGTGGTGGTGCAGATCAGCAGCCACACAGCCGGCAGCAAGGTGACCCAGACGTAGCGCTGGCGCTTCATCTTGATCAGCACCACGGTGCCGAGCATCAGGGCGATACCCGCCAGCATCTGGTTGGAGATGCCGAACAGCGGCCACAGGGTGTTGATGCCGCCCAGCGGGTCGATCACGCCCTGGTACAGCAGGTAGCCCCACAGGGCCACGCAGCCGGCAGTGCCGATCAGGTTGGCGGTCCACGACTCGGTGCGCTTCAGGGCTGGCACGAAGCTGCCCAGCAGGTCCTGCAGCATGAAGCGGCCGGCACGGGTACCGGCGTCCACTGCGGTGAGAATGAACAGTGCTTCGAACAGGATCGCGAAGTGGTACCAGAAGGCCATGGTGTTTTCACCCGGCAGCACCTGGTGGAGGATCTGCGCGATACCCACCGCCAGGGTCGGCGCACCGCCGGCACGGGCCAGGATGGTGTGTTCGCCGATGTCACGGGCGACCGCCTCCAGTTGCTCAGGGGTGATCAAGAAGCCCCAGCTGCTGACCGTTTGCGCCACCGAAGCGACGTCGGCGCCGACCACGGCAGCCGGGCTGTTCATGGCGAAGTACAC
This sequence comes from Pseudomonas sp. NPDC089395, assembly GCF_044749525.1. Classification (NCBI taxonomy): domain Bacteria; kingdom Pseudomonadati; phylum Pseudomonadota; class Gammaproteobacteria; order Pseudomonadales; family Pseudomonadaceae; genus Pseudomonas; species Pseudomonas sp. NPDC089395. The sequence continues at coordinate 2,501 of NZ_JBIVID010000023.1, forward strand.
GCCCGGCTCGATCACCGACGCGGCGACCATGGCCATGATGGCGACGAACGACTCCATCAGCATGCCGCCGTAGCCGATGTAACGGGCGTTGGTTTCGTTATCCAGCAGTTTCGGCGTGGTCCCCGAGGAGATCAGCGCGTGGAAGCCGGACACCGCACCGCAGGCGATGGTGATGAACAGGAACGGGAACAGGGTGCCCTTCCATACCGGTCCGGTGCCGTCGGTGAACTGGGTCAGCGCCGGCATTTTCAGCTCAGGCATAGTCACCAGGATGCCGATGGCCAGGGCAATGATGGTACCGATCTTGAGGAAGGTCGACAGGTAGTCACGCGGCGCCAGCACCAGCCACACCGGCAGTACGGCGGCAACGAAGCCATAGCCCACCAGCATCCAGGTGATCTGCACGCCGGTGAAGGTGAAGGCCGGGCCCCAGACCGGATCGGCGGCAATCTGGCCCCCCAGCCAGATCGACCCCAGCAGCAGCAGCACGCCGACCACCGAGATCTCGCCGATGCGGCCCGGGCGGATGTAGCGCATGTAGATGCCCATGAACATCGCGATCGGGATGGTCGCCATCACCGTGAACATGCCCCACGGGCTCTCGGCCAGGGCCTTGACCACGATCAGCGCCAGCACCGCAAGGATGATGATCATGATCAGGAAGCAGCCAAACAGGGCGATGGTCCCCGGGATGCGGCCCATCTCCTCGCGCACCATGTCGCCTAGCGAGCGGCCGTTGCGGCGGGTGGACAGGAACAGGACCATGAAGTCCTGTACCGCACCGGCCAGCACCACGCCGGCGATCAGCCACAGCGTGCCGGGCAGGTAGCCCATTTGCGCGGCGAGTACCGGGCCGACCAGCGGGCCGGCGCCGGCGATGGCGGCGAAGTGGTGACCGAAAAGAATGTGTTTGTTGGTCGGGACGTAGTCCAGGCCGTCGTTGTTGAGCACCGCGGGGGTGGCTCGGCGTGGGTCCAGTTGCATCACCTTGGTGGCGATGAACAGGCTGTAGTAGCGATAGGCGACCAGGTAGATGGCAACCGACGCGACCACGATCCACAAGGCATTGATTGCCTCGCCGCGACGCAGGGCAACCACACCCAGCGCGCAGGCCCCTATGACTGCCAGCGCCAACCACGGAATGTGGCGTAGCAGGCTATTATTGTTGTTCATGGTTTAGTTCCAGCTGGTGGATTGGAAAAGACCGCCCATCGAGTCTAGGGCGAGTCATCGCGCATTGCCACACTTGCTTGGGTCTAGAGCCTCTGCGTCCAGATTGCGGTACCTGATGCACATAACCACTAACTATAGTCAGGATGTGTCACCCGAGGACCCGCCCATGAGCGATCACGACGAACGCAGGCGCTTCCAGCGCATCGACTTCGACGCCCCCACCGAACTGCGCCAGGGCGATCGCCGCTGGCCGGTAAAATTGCTCGACCTGTCGCTAAAAGGCCTGCTGATCGAGTGCCCCAAGCCCTGGGATGCCGACCTGACCCAGGATTTCGATGCGATCATCCACCTCGACCGCGACGTTCGCGTGCAGATGCAGGTGGAATTGCGCCATGAAGAGCCCACGCGGCTGGGCTTCGTCTGCCTCTACATCGACATCGATTCGATGTGTCATTTGCACCGTCTTGTGGAATTGAACGTGGCCGACAGCACCGAAATGATGCGGGAACTGCGCGAACTCATCGAATAATGGAATCTCTTAGCTAGCTAATAGCTTTCCCTCCTTGTGTTTCTTGTCTACCCAGACAGCTTTAAGCCTGGGTAGCAGCACTTTGTACACACCCCTCTAGCACAGCATTTGACGACTTGGTACGCGATCTGCATTGCCTCTCGGCACGCACTGCCTGGTCGCCTGTACGCGCTCCAATCAAAATATTGTATACAATTCTTGTGGCAATCATTTGTAGGAAGTGTCTACAGTAGCGGCACAACAATAAACAGCGAGCCTGCTCAATGACTACGTCCCCTAGCACGTCTCCCGCCAAACGCCCCGAGGATGAAAACCTCGGGCTTGGCGCCAACCTGGCTTATGGTCTGCAACACGTACTGACCATGTATGGCGGGATCGTCGCGGTACCCCTGATCCTCGGGCAGGCTGCAGGCCTGAACGGTGCCGAAATTGGCATGCTGATCGCCGCCTCGCTGTTTGCCGGTGGCCTGGCCACGCTGTTGCAGACGCTGGGTCTGCCGTGGTTCGGTTGCCAGTTGCCGTTGGTACAAGGCGTGTCGTTCGCAGGCGTTGCGACCATGGGTGCGATTCTCAGCAGCGAGGGCGGTGGTGGCCTGCCTGGCGTGCTGGGCGCAGTGATGGCCGCCTCGCTGATCGGCTTTTTGATCACTCCGGTGTTCTCGCGCATCACCAAGTTCTTCCCGCCGCTGGTGACCGGCATCGTCATCACCACCATCGGCCTGACCCTGATGCCCGTGGCCGCACGCTGGGTGATGGGCGGCAACAGTGCCTCGCCAGAGTTCGGCAGCATGGCCAACATCGGCCTGGCGGGGTTGACCTTCGCCATCGTGCTGCTGCTGAGCAAACTGGGCAGCGCAACCATCTCGCGGCTGTCGATTCTGCTGGCCATGGTGATCGGTACGCTGATCGCCTGGGCACTGGGCATGACCGACTTCAGCAAGGTCGCCGAAGGCCCGATGTTCGCCTTCCCCACGCCGTTCCACTTCGGCATGCCGACCTTCCACATCGCGGCGATCCTGTCGATGTGCATCGTGATCATGGTGACGTTGGTGGAAACCTCGGCCGACATTCTCGCCGTGGGTGAGATCATCGAAACCAAGGTCGATTCCAAGCGTCTGGGCAATGGCCTGCGCGCCGACATGGCATCGAGCATCCTGGCGCCGATCTTCGGCTCCTTCACCCAGAGCGCCTTCGCCCAGAACGTCGGCCTGGTGGCCGTGACCGGGGTCAAGAGCCGCTATGTGGTGGCCACCGGTGGTGTGATCCTGGTGGTGCTCGGCCTGCTGCCGGTAATGGGCCGGGTGATTGCCGCGGTCCCCACCCCGGTACTGGGCGGCGCAGGCATCGTGCTGTTCGGCACCGTGGCTGCCAGTGGCATCCGCACCCTGTCGAAGGTCAACTACAAGAACAACGTCAACCTGATCATCGTCGCCGCCTCGCTGGGCTTCGGCATGATCCCGATTGCCGCGCCGACCTTCTACCACCACTTCCCGAACTGGTTCGAGACCATCTTCCACTCCGGTATCAGCTCGGCGGCGATCATGGCCATCCTGCTGAACCTGATCTTCAACCACTTCACCGCCGGCAACTCGGACCAGCAGTCGGTGTTCGCCGCAGGCTACGAGCGCACCATCCAGTACTCGGACATTTCGTCGCTGCGTGATGGCGACTATTTCAAGGATGGCAAGCTGTTCGATGCCGAGGGCAACGAGGTGCCCGTGATGGAGATGGACGAGCAAGGCAACGCAACGCCCAGGCGCAGTGCGGTCGCCGAGCATTGACCGCTGACTGAGCGGTTACGCGGGGGAGCCGATGCGCATCGTCGGCTCCCCTTTTTGTTTGTCTGCACTGGCCTCTTCGCGGGACAAGCCCGCTCCCACAGGAACTTCACATCTTTCAGGGACTGTGGTGCCCCTGTGGGAGCGGGCTTGTCCCGCGAAGAGGCCGGTACTGAAAACCAGTCACTCGAACAAGGCATCCAACGCCTGTTCCAGCCGGGTCACGGCAATCACCTGCAACCCCGCCGGCGGTTCTTTCGGCGCATTGCCCTTGGGCACGATGGCCCGCTTGAAGCCATGCTTGGCCGCTTCCTTCAATCGCTCCTGCCCACTCGGCACCGGTCGCACCTCACCAGACAAGCCAATCTCACCGAACACCAGCAGCCCATGGGCCAACGGCCGGTTGCGCAAGCTGGACATCACGGCCGCCAGCAAGGCCAGGTCGGACGCGGTCTCCAGCACTTTCACTCCGCCTACCACGTTGAGAAACACATCCTGGTCATGGGTGGGAATCCCGCCATGCCGGTGCAGCACGGCCAGCAGCATGGCCAGGCGGTTCTGGTCCAGACCTAAGGTGACCCGCCGCGGGTTGGCCAGGTGGCTGTCATCCACCAACGCCTGCACTTCCACCAGCATCGGCCGGGTGCCTTCCCAGGTGGCCATGACCACGCTACCGGGCACTTCTTCCTGGGCACGGTTGAGGAAGATCGCCGAAGGGTTGGAAACCTCCTTCAGCCCGCGGTCGGTCATGCCGAACACGCCCAGTTCGTTGACCGCACCGAAGCGGTTCTTCACCGCCCGCAACAGGCGCAGGCGGCCATCGGACTCGCCTTCGAAATACAGCACGGTATCGACCATGTGCTCCAGCACCCGCGGGCCGGCCAGCGAGCCTTCCTTGGTGACGTGGCCGACCAGGAAGATCGCCGTGCCGCTCTGCTTGGCATAACGCACCAGCAACGCTGTGCTCTCGCGCACCTGGGCCACGCCACCGGGCGCCGACTGCAGCTGCTCGGTGAAGATGGTCTGGATCGAGTCGATGACCATGACCCGCGGCTTCTCCAGCCGCGCCGTGGCGATGATGGTTTCGATACAGGTTTCGGTCATCACCTTGAGCTGATCCTGCGGCAGGCCCAGGCGCCGTGAACGCATGGCCACCTGCTGCTGCGACTCTTCACCGGTGACGTACAAGGCCGGCATGCCCACGGCGATGTTGCACAGGGTCTGCAGCAGGATGGTTGACTTGCCGATGCCGGGGTCGCCACCGATCAGCACCACCGAGCCATCGACCAGGCCCCCGCCGAGCACGCGGTCCAACTCGGTACTGCTGGTGGTAAAACGGGGAATTTCCTCGACGCTGACTTCGGCCAAGGTCTTGATCTGCGCCTGCTGCCCGGTCCACCCGGCACGCCCGCTGGGCGCGGCGGCACCGGCGCTTTCGATCATGGTTTCGACCAGGGTGTTCCAGGCCCCGCATTCGCCGCACTGGCCGGCCCATTTGGGGAAGGTCGCGCCGCATTCGGTGCAGCCATACAAGCGCTTGGCCTTGGCCATGGGCAGGTTCTCCTGGAAAAAACCGCCATGATAGCCGACACAGACGTGTCTCGAACGCGTCGGAAGGCGACAAAACTATTCGTTCTAAGCGCAGTCACTACCCCTGAAGATCACGCATGAAGCGTTTTAGTGGCTTACACTGCGATAACCTCACCATTTGTTACAAAGGAATCGAACATGGGCATGATCAGTGAGTTCAAGGCCTTCGCGGTCAAAGGAAACGTCGTCGACATGGCGGTTGGTATCATCATCGGCGCGGCCTTCGGCAAGATTGTCTCCTCCTTCGTCGGTGACGTGGTCATGCCACCCCTGGGGCTGCTGATCGGTGGCGTGGACTTCAGTGACCTGGCCATTACCTTGAAGGCAGCCGAAGGCGATGTGCCCGCCGTGGTGGTGGCCTATGGCAAGTTCATCCAGACAATCATCGACTTCCTGATCGTGGCGTTTGCCATCTTCATGGGGGTGAAAGCGATCAACAAGCTCAAGCGTGAGGAGGCCGTGGCGCCCAGCGTGCCGCCTGCGCCGACCCCGCAGGAAACACTGCTGACCGAAATTCGCGACCTGCTCAAGTCGCAGAACCAGAACCGGTTGCCCTGACGTGACGGGGGGCGCCTCGCGCCCCCAGTATCACCAGTAGTTTTCGACCGCCACCTGTCCTGGGCGCTTGCTCAGGCTCAGTTGCAAGTCGCGCGCCTTGAGCACCTTGCGCGTGTCGTCGATCATCTCGGGGTTACCGCAGAGCATGATCCGCGAATGCTCGGGCGACAGCTCCAGCCCCGCCGCTTTCTCCAGCTCGCCATTCTCGATCAGGGTGGTGATCCGCGCGCTCAAGGCGCCGGGGTGAGCTTCACGCGTCACCACCGGGATGAACTGCAGCTTGCCGGCAAACTCGGCCAGGTAGTCGCGTTGCTCAAGCCCGGCGATGTCATCCACATACGCGAGCTCCTTCGCCTCGCGCACCGAATACACCAGCTTGATGTTGTCGAAGCGCTCCCAGGCCTCGAAGTCCTGCAGGATCGACATGAACGGCGCAATGCCGGTGCCGGTCGCCAACAGCCACAGGTCACGCCCGCCCACGAAGCGATCGAGGGTCAGGAAGCCGAACGCCTGGCGGTCGATCAGCAGTGTGTCGCCCTCGCCCAGGCGGCTCAGTTCGCTGGTGAACTCACCGCCCGGCACGACGATGGAGAAGAAATCGAGAAACTCGTCATGGGGTGCGCTGACCATGGAGTAGGCGCGCCAGACCACACTGCCATCCGCCTTGGTCACACCCAGCCGAGCGAACTGACCGGAACGAAAACGGAAGCCCGGGTCGCGGGTGACCCGCAGGCTGAACAGATTGGGCGTCAACGGCTGGACGTCGAGCAGGGTCTGGCGGGTGAACTTGTCGGCGCTGGCGGTCATGTGGGGCTCCAAGAAATGCATGCGCCAAGTGTCGCGCAAAGCGGCCAGGATAAAAACCGCTGGAGTGTAAGGTCACAGAAAGTCGAACGTACGGTTTTCACAAAAACCGTGCGCTCTATAACAAAAAAACCCAACGCAATAGTCGGGCTTTTTCTACAATTGGCCGGTGTACAAAAAGTTTGGATCCTACCAGCGAGGGAGCGACAGATGCTTCTCTGGAATCACGAGCATCTCCATCAGTTGATGAGTGAACGTGCACCGCAGCGAATGTTCGACCTGGCAGTGCAGCTTGCACAGGGCCTAGACATGACATTCCTGGGCCTCAAGCTGCGCCTGCAACTCGCCGCTCAATCACCCAAGGTGTTTCTCTACAGCAACTATCCGCAGGAATGGATCGAGCGCTACCAGCTCGATGAATTCTACAAACTGGATTCGGCGGCCAATTGTAGCCATACCTCGACCATGCCTGTGCTGTGGACCGACGACCTGTACCGCGAGGCCCCACAATTTCGTGAGCTAGCCTGCGAGCACGGTTTGCGTCACGGCTGGACCCAATCGGTGCACGACCTGCAGCACAATGAAAGCCAGATCAGCATTGCCAGACCGCTGGGTGAAGTCAGCACAGCCGAACTCTACGACAAGGCCGGCAAAGTGCAGTGGTTGTGCCACACCTTGCACGCGGTCATCAGTGAACATCACCTGAACAAGTTATGCTCTCCCCTGCCAAAGATGACCGAGCGCGAACTGGAAGTACTGAAATGGTCCGCAGCGGGCAAGACCGCCGCCGATGTCGCCTGCATCCTGTCCCTGTCGCAAAGCACGGTGAACTTCCATATCCGTAGCGTCATCACCAAGACCAATGCCTCCAACAAGGCGGGCGCCATCGCCATCGCCGCCCTGCGCGGGCTGATCTGACAGCCATTTCTGCGACCTTGCGCAAAGCCCTGTAGAATCGCGTACCCAAACCCGTGGCGATCCGCCGACGGGCAGATCCGTACCCGAGCCAGACGCCATGCCCCTGTTGACCACCCCCTACGCCGAACTCGACCTGATCCGCCAGCCGGACCAGGCCAACGACCCTCTGCAGGCTTTCGATGCCGCCGACGAGTACCTGCTCGAGCAGTTGCATGCGCAAGCGCCGGGGGCGGCGAGCCGGGTGCTGGTGCTCAACGACAGCTTTGGCGCCCTGGCCGCCAGCCTTGAAGGCCACCTGCCGGTGGTCAGCAGTGGCGACTCGCACCTGGCCCGCATGGCCCTGGAGAAGAACCTTGCGCGCAACGGCAAGGCGTTCGACAGCGTGCCGTTCGTACCGGCCAGCGAACACTGGCAAGGCCCCTTCGATCGGGTTCTGGTTCGCGTGCCCAAGACCCTGGCCCTGCTCGAAGAGCAGCTGATCCGCCTGCAAGGCCACCTGGCGCCTGGTGCGCAGGTGATTGCCGGGGCCATGATCAAGCACTTGCCACGGGCCGCAGGCGATCTGCTGGAGAAGTACATCGGCCCGGTCCAGGCCTCACTGGCGCTGAAAAAGGCACGCCTGCTGACCGCTACGCTGGCCGAACGACCGGCCGCCGTCTCGCCCTACCCGAGCCGCTACCGCCTCGATTCGCCGGCGCTGGAACTGGTCAACCACGCCAACGTGTTCTGCCGTGATGGCCTGGACATCGGCACCCGCGCCTTCCTCCCGCACCTGCCGCGAGACCTGGGCAATGCCCGCGTCGCGGACCTGGGTTGCGGCAATGGTGTGCTGGCCATCGCCAGTGCCCTGCTCAACCCGCAGGCCCACTACACCCTGGTGGACGAGTCGTACATGGCTGTGCAATCGGCGCAGGAAAACTGGCAGGCCGCGCTGGGTGAGCGGGAGGTGACGGTGCTGGCGGGCGATGGTCTGGCGGGGGTGGAGAAGCAGTCGCTGGACGTGGTGCTGTGTAACCCGCCGTTCCACCAGCAGCAGGTGGTCGGCGACTTCCTCGCCTGGCGCATGTTCCAACAGGCGCGTGAAGCGCTGGTGGTGGGCGGTGCGCTGTATATCGTCGGTAACCGTCACCTGGGCTACCACAGCAAGCTGGCGCGGCTGTTCCGCGGGGTGGAGCAGGTGGCGGCGACGCCGAAGTTCGTGATTCTCAAAGCCCGCAAGTAGGTTCTGGGGCTGCTTTGCAGCCCTTTCGCGACACAAGGCCGCTCCTACAGGGGATCGTGTAACCTCTGTAGGAGCGGCCTTGTGTCGCGAAAGGGGCGCAAAGCGCCCCCGGCTATATCAATGGGTAGTCAACCCAGCCGCTCCCATGAACAGCCGCATCACATAGGCCGCCACACCCAGGGCCGCCACGCTCATCGCCCAGATCAGCAGCAGCCAACCCAGTCGCTGCCACAGCGGTTTCTTCTCATCCAGGCCATGTTTGCCAGTCATCATGTGCCCTCCTCTAGTGATAGCCGTCTTCGTGGGTGACCTTGCCGCGGAACACGTAGTAGCTCCAGAAGGTATACCCAAGGATGAACGGCAGGATGAACAAGGTGCCCACCAGCATGAAGCCCTGGCTCTGCGGCGGTGCGGCCGCATCCCAGATCGAGATCGACGGTGGAATGATGTTCGGCCACAGGCTGATGCCCAAACCACTGTAGCCAAGGAAGATCAGCACCAGGGTCAGCAGGAACGGCGTGTAATGGGCATTGCGCGCCACCGCCTTGAGCAGGCCGTAGAAAGTCACCAGCACCAGGATCGGCACCGGCATGAACCAGATCAGGTTAGGCATGCTGAACCAGCGATCGGCGATCTGCGGGTAGGCGATCGGCGTCCACAGGCTGACGATGCCGATCACCACCAGCAGCACCAGGGCCAATGGCTTGGCCAGGTCATGCATCTGCTGCTGCAACGGCCCTTCGGTCTTCATGATCAACCAGGTGCAGCCCAACAGGGTGTAGGCCACGATCAGCCCCAGCCCGCTGAACAGGCTGAACGGCGTCAGCCAGTCGAGCGTGCCACCGGCGAAGTGGCGGTCCACCACCTTGAAGCCCTCGATGAACGCGCCCAGGGCAACACCCTGGAAGAAGGTCGCGATCAGCGAACCCCAAATGAACGCCTTGTTCCAGATATGGCGCTTGTGGGCCTTGGCCTTGAACCGGAACTCGAACGCCACACCGCGGAAGATCAGGCCGATCAGCATGAGGATCAACGGCAGGTACAGCGCTTCGAGCACCACCGAGTAGGCCATCGGGAAGGCGCCGAACAGGCCGGCACCCCCGAGGATCAGCCAGGTTTCGTTGCCGTCCCACACGGGAGCGACGGTGTTCATCATTACATCGCGGTCCTGCTCGCCCTTGACGAAGGGGAACAGCATGCCGATGCCTAGGTCGAAGCCATCCATCACGACGTACATCATGACGCCGAAGATGATGATCACGGCCCAGATCAGCGGAAGGTCGATACCCATGACTCAGTTCTCCTTGCTCAGGCTGGGGGCCTTGGACTCGTGGCCATCATCGGCGGCAGACAACGGCCGTGCCGGTGTGCGTTTCTGGCCGGGGCCGCCTGGCGTGTGCTCATCGCCCTCACCGGTTTTCGGCCCTTTGCGCACCAGGCGCATCATGTAGCCAAGGCCGGTCCCGAACAGGGCGAAGTACACCACCACGAACGCCACCAAGGTGAAGCCGAGCTGGACGTAGCTATGGTTGGAAACCCCCTCTGAAGTGCGCATCAGCCCGTACACCACCCAGGGCTGGCGGCCCACTTCGGTGGTGAACCAGCCGGCCAGGATGGCCACCAGGCCCGATGGCCCCATCCACAGGGTCAGGTACAGGAACGGACGCGAGCTGTACAAGGTGCCGCGCTTGCGCAGCCACAGGCTCCAGAGGCCGACGAAGATCATCAGCATGCCCAGCCCGACCATGACCCTGAACGACCAGAACACGATGGTCGAGTTGGGCCGGTCCTCAGGCGGGAATTCCTTCATCGCCGGCACCTGCTGGTCCAGGCTGTGGGTGAGGATCAGGCTGCCAAGCGCCGGAATCTCCAGCTTGAAGTGCGTGGTTTCGGCCTTCATGTCGGGGATGCCGAACAGGATCAGCGGGGTGGGCTCGCCGGGCATGTTCTCCCAGTGGCCTTCGATCGCGGCGATCTTAACCGGCTGGTGCTTGAGGGTGTTGAGGCCGTGGAAGTCACCGATCACGGCCTGGACCGGGGCGACGATCAGGGCCATCCACATGGCCATCGACAGCATCTTGCGAATCGCCGGGTTGTCACGCCCGCGCAGCAGGTGCCAGGCAGCCGACGCACCGACGAAGAAGGCCGTGGCGACGAACGCGGCAGTGGCCATGTGCATCAGGCGGTAGGGGAACGACGGGTTGAAGATCACCGCCAGCCAATCCACCGGGATCACGCGGCCGTCGATGATTTCGTGACCCTGCGGAGTCTGCATCCAGCTGTTGGAGGCCAGGATCCAGAAGGTCGACACCAGCGTACCCAGCGCCACCATCAGCGTGGCGAAGAAGTGCAGGCCGCGGCCTACGCGATTCCAGCCGAACAGCATGACGCCGAGGAAACCGGCTTCGAGGAAGAAGGCAGTCAGTACTTCATAGGTGAGCAACGGCCCGGTGACGGCACCGGCGAAGTCGGAGAAGCGACTCCAGTTGGTGCCGAACTGATAGGCCATGACCAGGCCAGAGACCACGCCCATGCCGAAGTTGACGGCAAAGATCTTCGACCAGAAGTGATAGAGGTCACGGTAGACCTGGTTGTGGCTCCTCAGCCAAAGGCCTTCGAGGACTGCCAGATAGCTCGCCAAGCCAATGGTGATGGCTGGGAACAAGATGTGAAAGGACACGGTAAATGCAAACTGGATTCGGGCGAGATCTAGGGCCTCTAAACCGAACATAGTGCTTCCTCTTCAGATAATCCGGCGTCCGGGCGTATGGCCCTGGCGCCTACTGCCCCCACGTGTATCGAGTGCGGCGCGTTGGAATTGTTCTGTGCAATCGCAGGGAATCGGGCCCGAAGGCCAATCGTTAGATTTGGAACGATTGATCCAGATCAACGATTGCTAGGAAGCATAGTCCCGAATGGCCCGCTGGGACGTGTGGTTGATTGCCGCGTGACCCGTTGCCCCACCCCCTGTTACAACGCCTGAAAAAGTGCCGATCCCGGCAAACAGTAACGGTTTGTTACAAGCAGATGATACGCTGCCGAGCCCTCTACTGCGCCGAGGCCAGGGTTTCCGATGTCCGATTCCACACCGCCGTTGTTGCGCCAGCACCGCCCCTTCATGGCCTTCTGGCTGGCCCGCGTGTTCACCGCCAGCGGCTTCCAGATGCTCACCGTGGCGATTGGCTGGCACCTCTACCAACTGACCGGCAATGTGCTGGATCTGGGCTTGGTCGGTCTGGTCGAATTCGCCCCTCGGGTGCTGTTCATGCTGCACACCGGGCATGTCGCCGACCGCTATGACCGGCGCAAGGTAGCGGCCCTCTGCCAGACCCTGCAGGGTCTGATCGCGCTGGTGCTGGCGGTGGGCAGCGCCACCGACAACGTCAGCCGCGAGCTGATCTTTGGCCTGGCCTTCCTGCTCGGCGCGACCCGTTCGTTCGAGATGCCGGCGACCCAGGCACTGCTGCCCAATGTGGTGCCGCCGGGGCTGTTCCCACGGGCCGTGGCGGCCTCGGCTTCGGCGACCCAGGCAGCCACCATCGTCGCCCCGGCGGTGGGCGGTTTCCTGTATGCCTTCGGCAGTATCTGGGTGTATGGCCCGACCGTGGCGCTGTACGCCATTGCCTGTGTGCTGATGCTGAGCCTGGACTCGCGCCAGCAAGTGCCCCAGCGTGGCCGCGCCAGCCTGGAGTCGCTGTTGGCCGGGATCCGCTTCATCCGCAGCCGGCCGGACATTCTCGGGGCGATTTCCCTCGACCTGTTCGCCGTGCTGCTGGGGGGCGCCACTGCGCTGCTGCCGGTGTTCGCCAAGGACATCCTGCTCACCGGCCCCTGGGGCCTGGGCCTGTTGCGCTCGGCACCGGCGGTGGGGGCATTGCTGATGTCGTTGTGGCTGGCGCGCTTCCCGGTCGAACGCAAGGTAGGCCGTACCATGTTCACCGCGGTCGGGGTGTTCGGCGTGGCGACCATCGGGTTTGGGCTGTCGACCTCGTTCTGGTTCTCGCTGGCGGTACTGGTGGTGCTGGGCGCGGCGGACATGATCAGCATGGTGATCCGCGGTGCCTTCGTGCAGTTGGAGACGCCGGATGAGATGCGGGGGCGGGTCAGCGCGGTGAATGGGTTGTTCATCGGGGCTTCGAACCAGCTCGGCGAGTTCGAGTCCGGGGTCACGGCGCACTGGTTCGGGACCGTGCCGGCGGTGGTGCTGGGGGGTGTGGGCACGCTGGTGGTGACGGGGGTGTGGATAAAACTGTTTCCGAGCCTGGCCAGGCGGGACCGGTTGCACAATGGCTGATGCGGTGTATTCGCTGGCCTCTTCGCGGGACAAGCCCGCTCCCACAGGTACAGCGCAGTTTTCAAGAACAGCGCTGTACCTGTGGGAGCGGAGCGGGCTTGTCCCGCGAAAGGGCCTGTATTGATTCACGCAATGCCGCCTCCCCAACGGCCATAGGCCCCCGCCATCCATGCTGGTATGATGCGCGGCTTTTTTCCTCCCCACACAAAACCACGGCAACCGGTACGGTCTGTGCTTTGCTGATGGGGTCGATACATTCACGGCGCCGGGGGCGCCTTGGGGAGCGGGCATGCTGGAAAGGCTGTTTCAACTAAGAGCACACAACACCAATGTGCGCACCGAGATTCTTGCGGGCGTCACTACCTTCCTGGCCATGGCCTACATCCTGTTCGTCAACCCGAGCATCCTCGGCGAGACCGGCATGGACAAAGGTGCGATCTTCGTCGCCACCTGCCTGGCCGCGGCCATCGGCTCGACAACCATGGGCCTGATCGCCAACTACCCGATCGCCCTGGCGCCGGGCATGGGCCTGAACGCCTTCTTCACCTATACGGTGGTCCTGCACATGGGCCACACCTGGCAGGTGGCGCTGGGCGCGGTGTTCCTGTCGGCGGTGATGTTCTTCCTGCTGTCGATCTTCCGCATCCGCGAATGGATCGTGAACAGCATCCCGCTGCCCTTGCGCTCGGCCATCGCGGCCGGTATCGGCCTGTTCCTGGCGCTGATCGCCCTGCATAACGCGGGTATCGTCGTCGATAACCCGGCCACCCTGGTGGGCCTGGGCGACCTCAAGCAGCCGGCACCGATCCTCGCCACCCTGGGCTTCTTCCTGATCGTCGGCCTCGAGTCGCTGAAAGTACGCGGTGCGGTGCTGATCGGCATCCTCGCCGTCACTGTCGCCTCGATCGCGATGGGCGTGACGCCGTTCGGCGGCATCGTCTCCATGCCGCCATCGCTGGCCCCGACCTTCCTCCAGCTGGACATCGCCGGTGCCCTGGACGTGGGCCTGGTGAGCGTGATCTTCGCCTTCCTGTTCGTCGACCTGTTCGACAACTCCGGCACCCTGATCGGCGTGGCCAAGCGCGCCGGCCTGATGGGCAAGGACGGTCACATGCCGAAAATGGGCCGTGCCCTGATCGCCGACAGCACCGCGGCCATGGCCGGCTCGCTGCTGGGCACCTCGACCACCACCAGCTACATCGAGTCGGCCGCAGGCGTAAGCGCCGGTGGCCGCACCGGCCTGACCGCCATCGTGGTCGCCGCGCTGTTCCTGCTGGCGCTGTTCTTCGCCCCGCTGGCCGGTAGCGTGCCGGCCTTCGCCACCGCCCCGGCGCTGCTGTTCGTCGCGGTGCTGATGGCCTCGGGCCTGGCCGAAATAAACTGGGACGACGTCACCGAGGCCGCGCCTGTGGTGGTGACTGCCCTGGCCATGCCGCTGACCTATTCGATCGCCAACGGCATCGCCTTCGGCTTCATTTCCTGGACTGCCGTCAAGCTGATCTCCGGCCGCCACCGCGACCTGAACCCGGCACTGGTGATCCTTTCCATCCTGTTCGTGATCAAGCTGGGCTGGTTCAACGCATGAGTGCCGTCTTCGACCCAAGCACCTACGATGCGCAATTGCAGGGCAAAGTGACCCGCCTGCGCGAGCTGCTGGCCCCCTTCGGTGCGCCGGAGCCGGCTGTTTTCGACTCGCCGCGCGAGCACTATCGCCTGCGCGCCGAGTTCCGCCTGTGGCGTGAAGACGGCCAGCGCCACTACGCGATGTTTGCCCCTGGCGAAAAACACAAGGCGATCCTGATCGACGATTTCCCGATCGCCAGCGAGCGCATCAACCACCTGATGCCGCGCCTGAAGGCGGCCTGGCAGGCCAGCGAGGAACTGAGCAATCGCCTGTTCCAGGTGGAGTTCCTCACCACCCTGGCCGGCGATGCGATGGTCACGATGTGCTACCACCGCCCGCTGGACGAAGCCTGGGAAGTGGCCGCGCGGCAGCTGGCCGAAGACCTGGGCGTCAGCCTGATCGGCCGTTCCAAGGGCAAGCGCCTGGTCATCGGCCGCGACTACGCCGTGGAGAAGCTCGATGTGGCCGGTCGGGTGTTCAGCTATCGCCAACCGGAAGGCGCGTTCACCCAGCCCAACGGCGCGGTCAACCAGAAGATGCTGAGCTGGGCGTTCGAGGCCATCGGCGATCGCGACGACGACCTGCTGGAGCTGTACTGCGGCAACGGCAACTTCACCCTGCCGCTGGCCACCCGCGTGCGCCAGGTGCTGGCCACCGAGATCAGCAAGACCTCGGTCAATGCCGCCCTGAGCAACCTCGACGAGAACGCGGTGGGCAACGTGCGCCTGGTGCGCCTGTCGGCCGAAGAGCTGACCCAGGCGCTGAACGAGGTTCGCCCGTTCCGCCGGCTGGAAGGCATCGACCTGAAGAGCTACGCATTCGGCACGGTATTCGTCGACCCGCCGCGTGCCGGCATGGACCCGGACACCTGCGAACTGACCCGCCGCTTCGAGCGTATCCTGTACATCTCGTGCAACCCCGAGACCCTGGCGCAGAACATCGCACAGCTGCAAGATACTCACCGAATCGAACGCTGCGCGCTGTTCGACCAGTTCCCTTACACCCATCACATGGAAAGCGGGGTGCTGCTGGTTCGGCGCTGATCCGTGTTGCCGTGGGGCCTCGATGGCCCCATTGCACGCGGCCAGGAGAATTGATGGACCTGTTCAGTGCCATGCAAACCTTCCGCCGGGTCGTCGACCTCGGCAGCTTCAGCGCCGCCGCCAACCAGGCGGGCGTGTCGCACACCGTACTGTCCCGCCAGGTAAAACACCTGGAACGCCACCTCGGCACGCAACTGCTCACCCGCACTACCCGCCGCCTGCACCTCACCGAAGCCGGTGCGCTGTTCTATCGCCACTGCGTGCAGATCCTCGAACAGATGCAGGCCATGACTCTGGAACTGTCCGAGCACCAGCAACAGCCCAGCGGCACGCTGCGCCTGGGCGTGGCCACGGCCTTTGGCGAGCTGGAACTGGGACGCTGGTTGCCAGACTTCATCGAGCGCCATCCGCTGCTGCAGATCGAACTCAACTGCAGCGATCGCTTCGTCGACCTGCTGGAGGAGGAAATCGATGTGTGCCTACGGGTCACCGACCACCTGCCGGACTCCAGCCTGGTGGCGCGCCGGCTGGCGAGCAGCGAGGTGCTACTGGTGGCAGCCCCGCGCTATGTCGAGCGCCACGGCATGCCCACTACGCCCGAGGAACTGGCCAATCATCCCCTGCTCGGCTACAGCCAGCTGCTGCACCCGCAGCGCCTGCAACTGACGGGTGCCGCCGGCGAACAGCGCGGCATCCTCATGCCTCGACGCCTGAGCGCAAACTCGCCGATGGCCCTGCGGGCTGCTGCCATCGGTGGGCTGGGCATCGCCAGCTTTGACCGGTTCATCGTGCACGATGCCCTGCAGGACGGGCGGCTGGTGCCGGTGCTGGAGAACTGGAAGCTGCCAGCGCGCAGCCTGTATGCGGTTTATCCACAGAGCCGCTATCTGGCGCCCAAAGTGCGTGCGTTGGTGGATTACGTGCAGGGGTACTACGCGCAACCCAGGTGGTGATTTGTGCTAAATCCGCACAGGTCATGGCTTACTTGGCACGTATTTGTGTGCCGCTTGTTTGATTAGCCTTCGTTGCACAGTCACTCAACGAAGGAGCTTCACCATGAAAGCAGTGCAGGCGATCATCGCGGCCTTGACGCTCGGCACCCTGGCCGTGGGCGTCAACGCGGCGGGAAACACCATCGCGGTCACCGACAGTGCGGCATTGAAGTGGCAGGACGTGCCCAATACCCAAGGCGCCGTCAGCTACGCCAATGTCGAAGGCGATATCTTCGGCAAGGGGCCTTACTCGGCCTACGTGAAATTCAGGAAGGGCACCGACAACGGGCTGCACCAGCATAGCCAGACATTGCCGACGGTGGTTCTGGGGGGGACCTTCTATGCGGTGATCGATGGCAAGCGCACCGAATTTCCCGCGGGTTCTTACTACAAGCTGCCAGCCGACCTGGTGCATGAAAGCGGTTGTACAGCGGCAGCTGATTGCCTGTTGTTCCAGTATCAGGGCGATGCTTTCGACCTGAAACCTGTGAAAGGCTGAGATCCTGGGGCTGCTTTGCAGCCCTTTCGCGACACAAGGCCGCTCCTACAGGCGACCGCGATCTCTGTAGGAGCGGCCTTGTGTCGCGAAAGGGCCGCAAAGCGGCCCCAGATTCCCGATCAGAAGTCGAAGAACACCGTCTCCCCTTCCCCCTGAATACGGATATCGAACCGATACGCCGTCTTCCCATCCACTTCGCAACGCTTGGCGATGAGCGTCTCACGCCGTTGCGGCTGCTCGATCAGATTCAGCACGGGGCATTTCGCATTGGCCTGTGCCTCGTCATCAAAATACAACCGCGTATGCAGGTGAATGTTGATACCCCGGGCAAACAGGCTGAGGTTGATGTGCGGCGCCATCGGCACACCCGCGGCATTCTTCACCACACCCGGCTTGACCGTATGCACGGTCCATTCGCCGGCATCGAAGGTCGTGGCGGTGCGGCCGAAGCTGTTGAAGGCGTTCTCCAGGTTGTAGGCATCCTGGTACTGGCCATCGGCATCGGCCTGCCAAATTTCCAGGAACGAATCGCGCACCAGATGGCCGTTGCCGTCATACACCTGGCCGATCAGCAGAATGTGCTCGCCCGGTGCGTCCGGCTTGGCCAGACGGTTCCAGATTTCCTGGTCACGGGTCGGGTTGCCGGCGGCCTCCAGGGCCAGGCCGATGTGCACGTAGGGGCCGGCAGTCTGCGAGGGGGTTTCCGGCAGCAGTTCGATTGGCATGGCGGGGTCCTCAGCAGTTCTCGAAATGGGTCTTGCGCTGGCCGCGCAGCACGATGTCGAAGCGGTACGCCAGGCAGTCCATGGGGTTGGCATTGCTCATGTCGAGCTTGGCGATCAGTTGCTGCACCGCTTCGGGGTTGGCGATCGACTTGACGATTGGGCACATCGGGATCAGCGGGTCACCTTCGAAGTACAGCTGGGTGATCAGTTTGGTGGCGATCGACGGGCCGCTGATGGCGAAGTGGATATGCGCCGGGCGCCAGTCGTTCGGTCCGTTGCGCCACGGGTATGGGCCGGGCTTGATGGTACGGAAGCTGTAGTAGCCGTCGCGGTCGGTCAGGCAACGGCCGACTCCGCCGAAGTTCGGGTCCAACGGCGCCAGGTAGCGGTCGTTCTTGTGGCGGTAGCGGCCACCGGCATTGGCCTGCCACATTTCCACCAGGGTGTTGGGCACCGGCTTGCCGTACTGGTCGACGACCCGGCCGGCGACGATGATGCGCTCACCGATCGGCAGGCCACCGTTGTTGAAGTTCAGCAGCAGGTCATGGTCATGGGCACCGAAGCCCAGGTGGGTAAAGTCCGGCCCGGTAGTTTCGCTGATCGACTGCGGGATGCTGACCAGCGCCTGGCGCGGCGAGCGGGCAATCGAGGTCTTGTAGTCAGGCGTCAGGGCCTTGGGGTGCCAGTTGCGATCACGGATCACGAAGCGGCTGGTGTCCTGGGCGGGCATGCCGATTTCCTCTCTTGGAATTATCAGAGCGCCTGGGCTTGGCAGGCGGACTTGCAGTTTCGGTTAGGCCGCGTGGGATGAATATTGAATTCAACCGCATCAGACATAACCAAATGGTTATGAATTAGTACCTTTGCCGAGGGTGAACTAATCTTTTACTTCCTGTTTCAAGCTCTGGAGAGCCCTCATGGAATGGCGAAAAGGCCGACGCAGCGACAACGTGGTCGATGCCCGCGGTGAAGGTGGCGGCGGTGGCGGCATGCGCTTTGGCGGCGGCAAGGGGCTGGGGCTTGGGGCGATCCTGCTGATCGTCGGCATCGGCTGGCTCACAGGCCAAGACCCCCTGCAGATCCTCGGCCAGCTCACCGGTCAGATGCAGCAGCAACAGCAGGCCCCGGCTGGCGTGGAGAACAAGGCACCGGCGGCCAACGACGAGCAGGCGCAGTTCGTCGCCTCGATCCTGGGCGACACCGAAGACACCTGGAAGGCCCTGTTCTCCCAGGCCGGCAAGCAATACCGCGACCCCAAGCTGGTGCTGTTCAGTGGCCAGGTGAATTCCGCCTGCGGTTTCGCTTCAGCGGCCGTGGGTCCGTTCTACTGCCCGGCGGACCAACGGGTGTACCTGGACATGTCGTTCTTCCGTGAGATGGAAACCCGCTTCGCCGCCGCCGGCGATTTTGCCCAGGCCTACGTGATCGCCCACGAGATTGGCCACCACGTACAGACCCTGCTCGGCGTGTCGGCCAAGGTCGACGCTGCGCGTCGCAATGGCCAGCGCATGGAAGGCGACAACGGCTTGCTGGTGCGCCAGGAGTTGCAGGCTGACTGCCTGGCCGGGGTCTGGGCCTTCCAGGCACAGCAACGCCTGAACTGGCTGGAGCCGGGTGATGTCGAGGAAGCGCTGAATGCCGCCAACGCCATTGGCGATGACCGCCTGCAGCAGCAGGGCCAGGGGCGTGTGGTACCCGATTCGTTCACCCATGGTACTTCGCAGCAACGGGTGCGCTGGTTCAAGGCGGGGTTTGCCCAGGGTGAGGTGAACAGCTGCGATACCTTCAGTGCGCGCAGCCTTTGAGATGATGGGGCCTCTTTGCGGCCTTTTCGCGGGGCAAGCCCGCTCCCACAGGAATCTGCACAGTCATGAGGGCAGTGGCTCACCTGTGGGAATGGGCTTGTCCCGCGAAAAGGCCAGTGAGCAAATCACCTGAAAAAGCGTTTCAGCTTCCCTCCCCCTTGCCGATAACCCCTGCACGATTGAGCGGGCATCCAGAACAACAACGCCTCGCGATCGAAGATCAAGTGAGCGAAATTTTTCTGGAGAGCGTGCATGAACAGCTGGTTCGCCAATATCAGCGTCAACCTCAAACTCGGCCTGGGCTTCGGCCTGGTGCTGGTCCTCACCGGCCTGCTGGCCCTGACCGGGTGGACCAGCCTGGGCAGCCTCATCGACCGTAGCAACTGGATGGGTGATATCGCCCAGCTCAACAAAGACCTGACCGACCTGCGGATAGCGCGCCTGCAGTACATGATCGCCAACGGCGACGAGGCTACCGCTGCCAATACCCAGGCCAAGCTCGATGCCTTCAGCAAGCAGCAGGCGTACCTGGCCAGCACCTTCAAGAGCCCGGACAACGTCGAGCTGCTCAAGGGGTTGGGGCAGACCATCAGCGAGTACAAGGTATCGCTGAACAAGATGCGTGCCGGCTACCACCGTTCGCAAACCGCCCGCGACGCGATGAACCTGTCCGCCAGCCAGGCCGACGACGCCATGGATGCACTGAGCCAGAACGTCATGTCGCGTGCCGAGGGCGACAGCGTGCGCCTGGCGCAGTACCAGCTGATCAGCAAGGCGCGCCAGCAACTGCTGCAGGTGCGCATCGACGTGCGCGGCTACATCGCCGACAACAGCGCGGCCAACGAACAGGCGGCGCTGCGCCAGCTGGAAGCGGCGCTGCTGGAAATCGACGAGCTCAAGCGCCAGTTGCCGGCCGAGGCCACGCGTGTGCAGCAGTTCGAGCAGTCGGTACTGGCCTACCGTGACGCCGTGCGCCAGTTCCGCGATGCCGTCGCCGAAATCACTACGGCCCGTGCGGAAATGACCGTGCAAGGCGCCGATATCGTCAAGCGCAGCGATGCGCTGTACAAGATCCAGATTGAGCGCCGCGACGCCGAAAGTATCCAGGCCCGCAGCCTGCAGACCATCGCCACGCTGCTGGCCTTGCTGGCCGGCGTCTTGGCAGCCGCTCTGATCACCCGGCAGATCACCGGCCCGCTGCGCGAGACCTTGAAGGCGGTGGAGCGGATCGCCAGCGGCGACCTCACCCATGACCTGCGGGTGACCCGCCGCGACGAAATCGGCGTGCTGCAGCAAGGCATCGCGCGGATGGGCACGACCCTGCGCGATCTGATCAGCGGCATCCGCGATGGCGTCACCCAGATCGCCAGCGCCGCCGAGGAGCTGTCAGCGGTGACCGAGCAGACCAGTGCCGGCGCCAACAGCCAGAAGGTCGAGACCGACCAGGTCGCTACCGCGATGCACGAAATGGCCGCCACCGTTCAAGAAGTGGCGCGCAACGCCGAGCAGGCTTCGCACGCCGCCACCGGTGCCGACGACGAGGCCCGCGCGGGCGATCGCGTGGTCGGTGAAGCGATCAGCCAGATCGAACGCCTGGCCGAGGAAGTGCACCGTTCCACCGAAGCGATGAACCTGCTGCAGCAGGAAAGCCAGAAGATCGGCAGCGTGATGGATGTGATCAAGTCGGTGGCCGAACAGACCAACCTGCTGGCGCTCAATGCCGCGATCGAAGCGGCCCGCGCTGGCGAGGCCGGCCGTGGCTTTGCCGTGGTGGCCGACGAAGTGCGTGGCCTGGCCCAGCGTACCCAGAAGTCCACCGAGGAAATCGAGGAACTGGTCGCCAGCCTGCAGCACGGCACCCAGCAAGTGGCCAACGCCATGCACGGCAGCCGCACCTTGACCGACAGCAGTGTGGAACTGGCGCGCAAGGCTGGGGCTTCGCTGGAGAGCATCACCGGTACGGTGTCGAGCATCCAGTCGATGAACCAGCAGATTGCGGCGGCGGCCGAGCAGCAGAGCGCGGTGGCTGAAGAGATCAGCCGGAGCATTCTGAATGTGCGGGATGTGTCGGAGCAGACGGCGGCGGCCAGCGATGAGACGGCAGCGTCGAGCGTAGAGCTGGCGCGTTTGGGTGGGCAGTTGCAGATGTTGGTGAGTCAGTTCCGCGTTTGAGCTTGAGGTTCGGGGCTGCTTTGCAGCCCGTTCGCGACACAAGGCCGCTCCTACAGGATACGCGCTGTCTCTGTAGGAGCGGCCTTGTGTCGCGAAAGGAGGGCAAAGCCCTCCCAGCGCTACTTGACGATCATCCCCACCCCACGCCCACGCGGATCAGAAGCGGTCTCCAACTGCGCCCCATTGACCCGAATCGCCTGGATATCGCCCATCTCCCAGCCCTGGTCCTCCAGCACATAGCCCATCGTCTTCAATTCATCGGCCACCGGCCCGGTCAACGGCGCATAGCTGTCGAAGTAGATGGTGTCCTTGGGCAGCAATTGATGGTGCACACGCTGCGCCGCGACCGCCTTTTCCAACGGCATGCCGTAGTCGTAAAGGTTGTTCATCACCTGGAAGATCGAGGTGAAGATCCGCGAACCACCCGGCGTACCGATCACCAACTCGACCTTGCCGTCGCGGGTCATCAGGCTCGGGCTCATCGACGACAGCATGCGCTTGCCCGGGGCGATGGCGTTGGCGTCACCGCCGACCACGCCAAAGGCGTTGGCCGCACCCGGCTTGGCGCTGAAATCGTCCATCTCGTCGTTGAGCAGGAAGCCAGCGCCCTTGACCACCACACCACTGCCGTAGTCGAGGTTGAGGGTGTAAGTGTTGCTGACGGCGTTGCCCTGCTTGTCGACGATCGAGAAGTGCGTGGTCTGGTGCGGCTCCAGACCCGGTTTGACATCGTCGGTCGCAGAAATCGCCTTGGGGTTGACCTGGGCGGCGCGCTTGGCCAGGTAGTCCTTGGCGATCAGCTGGTCGACCGGCACCTTGGTGAACGCCGGATCACCCAGGTAGTCGGCACGGTCGGCGAACACCCGCTTCTCGATCTCGGCCAGCAGGTGAATGTACTGTGCCGAATTATGCGCCACGCCCTTGAAGTCCGCCGCGCGGTCTTCCTTGATACCCAGCAGCTGGGCCAGGGCAACGCCGCCCGAGCTCGGCGGCGGTGCCGTGTACACCACGTTACCGCGCCAGCTCAGGGCCATCGGTTCGCGCCAGACGGCTTTGTAGTCCTTGAGGTCTTCCTTGGTGATCAGGCCCTTGTCGGCCTGCATCTGCGCCACCAGCAGGTCGGCGGTCTTGCCCTGGTAGAACTCGCTGACGCCCTTGTCGGCGATGCGTTCGAGGGTCTGCGCCATCTCCGGCTGCTTGAACAGCTCGCCCACCTTCATGTTGCCGAAATAGTCGTTGAAGTTGGTGGCGGTCTTGAACAGGCCCTGAGCATCGTTGCGGTACTGGTACTGCTTTTCGGCGATCTTGAAGCCGTTTTTCGCGTAGCCGATGGCTGGGGTGAGCAGCTCGCTCCAGGGCAGCTTGCCGAACTTCTGGTGCGCTTCCCACAGGCCCATCACGGTGCCAGGCACGCCGGCGGCACGCACGCCGACCAGGCTCAGGTTCTCGATGACCTCGCCTTTTTCGTCCAGGTACATGTTGCGGCTGGCGGCCTTGGGCGCGACTTCGCGGTAGTCGAGGAAGTAGGGTTTGCCGTCGACGAACAGGGTCATGAAACCGCCACCGCCAATGTTGCCGGCCTCCGGGTAGGTCACCGCCAGGGTGAAGGCCGTGGCCACGGCGGCATCCACCGCGTTGCCGCCCTTCTTCAGGATATCGGCGGCCACCTGTGCGCCATATTGATCAGGTGCGGCCACCGCGCCGCCCTCCAGGGTCAAGGCATAGGCCGACGAACAGCTCAGGACCGCGGCTCCGAGCGCCAGGGACTGGAACAGGACAATACGCATGACACTTCCTTGGTGTTGTTTTTGTTGATCAGTCAGTAAGGCCGAAGCCTGTCGACTGTGCAATAACACGTAGGAAGTTTCGCCGCCCTTGGGCAGGATCTGTCGCGTTCAGGCAACTCAGCAGGCGTACATGGCCAGCTTGCGCTGAATGAAATCCAGGAAGCACTGAATACGCAGGGCCAGTTGCGTGTTGCGGTAGTAGACGGCATGGATCGGCTGGCGGTAGCCGTTGTTGGCTTCGCTCAGCACCACCTGCAGGCGCCCGGCGCGGATGTCTTCGTGGGTCATGAAGTGCGACAGGCTGACGATGCCCTCCCCGGCCAGGGCCAACTGGCGCAAGGTTTCACCACTGGAGGCCAGCAGTGCCGGGCGGATCGGCCAGCGATCGCCCTGGGCATGGCGCAGCGGCCACTGGTTGAGTGATTCGGGCTGGCTGAAGCCGAGCAGGCAATGCTTGTCCAGGTCTTCCACGCGCTCGGGAATGCCGTGCCGCTCAAGGTAGGCCGGGCTGGCCAGCACCTGCACCGGGCTGCAGCCCAGCGAGCGGGCATGCAGGCTGGAATCGGCCAGGTCGCCGATGCGAATGGCCACGTCGGTGCTCTGTTCCAGCAGGTCGATGATCAGGTCGTCGGTGTTGAGCTCCAGCTCGATGCCGGGGTACTGACGACGGAATTCGCCGATCCACGGCAGGATGGCATGCAGCATGAACGGAGCGGCCGCGTTGATGCGCAGACGCCCGGAGGCGGTCTGGCGGTTCATCGACAGGCGCTCCTCCATTTCGTCCATCTGCTCCAGTACCAGGCGCGAGCGTTCGAGGAAGAAGCGCCCCTCTTCGGTCAAGTCCATGCGCCGCGTGGTGCGGTTGACCAGGGTGGTGCCGAGCTTGGCCTCCAGGCGCGACAAGGTGCGGCTGACTGCCGACGGTGTCTGGCCGATCTGTTCTGCGGCCGCGGAGATCGAGCCGCAATCGATCACGGCTACGAATACCTGGAGTTCTTCGGATCGGGTTTTCACGTATGCGCCTGTGTCTGCTCTTCGCGGTGATTGATAGCCGCTTGCCAGCTGCAAGTCCAGTTAAACTGCCTTGCCGAACACCTGGTCCAGGTGCGCTTCATAGGCCGCCAACGCCGCCGGCACGTCCGGACGCTTCATCACATCCACCGCGATGAAGGTCGGCAGACCGGTCATGCCGAGGAACTGATTGGCCTTGTGGAACGGGAAGTACACGGCGTCCACGCCCTTGCCTTCGAAGAAGTCGCTGGGGTCGTCGAAGGCCTGCTGGGGTGCGTTCCAGGTCAGCGACAGCATGTACTGCTTGCCTTGCAACAGGCCGCCACTGCCGTATTTCTGCGAGGCATCCGAACGGGTGCGACCGTCGTTGGCGTAGAGGCTACCGTGGCCGGCGGTGAACACCTCGTCGATGTACTGCTTCACGGTCCAGGGCGCGCCCATCCACCAACCTGGCATCTGGTAGATGATCACATCGGCCCAGAGGAATTTCTCGACCTCGGCCTGCACGTCGTAGCCACCGTCGATGAAGGTCTGTTGCACGTCGAAACCGGAACGGTCCAGATGAGCCAGTGCGGCGTCGTGCAGGGTCTGGTTGAGGCGGCCATCGGAGTGAGCGAACTGTTTACCGCCGTTGAGCAGAAGAATCTTTTTCATGCTGACCTCAAGTCAAGAATCGAATGACCGGCAGATTAGGGATTCGCAGGCACGGGAAACAGCGAGGACGGGGCAAAATACAATTGACCTGAAGTCACGAATGGACAATCAATTCTTGCCGTAGAATCGATTCATCTTTCCACCCGCGAGTAGTTATCCATGAGTGAGCAATACGCCTTCGTCCTCAAGGCCAAGACCCGTCCGGAAATGGCCGAAGCCTTCGAAACCTTGTTCCGCGCGTATGTCGAGCCGAGCCGCCAGGAACCGGGCTGCATCGAGTACCACATGCTGCGCGACAAGGCAGATCCGAGCCTGTTCGTATTCTTCGAGGTGTGGGCCAGCAAGGCGGCCCTGGATGTGCACTCGGCACTGCCACACATGGCCGCGTTCTTCGAAAAACGCATGGACTACCTGGAGCGCGATTTCGATATCCAGCTGATCGAGATGCTCAGCGCCTCTTCCGCTAACCGTTGATCAGCAAGTGGCCGCCCAGCACGGCCAGACCGATGAAGAAGCAGCGCTTGAACAGCGCCGCACTGATTCGCTGGCGCAGCCACTGGCCGGCCAGCATGCCCAGCAGCGCGGGCGCCAGCATCAGCAGTGAAGCCCCCAGCGCCTGGCCACCCAGGGCGTCCTGCCCGGCCAGGCCTAGCGCCAGTGCCAGGGTCGAGACGGTGAACGACAGGCCCAGTGCCTGGATCATCTCGTCGCGGCTCAGGCCCAGGCTCTGCAGGTAAGGCACTGCAGGCATCACGAATACGCCGGTGGCCGCCGTGACCACGCCGGTCACCAGCCCACAGAGCGGCCCCAACCACCCTTCCCTTTCCCGCGCCAGTCGCAGTACCGGGCCGATCAGCCCGTACAGCGCATAGATGACCAGCGCAGCCCCCAATGCATGCACCGCCCACGGCCCACTGTCGATGCCGAGCCAGACACTGCCAAGCAGCGTGCCGACGAAGATCATCGCCAGCATCGGCCCGAGCCTTCGCATGAGCGCCAGCAGGTGACCGCCAGTGGCGAGTTGCCAGAGATTGGTGAGCGTCGACGGAACGATGAGCAGCGCGGCAGCCTGCGCCGGCGACATAGCCAGGCCCAGCAAGCCCATGGCGATGGTCGGCAGCCCGAGGCCGATCACGCCCTTGACCGCACCGGCCAGCAGGAAGGTGGCAATGACCAGCAGCGACAGTGCCGGGCCGATGTTCTGGTAGAAAGCGATCAAGGTATCCATGGCCGTCATGATGGCCTGGGGCATACGGGCTGAAAATCTGCCATATACTCAGCCAGACTCTTTCCAGGACAGAGGCAGATGCACTTCGACCTGATCGACCTCATGCTTTTCCAGCACACCGTGGAGTGCGGCAACATCACTGCCGGAGCACGCCGCAGCCATCTGTCGCTACCGGCGGCCAGCGCGCGAATCCGGGCCATGGAAGCCTCGCTCGGAACAGCGCTGCTCGAACGCAATCGACGGGGCGTACAGCCGACGCCGGCCGGCCAGGCACTGCTGCAACACACGCGACTGATCGGCCAGCAGGTCGAGCGCTTGCAGTTCGACCTGGCCCAGTACGCCAAGGGGCAGCAAGGCCAGGTGCGCCTGCTGTGCAACACCGCGGCGCTGACCGAATACCTGCCGGAGCTACTGGCGAGCTATCTGGCCGACAACCCCGGGGTCAGTGTCGATGTGCAGGAGCTGCCGAGCCTGCGGATCGTGCAGTCGATCACCCAAGGCATGGCCGATCTCGGCATCATCTCCACGGCGGCGCCCAGTGCACATCTGCAGACCCTGCCGTTTCGCGATGATCCGCTGGTACTGGTCACGCCCCTGAACCATCCCCTGGCCCTGGAGCCTACACCGAGTTTCATCGACTGCCTCGCCCATGGCCATGTGGGGCTGGGGGCGAACAGTGCGTTGGCGTTGTACCTGGAAGAACAGGCGCTGCGCGAAGGGCGGCGCATGCAGGTGCGGGTGCGGGCCGAAGGGTTTGACGGGGTGATCCGCATGGTGGCGGGTGGGGCGGGGGTCGGGGTGGTGCCGATGGCATCGGTGAAGCGTTGGCAGGGGGTGTTGCCGATGCACTGGGTGGCGCTGCGGGAAGACTGGGCGAATCGGCGGCTGCTGCTGTGTGCGCGGGACTTTTTAGGGTTGCCGGGATATGCGGCGGGGTTGGTCGAGCGGTTGGTGAAGGGATGATCTCAAGCGGGGGTGTCAGAAATTTTGTGTTCGGGCATAACATGAGTAAGAGGTGCATGTATGCCAACCAAAAAGAAATCTGAACGCCAACCAGTGCGAGAGCTG
>NZ_JBIVID010000024.1:0-27559 GCF_044749525.1 Pseudomonas sp. NPDC089395
ATTCGCGATTCTGTACGGGGATCGGTTCATCAGGCCGACCTGGTAAAATCAGGGCCTGCCTAGCGGCAGGCCCTTACCGGCCCGCACACAAAAAACTGACAGTCCCTCTCAAGCGTATTCAACTCACCCCACACCAGAAAAAGGTTGCCCCCTCCGTTCCAGCTATGAATACTCCTCAATATCTGCATACTTCAAACCGCAACTCTGAATAACTTTAAGGGCTGCGTCAGACACTACTAGTCGGCAATCTTGAGACAAGCCAAAATCTGAGGAACCAGCTACTCCATGCACTTTCAACCACTTAAACTCCGGAAGAATCTTTGATGGATACATTATCTCAAACTCGTCAGCTTTTTTGATCCCCACAGTATCCAGCGTAAAGCCTGTGAATTGATTTTGCTTCAAAGCGCGAGCCAAATTTAGCGTAACCACAAAGCAGGGGAACGACTCAAGCAATTCGTCACCCATCCACCCGGAGAACTCATACTCCAATACGCTCACATAGGGCGGAGTAACCGCAGTATCCATGACCGTACCATCGCCAAGTCCTCCAGCGACTTCGGGTTCAACATAGTAAAACATTGATGCCTCCTATCTGATCGGCGGAGAAAACTTCGTACCCAGCATATCATCAATCTCTGTCGCCTTATCAAGCAACTGCTGCTTTGTAGGCTTAGGAATTTCTCGATAAAACCTATTCCACTCCTTCCGTATAATGCTCAAATGCACCTCAGAATTAACTTCCTTGGGAATCCCTCGTAAGTTCTCAAGCGAATGCATCTCTTCATTTTTCACCAGCCCCGGGTAACGTCGCTGTACCTGCTGTTCGACAGCATGATGTACTACCACCTTTCCACTTTGCTCAGGATGCGCTTCAAAAAATGTGGCTTTGTAATCATCAGAAGCTGCTTTTCCGAATGATGCAGGGGCAGTCGTTTTTTTTGCATTTGAGACAATTGGAGCTGACATACGCTTTGTCAGCTTAGTGTTATTGAGGTTTGTGCCCAATCCACCATTCGGCTGTAACCTATAGCGCGCCGCCAGACCGCCAACAATAAACGCCCCGCCAAAAGCCATAAGCTTTTGCTCATCGGAACCTTCACCGTAACGCTCTCCCCCTACTTGATATCCCGCACCGCCACCCAGCATTCCGCCGAAAAGCCCCCAAAGCGCCATTGCCGGTCCAACGAGGGCAATCGCACTGGCAAGCCCGACACCCAGTACTGCACCGTCAAGCCAACCGGCCAGCTCCGGGCTGATTTCATCGGTGGTCTCCGTCCCACCACCAATGAAGACGTTGGTCGACCCGGCACTTATCCTGGCACCGCAAACAGTACGATCTCCCACTCTGGCAGCGGGCAGGCCATTGATGTAAACGGAGCAGCTACCTTGGGCCAGCGTCCTCGATACACCGGCATGGTCCGTGCACGCGGCATAGTCGGCATGCGCCCTCGCCGCCGGTTGGCCATTGATGTGGACGTTGCCTGAGCCGGACGTTATGAACCCCGTTTCCCGCTGCGCGAATGACAAGCTACCGAGCAGTTGCCCAATGCCTGCCCCTGTCGCTGCACCCGCCCCGACCATTGCTACCAGTGCCGCAGCCCCCAGGCCGCCTGTACCAATAACGGCTATCCCGACCAAGACGGCACCAGCCCCAATCGCCAAGCCTGCCAACAAGCCGCTCAATGCACTGGAATGCTCAATCGGATCGGCGAAACGTGCTGCACCACTCATGCTGGCGCAGCCTTGTTCACCTCCTCATTGCCACCAGGCGGGATGCGCACTTCAAAGCTCGTGATGACCTGAGTGAAT
Source organism: Pseudomonas sp. NPDC089395 (assembly GCF_044749525.1). Taxonomy (NCBI): domain Bacteria; kingdom Pseudomonadati; phylum Pseudomonadota; class Gammaproteobacteria; order Pseudomonadales; family Pseudomonadaceae; genus Pseudomonas; species Pseudomonas sp. NPDC089395. The sequence goes on from NZ_JBIVID010000024.1 coordinate 1,813, forward strand.
GCATCACGCTCTGTCTCCGTCATGCCTTTGGGGTTGTTGCTGGTGGCCGTGATCTGCATCAGAAGACGCTGCCCATGTTCGTCCTGATGCAAAAACATCACCTGTATTTGATGAATCGGCTGACCTTGCTGGCGCCAACGGAACTCCACTTGGCGTGCCTCCAGGCCCGCCACCTCGGTGGCAGTAACAGCTTTGATCCACTGCAGATGGGAAAGCGTCTTTCCACTTCTCCGAGCAATTTTTGCGCAAGCGTTTCCAGTGATGCGTCCCGCGCAGCCACTGACCGTCCTATCACCAACGAAAACGGGCTAGGCGTGAACTCGGTGAGGGTGAAGACATGAAACGTTTTGTCTTTCAGACTCTCTGGCCGCACGAAGCTCAGCTCATTCGCCAGAAACCGCTCCGGCGGTGGCGGCTTCATCGCCTCTCGTGCGAGTTGCTCACGTTCGAGGCGTTCCTTCTCCTCACGCTTTTCAGAAATCCTGTCGTAGATACTTCTGCGATACATAAAGACTGTTCCCTGTCCTTCACTCGGATTTATTGAGATTGATGATCGTGCTGCCATTCACATCCACCACCACGCCGCACAACTTGATGGTCCCGTCCTGATTCATCACCAACTTGCTCTCCCCCACTTCAAGCGTGATGGACTGCGCGGCCGTCAACTTGATATGCCCTTGATCGACGGTGACGAAGTAGGACCCTTCCTCCACCGCAATGCTGGTTTCCAGCCGGATGGTTTCCGCATGCTTGCCGGTCACGTTGATCGTGCGGTTGCCACCCACGGTGAGCCTGTCATCCGCCTCGACTTCGATATCCATGTCGCGTTCGGCATGCAGGCTGACCTGCTCAGCCCCGGCCTTGTCTTCGAAGCGCAAGAAGTTGGCGGTGCGACCGGTGCCATTGATCGATCGGGTCAGAACCCCGCTCTGGGTCTTGTTCGCCGGCAGCGGCCATGGCGGCGGGTTGCCGTTGTTGTAGACGCTACCGATGATCAAGGGGCGGTCGGGGTTGCCTTCGAGAAACACCACCACGACTTCGTCACCCACCCGCGGGATCTGGATGCTGCCAAAGCCACCGCTGGCGCCGGTTTGTGCCACCCGCACCCAGCTGGAACTGCCCTCGTTGAAATCACCCTGGCGATCCCAGTGAAATTGCACCTTCACCCGGCCTAGCTCATCGGTGAAGATTTCCTCGCCGGGCGGGCCTACGACGATGGCAGTCTGTGGGCCGTTGATAACGGGTCGGGCAGTGTTCGCCTGCGGGCGGAACGGGATCTTCTTGTGCACGCAAGTGAAGGTATTGAAGTAGCTGGCCTGCTGGCCGGTGAGGTAGTTGTTGTGGCCTTCACACGTCACGCTCAACAACAGGAACTCACGCGCCTCCACCAAGCGGCCAGCGTGGGCCGGGTGCTGCAGCAACTCGAAGCTGTAACCTGGGCGCATGGCGCGGCAGTTGCTCGCGCCCTCGAACCATTTAGCGCGCACTTCCAGCGCCTCGATGCGTGTTCGCAACAAGGCCTCGCCTTCGTTGTAGGTCCCGTGGGTGTATTGGCCGGGGTCGTACACTTCCAGACATTGCACATCGCCTTGCTCGTTAACGCTGTCCATCGCCACCGGCAGCAGGTTGTGCGGCTGGCGATAGTCGAAGGTCTGCAGGGCAAGCTTGCCGGCCAGGAGCTGGCGATGGCCGCACCAGCGTGTGATGGCGTCGGCGATTTCGGTCACCGAATTTCTGTGGAAACGGATCTTCGGTTGTTCGGGTAGTGGGTCTGACAAGCGGGAATAGTCGCTGATCACCAGTATGTGGTTCTCGGCACTGTGCTCGAAGTAGTAGAACATTCCAGCCTGCTCAAGCAGGCGATGAATGAAGCTGAAATCGCTCTCGCGGTATTGAGTGAGGTAGCTGTGACGCTTCTGCGAGCGGTGCAGGTAGAAGCGGTAACGGGCGTATTCCGGATACAGCGCAAAGACCTCGCGCAGTACCTCCTCCACCGTGCAGTCCTGGAAGATTCGCGTATCGACGCGATGCTCAAGCAGTGAAAGCCAAGGGTTCAGGGTCGCACTGTAGCGCTGCAGGGCGCCATCGCTGCCCAGGCTGGCAAAGCGCGTGAGGTAGCCGTTGATGAAACGGGGCGCGGCATCGGCGAGTTCGATCTCCAGGCTGACCTGTTGGCCGATCATCGATTTCTGCGGCATCTGCACCGGGTTGCAGATGAGCAGCAGCTCATATTCGAAGGCTTGCGATAGGCCTTCAACGCCGTTGAAGCGCTCCAGCAGCAGTCCCGACTCGGAATTCGACTTGTGGTGGAACTTGAACAGTCGACGGTGCTGAGGGCTCAGCCGCTCGACCAGATCCATGATCATTACGCTCTCCTTTGCACGTTCATGTTCGAAAGGCGATGGAGGCTAGGGGAGTGGAATGACCGATGGCAATGAACGGGGTGTTTAGGGGGATGGCGGGGCTTGGGAATGATCTGACAGCGGAATTTGCAGTTTCCTACTATGTTCGCCGGGAGTGGTTTTTTTGGGGGGGGCCGTGTAGGGGAAGCAGCGGCGCAACGGTGCGGGTTTTGGACAAGGGGGTGGTCCTGCAAGGATCGCGGATGAACCCGATGCTACCGAATAAAAACCGCATTAACGGGTTACAAAATTTGTGGGCGTGGGCTATGGAATGGGGGGAGGCAGGGCTTGTCATGACATTTTGGGCGTCTATGCGATCGAGCGCCGCCCGCGCGGCGCATCGCGGATGAATCCGCTCCTACATTTGTTGCAACGTGCCTATGTCTGATAGGCCATGGTTGGCAGCCTTGTTGGTACGACGCGATTTTTTGGCGGGCGCCTGAATACACCCGACAGCGATGAAAAGGAGTTTCCAATGCCATCGATCTACCAGCTCAAACCGCGCTTCCAGTCCCTTCTGCGCCCTGCAGTGCAACGCCTGCACGACCGGGGCGTGACCGCCAACCAGGTGACCGTCAGCGCCGCCGTGGTCTCGCTGCTGGTGGGGCTGCTGCTGGCCTGGTTCAGCCACATTGCCTGGCTGTTCATCCTCATTCCGGTCTGGATGCTGTTGCGCATGGCCTTCAATGCCATCGACGGCATGCTCGCCCGTGAGTTCGGCCAGCAATCACGGCTCGGCGCCTACCTCAACGAACTCTGCGACGTGATCGCCGACGCGGCGCTGTACTTGCCGTTCGCCCTGCTTGCCGGGGTCTGGCCAATGCTGGTGATCGTGGTGGTGTTCAGCGCCACCTTCAGCGAATACGCCGGGGTGATGGGCCCGCTGGCCGGTGCCTCGCGGCGCTACGACGGGCCTATGGGCAAGAGCGACCGGGCGCTGGCCTTTGGCGTGCTGGGCACCGGGGTCGCCCTGGGCCTGCTCGACGGGGCCTGGGTCAATGGCCTGTTGCTGGTCATCCTCGCACTCTCGCTCTATACCCTCTACAACCGGGTTCGCCAGGGGCTGGCCGAAGCTCGCTGAACCCTCCGCCGCCGGACAAGGACTTTCGCCATGCGCCAAGCGCAATCGCTGCATTTCACCACCCACGACGGTGTCGAGCTGCACTACCGTCACTGGCCCGCCACCCGCAACGAACACCAACCGCGCCGCGCCATGGTGATGTTCCACCGCGGCCACGAACACGGTGGGCGCATGGCCCACCTGGCCGACGAACTGGACATGCCGGGCTACGACTTCTTCGCCTGGGACGCACGTGGCCACGGCAAGTCGCCTGGGGCTCGGGGTGACAGCCCGGGGTTCGCCACGAGCGTGCGCGATGTGCAGACCTTCATCGAGCATATCCAGGCCAGCCACGGCGTTGCCGAACAAGACCTGGTGGTACTGGCGCAAAGCGTCGGCGCCGTGCTGATCGCTACCTGGGCCCATGACTACGCGCCCAGGGTGCGCTGCCTGGTGCTTGCCTCGCCGGCGTTCAAGGTCAAGCTTTACGTGCCCTTCGCCCGCCCCGGCCTGAAGCTGATGAAGGCCGTGCGGGGCAATTTCTTCGTCAACAGTTATGTCAGGCCGCAACTGCTCACCCACGACCCTGAACGGGTCATGTCCTACGTGGCCGACCCGCTGATCAGTCGGCCGATTTCCGTGACCATGCTGCTTGGCCTGTACGAAGCCGCCGACCGTGTGGTGGCCGATGCCCAGGCCATCCAGGTGCCGACGCAGATGCTGGTATCCGGGGCGGACTTGGTGGTCGAGCGCAAGCCGCAGGAGCGCTTCTTCGAGCGCCTGGGCAGCGCACGCAAGGAAATGCACATCCTGCCGGGCTTCTTCCATGACACCCTCGGCGAGCGTGACCGTGCCCACGCCCTCAGGCGTATCGAGCGTTTCGTCGAGCACTGCTTCGCCAGCCCCGCGCCGGTGCCGTCGTTGCTCGATGCCGACAAGGCCGGCGCCAGCTGCGCCGAGGCCGAAAGCCTGGCCGCGCCGTTGCCGCGCAACTCGCCCCGCGATCTCTACTGGCGCGCCACCCGGGCCGGCCTGCGCCTGGGCAAGGGGATGGCCGAAGGCGTGAAGCTAGGTTTCGACACGGGCTTCGACTCCGGCAGCACGCTCGACTACGTCTACCGCAACCTGCCCACCGGCAAAGGCAAACTGGGCCGGATGATCGACCAGAACTACCTGAACGCCATCGGCTGGCGCGGCATCCGTCAGCGCAAGCTGCATGTCGAGGAACTGCTGCGCCGGGCCATCGCACGGCTGCGTGAACAGCAACGGCCCGTGCATATCGTCGACATCGCCGCCGGCCATGGCCGCTACATCCTCGAAGCCCTGCAGGAGCTGGAGCAACTGCCCGACTCGATCCTGCTGCGCGACTACAGCGAACTGAACGTGCAGCAAGGCAGCGCGCTGATTGCCGAAAAAGGCTTGGCCGACATCGCCCGTTTCGTCCAGGGCGACGCCTTCGACCGCGCCAGCCTGGCCGCGCTGGACCCGCGCCCGACCCTGGTGGTGGTATCCGGTCTTTACGAGCTGTTCCCCAGCAACCAATTGGTGGGCAATTCGCTGGCGGGCCTGGCCGATGCCGTCGAGGCTGGCGGCTACCTGGTCTACACCGGCCAACCCTGGCACCCGCAGCTGGAGATGATCGCCCGTGCCCTGACCAGCCATCGCGGCGGCGAGGCGTGGGTGATGCGCCGGCGCAGCCAGGCGGAAATGGACCAGTTGGTCGAGGCGGCGGGCTTTCGCAAGCTGGCCCAGCGGGTCGATGAGTGGGGCATTTTCACGGTCAGCCTGGCCCAGCGGGTGCGTGAATGACAACCGCCCGTGAACCGGGCCTGATCCGCCGGGGGGTGCTATGGCTGTTGCTGCTGGGGCCGTTGTTCTTCCTCAGCTATGGCCTGGCGAACAGCTACACGGCGGGTCGCAGCGATATCGGCAGCCTGGTGTTCGCCTGGGAAAGCCACATGCCGCTGTGGCCCTGGACGATCATCCCGTACTGGTCGATCGACCTGCTCTACGGCTTGTCCTTCCTGCTGCCCCGCACACGCCAGGATATGGATCGGCACGCCCTGACGCTACTCACCGCACAGGTACTCTGCGTGAGCGGCTTCCTGCTCTGGCCATTGCGCTTCACGTTCGAGCGGCCCGAGCTGGCGGGCCTGTTCGGCTGGCTGTTCGATGTGCTGATGGGCTTCGACAAGCCCTACAACCAGGCGCCCTCGCTGCATATCGCGCTGCTGGTGATCATCTGGACGCTGTTCGCCCGGCACGTACAGCGTCAGCCCTGGCGTTGGCTGATGCATGGCTGGATGGCGTTGATCGGGGTCTCGGTGCTGACGACCTGGCAGCACCACTTCATCGATGTGCCGACCGGCGCATTGGCGGGGTTCGTCTGCGTTTGGCTGTGGGGCAACCGGTGGCGGGAAGCCGGCATTGCGCGCGTCGCCAAGCGCTGGTGGGTGGCGCTGTGTTATGCCGTCGGTTCGTCATGGCTGGCGACTGTGGCCTTCATCGCGGGAGGGGCGGGTCTTTGGCTGTTGTGGCCTGCCGTATCCTTGCTGTTGGTGGCGCTGAACTATGCCGTTGTCGGTAGCAGTGGGTTTCAGAAGAACGCGCACGGGCGCTTGTCGAGTGCCTCCAGCTGGCTGCTGGCGCCTTACCTGGTCGGTGCATGGATCAACTCGCGGCTGTGGACCTGGCGTCATCCGCAGGCCGATGAAGTGTGTGACGGGGTATTCCTTGGACGCATCCCAACGCGCAATGAGGCTGCCCCATTTGCCGCCATCGTCGACCTCTGCGCGGAACTGCCCTGCCCTGTCAGCAAACAAGTCCCCAGCAAAATTGTGGGAGCCGGCTTGCCGGCGATGGCGTCCGAACAGCCAAAGCAGTTCTACAGCGCAGCCCCCACGCTGGACTTGATCCCCCCCGACAGCCACCTGCTGCAGCAAGCCGCCGAAGCCATCGAGCGCCTGCGCCGGCAAGGCCCCCTGCTGGTCTGCTGCGCCCTCGGCTATTCACGCAGCGCCAGCGCCGTGGCCGCCTGGCTGCTGCTGAGCGGGCGCTGCAAGGATCTCGACGACGCCGAAACGCTGATCCGCCAGGCACGCCCCGGTATCGTCCTGCGCCCCGCCCATCGCCACGTGTTGCAACAGCTCGGAGCACAGTCATGAACCTGCACCTGGTCGCCAGCCTGCTCGCCCGCGGCGTGCAACTGGAGCGCTTGTCGGATGGCGTAACCCTGCTGGCGTTGGCCTACGGATTGGCACCGCTGCTCAGCGTACAACTTCATCCGCAGGCAACTCTTCTGTGCGCGATGTTGCTGATGCTCGGCCTGTTGCACAAATACTGGGCCATCCGTGTCGCCCTCGACGCCGACCTGTTCGCCCGCCTCGGTGCCAGCAGCGACCTGCCCGCCGACACCCGGCACCTGGACCGCGCCCTGTTCGACCTGCGCCTCAAATCACAGCGTGAAGACAGCCGCGACTGGCCAGCCCGCAGCCAGGCAGCCTTGTCCCTGTTGCGGCGCCAGGCCATGTGCCTGGCCCTGCAACTGGTGCTGGCCTTGACTACCCTGCTGACTGTGCCCTTCATCGGATAACAACCGCACCATGCTCGCCGCCCTGACCGCCTTCCTCATCACCTCCGCCGCCCGCCTGATCACCGGTGCCCGGGCCTTGTGGCTCGGCTGCAGCCCACAGCCGGTACAGCGCCTGTATTACGCCAACCACAGCAGCCATGGTGATTTCGTACTGCTCTGGGCCTCATTGCCCGCCCCCTTGCGCAGGCGCACGCGTCCAGTGGCAGGCGCCGACTACTGGGCCAGACCCGGTATTCGCGATTTTCTGATTCGCCGGGTATTCAACGGGGTGCTGATCGACCGACAGCGCAGCGAAGGCCAGGGCAACCCGCTGCAACCGGTGCTCGATGCCGTGGCTCAGGGTGATTCCCTGATCTTCTTCCCCGAAGGCACCCGCAACCTCGGTGACGAACCGCTGATGCCGTTCAGAAGCGGCCTCTACCACCTGGCCACAGCCAACCCCGAGGTCGAGCTGGTGCCGGTGTGGATCGCCAACCTCAACCGGGTAATGCCCAAGGGCCGTGCCCTGCCCCTGCCGTTGCTGTGTACGCTGAGCTTCGGCGAACCCCTCCACCTGCAGGCCGAAGAAGGCAAGCAGGCCTTTCTCGAGCGAGCCAGCCAGGCCTTGCTGAACCTGGCACCGAAGGACGCCTGACATGGACGACAACACCCTTTCCCTGTTCGCCGGCATTGGCGCCCTGTTGCTGATCGCCAGCATCATCGGCCGTTTGCTCAAGAGGCGCGCCGGCCCGGCGCCGCACGCGGTGATCGACAACCTCAACGCCCGCATCAACGCCTGGTGGGTAATGGTGCTGGTGATCGGCATCGCCTTCCTGTTCGGCAAGTACGGGGTGATCGTGCTGTTCTACGGGGTGTCGTTCTACGCCCTGCGCGAGTTCATGACCCTCACACCGACCCGGCGCAGCGACTACCCGGCGCTGGTGGCCGCGTTCTATGTCGCCCTGCCGGTGCAGTACCTGCTGATCGCCATGGACTGGTACGGCCTGTTCAGCATCTTCATCCCGGTCTACCTGTTTCTGCTGCTGCCGATCCTTGCCAGCTTTGGCGGCGATACCACACGCTTTCTCGAACGCGCCTCGAAAGTGCAGTGGGGGCTGATGATCGCGGTGTACTGCCTGTCGTCGGTGCCGGCCCTGCTGACCCTGGATATCCCGGGCTTCGAGGGCCGCAACCTGCTGCTGATCGCCTGGCTGATCCTGGTGGTGCAGATCAGCGATGTGCTGCAGTACGTGTGCGGCAAGCTGTTCGGCAAGCGCAAGGTGGCCCCCAACTTGTCGCCATCGAAGACCGTCGAAGGCCTGGCCGGCGGCGTGGCGCTGGCAACCCTGGTCGGGGCGCTGCTGTGCTGGATCACCCCGTTCAACTTCTGGCAGGCTGCCCTGATGGCGCTGGCCGTGAATGCCATGGGCTTTTTCGGCGGCCTGGTGATGTCGGCGATCAAGCGCGACCGCGGGGTGAAGGACTGGGGCCACATGATCGAAGGCCACGGCGGCATGCTCGACCGCATGGACTCGGTGTGCTTCGCGGCGCCGGTGTTCTTTCACTTCGTGCGTTACTGGTGGGCTTGATAAGTGATGTTGCTTGGGCTGAGGCGCTGGCCCCTGTGACGGTCGAGGTCAACGCGCTGGCATAGCGCGGTCAGACAGCTGGACGTCGAGCCCAGGCAACTGCGGCCTGGCCAATAGCCCTATGGTGACGCGTCATCCAGCCAGTCACCAGGAGTTGTGCCATGTCCGATTTCATCACCGTTCTGCGCGAAACCTGTCCGACGCCCGTCGTGGACGCCACCCAGTGGAAGCGCATCGGCGGCGATCCGCACACCGTCAACCTCAATGCCTACCTGTCGGCCGACGGCAGCAAGATCATGGGCACCTGGATCTGCACCCCGGGCAAGTTCGAGGTCAACTACGAGAAGTGGGAGTTCTGCCACTTCCTCGAGGGCTACTGCATCATCACCCCGGAAGGTGAAGCGCCGAAGCATTTGAAGGCGGGTGATGTGTTCGTGATCGAACCGGGGATGAAAGGGACCTGGGAAGTGGTCGAGACCGTGCGCAAGTATTTCGTTTTTGCCTGATCCGGGATTTCTGCCGGCGATAGGGCCACTACAGGCAAAAAAAATCGCGGGGCAGACGCCCTTCCCTCTGGTGCGCAGTTGCAGAGGGAAAGCCGCCCGGCCCGCGATGAAGTCCCTCGCTCGTCAGTCCTTCTTGCGGTACCCCTCGACGATCGCCGAGAAGTCCTTGCCGCCTTCACCACGCAGGCTCATGGCCTGGTAAAGCTGCTGGGCTACAGCGCCCAGGATCACCGGTTGGTGGGCCTGGCGCGCCGCTTCGGTGGCCAGCCCCAGATCTTTCAGCATCAGCTCGGCACCAAAGCCACCGGTATATCCACGCGATGCCGGCGCCGTCTCGATGATGCCCGGCCACGGGTTGTAGGTGTCGGAACTCCAGCAACGCCCGGTCGAGCTGTTGATGATGCCGGCGAGCACCTTGGTGTCGATGCCCAGCGCATTGCCCAGGGCCATCGCTTCGGACACACCGATCATCGAGATACCCAGCAGCAGGTTGTTGCAGATCTTGGCGATCTGCCCGGTGCCGACCTCACCGCAGTGCACGATGTTGCGGCCCATCTGCTCCAGCACAGGCTTGAGCGTGGCGAACAGCTCGGTGCTGGCACCGACCATGAAGGTCAGGGTGCCCGCCGCCGCGCCGCCGGTGCCACCGGACACCGGCGCATCGCCCATGTCCACGCCCTTGGCCGCCGCAGCCTTGGACACCTCGCGGGCGGTCTGCGGGTCGATGGTGCTGCAATCCACGGTCGGCGTGCCGGGGCGCACGCCCGCCAGCACACCGTCATCGTTGAGGTAGACACTGCGCACGTGGGCCGCTGCCGGCAGCATGGTAATCACCAGCTCGCTGCTGGCGGCCGCTTCCTTGGGCGAGGCGCTGACCTGCCCACCCAGTTCGGCGAGTTCGGCCAGCACGGTCTTGTTCAGGTCGAACAGGTTCAACTGGTGCCCGGCCTTGATCAGGTTGCGGGCCATGGGGGCGCCCATGTTGCCCAGGCCGATGAATGCGATACGCATGGCGAACTCCTTAGCGCAGGCTGATGGTGGTGTTCACACCGTCATTGACGCTGTCGTCATCGAACCAGCGGGCGGTGACGGTCTTGGTCTGAGTGTAGAACTGCACCACTTGCTTGCCGTACGGGCCAAGATCGCCAAGCTTGGAGCCGCGCGAGCCGGTGAAGCTGAAGAACGGCACCGGTACCGGAATCGGAATGTTGATGCCGACCTGGCCGATGTCGATCTCGCTCTGGAACTTGCGCGCCGCCGCGCCGCTCTGGGTGAACAGGCCCGTGCCATTGCCGAACGGGTTGGCGTTGACCAGGGCGATGGCTTCGTCGAGGGTGTCGACTTCCAGGGTCACCAGCACCGGGCCGAAGATTTCCTGGGTGTACACCTGCATGTCGGTCTTGACCCCGGAGAACAGGGTCGGGCCGACGAAGTTGCCCTGCTCGTAGCCTGGCACCTTCACGCCACGGCCATCGAGTTCGAGCTTGGCGCCTTCCTGAATACCGCTTTCGATCAGGCCCAGCACACGCTCCTTGGCCCGCTTGGAGACCACGGGGCCGACATCGGTGCCCGGCTCACTACCGGCATTGACCTTGAGCTTGCTCGCCGCGTCCTTGATGTCCGGCAGCCATTCACGTGCCTTGCCCACCAGTACCGCCACCGAGGTGGCCATGCAGCGCTGGCCGGCCGCCCCGAAGGCGGCACCGACCAGGGCATTGACGGTCTGGGTGCGGTTGGCATCGGGCAGTACCACGGCGTGGTTCTTCGCGCCCATCATCGACTGCACGCGCTTGCCGTGCTGGCTGCCCAGGTTGTACACGTGGGTGCCGACTTCGGTGGAGCCGACGAACGAAATCGCCTTGATGTCCTTGTGGGTGCAGATCGCGTCCACCACCTGCTTGCCACCGTGCACCACGTTGAGCACACCGGCCGGCACGCCGGCTTCCAGCGCCAGCTCGACCAGCATCATGGTCGACAGCGGGTCCTGCTCGGAGGGTTTGAGGACGAAGGTGTTGCCGCAGACGATCGCCATCGGGAACATCCACAGCGGGATCATCGCGGGGAAGTTGAACGGGGTGATGCCGGCGCACACGCCGATCGGCTGGCGCAGGGTGTAGGTATCGACGCCGCCGGCAACGTTCTCGGCGAACTCGCCCATCTGCAGCGTGCCGATGGAAGCGGCGTGCTCGACCACTTCCAGGCCGCGGAAGATATCGCCCTCGGCATCGGCGAGGGTCTTGCCCTGCTCGGCGCTGAGGGTCTGGGCGATACGCTTGGTGTGTTCGCGGATGAGCGCCTGCAGCTTGAGCATGATGCGCATGCGGGCGCCGATCGGGGTGTCGCGCCAGCTGGCGAAGGCACGCTGGCCGGCGGCCACGGCGGCATCCACTTCTTCCACGGTGGCGAACGGCACTCGCGCCAGCACCTCTTGGGTGGCCGGGTTGACGATGTCGCGCCACTCGGTGGTCTTCGATTCGACCCACTGGCCATCGATCAGCAGCTTGACCTGCTCGACCTTGGTCTTGTCGGGGGATTGTGGTGCGTTCATCTGCGTTCTCCTTGGAATTTTTGTCGGGACGAGATCGCCAACGCCGTGCAAACGCGAGGTGGCGTCGTGGGGCTTTTTTCGAGTATAGATGTGCAAACATCCAACAAGAACGCACAAAAAAACCGGATCAACATGCAAAAAGACCTGACCTCCCTCAGTGCGCTGAACTGGGACGACCTGAAGTTTTTCCTCGAAGTGGCGCGTACCCGCAAGGCCAGCAGCGCCGCCAAACGCCTGAGCGTCGACTACACCACGGTGTCTCGGCGCATCAGTTCGCTGGAGGGTGCGCTGGGCACGCTGCTGTTCGAGAAGTCACGCACCAATGGCTTCGTCCTGACCGCCGAAGGGCAGCGCTTGCTGGGCTATGCCGAATCGATCGAAAGCACGCTGCACATGGCTTGCGAGCAGGTATCGGGGTCTGGCGTAGCGTTGTCGGGGCATGTGCGCATGGGCTGTACCGAGGGCTTCGGCAGCTTCTTCGTCACCCCGCAGTTGAGCCATTTCGTCGACGCCTACCCGGCGATTTCAGTGGATATCCTGCCGCTGCCGCACTTCATCAGCCTGTCCAAGCGCGAGGCGGATATCGTCATCGCCCTGGAGCGGCCGGAGCATGGGCCTTATGTGTGCTGCAAGCTGTGCGACTACCGGCTGCGGCTGTATGCGACCCAGGATTACCTGGACAGCCATGCGCCGATCAGCCAGGTCAGCGACTTGGTGGGACATCCGTTCATCAGCTATGTGGATGATTTGGCGTTCAGTTCGGAGCTGCTGTACCTGGCCAACCTGATCCCCAATGCCAGTGCGCACCTGCGCAGCACCAGTGTGATCGCGCAGTACACGGCGGCCTTGCAGGGGCGTGGGTTGGCAATCTTGCCGTGTTTCCTGGCGGCGCAGGATTCACGACTGGTGACGGTGTTGCCGGAGGAGATCGAGGTGACGCGGCAGTTCTGGATGTATTGCCGGGAGGATTTGAGGAAGTTGAAGCGGATTACCTTGTTGTGGGATTACATCCGCGGGGTGACCGAGGCGAATGCGCCGCTACTGATGGGAGAGACTCGGGAGATGAGGTTCGCGCAAGATTGAGGACAGTGGGATGAAAGTGTGTCCTATCGAACAAGCAGCGCCAGCTCATACTTGCTAATGTCCCAGCCAATTCTTGCCTGACCATCCACAGTAGCAACACTACAACGAAGGGGCCGCAGCGCGGCCCCAAGTCGTTGCAAGATTATAGGAATTCTTTAGCTATCCCTCGCTCCATGTCATCAATCAATGCTTTGGCCATCTCACTGAGAATTCGCGCAGCACTACCTGCAAGGCGGTCGTTCTCCATCTCTGCTTCTGTGGTCAAATGACGAATACAGCCAAGCAGCACCGATAGCTGCGTAAAGGCATGATTGAATGGCACGTTGGGCAGTAAGCGGAACAGATCGAAGGTTTCAGTGCCCGCTGTTGAAGAAGCTCTTGGATCATTATTCACCTCGACTCTCCTGGATGTGGCCGCTGGTGTGATCAGTCAGAGCGTTTATCATTCGACACAGCAGGCGAACGTTCATGCCCATGGCGTCACGTATCAAACTTGGACCACTGTCGATGAGGACAGTAACGGTCTGTTCCACAGTCAGTGTCAAAGCACGGATTAGCAGATCACATTCTTCGATGCTTGGCGGATCTTGGAGTGTGAAACTCGGAGGGTCGAGCAGCAGCAGGGTTGAGGCAGGAGGGTCAGGTACGAGCTTTTTCATGATAGAGCTCCCTTAAACGGATCAGGGACTGCCGCCCTCTTCGTCTCAAGGATTTGGGTGGCAGTCGTGCGCGGCTTGAGACCCGGGACACATGAATACCGGCCAGGCCGAAGCCTGTCCGCGCACGACAGCCATAAAGCGGTGCCAACATGTGATCCGGGGGTCTCAAGCCCGATCGCCCCAAAAGGCGACCTGAAGAACGTTACCCCTGGAGCACTTCCCCGCCAATGTGGCAACTTCTGACAGGCTTGTAGGATAAGTCGCCAGGCAAGCAGAACAGAAGCATTTGGTTTCAAGTTAGGAAATGTCTTACAGCTGAAGGGCGCTGGCGAGGGCTCCGCCCTCGATCGCCGGCAAGCCGGCTCCCACAGAGAACGCGTCAGCTTTTAGGCTCGGTGCAGTACTTGTGGGAGCCGGCTTGCCGGCGATGAATGCCACGCGGATCTCAGTAAGACGCCACCACGATCGACACCCGGCGGTTTTCGGTGCGCCCGGCACTGGTCCGGTTATTCGCCACTGGCTGGGTACTGCCCAACCCACGGGTGTGAATGTTCTGCGCCGGCATGCCGACACCGATCAGTGCCTTGGCCACACTGTCCGCGCGCCGCTCGGATAGCTGCTGGTTGTACGCCGCCTTGCCCGTGGCATCGGCATGGCCATCTACCCGCACGCCCTCGATACCTACCCCCAGCAACGCCTTGCCGATCCGCTCGACGATTGCCTGACTCTGGCCGTTGAGGCTGTCCAGGTCGCTGCCAAACAACACCTTGCCCGACAGGTCGAACGCCCAGCCCTCTTCGGTCGGCGCAAAGCCTTCGCGCTTGAGCACGGCGATCTGCTCGGCCGTGAGCCCTTTGGGTGGCGTGCTCTGGCAGCCGGTCAGCGCCAGCAGGGCCAGCAGGGCCAGCAATATAGCGATGAAGGGAAAACGCAAACGATGGATCACGGTTCAGCTCCTGTTCTTGAACTCAGCGGCGGACCGTTCCGTCTGCGCCGCTTGCCACTGGCCACGGCGCTTGCGCTTGGCCTGGTACATCGCCGCGTCCGCGGCATTAAGGAGGCTGGCGGGGTCGCGGCCATCCTCCGGGTAATAGGCGATGCCGACACTCATCGAGGTAGTCAGCGTGCCGCCCTCGTCGAGCTGCATCGGCAGCTGCATGCTGGCGATGATCTTCTCGGCAATGCGCTCGGCGTCCTCGCGGGACTGCAGCGGGGTCAGCAATACCGCGAACTCATCGCCGCCCAGGCGGGCCACCAGGTCATGCTCGCGCAGTTGCGCCCGCACACGGTCGGCGACGTTGATCAGCACTTCGTCACCCACGGCGTGGCCGAGGCGGTCATTGATCTGCTTGAAGTGATCGCTGTCGAGGAACAACAGCGCCAAGTGGTCCTGCTGCCGGGCCGCATTGCGCAGGCAGCGGCTGAGGCGGCCTTCGAAGAAGGCCCGGTTAGGCAGGCCGGTGAGGCTGTCATGGCTGGCCTGGTGCGCCAGCGCGGCATTCTCGTTCTGCAGGTGGCCGTGCCAGACCTCCAGTTCGTCGAGCAAGGCGTTGAAGTCGTTGCCCAGTTCATTGAGTTCGGCGATCGGCGCTTCGGGCACGCGGCGGTCGAAACTGCGCTCGCGCCGCGCGGCATGGGCGACGCTGGCGAGGCTGCGCAATGGGCGGACAATATCGCCCAGCATGCGCCGCGACAGGTACAGGGCGACGAAGGCACTGAGCAGCGTGCAGAACAGAATGCCGCCAAGGCCGCCGAGCAGGAACAGCAACAGGCTGCGCCCCTGGCCGATCAATTCGATATGCCCGACCTTCTGCTGTTTGTGCAAGATCGGCAGGTTGACCGGTTGGTCCAGCAGCGCGGTCGCTACCTGGGCCTCCAGGAGGGCCAGCATGCCATCGTCGCTGCGCTGCCAGTGCGCCAGCACCTCGCCGTCGCTGTTGAACACCTTGGCGTCCGCCACCTCCTCGGTGCCGGCGATCAGCGCCAGCGCTTCATTGGCGGCGGCACTGTCGTCGAATACCACGGCGGCTTCGACGGTGTAGTTGATGGAGCGGGCGATCAAGTGCACGTTGTGGTTGGCGTAGACGCGCAGGGCCAGCACGCCCAGCAGGGTCAGCGAGATGCCCGCCAGGCCCACGGCCAGCAAGGCCACGGCGAGGTGCCCACGGCCGAGCACAGAGCGCAGTGTCGGGCGCACGCCTGGCTTTTTCCCCGGCTTCATGGCTGCACCGCCCGGCGCCGCGACAATTGCAGCACGCTGGGGTGGATACGCACGCCGGAGCGCGCCACCGAATCGAGATTGACCTCGAAAGCCACTTGCTCGTCGCTGACCCGCAGGCAGAACAGGCTGCCGACCGTACACGGGTCGTCGGCTTCGCTGATGCTCAGCACCGGGTGTCCACTGATGACCTCGAACAGGCGATCGCGCTGGCCTGGGTCGAGTTTGCCGATGTAAACGGCATCACAGGCCTGGGCGATCTGCCGGTCATCGGCCAGCAGGCGGCGAACCAGCAACGGCTGGCCGGCGTTCTGCACATTGCTTTTGATCAAGTCGTCGGCGTATTCGGTGGGGCCGACCAGGCATAGGCGCAAGGGCACCGGCTCGGTTGGCCAGCGCGCGTAGCTGAGGATTCCCAAGACCACTTGGGTCACGGCCTTTGCCCGCTCTTGGGCCTGCTGGGAGGGGGGTGATGCCTGTGCATGGGCGGGGCCGGCCAATAGCAACAGGGCGGCCAGCACGAGAGAAAGCGCACCGCCTGTCAACCGCTCCCTGGCCCCTGTCATGTGAGAATTCTCTCAAAACGCTATGTGAACTCGGCGCAACGATAGCACAACGCTGGCCTTCTGTAGGAGCGGAGCCTTGTGTCGTCTTTGATGGCCCTATCGCCGGCAAGCCGGCTCCCACAGTTACACCGCTGAACCCGACCTATGGGAGCCGGCTTGCCGGCGATGGGGTCAGACCTGCTCGAGCATGAGGCCGGAAATACGCCGGACCTTGCGTAACACGGCCTCTTCGAAAATGCCTTGGCGCGGTTCGATCAGGCTGAAGCAGTGCTTGGCGCGGGTGATGCCGGTATACACCAGCTCTTTGGTCAGCACCGGGTTGAGCGCATCCGGTAGCACCAGCGCGGTATGGCTGAACTCCGAGCCCTGCGACTTGTGCACAGTCATGGCGAACACCGTTTCCACTTCGTTGAGCCGGCTGGGCAGGACGAAGCGCACACCGCCGCTGCCGTCATTGCGCGGGAAGGCCACGCGTAGCAGCGGCTCGCCGTGCTCGTCGGGCAAGCGCAGGGCGATGCCGATATCGCCGTTCATCAGCCCCAGGCCGTAGTCGTTTCGGGTGACCAGCACCGGGCGCCCTTCGTACCAGGGCTGTTGGCTGTCGATCAGCCCGGCATTGTGCAGCACCCGCGCTACCCGCTCGTTGAGCCCTTCCACACCCCAGGCGCCCTTGCGCACCGCGCAGAGCAACTGGAAGTCCTCGAAGCTGTGCAGCACCTTGGCCGCCCATTGCTCCCAGCGCGGGTCGTCGAAGGCCGTGCCGGGCGCCGGGCGCAAGCGACCGATCGCACGCAGGTAGCTGCGATAGCCCTGTGGCCCCTCCGCGCCGCGGTTCAGGCCATCGAGCAGCAGGCGGTCGAAGGCACGGTCTTGCTCGCCGCGCAGGGCCAGCCCGAACACATCGCTCGGCGGCAGGCTCAGCAAGTCACGCGCCGCCTGCCCTTCTTGACGGTTGACCAGGCGCGCCAGCTGGCCGATGCCACTGCCTTCGCCAAAACGCCGAGAGAAGCGCAGCATCACCACCTGTTGGGCCAACGGGTGACGCTGGTCGTCGCCCGGCTTGAGGCCGCTGCCGGCCAACGACTGGCCGCCAATCTGCTCCAGCCAGGCTTGAGTCGCGGGCGAATAGCAACCGTCCTCGGCATCGCGGCACAGGTCGCCCAGCACCGCACCGGCCTCGACCGATGCCAACTGGTCCTTGTCACCCAGCAGCACCAGGCGGGCCTTTGGCGGCAAGGCATCGAGCAAGTTGGCCATCATCTCGAGGTCGATCATCGACGCTTCGTCGACCACCAGCACATCCAGTGGCAACGGGTTGCCGGCATGGTGGCGGAAATGCCGCGATCCCGGCCGGCTGCCGAGCAGACGATGCACGGTGCTGACATCGGTAGGGATCTGCCCGCGCACCTCGGCACTCACCTGCAAGCGCTCGACCTGCTGGCCGATGGATTCGGTGAGGCGCGCCGCCGCCTTGCCGGTGGGCGCGGCCAGGCGTATACGCAGAGGCCTGCCCTGCTCCACCGCCGGTGCCTGCAACAAGGCCAGCAAACGGACCACGGTGGTGGTCTTGCCGGTGCCGGGGCCGCCGGTGATGATGCTGAAGCCGGCGCGGGTGGCCAGGGCACAGGCCAGTTTCTGCCAGTCGACCTGGCCCGCCAGGGCCCCTGCGTCGAACAACTGTGCCAGGCGCGCCGGCAAATCTGCCGGGGCCGCCTCATGCAGGCTCAGGCGCTGGCGCAGGGTGGCATCGATGCGCCGTTCATAGCTCCAGTAGCGGCGCAGGTACAAGCGTTCGCCGCTGAGTACCAGCGGCCGCGCCTGCTGCCCGGGGGTGTCGGCGGCAGCCACCAGCGGGCTGGCGGCAATGCGTTGCAGCCAGGTGCCCAGGTCGAGGTTGGCCAGCAGTTGTGAAGGCAGCAGCAATGGGCCCGTCAGGGCATCGCCCTCAGGTGGCAGCGACAGGGCGAAATCCGGCTCTGCGAGGGTTTGCTGCAAGTCGAGGCAGACATGCCCGTGGCCAAGCTGATGGCTGGCCAAGGCGGCCGCCAGCAGCAGCAGTGGATCGCTGCCAGGGGCTCGCTCTTCGAGGAAGGACACGAATGCCCGGTCCAGCGCGCGCAACCAGCCACGCTCCACCCAGCGGTCGAGCAGCTGCAACAGATCGCCGCTGACATGTTGCGGCTGCAGCCCCAGCAACTGTTCGGCGTGCAGGGGTGTTGGCAAGAGATCGTCGAGGGTTCGGCTCATGGCGCGACTCCGGCAAACAGGTCCTGTTGCTGCGGCTGATGGACGCCACGGAACAGTGCGTCGAGCGCTTCGATCAGCTCGCGCGGTGGCTTGGCGAAGTACACGCCATGGCCACTGCTGCTGGCGCCGCGCAGGAAGATGAACAGGGCACCGCCGACATGGTGGTCGTAATCGTAGTCGGGCAGCCGTGCGCGCAACTGGCGATGCAGGGCCAGCAGGTACAACACGTACTGCAGGTCGTAGCGGTGTTCGAGAATCGCTTTTTCCATGGCCGCCGCGTCATAGGCCAGGGTGTCCGGGCCCAGCCAGTTGGACTTGTAGTCGGCCACGTAGTAGCGCCCGTCCAGTTCGAAAGCCAGGTCGATGAAGCCCTTGAACATGCCATTGAGCAGCGTCGGCTGGGCCGCAGGGCGCGCCGCCCCGGAGTGGGTGTGACGGGCTACCAGACGGTCGAGTTGCTCGGCATCGACCTGATGGCTGGCGAACCAGAATTCCATTTCGATCTGGTAGTGCTGCAACCGTGCGAGCGTGAGGCTCGCATCGCGGGCCGGCAGGGGCTCATTGAGCATCTGCAGCATCCAGTGGCTGAGGGTTGAAATCCAGCCGGTCCAGTCGCGGCGGTTGCACCGCTGGCCGACGGTACGTTCGATCAGCTTGGGGTTGGCGGCGACCTCGGCAAAGCCTTCGCGACCCGCCCATTCGAGCAGGCCATGGAGGAAGGTGCCCGGGTTCGGGCCGCGCGGGAAGCGATGGATGTCGCCGCCCTCTGCCGGTACTTCACGCACCAGTTGGGCATCGACTCCCTCATCGTCGAGCAGCTGCTGAGCTTGGGAGCTGTCGGCGCCCAGCGTCTGTTCACCGACCCGCAAGGCGCTGTAGGAGGCGATCCACCAGTGTTCGGATGCCGCACGCCGAGGCTTGCGTGCAGGTAGCAGCTCGTGCTCGGCATGGGGCGGTTGATAACACTGTTCGTCAGCCTCCGGCAGGCCTGGGCAGGCAATCTGCGGGCAACTGGACAGCAACGCCTGCAGCCAATCCGACAGCTGCGTCGAGCCCGCCAGCGGCACTCCGCCACCGAGCAGGTAGCCAAGGGCCGAACGGTGCAGCTGCGAGGTCTTCTGGGTGCCACGCTTGAGGTCGGCGACACCCAGCCAGCAGGCGTGCTGGGCACGTGTGAGGGCAACGTAGAGCAGGCGCAGGTCTTCGGCCAGGCGCTCGTCGTCGGCCAGGGCAATCTGCTCCTGGTCAGGGGTCAGGGTGAGCTGCACGTTGCCCCGGCTGTCGTGCCAGGCCAGCGGCAGGCGGCTACCGTCCACCGGTTTGCTGGTGCAGATGAACGGCAGGTAGACCAGCGGATATTCCAGGCCCTTGGACTTGTGGATCGTCACCACCTTGACCAGTTGCTCGTCGCTCTCCAGGCGCAGGATCTGCTCTTCACCGGCCTGCCCGGCGTTGGCCAGGTGCTCGGCCAGGTGGCGAATCAGCGCCTGTTCGCCGTCCAGCTCGCCGGCCGCCTGCTGCAGCAGCTCGGCCAGGTGCAACAGGTTGGTGAGAACCCGTTCCCCGTCGCTGCGCGCGATCAGGGTGCGCGGCAGGTGGAAGTCGTGCAGGAGATGGCGCAGCATCGGCAACACGCCCTGGCGCTGCCAGGTGTCGCGGTATCGGCGAAAACGCATGACCCAGCTTTCCCAGACCCGCTCGTCCTGGTTCAGCTGGTCCAGCTCGGCCAGCGACAGGTCCAGGGTCAGGCTGGCCAGGGCGGCCTTGAGCAAGCGCTCGGAATCGGGTTCGGCACAGGCCTTGAGCCAGGCCAGCAGGTCATGGGCTTCCTGGGCGGCGAATACCGAGTCCTTGTCGGAGAGGTAGACGCTGCGCACATCGCGGGCGGCCAGTTCGGCACGCACCAGCTGCGCTTCGAAGCCATCGCGCACGAGAATCGCGATGTCCGAAGGCAGGCAGGGCCGTTGTTCGCCTTGCTCATTGCGAAAACCGCTGACGCCGCGTTGCCCACCATTGAGCAGTCCAACGATGTGGCTGGCGCAACTGGCCGCCATTTGCTGGCGATACAGCGTGCTGGAGACGGGTTCGTCGCTTTCCAGTTGCCAGCATTGCAAGGCCGCGCTGGGGTGACCATCGATCAGCAGCGTTTCACTGCGGCCCTTGGCTCGTACTTCGACGAATGGCAGCGGGTTGTCGCCGTCCTCGCGGAACAGGAAGGCGCCTCGCCCTTGTTCGCGCCCTTCAGCCTGCAGGAACACCTGATTGACCGCCGCCACCATTGCCTGGCTGGAGCGGTAATTGGTATCCAGGCTGTGCAGGCGCCCAGCGGTGGCCCGCCGGGCCGACAGGTAGGTATAGATGTCGGCGCCACGGAAGGCATAGATCGCCTGCTTGGGGTCGCCGATCATGAACAGGCCGGTTTCCGCGCGGTTCTCGCCGATGCGGTAGATGCTTTCGAAAATACCGTACTGGACCGGGTCGGTGTCCTGGAACTCGTCGATCAGCGCGACCGGGAACTGCTCGCGAATCAGCCCGGCCAGGCGTTCGCCAGCGTCGCTGGCCAGGGCATGCTGCAGGCGGAGCAACATATCGTCGAAGCCCATTTCGGCACGACGGCGTTTTTCCACTTCGAAGCGGGCGGACACCCAGGCGGCAGCGTGCTCGAGCAAGCGTGCATCCGGACTGGCGAGGGCCTGCAACTGTTTCGGCAAGTCCTGCATGGCCAGCAGGGCCGGATGTTCAGGCGGGTCGCCGACTTTCCAGGCTTCGGCCAGGCCGGTTGGGGTCAGGCGGGTGAAACCGGTGCCCAGGTCGAGGTCTACTTCCTGCTCATCACCGGCCCAGGTACGCAGCTTGTCGAACCACGGCTCGAAGAAGCGAGCCTGCAGCTTGCGCCCGTCCGCTTGCTTGGCCGCCACGGCATCGCGGCAGATGTGCTGCAACTCATCGGCCCACTGCATCCACGGCGCCTTGAGTTGGCGCAGCTGATCGACCTGTTGTTGCAGCGCGGCATCGATCAGGGCTTGAGGCTCCTGCTCATCCTGATGCAGGCGCACGCGGCCAAACAACGGGCGGATGCGTGGCAGCAGCGCATCCGGGCTGCCCCAGTGGTTGCGCACCCAGCTCAGGGCCTCGCCGTGCATGCCGTAGCAGAAGCGCCGCCAGTAATCGCGCATGACCTGGCCGAGCAGGTCACTGTGGTCGGTTTCCAGGCTCTGGGTGAACAGGCTGCCACTGTCGAACGCGTGCTCGCGGAGCATGCGCTGGCACCAACCATGGATGGTCGACACGGCCGCTTCGTCCATCCACTGCACGGCAATTTCCAGGCGACTGGCACAACGTGGCCAGTGCTCTTCGGCGTAATCGTCTCGCAACTGGTGGAGCAGTGGATCGGCTGCCTGCAGTTCACCCCGGAAAAATCTCGCCGCCTCGGCCAGTCGGGCGCGAATACGCTCGCGCAGCTCCTTGGTGGCGGCGTCGGTGAAGGTCACCACGAGGATCTGCGGCGGCAGCAGTTCGCGGCCAAAGCTTTGCTCGCCACCATGGCCAAGGATCAGGCGCAGGTACAGCGCAGAAATGGTGAAGGTCTTGCCGGTACCGGCACTGGCTTCGATCAGTTGGCTGCCGTGCAGGGGAAAACTCAATGCCAGGGGACGGGCCTGGGTCATGCGCCACTCTCCGGGTTGCCCAGTGTTTGCCAGGCTGCGCTGAATAACGGGCGGTACAGGGTTTCGCACCAGCCTTCGAAGGTTTCGTCGGCGCTGAGCGCGCTGAAGTCACGGAACTGCCGGGCCAGGGCCAGGCTTTCGCTGCGCTCGCCGAAGCTGTTGCGACCGTCGCCCTCGTAGGCTCGCATGGCAGCGGCGAGGGCTTTGTCGGGGTCATCCTGGGCCAGCCAGGCGAACGCCGTCTTGGCCGCGACCGGTAGTGGCGCATTCATCGCGGCCTGGCGCGACACCAGCAAGTGGCCCAGCAGCTCGGCCGCCTGGGCCTGTGGCAGTGGGTCGAGCAACAGAGTGATGTCACTGGCCAGCAGCGCGCTGTGCAGCGGATACCCAGCGGCGCAGGCCGCCAGGTGCATGACCCAGCTGGCGATCAGCCGATGCCACTTGAGGGTGCGACCGGCACTGATGGTATTGGGCACCGTGGTGATACTCAGCAGGCTCTGGTTGTCGGCCTGGTAGACCCGGCCAAGCCAGCCCTCCAGCCGGTGGCTGCCCTGCTGAAAATGGATCGGCAGCGCGCCTTCGACCACGCTGGGCCAGCGTTGCAACAGCTGGCGGTGACGCTGCAGCAGGTCAGGCAGCGGCTGAATCAGCTCGGCCTGCAGAATCTCGCCGAACCCGGCCAGGGGCAGCACACCGCAGGCCTGCAGCCGGCGCGCCTGTGCCTGCAAGGCGCGTTCGGCCTGTTCAGGTTCGGCCATGGCTGCGCCCAGCAGGCTTTCGCTGGCGCTGTAGCGCTGCAGCGCGTCGAGCACGAACGGCTCTTCGTCCGGCGTGGGTGCTTCCAGCGCTTCGAAGAACACTTTCAGCCGCTGGCTGAAGAAATGCCGCACGGGATGGCGCAGAAAATCCTGCAACTGCGTCAGGGTCAGGGCTTCATCGCTGGCATAAGGGGGCAAGCCTGGTTCAGGCAGCGCAGCCTCATCGGCCTGCCGGTGCAGCAGCTGCCATTCATGGGCATAGCTGAACAGCGCGCTACCTTTCTGGAAATAGCGTGGGCTGAAGGGTTGCAGCGGGTGCTCTTGAGTCAAGGCATGCAGCAACTGCTCGCCCGCTTGCGGGTCGTCGCCGACACCGGCCAGACGCCAACCGGCGGCCAGATGATCGCGCAGTTGGCCAATCAATACCGATGCCGGACGCTCGCTGTTGTCGCGAATGCTACGGCCGACCCAGCTGATGTAGAGCTGATCGCGTGCCGAAAGCAGCGCTTCGAGTAGCAGGTAACGGTCATCTTCACGGCGCGAGCGATCGCCCGGTCGGTAGTCGCTGGCCATCAGGTCGAAGTCCAGCGGCTGCTGCGCGCGCGGATAGTCGCCATCGTTCATGCCCAGCAGGCAGACAACACGGAAGGGGATCGCGCGCATGGGCATGAGGGTGCAGAAGTTGACGGAGCCTGCGAGAAAACGCTGGGACAACTTGCCCTGGTCCAACCCCGAGAGCCAGGCCTCGCGCACGACAGTGAGGGGTAGCAGGTCTTGCAGGCCGACCCCTTCGCAGACTTCCAGCCAGCCATCGCGCAGCTCCTGCAATTGCATCAGCAAAAACGCGTCGTGCTCACCTTCGGCCAGGAAGAATACTTGCAGCAAGGCGTGCAAGCGCTCGCCCCATTGCGCCGCTGTCGCGGGCTGGGACAGTACCTGGTAGGCCACATCGAGGGCATCGAGCAACGCCACCAGCGGGCCGATAAGTGCGGCATCCAGCCCGCCGATCTCGTCATACGGCTCGATGCCATCGCAGCCCTCGCCCACGCCCACCGCATAGCCAAGCAACATGCGGCGCAGACCGAAGCGCCAACTGTTCTGTTCCAGGCCATCGGGTAGGCCAAGGGTGGCACGCTGTTCGGCATTCAGGCCCCAACGGATACCCGCGCCTTCGATCCAGCGGTGCAGCGTTGGCAGGTCGCTTTCGCGGATACCGAAGCGGGCACGCAGGGCCGGCACATCGAGCAGGTCGAGCACTTCGCTCACCGCGAAGCGGCTGTCTGGCAGCTTGAGCAGGTGCTCGAGGGCGATCAGCAAGGGATCGCGGCCGCGCTGGCCCTGGTCGGTCAAGGTGAAGGGGATGTAACGTGGGTCGTTGCGCTGCAACTGGCCAAATACGGCGCGGATATGGGGGGCATAAGTGTCGATTGCCGGCAACATGACGATGACATCACGCGGACGCAACGTCGGGTCGGCACTGAAGCGGGCGAGCAGCTGGTCGTGCAGGATCTCCACTTCCCGTTGCGGGCTGTGGGCAACGTGGAAGCGGACCGATCGGTCCTTGGTCAGATCGACTTCAGACCACAGCTGGCGGGTCTCTGCGAGGGGGCGCAGTTCGAGGATATCGTCTTGCAGCTGGTTGAGCAGCGTGGTGGGCTGCCCCTCGCTGAACAAGTCGATGCGTCCTTCGCTGAATGCACCTTGGTAGCTGCCTGGATCGTCGTAGCTGTCGAGCAGGTTGATGTAGTCGCGGCCCTGTTTGCCCCAGGCGGCCAGCAAGGGATGGGCATGCTGGTGCAACGACTCGTCATCCAGCTGCAGTGGCATGCCTTGCTTGCGTTGCTGGCGCTTGTACTGGTGGCGGAGCAAGTCCTTGTCCGCAACGATGTCAGCCCAGTGATGGCGGCAAGGGTTGTGTACGCACAATAACACCTGGCTGAAGCGGGCAAGGCCGGCCAGCGCTTCCAGTGCCTGGGCTGGCAAGGAGGAGATGCCGAACACGATCACGCGCGAAGGGAGGCCGGCAGGCGGTTGCTCAAGGCTGTTGATACGCTCGATGAAGCGTTGGTGCACGCCTGCTCGGCTCTGGGCCATGCCCTGCTCGCCAACATCCTCCAGCAACGCTCGCCACAACTCGGCCTGCCAGCGATTGCCGGGGGCCAAGGGTTTGCGTTCGCCACGTGCCGTGTTGAGCACGTGGTTGCCGGCAGCCCAGTCCTTGAGCCAGTCGGCCCGGTAGACCTGGTACTGGTCGAACAGGTCAGCTAGGCGCTCTGCCAGCTGGTAGCGTTTACGCAGGTCGCCGTCGTCGGTGAGAAAGCGCCGCAATGGCTCGAAGTGGGGGCGTTCGATCAGCTCCGGGAGCAAACGCATGAGGCGCCAAGTCAGGGGCGCCTTGTCCAGCAACGAGACCTCGGGGATTTCATCGCGGCCCAGCACCTGTCTGTACAGCTGCCACATGAAGCTACCCGGCAGCTGCACATCGATAGCCGCGGCGATACCGCATCCCCCAAGGTCATCTTCCTGTGGGTCCTCGGCCAAGGCCAGCTTGAGCCATTGGGCAATGCCATTGCTCTGTACCAGCGCAATTTCGTTTTCCAATGGCGCCAGTGGGTAACGGCGCATCCAGTTCACAACCAGGCTGCGCAGGTCGTCCAGGCGGTTGCCGTGGACAATCATGAAGCCAGGATGGAGTGAAGTGGAGTTGGCCATTCAAGATCCTCTGCAGGCTGCTTCGAAATGATGGGGAACGATATCATGGCTGACAAACAGCCAGAAAAGACAAAACCCCTACCTGCTCGCGCAGATAGGGGTTTTGCGAAATGAATCTTGACGATGACCTACTCTCACATGGGGAAACCCCACACTACCA
>NZ_JBIVID010000025.1:0-21944 GCF_044749525.1 Pseudomonas sp. NPDC089395
TACGGGGATCGGTTCATCAGGCCGACCTGGTAAAATCAGGGCCTGCCTAGCGGCAGGCCCTTACCGGCCCGCACACAAAAAAACTGACAGTCCCTGCTGCCTTGGGGCTTTGCAGCGCCTGTGCTGGCCCTATCGCCGGCAAGCCGGCTCCCACAGGTACAGCGCTGGCCTGCTCTTTGTGGGAGCCGGCTTGCCGGCGATAGGGCCCTCACAGGCGACCGCCCGATTACAGCCCCTGCAAGGTCTCCATCAGCACCCGTACCTTGGCGATCGACTCTTCGTATTCCGCCTGCCAATCGGAGTCGGCCACCACTGCGCCGCCGCCCCAGCAACTGACTTGCCCATCCTTGACCAGCAAGCTGCGAATGGCGATGGAGCTGTCCATCTCGCCACGCACATCCACGTACAGCAGCGAGCCGCAATACAGTGCGCGTCGGGTCGGCTCCAGTTCGTCGATGATCTGCATGGCGCGGATCTTGGGTGCGCCAGTGATCGAGCCGCCGGGGAAGCTGTCACCGATCAGGTCCAGGGCGTCCTTGTCGGCGGCCAGTTGCCCGGTGATGCTGCTGACCAGGTGGTGCACGTTGGGGTAGCTTTCCAGGCTGAACAGCTCGGGCACTTTCACCGAACCAATCTGGCAGGTGCGACCCAGGTCATTGCGCAACAGGTCGACGATCATCAGGTTTTCCGAGCGGTCCTTGGGGCTGTGGCGCAGCTCCTCGGCATTGCGCGCGTCGATGGTCGGGTCGGCCGAGCGCGGGCGGGTGCCCTTGATGGGGCGGGTTTCCACCTGGCCCTGATTGACGCGGATGAAGCGTTCCGGGGAAAAGCTCAGCAGCGCGCTGCCGTCAGCCAGTTGCTGGTAGCCGGAGAAGGGCGTCGGGCAGGCTTTGCGCAGTGCCTGGTAGGCGCGCCATGGGTCACCCTGGCACGGGGCGCGAAAGCGTTGGGTGAGGTTGATCTGGTAGCAGTCGCCGGCCTGAATGTAGCGTTGTACCTGGTCGAAGGCGGCGCGGTACTGCTCGGGCTGCAGATCCCCCTGCATGGGGGCGAGCAGCGTGAAATCACCGCTTGCAGTGATGTCAGGGGCTTTGAACAAGGCGATCAGGCGCTCGCGCTCTGCACTGGCGAGGCTTGGGTGGAATACCAGCTGGCTGCTGCCGAGCAGGTGGTCGGTGACCATGGCCCAGGCATACACACCCAGTTGTGCATCCGGCAGGCTGAGATCGTCAATGGACTGGCTGGGCAGGTGCTCCAGGCGGCGGCCGAAGTCGTAGCTGAGGTAGCCGATCAAGCCGCCGGCAAAGGGCAATTCGATGCCGTCGGGGAGTTGTGTGTGGCCCAGTTCGGCCAGCGCGGCGCGCAGGCGCTGCAGGAAGCTGCGGCCGTCTTCATCGGGCTGTGCTTGCAGGTGTTGCTGGGGCCAGGCGCTGAAGAGGTCGAAGCGTCCGCGCTCCGCGCCGGGGCGGGCGCTGTCGAGCAGAATCGCGCCGGGCGCTTGGCGCAGGCGGGCGAAGTAGGCGGCAGGGTCGGGTTGGTAGGGCAGGGGGTGGAGCGTACAGGTCGGCATCAGTGTGGACGGCGATGTAAAAGCGAGGAGGGCGATTGTAGACCTGTGTAGGAAAAGCGCCTAGCGCTGGGGCGACATTAAAGCTTTGGGTTGCGCCTTGGGGCCGCTTTGCGGCCCTTTCGCGACACAAGGCCGCTCCTACAGAGTTACGCGGTGTCCTGTAGGAGCGGCCTTGTGTCGCGAAAGGGCTGCGTAGCAGCCCCACGATTTCAGCGCGGCTGCACGTGCCCGAACAGGCTCTGTGCAACGCGAACGCGCTGCTCGGCATCTTCGGTGATGCCCTCCCTGGCCAGTGCCTCGATGTGCGCCTCGATGGCATGGGTGCGCTGGGTCAGTCCGGTATCGTTGGCGATCTGGATATTCAGCCCGGGGCGCGCGTTGAGCTCGAGAATCAGCGGCCCCTTGTCCTGGTCCAGCACCATGTCCACGCCGATGTAGCCCAGGCCGCACAGCTCGTAGCAGCCGGCCGCCAGCTTCATGAAGCCATCCCAGTTCGGCAGTTGCACGCCATCCACCGCATTGGTGGTGTCGGGGTGCTTGCTGATGATGTTGTTCAGCCAGGTGCCACGCAGGGTCACGCCGGTGGCCAGGTCCACACCCACGCCGATGGCGCCCTGGTGCAGGTTGGCCTTGCCGCCCGACTGGCGGGTCGGCAGGCGCAGCATGGCCATGACCGGGTAGCCCATCAGCACGATGATGCGGATGTCCGGCACACCTTCGTAGCTGATGCTCTTGAAGATCTGGTCCGGGGTGACCCGGTACTCGATCAGCGCGCGGTCGCGGTGCCCGCCGAGCGAGTACAGCCCGGTGAGGATGCTCGAGACCTGATGCTCGATTTCCTCGTGGCTGATGATCTTGCCCGACACCGTGCGATAGCGGTCCTCGAAACGGTCGGCGATCACCAGGATGCCATCACCGCCGGCGCCCTGGGCAGGCTTGATGACGAAGTCGTTACGCCCGCCGATGATCTCGTGAAGCTTCTCGATCTGCTTCTCGGTCTCGATGATGCCGTACATTTCCGGCACATGGATGCCAGCGGCGAGCGCGCGCTCCTTGGTGATGATCTTGTCGTCGACGATCGGGTACAGGTGGCGCTTGTTGTACTTCAGGACGTAGTCCGCGTTGCGCCGGTTGATACCCATGATGCCCCGGGCCTCCAGGGCTTTCCACGTCTTGATCAGGCCAAACATCAGGCGTCAGCCTTCTTCACGAATGCCTTGAAGCGAACGAGCTCGGTCAGGCGGTAGCCGCGGTAGCGACCCATCGCCAGCATGAAGCCCACCAGAATCAGCAGTACCGCCGGGAAGGTGAAGACGAAGTACACCAGCTCCGGCACCATCATCAGCAAGTGCGCCAGGGAGGCGGCGAACAGCGTGCCGATGGCCACTTTCATGGCATGGCCGCCACCGCGTTCTTCCCAGGTGATCGACAAGCGTTCGATGGTCATGGTCAGAATCACCATCGGGAACAGCGCCACCGACAGGCCGCGCTCCAGGCCCAGCTTGTGGCTGAACAGGCTGATGGCGGCAATCAGCACCACGACGAAGGTCAGGACCACCGACAGGCGCGGCAGCATCTGCAGTTTCAGGTGTTCCAGGTACGAGCGTAGCGACAGTCCCAGCGCGGTAATCACCGTGAACAGCACGATGCCGAAGCCCAGCTGGGTTTCGCGGAAGGCCAGGGCGATCAGTACCGGGGTGAACGTGCCCAGGGTCTGGATGCCGATGAGGTTGCGCAGGACCAGAATCACCAGCACGCCAATCGGGATCATCACCATGATCATGAAGGTTTGCTGGGTCTGCAGCGGCAAGCCGTACAGCGAGTATTCGAGGAAGTCGGCGTCAGTGTTCTCATCGGTCAGCTTGGCCAGGCGGATGGCATTCATCTCGCTGTTGTTCATGCTGAAGGTGACGTTGGCCTTCTTGCCGCCATCGACGGTGATCAGGTTGTCGTCACCGGTCCACCACAGCAGGCGGTCGCTCGGCAGACCCTGTTCGCCGGTGTCCGGGTTGAAGTACAGCCAATCGTTGCCGTTGAAGCTGCGCAGCCACAGCTCGGGGGTCTGTGGGGTGTCGGCCACCAGGCGAATGGTGTGCACCTTCTCCATCGGCACGTGGGCGATGGACAGCAGCAGGTCGATGATCTGCGCTTTCTTCATGGACGAGGTGTCGCCGGCCAGCAGCAGCTTGACGTTGTCGTCATTGAGGTTGTTGACCCGCTTGATGGTTTCGCTGACGAAGGTCTCGACGTCGGCGGAATGCTGGCGGATCGGTGCCATCAGGGCTTCTGCGGCAATCTTCTCGGGGCCTTCGACGGCTAGGCTGTCACGGAAGGTCGGGCCCTTGATGGCCGTCTTTTCGTTGCTGTAGCGCTTGGTCAGCACCAGGCGGTAGTACAGGGTCTGGTTGCCGCTGGCGCGGCGGGCCGACCAGGTCACCTTGCGGTTGCCGTCGGCGCGATTGACGCTGACCCCGTAGTTGTTGGAGATGAAGCTCTCGTTGAGGCTGACGTAGTCGCGGTTCAGCGGCGGCACGAACATCTGCACCTTGACCGGGTCTTTGGTGCTGGCGACGAATTCGACCTTGGCGTCGATATTCCACAGGTCGTCGGTTTCATCCTCGGTCACCGGGATGCCGAGGAAGAAGATCTGATAAGCCGTGACCGCCACGCCCAGTAGCACCAGTACGGTGATCAGGACTTTCAGATGGAGGGTAAGAGAGCGCATCGGGATTACTCTGCTTTGGGAGCGTCGGTGGCACAGGCAGGTTTGCCGGCCGCGTATTTAAGGCTTGGGTCGACCAGCGCGTCGAAGTGCTTGAGCGCCTCGGAGCCGATCAGCAGCGGGAACTGGAACGCGCTGCGGTCGGTGAGGTTGACTTCGATGGTGCGCAGGGCCTGGCCCATGCAGATGTCGAGTTCGATGACCGGGCGGGCGGTGTAGGCCTTGCCTGATTCCGCATCATAGTCGCCAGCCCGGCGCTTGATCTTGCTGACCCGGGCCAGTGGGCGCTCGATGGGGTGCGAGTGGGCGGCGTCGATGGCCAGGTAGAAGCGCACCCAGCTTTCGCCGTTGCGCTTGAAGCGCTTGATGTCGCGGGCACTCAAGGACGCAGTCTTGGCCCCGGTATCGAGCTTGGCAGCCACCTCGAGGTCGAGGTCGCCAAGGCGCGCGTATTCGTTAAGACCGTACACGGTCTTGCCCGCCGCCTGACCAAGGGCCGGCAGCAGGGTAAGGCAAAGCAGCAATAATACGGGTGTAAGTCTCATAATCCTGGCGCGGTGCTGTGCAGGGTTCGGGGCAAGGCGACTGGCAACTGCTGCGCAAGCTTCCTCATTAACTGTCAACAACATGAATTGATGACAAACACACTATCCATACTCCTTGGAAAGCGCGGCATTCTATCACGACGATGTCTTGACGCCAGCGCGTCGCGATCTGACAGCGCGGCGACCGGGTAAGTTCGTTCTTAGACGATTGTCGACAATATTCATTTTGTCTTTGACTGGCGGCGCCGGATTCGCTAATTTCTGCACCATTGATTATCAAGGTGTCGACAATATGCTGGACCTCAGCGACCCAAGCCTCGCACCATCAGACGAAACGGAAACCTTGTCGGAGAACGTCTTCCGGCGTATCCAGGCAGCCATCGTCAAAGGTGACATCGCCCCAGGCAGCAAAATCTCCGAGCCTGAGCTGGCGCGTACCTATGGCATCAGCCGCGGCCCGCTGCGTGAGGCCATTCACCGCCTCGAAGGCCAGCGCCTGCTGGTGCGGGTGCCGCATGTCGGCGCACGGGTGGTGTCGCTCAACCATGCCGAACTGATCGAATTGTACGAAATCCGCGAGTCGCTCGAAGGCATGGCCTGCCGCCTTGCCGCCGAGCGCATGAGCCAGGCCGAGATCGAGGAGTTGCGTCGGGTGCTCGACACCCACGAGCGCGATGCCGCGTTTCAGGCCGGCCTGGGTTACTACCAGCAGGAAGGCGACTACGACTTCCACTACCGGATCATCCAGGGCAGCGGCAACCAGACCCTGGTCAAGATGCTCTGCGGCGAGCTGTATCAACTGGTGCGCATGTACCGGATCCAGTTCTCCGCCACCCCCAATCGGCCACACCAGGCTTTTGCCGAGCACCACCGCATTCTCGATGCCATCGCCGACCGTGACGGCGAGCTGGCTGAACTCCTGATGCGCCGCCACATCGGTGCATCCAAGCGCAATATCGAGCGTCACTATCTGGACGCTCACAACAACAGCCCACGAGGTGAGAAATGACTGTGAAGAGCACACCAGGTCAGCGTTTCCGCGACGCCGTTGCCGCCGAACATCCGCTGCAAGTGGTCGGCGCCATCAACGCCAACCACGCACTGCTGGCCAAGCGCGCCGGTTTCAAGGCCATCTACCTCTCCGGTGGCGGTGTCGCCGCAGGTTCCCTGGGCCTGCCGGACCTGGGCATCACCGGCTTGGACGACGTGCTGACCGACGTGCGTCGCATCACCGATGTCTGCGACCTGCCGCTGCTGGTTGATGTCGACACCGGCTTCGGCGCTTCGGCCTTCAACGTTGCGCGCACCGTGCGTTCGATGTGCAAGTTCGGCGCAGCCGCCATCCATATCGAAGATCAGGTGGGCGCCAAGCGCTGTGGTCACCGGCCGAACAAGGAAATCGTCTCCCAGCAGGAGATGGTCGACCGCATCAAGGCGGCCGTAGACGCCCGTACCGATGACAGCTTCGTGATCATGGCGCGTACCGATGCCCTGGCAGTGGAAGGCCTGAACTCCGCACTGGACCGTGCCGCCGCCTGCATCGAAGCCGGTGCCGACATGATCTTCCCGGAAGCCATCACTGAGCTTGCGATGTACAAGACCTTCGCCGACCGCGTGAAGGCGCCGATCCTGGCCAACATCACCGAATTCGGTGCCACGCCGCTGTACACCACCCAGGAGCTGGCCGAGGTCGACGTGTCGCTGGTGCTGTACCCGCTGTCGGCGTTCCGCGCCATGAACAAGGCGGCCGAGAATGTCTACACCGCGCTGCGCCGTGACGGCACCCAGAAGAACGTGATCGACACCATGCAGACCCGCATGGAGCTCTACGAGGCCATCGGCTACCACGCCTTTGAGCAGAGCCTGGATGCGTTGTTTGCGCAGAAGAAAGGTTGAGTCGGTGCTGGCCTCATCGCCGGCAAGCCGGCTCCCACGCTCTACCTGTGGGAGCCTTTGCCGGCGATAGGGCCGGTACAGCCACCCCGAATTAGCCAGAAAAGATTCCATAACAAATTCAAGAAAGGAGAAACACCATGGCCGAAGCAAAAGTACTCAGCGGCGCAGGCCTTCGCGGCCAGGTGGCCGGCCAGACCGCGCTGTCGACCGTTGGCCAGGCCGGTGCCGGCTTGACCTACCGTGGCTACGACGTCCGCGACCTGGCTGCCGGTGCCGAATTCGAAGAAGTGGCCTACCTGCTGCTGTACGGTGAGCTGCCGAACAAGGCCCAGCTGGCCGAGTACAAGCACAAGCTCAAAGGCTTGCGCGACCTGCCCCAGGCGCTGAAGGAAGTGCTCGAGCGTATCCCGGGCGATGCTCACCCGATGGACGTGATGCGTACCGGCTGCTCGGTGCTCGGCACCCTGGAGCCCGAGCTGACCTTCGAGGCCCAGCGCGACAAGACCGACCGCCTGCTGGCGCTGTTCCCGGCTGTCATGTGCTACTGGTACCGCTTCACACACGAAGGGGTGCGTATCGACTGCACCAGCGACGAAGACACCCTCGGCGGCCACTTCCTGCACCTGCTGCACGGCAAGAAGCCGAGCGAGTTGCACGTCAAGGTGATGAACGTCTCGCTGATCCTCTACGCCGAGCACGAATTCAACGCCTCGACCTTCACCGCCCGTGTGTGTGCCTCGACCCTGTCCGACCTGTACTCCTGCGTCACCGCCGCCATCGGCTCGCTGCGCGGCCCGCTGCACGGTGGTGCCAACGAGGCGGCCATGGAGCTGATCGAGCGCTTCCAGAGCCCGCAGGAAGCGGTCACCGAGCTGCTGGCCATGCTCGAGCGCAAGGACAAGATCATGGGCTTCGGCCATGCCATCTACAAAGAGTCCGACCCGCGTAACGAAGTGATCAAGGGCTGGTCGAAGCAGCTCGCCGACGAAGTTGGTGACAAGGTCCTGTACCCGGTCTCCGAGGCTATCGACAAGACCATGTGGGACCAGAAGCGCCTGTTCCCCAACGCCGACTTCTACCATGCCTCGGCGTACCACTTCATGGGCATTCCGACCAAGCTGTTCACCCCGATCTTCGTCTGCTCGCGCCTGACCGGCTGGGCGGCGCACGTTTTCGAGCAACGCGCCAACAACCGCATCATCCGCCCGAGCGCCGAGTATGTCGGCGTCGAGCAGCGCCAGTTCGTGCCGATCGAGCAGCGCTGAATCAGATAAAGAGAGGCAGCCCGTTTCCTTGTGGGAGCGGGCTTGTCCCGCGAATGCGTCGGGCCAGGCAACCGATGTGTAGCTGCTGACGCATTCGCGGGGCAAGCCCGCTCCCACAAGGACGGCTTACTTCCGACTTCCGTGACCGAGCCCATTATGAACACTGCATTTCGCAAGAACCTGCCAGGCACCGACCTGGACTACTTCGACGCCCGTCAGGCAGTCGAGGCGATCAAGCCCGGCGCCTACGACGGCCTGCCCTACACCTCCCGCGTGCTCGCCGAAAACCTGGTGCGCCGCTGTGACCCAGCGACACTCGACGCCTCGCTCAGCCAACTGATCGAGCGCAAGCGTGACCTCGATTTCCCGTGGTTCCCGGCCCGCGTGGTCTGTCACGACATCCTCGGTCAGACCGCCCTGGTCGACCTCGCCGGCCTGCGTGACGCCATCGCCGACAAAGGCGGTGACCCGGCCCAAGTCAACCCAGTGGTGCCGGTACAGCTGATTGTCGACCACTCGCTGGCCGTCGAGTGCGGTGGTTTCGACCCGCAAGCGTTCGAGAAGAACCGCGCCATCGAAGACCGTCGCAACGAAGACCGCTTCCACTTCATCAACTGGACCAAGAAGGCGTTCAAGAACGTCGACGTGATCCAGCCCGGCAACGGCATCATGCACCAGATCAACCTGGAGAAGATGTCGCCGGTCATCCATAACGACCGCGGCTTGGCCTACCCGGACACCTGCGTCGGCACCGACAGCCACACCCCGCATGTCGACGCCCTGGGCGTGATCGCCATCGGCGTCGGTGGCCTGGAAGCCGAGAACGTCATGCTCGGCCGCGCCTCGTGGATGCGCCTGCCGGAAATCGTCGGCGTCGAGCTGACCGGCAAGCTGGCGCCGAACATCACCGCCACCGACCTGGTGCTGGCCCTGACCGAGTTCCTGCGCAAGCAGAAAGTGGTCGGTGCCTACCTCGAATTCTACGGCGAGGGCGCACGTGCCCTGACCCTGGGCGACCGCGCGACCATCTCCAACATGGCCCCGGAATACGGCGCCACGGCGGCCATGTTCGCCATCGACCAGCAAACCATCGACTACCTCAAGCTGACCGGCCGCGAAGAGCAGCAGGTCAAGCTGGTGGAAACCTATGCCAAGGCCACCGGTCTGTGGGCTGATAGCCTGGCCAACGCCGAGTACGAGCGTGTGCTGCAGTTCGACCTGTCGAGCGTGGTACGTAACATGGCTGGCCCGTCCAACCCGCATGCCCGTGTCGCCACCAGCGACCTGGCGGCCAAGGGCATCGCCGGCGCCTGGGAAGAAGTGCCTGGGCAAATGCCTGACGGTGCGGTGATCATCGCCGCCATCACCAGCTGCACCAACACCAGCAACCCGCGCAACGTGATTGCCGCAGGCCTGATGGCGCGCAATGCCAACAAGCTTGGCCTGAGCCGCAA
The DNA here is from genome assembly GCF_044749525.1 of Pseudomonas sp. NPDC089395. Lineage (NCBI taxonomy): Bacteria > Pseudomonadati > Pseudomonadota > Gammaproteobacteria > Pseudomonadales > Pseudomonadaceae > Pseudomonas > Pseudomonas sp. NPDC089395. The sequence goes on from NZ_JBIVID010000025.1 coordinate 9,453, forward strand.
GCCGTGGGTCAAGTCGTCGCTGGCGCCGGGCTCCAAGGCCGTGCAGCTGTACCTGGAAGAGGCGGGTCTGGAGAAGGAACTGGAGCAACTGGGCTTCGGCATCGTCGCCTTCGCCTGCACCACCTGCAACGGTATGTCCGGTGCGCTGGACCCGGTGATCCAGCAGGAGATCATCGACCGCGACCTGTACGCCACTGCCGTACTGTCGGGCAACCGCAACTTCGACGGGCGTATCCACCCCTACGCCAAGCAGGCGTTCCTCGCGTCGCCACCGCTGGTGGTGGCTTATGCCATTGCCGGTACCATCCGTTTCGACATCGAGAAGGATGTGCTGGGTGTGGTCGACGGCAAGGAAATCCGCCTCAAGGACATCTGGCCGAGCGACGAAGAAATCGACGCCGTGGTGCGTGCGGCGGTGAAGCCTGAGCAGTTCCGCAAGGTCTACATTCCGATGTTCGCCATCGAGGAAGACCGTGGGCCGAAAGTGGCACCGCTGTACGACTGGCGCCCGATGAGCACCTACATCCGCCGCCCGCCTTACTGGGAAGGCGCCCTGGCCGGTGAGCGTACCCTGCGTGGCATGCGCCCGCTGGCAGTGCTGCCGGACAACATCACTACCGACCACCTGTCGCCGTCCAACGCCATCATGCTCGACAGCGCGGCAGGCGAGTACCTGGCGAAAATGGGCCTGCCGGAAGAGGACTTCAACTCCTACGCGACCCACCGTGGCGACCACCTGACCGCACAGCGCGCGACCTTCGCCAACCCCAAGCTGTTCAACGAGATGGTGCGCAAGGAAGACGGTAGCGTGAAGCAGGGCTCGCTGGCGCGTATCGAGCCGGAAGGCAAGGTGACCCGCATGTGGGAAGCCATCGAAACCTACATGGAGCGCAAGCAGCCACTGATCATTGTGGCCGGTGCCGACTATGGCCAGGGTTCGTCCCGCGACTGGGCGGCCAAGGGTGTGCGCCTGGCGGGTGTCGAGGCGATCGTCGCCGAAGGCTTCGAGCGCATTCACCGCACCAACCTGGTGGGCATGGGCGTGTTGCCACTGGAATTCAAGCCAGGGACCGATCGCAAGACCCTGGGTCTGGATGGCAGCGAAACCTACGACGTGCTGGGTGCGCGCACGCCGCGTGCGACCTTGACGCTGGTGGTTACCCGGGCCAACGGTGAGCGCATCGAGGTGCCGGTGACCTGCCGCCTGGATACCGCTGAAGAGGTGTCGATCTACGAGGCGGGCGGGGTGCTGCAGCGCTTTGCTCAGGACTTCCTCGAAGCCAGCGCCTGAGCATGACATGGGGGCCGCTTTGCGGCCCTTTCGCGACACAAGGCCGCTCCTACAGGAACGCGCTGCCCTCTGTAGGAGCGGCCTTGTGTCGCGAAAGGGCTGCGCAGCGGCCCCAGGGTATTTCACCGAACTATCAGGACGCCCCAGACAATGGCACATGTACCCCAGATCAAAGTCCCCGCCACCTACATCCGTGGCGGCACCAGCAAGGGCGTGTTCTTCCGCCTGCAAGACCTGCCCGAAGCCGCCCAGGTCCCTGGCCCGGCCCGTGACGCGCTGCTGCTGCGCGTGATCGGCAGCCCCGACCCCTACGGCAAGCAGATCGATGGCATGGGCGGGGCTACCTCGAGCACCAGCAAGACCGTGATTCTCTCGTCCAGCATCAAGCCCGAGCACGATGTGGACTACCTGTTCGGCCAGGTCTCCATCGACAAGGCCTTCGTCGACTGGAGCGGCAACTGCGGCAACCTTTCCGCCGCCGTCGGCTCGTTCGCCGTCAGCAGCGGCCTGGTCGACCCAGCCCGTGTCCCGCGCAATGGCGTGGCCACCGTGCGCATCTGGCAGGCCAACATCGGCAAGACCATCATCGCCCACGTGCCGATCACTGAAGGTGAAGTACAGGAAACCGGCGATTTCGAGCTCGACGGTGTCACCTTCCCGGCGGCCGAAGTGCAGCTCGAATTCCTTGACCCTGCCGCCGACGAAGACGGTGACGGCGGCTCCATGTTCCCCACCGGCAACCTGGTGGATGACCTGGAAGTGCCTGGCGTCGGCTGCTTCAAGGCCACACTGATCAACGCTGGCATCCCGACCATCTTCGTCAATGCCGCCGACATCGGTTACACCGGCACCGAGCTGCAGGAAGCGATCAACGGTGACCCGCAGGCACTGACCCGTTTCGAAACGATCCGCGCCTACGGCGCCGTGCGCATGGGGCTCATCGAGCACGTCGACCAGGCTGCCGGGCGTCAACACACGCCGAAGGTCGCTTTCGTTGCGCCGCCAAGCACCTACACTGCCTCCAGTGGCAAGGCTGTCGCGGCGAGTGACATCGACCTGCTGGTGCGTGCGTTGTCCATGGGCAAGCTGCACCACGCAATGATGGGCACCGCTGCGGTGGCGATCGGTACCGCCGCTGCCATTCCGGGCACGTTGGTCAACCTCGCCGCAGGCGGGGGCGAGCGCAGCGCCGTGCGTTTCGGGCATCCGTCCGGCACGTTGCGGGTGGGCGCCGAGGCGCGTCAGGTGAATGGCGAGTGGACGGTGACCAAGGCAATCATGAGCCGCAGTGCTCGCGTGCTGATGGAAGGCTGGGTGCGCGTACCTGGCGACTGCTTCTAACGCACTACTGGCGCTCGGCTTTCGATGACTGGGGCCGCTTTGCGGCCCTTTCGCGACACAAGGCCGCTCCTACAGGGGGCGGCGCCGCTTCTGTAGGAGCGGCCTTGTGTCGCGAAAGGGCTGCGTAGCAGCCCCGGCTTTTCCAGAGGGAGCGAATGATGAGCGCCAACGTGGACCTGAACGACCGCCCGGACTACGACCGGGTGCTGCAAACCCTCGCCGACTACGTCCTCACCTACCAGGTCGAATCCCCAGAGGCCCTGGACACCGCGCGCAACTGCCTGATGGACACCCTAGGCTGCGGCCTGCTGGCCCTGCGCTTCCCCGAATGCACCAAACACCTCGGCCCCTTGGTCGAAGGCACCGTCGTCCCCAATGGCGCCCGGGTGCCCGGCACCGCCTACCGCCTGGACCCGGTCAAGGCGGCCTGGGACATCGGCTGCACCGTGCGCTGGCTGGACTACAACGACACCTGGCTGGCGGCCGAGTGGGGTCATCCCTCAGACAACCTCGGTGGCATCCTGGCAGTGGCCGATCACCTGTCGCAAAAGCACGTGGCCAATGGCGAAGCCCCGCTGATGATGCGTGAAGTGCTCGAAACCATGGTCATGGCCCACGAGATTCAGGGGGTACTGGCGCTGGAGAACGCGTTCAATCGCGTCGGCCTGGACCACGTGATACTGGTCAAGGTGGCGTCCACGGCCGTGTGCGCCAAGCTGATGGGCGCCAACCGCGAGCAACTGCTCTCGGCGTTGTCCCATGCCTTCGTCGACGGCCAGGCGCTGCGCACCTATCGCCATGCGCCCAACGCCGGCTCGCGCAAGTCATGGGCCGCAGGCGACGCCTCCAGCCGCGGTGTGCGCCTGGCCGATATCGCGCTGCGCGGCGAGATGGGGGTGCCTGGCGTACTGACGGCGCCGCAGTGGGGGTTCTATGACGTGTCGTTCAGCCACACCAACAAGGACCTGGCACTCAAGCCGGTCGGCAAGCATGAGCTGACCCTGCCGCAGCCTCTGGCCAGCTACGTGATGGAAAACGTACTGTTCAAGATCAGCTTCCCTGCCGAGTTTCACGCCCAGACCGCCTGCGAGGCGGCGCTCACCTTGCACCGCCAGGTGCGCAATCGCCTGCATGAGATCGACCGTATCGTGATCACCACCCAGGAGTCGGCGATCCGCATCATCTCCAAGGTGGGCCCCCTGGCCAATGCCGCCGACCGCGACCACTGCCTGCAGTACATGGTGGCGGTGCCGCTGATCTTCGGGCGTCTGGAGGCCGAGGATTACGAGGACGCTTTCCACGCCGCACATCCGAGTATCGACCGGCTGCGCGAGAAGATGGAGGTGGTCGAAGACCCGCGTTTCAGCCGCGAATACCTGGAGCCGGGCAAGCGTTCGATTGCCAATGCGTTGCAGGTGTTCTTCAAGGATGGCAGTAGCACCGAGCAGGTGGTGGTGGAGTACCCGCTCGGGCACCGGCGTCGGCGGGAGGAGGGCATACCGATGCTGGAGGCGAAGTTCAGGGAGAATTTGGCGACACGGTTTGCGCGGCAGCGGTGTGAGGCGATTTTTGCGCTGTGCAAGGATCAGCAGAAGCTGGAGGGCACGGCGGTACACAGGTTTTTGGACTTGTTCGTGATCTGAGGTTGCCATTGCTGGCCTCTTCGCGGGCTTGTCCCGCGAAGAGGCCCGAATGAGCAATAAAAAACCCCGGCATTTCTGCCGGGGCTTTCATTACAACCTACAACTCAGCTTATGCCTGAACCACTGGGATCTTGGCGTTGGCTGCCGCTTCGCGGAACTCGGCGATCTGGTCGAAGCTCAGGTAGCGGTAGACGTCGGCAGCCATGCTGTCGATGTCCTTGGCGTACTGCATGTACTCTTCGACGGTCGGCAGCTTGCCGATGATCGAAGCGACAGCAGCCAGCTCGGCCGATGCCAGGTACACGTTGGTAGCGTCGCCCAGACGGTTCGGGAAGTTACGGGTCGAAGTGGAGACCACGGTCGAACCGGTCTGCACGCGTGCCTGGTTACCCATGCACAGCGAGCAGCCTGGCATTTCCATGCGCGCACCGGCCTTGCCGTAGATGCCGTAGTAGCCTTCTTCGGTCAGCTGGTGAGCGTCCATCTTGGTTGGCGGAGCCAGCCACAGACGGGTCGGAATGCCACCCTTGACCTTGTCCAGCAGCTTGCCGGCGGCGCGGAAGTGGCCAATGTTGGTCATGCACGAACCGATGAACACTTCGTCGATCTTCTCGCCCTGTACCGAAGACAGCAGGCGGGCATCGTCCGGGTCGTTCGGCGCGCAGAGCACAGGCTCCTTGACGTCGGCCAGGTCGATTTCGATGATTTCAGCGTACTCGGCATCGGCGTCGGCCGACAGCAGCTCAGGCTTGGCCAGCCAGGCTTCCATGGCCTGGGCGCGGCGCTCCAGGGTGCGGGCGTCGCCGTAGCCTTCGCCGATCATCCAGCGCAGCAGGGTGATGTTGGAGGTCAGGTACTCGGCGATGGCCTTCTCTGGCAGCTTGATGGTGCAACCTGCAGCGGAACGCTCGGCCGAGGCGTCGGACAGCTCGAAGGCTTGCTCGACGGTCAGTTCGTCCAGGCCTTCGATTTCCAGGATGCGGCCGGAGAAGGCGTTCTTCTTGCCTTTCTTCTCGACGGTCAGCAGGCCCTTCTGGATGGCGTAGTAAGGGATGGCATGAACCAGGTCACGCAGGGTGATACCAGGCTGCAGCTTGCCCTTGAAGCGCACCAGGATCGACTCTGGCATGTCCAGCGGCATGACGCCGGTGGCGGCGGCGAAGGCCACCAGGCCGGAACCGGCCGGGAACGAGATGCCGATCGGGAAGCGGGTGTGCGAGTCGCCACCGGTACCCACGGTGTCAGGCATCAGCATGCGGTTCAGCCAGCTGTGGATGATGCCGTCGCCTGGACGCAGCGACACGCCGCCACGGGTGCGGATGAAGTCTGGCAGGGTGTGGTGGGTGTTGACGTCGATCGGCTTCGGATAGGCCGCGGTGTGGCAGAACGACTGCATGACCAGGTCAGCGGAGAAGCCCAGGCACGCCAGGTCTTTCAGCTCGTCGCGGGTCATCGGGCCAGTGGTGTCCTGGGAACCGACGGTGGTCATCTTCGGCTCGCAGTAGGCACCTGGGCGCACGCCCTGGCCTTCTGGCAGACCGCAAGCACGGCCGACCATCTTCTGCGCCAGGGTGAAGCCCTTGCCGCTGTCGGCAGGCTGCTCTGGCTTCTTGAACAGGTCCGAAGCGCCCAGGCCCAGTTCGGCACGGGCTTTTTCGGTCAGGCCACGGCCGACGATCAGCGGGATACGGCCGCCAGCGCGGACTTCGTCGAGCAGCACTTCGGTTTTCAGCTGGAAGCTGGTAACCAGTTCGTCGCTGCCGTGACGGCGCACTTCACCTTTGAACGGGTAAACGTCGATGACGTCGCCCATGGCCAGGTTGGTGCAGTCGAATTCGATCGGCAGGGCGCCGGCGTCTTCCATGGTGTTGTAGAAGATCGGGGCGATCTTGGTGCCGAAGCAGAAGCCACCGGCGCGCTTGTTCGGCACGTAAGGGATGTCGTCGCCGAAGAACCACAGCACCGAGTTGGTGGCGGATTTACGCGAGGAACCGGTACCGACCACGTCGCCGACGTAGGCGACCGGGAAGCCTTTGGCCTTGACCGCTTCGATCTGGGCCAGCGGGCCAACCGAACCTGGCTGCTGCGGCTCGATGCCGTCACGGGCCATTTTCAGCATGGCCAGGGCGTGCAGCGGGATGTCAGGGCGCGACCAGGCGTCCGGAGCAGGCGACAGGTCGTCGGTGTTGGTTTCGCCAGGCACCTTGAACACGGTCAGGGTGTACTTCTCGGCGATGGCCGGACGCGAGGTGAACCACTCGCCGGCAGCCCAGGAGTCCAGCACGGCCTTGGCGTGGGCGTTGCCAGCCTTGGCTTTTTCGGCCACGTCGTGGAAGGCGTCGAACATCAGCAGCGTGTGCTTGAGCTGTTCGGCCGCGACGGCGCCCAGTTCGGCGTCATCCAGCAGCGCGACCAGCGTCTCGATGTTGTAGCCGCCCTGCATGGTGCCCAGCAGCTCGGCGGCGTGCTTGCGGTCGATCAGCGGCGACTTGGCTTCGCCCTTGGCGACGGCGGACAGGAAGGCGGCCTTGACGTAGGCAGCTTCGTCAACGCCTGGCGGTACACGGTTGGTGATCAGGTCTACGAGGAAGGCTTCTTCGCCGGCCGGCGGGTTTTTCAGCAGCTCGACCAGGCCTGCAGTTTGTTCGGCGTTCAGCGGCTGGGGCACGATGCCCAGGGTGGCACGCTCTTCGATGTGTTTGCGGTAGGCTTCAAGCACAGTTATTACCCTCATCAGTGGTCCCTAAAGGGAGTCCGGGACGCTCATCCAGCATTCCCTGCACCCATGCGCTATCACGGCTTTGTGGGCCGCCCAGCCAGGGTCGCAGAGAATCCTTACAGAAGCTGCTTTCAAAGTTTTACGCCTGCAGAACGGGGAGGGATGAGGGCTGGCGCGGGCATGCGAGGGGGCATGTCCCGGGCCAACGCCGTTCTACCGGATTAACTGTGCTCGTGACGCTTTGAAAACAGCTTCCAACGGACATTGTTGCCTTAGAAAAGGCGGGATGATTCTACGGCAAAAAAATCCGGAAGGTAAGGCGCTGGACGAGACTTTAACGGGTGACCCTGGTTAGACAAAGGGCTAACATGGGCCCGTGTTCCATCGCCAAGCCGTTGTTTTTTCATGTCCAACCAATCCATCAAGACCCCTTGCGTCGGCCTGTGCTCTACGGTGTACGGAGACACGGTGTGCCGTGGCTGCAAGCGTTTTCACCATGAAGTGATCCACTGGAACGGTTACGACGACGAGCAGAAGCGCGCCGTGTGGCTGCGTCTGGAGCAACTGCTGGCGCAGGTGATGATGGCCAAGCTGGAGGTGTTCGACAAAGGCCTGTTGCGCCAGCAACTGCAGCAGCGCTCGATCCGATATGTCGAACAGCAGTCGGAATATTGCTGGGCCTATCAGCTGATCGCCCGTGGGGCGCGGATGATTCGTGACCTTGAGGCGTACGGGATGGTGTTGCTGCCGGAGTTCCGCGACTGGGAGCTGCCGCAGTTGCGCGATGCCATTGATCGCGAGTTCTTTCTGCTTTCCGAGGCGCATTACCAGCGTTATATCGCGCCGAGCTTCCTGCGCGATGCCCTTGAGAATGGGCAGGGCTGAGGCCTGGTATTGAATTAACCGGCCTCTTCGCGGGGCAAGCTCGCTCCCACAGGTACTCCGCTGACTTTTGGCTCAGCGGAGTACCTGTGGGAGCGAGCTTGCCCCGCGAAGAGGCCTGTGATGTCGCCGGATCAGTCGCCGGTATATTCGCACCCGCTGGTGCAGGTCTCGTGGATGCGCACCTTCGACAGTTCAGGCATCAGCGGCTTGACCTGTTCCCAGATCCATTTGGCGATCACTTCGCTGGTCGGGTTCTCCAAGCCAGGAATGTCATTCAGGTAGTTGTGGTCCAGTTGCTCGTAGATTGGCTTGAAGATCGCCTTGACCTCGGCGAAGTCGCGGATCCAGCCCGTGTGCGGGTCCAGCGGGCCGGTCAGGTGTAGGCCAACCGTGAACGAGTGACCATGCAGGCGGCCGCACTTGTGCCCGGCGGGGACGTTGGGCAAGCGATGGGCCGATTCGAATGTGAACTCTTTGAAAATTTCCACGCTGTCAGAACTCTGTAGGAATTATTACTGGCGGCGATTCTACCAGCATGGCCGCTACAAGGCTTGCAGGCGTTCATGCAGCCGCCCGGTGGCAACCAGCTCCAGCAGTTCGTCGCCCAGGCGCCGGCTTTCGGCAATGGCTTTGTACCAGTAGCGCTTACGGCTCGGCGCGTCGCCCATGAAGCGCTTGAAGTCGTTGCGGTCGGGCAGCTTGCCGAAGGGCAGGGCGGCCAGGTACTGCGCTGAAGGGGTCATCAACAGGACGTTCTGCAGGCGCGTGGCATCGCCCTTGCGCCACGGCAGGGCCTTGTCGAACCAGCCTGGCACCACTTTGTCGGTGAAATGCGGGTAGAGCACCAGGTCGTCGCCGCGATACGGCAAGTCCAGGTGGTAATCGAGCAAGCCGCCATCGCGGTAGGTGCCGGCGCCGGCACCGGGAATGTCACGCACGCCCTCCATCACCATCGGGATCGAGCCTGAAGCCAGCAGCGCATGGCGCAGGTTGGCCAGGTCCAGCGGCAGGCAGCGCGAGGGGAAGTCGGTGAGGGCGTCGAGGGGCGGGGCAGCGCGCTCGTCGTGCAGGATGATGCGTTCGAAATGCCGGGCCAGGCGCGAACGGCCCAGCAAATTGCTGGCAATGACCGACGACAGGCCCATCCCCAGGCGCCCGCGGTGGTCATGGGCGAGCTGCCCGTGGCTCTTCACCACCAGAATGTTCAGGCGGTAGTGCGGGTTGGCGAGGATCTGCCCATCGCGGCCTTGCAGCAGGTCGTCGAGCATGCGCTGGCAACTGCGGCTGATCTCGGTCGGCGTTACACCCTTGGCAAAATCCTGCTCGGTGTACAGCTCACCCAGCCGACGGATGCCCGCCACCGGGTCGTCGAGGCAGGCACTGGCGAAGCGCCAGGAGCCGATCGAGGCGCCGATCAACGCGCGCTGGCGGGGTGCCGATGGCAACCATTCGCCGAACAGCGCCAGGTCCAGGCCCTGGATGCCCAACGGTTTCGGCCCGCCGGCCGCGCCTGGCAATACACCGACGTCCTCGGCCCGCAAGCCGCGTTCACGGATCTGGCGCAGGGCGCGGCGGCCGGCCTTGAAGGTCAGGGCGGGGTATTTGATGTGAATGGCGCTCATGACGGATCTCGCGGGCAACAGGCGGGTCATTATAGGGGAGTTGCCGGCGATCAAGGCGACGCGGTCCCAAGCTGCGCTATCATGCCGCCAGCTGTTTTCAGGTTGAATTAAGGACCACGGGGTAATCTTTACCCCGTAGACAACTTGTACGTCCCTCAGGAGAGCACACATGAAAACCCTCACTGCCCTGTTCACTGCTGCCGCCCTTGCCCTGGGGGCCAACGCGGCATTCGCCAAAGACGTCCAGCCGGATGAAGTGGTCAAGCTGGTCAACGCCAAGACCATCAAGTCGCTGGATGAGCTCAAGGCCGCCGCCGTGGCCAAGCACCCAGGCGCCACGGTCACCGATTCCGAGCTCGAAGACGAATACGGCCGCTTTATCTACAAGGTCGAGCTGCGCGACGCGCAGAACGTCGAATGGGACGTCGACCTGGACGCCAAGACCGGTGAAGTGCTCAAGGACGCGCGAGACAGCTGATGATCCACTTGCCCCGGCCGGCGCGTTACCTGGCGCTTTCGCTGCTGGCCGTCTGTTCCCTGACCATGGCCCGCGACCTGGACCAGGACGAAGCGCTCAAGCTACGCCAGCAAGGCATCATCCTGCCGCTCGAACAACTGCTGGAAACCGCCCTGGGGCGTTACCCCGGGGCGCGTTTGCTGGAGGCGGAGCTGGAACAGGACGATGACCGCTACCAGTATGAAGTCGAGCTGCTGACCCCCCAGGGCGTGGTGCGCGAGATCAAGCTCGATGCCAGCACCGGCGCCCTGCTCAAAGACGAGGAAGACGACTGAATGCGCCTGTTGCTTGTCGAAGACAACGTACCACTGGCCGACGAACTGATCGCGGGTCTGCAGCGCCAGGGCTACGCCGTGGACTGGCTGGCCGATGGCCGTGATGCGGTGTACCAGGGCCAGAGCGAGCCCTACGACCTGATCATTCTCGACCTCGGCCTGCCGGGGTTGCCGGGCCTTGACGTGCTGACCCAGTGGCGGGCCGGCGGCCTGGTTACCCCGGTGCTGATCCTCACCGCGCGCGGCTCGTGGGCCGAGCGTATCGAGGGCCTGAAGGCCGGGGCCGACGACTACCTGAGCAAACCGTTTCATCCAGAGGAGCTGCAACTGCGCATCCAGGCCTTGTTGCGCCGTGCCCGGGGCCTGGCCAACCAGCCAACGCTCGAAGCGGCCGGCCTGCACCTGGATGAAAGCCGCCAGTGCGTGAGCCGCGACGGTGTCGATATCCAGCTGACCGCCGCCGAGTTCCGCCTGTTGCGCTACTTCATGCTGCACCCGCAGCAGATCCTCTCCAAGAGCCACCTGGCCGAGCACCTGTACGACGGCGAAACCGAGCGCGATTCCAATGTGCTCGAAGTGCATGTCAACCATCTGCGCCGCAAGCTGGGCCGCAGTGTCATCGAGACACGCCGCGGGCAAGGCTACCTGTACGCCGGTAACGTCGGATGAAGTCGATCCAGGCACGCTTGAGCCTGGGCCTGGTGGCCGTGCTGGTGGTGGTCGGCGTGGTGCTGGCGCAACTCACCCTCTGGTTGTTCGAAGCCGGCTTGCAGCGCTACCTGGAAAACGGCCTGCGCAAGGAAAGTGAAAATCTGCTGGTGGCACTGGTGCGTGGGCCTTCGGGCCTGCAGCTGGATGAGCGACGCGTTTCCGCTGCCTACCAGCGTCCGTTCTCGGGCTACTACTTCCGCATCGATTTCGACCAGGGCACTTGGCGCTCACGTTCGCTGTGGGACCTGGACATGCCCAAACCGGCCGCGCCCGGGCTTTCCGACAGCCACGAGCTGGGCCCGGAAGGGCAACAGCTGCTGGCCCTGCGCGCCGACTATCGACGCCTGGGCCAGAACATCACCATCAGCGTGGCGCAGGATTATTCGCCGGTGCGCGAAAGCTTCCGGCGCCTGCAGCAAATCGGCCTGGGCATGGGGCTGGTGGCGTTGCTGCTGGTGCTGGTTCTACAGCGCATCACCGTGACCCGCTCGCTGCGCCCGTTGGAGCGCGCCCGCCAACAGATCGCCCAGCTGCAGCAGGGCCAGCGTTCGCAACTGGATGCCGAGGTGCCCAGCGAGCTGGCGCCGCTGGTGGGCCAGATCAACCACCTGCTCAGCCACACCGAAGACAGCCTGCGCCGCTCGCGCAATGCCCTGGGCAACCTCGGCCATGCGTTGAAAACGCCGCTGGCAGTGCTGCTGAGCCTGGCGTCCAGCGAGCGCCTCAAGGACCTGCCCGAGGTGCGCACGCAACTGCGCGAGCAGCTGGAGCAGATTCAGCAGCGCCTGGCGCGCGAACTTAACCGCGCGCGACTGGCGGGTGATGCGCTGCCGGGTGCCCAGTTCGACTGTGACGCCGAGTTGCCGGGGCTGCTCGCTACCTTGGGCATGATCCATGGCGAGGGGCTGCTGCTGACGCGTGATGTACCACCGGGGCTGCTGTTGCCGTGGGATCGTGAGGATTTCCTGGAACTGCTCGGCAACCTGTTGGACAACGCGTGCAAATGGGCGGACAGCGAGGTGCGGCTGGGGATTGCGCCCACAGACGATGGCTACCAGGTGTGGGTCGACGATGATGGCCCGGGGATTCCTGAAAGCCAGCGCCTGCAGGTGCTGGAGCGGGGGTCGCGGCTGGATGAGCAGGTTGACGGGCATGGGTTGGGGCTGGGGATCGTGCGGGATATCGTCGACGCCTGGGGTGGGTCGCTGGCCTTGCTGGAGAGCCCTTTGGGCGGGTTGCGGGTGAGTATCGAATTGCCGCGCAAGGGGCGTTGATCCGCGCTGGCCCTTTCGCGGGACAAGCCCGCTCCCACAGGTATCCCTGTGTGATTGAGATTTGAGGAAATCCTGTGGGAGCGGGCTTGTCCCGCGAAGAGGCCCGTAGCAGCACTGCAGAGGGTGTCAGAAATTTTGTGTTCGGGCATAACATGAGTAAGAGGTGCATGTATGCCAACCAAAAAGAAATCTGAACGCCAACCAGTGCGAGAGC
>NZ_JBIVID010000026.1:0-13720 GCF_044749525.1 Pseudomonas sp. NPDC089395
GTACGGGGATCGGTTCATCAGGCCGACCTGGTAAAATCAGGGCCTGCCTAGCGGCAGGCCCTTACCGGCCCGCACACAAAAAAACTGACAGTCCCATCTCATGGGCGCAAACCATCTCCTGTCGGGCACCCGAAAAATCAGTTTTAACCTCTTTCTTGTAGGACATTTCCCAAAGATACTCTTACCGCCTTTTTCCCGTTGCGGTCGCTTGTCCACACCTACTAGTCTCGGCCTGTCGTTGCATATCGACGACACGGCTTTGACAGGCCGTTTCGGGGTGATCGCATGGCTTAGCCTTCAATGGCGGCTGTGCGTAGGGCACGCTCGCGTGCGCCGGTTACTGATCAACTCCGCCGGTCTGTCAACCTACGTACAGCTGCCACCCACCTGTTTGACAGCAGGTTCGTGGCAGCTCCACCAAGGAGTTGATTCATGCTGAAAATTGTCCCCGATCCACCGCACAACCATTCCCTCGAAGACACCCTCATCCAGGCCACGGACTATGCGCTGTGCGCGCACTCTGTGATCCATCAGGCACTGCTGCTGCAGCCCAAATCTCCTGCTTCGATTCTGATGATGGCTTCGATGCATGAAATGGAGGCGCTGCGGGTGATGCTTGAGTCCATGTTGATTCAGGTGCAGATGCCGGCTGAGCCCAGGACTTTGCACTAGGCCGTCAGTGATGTGTTGCCTGTTCTGGCCTTTCGCGGATAAATCCGCTCCTACAAAGGCCGCGCGCCCCTTGTAGGAGCGGATTTATCCGCGAGAGGCCAGAACAGGCACTAAAAATTCAGGGAGATCGAACAATGACCACAGAAGACACCCATTTCACCGTCGGCAAAACCACCTTCTTCCAGGGCGATAACCAGACCCACCCACTCTTCCGCATCGAGCCCGGCATCCCTTGCCAGAATGCCCGCGAACAGGCCTCGGAACTGATGGGCTATGTGCGAGAGCTGACCATCATCGGCCTGATGGACGAGAAACCCATGATGATCTGGGCCGCGCACTACCTGAGCGCGATGGCCAAGGCACTGATGGATGATGCCGAGCTGGGCATGATGCACTAAGTGCCTTGGTGACTGGACTGGCCTCATCGCCGGCAAGCCGGCTCCTACACCGACCTGTGGAGATCTTGAGGATTGTGCAGTACCTGTGGGAGCCGGCTTGCCGGCGATGAGGCCGGCACAGGCTCAGGCAGACTCGACTTGCTCGCGCGGCGTATCGAACGCCACAAACAGCTGATCCGCCGTAATCGTCCCCAGGTCCAGCCGCATGTTCTGCTCCAGCATCGCAAACAGCCGGGTGAACACCTCGTACACCTTGCAGTGATCCTCCAGCCCGGCAAACGGGTTGTCGATCTTCTCGGCGATCAGCGAGCTTTCCTGCACCGCGTCATACACCTCGCGCAGGGTGATCTCCTGCGGCGCACGGGCCAGCGTCACGCCGCCCTGGGCGCCGCGAAACGAGGTCAGGATATTGGCCTTGACCATCTGCGACACCAGCCCGCGCACGCGGGTAGGGTGCACCTTCACCCACTTGGCGATGGTCTCGGTGCGCAGCTTCTGCGGCGCATTGGCCGCCACGAACGAGAGAATGTACGAAGCAGTGATGAGTCGGGTCGACTGGCTCATGGAGGTAATGGCTCCCTGCGAAAACGCGAATGTTACACCATGGAAAAGCCCGTCATCGGGCCCTGGAAAAGCGCTTGTCCTGCCGCTAATGTATTTGTTACGGTAACAATTACAAATTATAAACAGCTTCTACGCAATCCGCTTTGACCGAACAACAATTCCTTGCGGTTCAACAGGGGCAAATGCCATGAGCGATAACAAAAACAAGAGTCCTCAAGCCTTTCTCGACGGCGGCCTGCCGCGCCGGGATTTCCTGAAATACAGCGCTGCTGCCGCAGCCATCGCCGGGGCGTTTTCCCTCGGCCTGCCGCTGGGCGGCTACGCCGCCGAGGCCACGCCAAAGCCCGGCGGCACTCTGCGCCTGGGCCTGGCCGGGGGCAGCACCACCGACTCCAAGGACCCGGGCTCGTGGGTCGACACCTTCACCTTCATCGGTTTTTCGGCGGTGTACAACACCCTCACCGAAATCTCCGTGGAAGGCACTGCCATCCCTGAGCTGGCCGAGCGCTGGGAATCGAGCCCGGACGCCAAGGTCTGGACCTTCACCCTGCGCCAGGGCGTGACCTTCCACAACGGCAAATCCCTGACCGCCGACGACGTGGTCGCCTCGATCCAGCACCACCTGGGCGAGAAATCCACCTCCGCCGCCAAGACCGTGCTGGGCGATGTCGCCAAGGTCTCCGCCAGCGCCCCCGACACCGTGGTGTTCGAGCTGCACTCGGGCAACGCCGACTTCGCCTACGTGGTCGCCGACTACCACCTGGTGATCATGCCCGCCAAGGACGGCCTGGCCGACTGGCAGGCCGGCGTCGGCACCGGCGGCTACCGCATCAAGAGCTTCGAGCCCGGTGTGCGCATGGACCTGGAACGCAGCCCGGACTACTGGAAGCCGGGCAGGGCGCATTTCGCCAGCGCCGAGCTGATCGCCATCGCCGACGGCGCTGCGCGGGTCAACGCACTGGTGACCGGCAAGGTTGACGTCATCAACAAGGTCGACCTCAAGACCGTGGCCCTGCTCAAGCGCAACCCGAAGCTGGTGATCGAGGAAACCAAGGGCGCCCAGCACTACACCTTCCCGATGCTCTGCGACAGCCAGCAGTTCCGCGACAACAACGTGCGCATGGCCCTCAAGCATGCGATCAACCGCGAAACCTTGCTGGCCTCGGTGCTCTACGGCTACGGCCAGGTCGGCAATGACCACCCGCTGCAGCCGGCCAACCGCTTTATCAACCCGGCGCTTGAGCAGCGCGCCTACGATCCGGACAAGGCGCGTTTCTACCTGCGCCAGGCCGGCATGGACAGCCTCAAGGTGCGCCTGCAGGCCTCCGATGCCGCCTACAGCGGTGCGGTGGATGCCTCGGTGCTGTTCAAGGAGCAGGCGCGCCAGGCCGGGATCGACATCGACGTGGTGCGCGAGCCGGCCGATGGCTTCTTCTCCAACGTCTGGATGAAACAGCCCTTCACCACCTCGTTCTGGTACTCCAGCCTCACCGCCGACCGCATGTTCAGCATCGGCTACGCCAAGGGCGCGGCCTGGAACGAGACCCACTGGGACAACCCGCGCTTCAACCAGTTGCTCAACGCCGCCCGAGGCGAGATGAACGAGCCGCTGCGCCGCGAGATGTACAACGAAATGCAGGCGCTGTGCCGCGATGACGGCGGGGCGATCGTGCCGCTGTTCGCCAGCTCCGTCGCCGCCCGTTCCAGCCGCGTGGCCCATGGCCCGCTCACCGCGCCGTATGGCGAGCTCGATGGCCTGCGGGTGATCGAGCGCTGGTGGCAGGCCTGAACCGGTCGCGTTTCGCAGGGCTGAACTTCGCATCCAGTCGAGGAGTTGTACGGTGAACAATCTTGGCAAACTGCTTGTGCAGCGGCTGGCCCTGGGCCTGTTGTCGCTGTTTGCGGTCTCGGTGGTGATCTTCCTGGCCGTGGGCATGCTGCCGGGCGACATCGCCCAGGCCATGCTCGGCCAGTCGGCCACCCCGGAAACCGTCGCGGCGTTCCGGGCCCAGCTGGGGCTGGACCTGTCGCCACTGCAGCGTTTCATCCAGTGGGCGTGGCGCCTGCTGCACGGTGACCTTGGCCTGTCCCTGGCCAACCAGCGGCCGATCGTCGAGCTGGTCGGCGCGCGGCTGGGCAATACCTTCAGCCTGGCCCTGCTGGCGGCGCTGTTCTCGGTGCCGACCGCGTTGCTGCTGGGCATGCTCGCGGCGTTGTACCGCAACAGCTGGTTCGACCGGCTGCTGAACACCAGCGCGCTGAGCGCGGTGTCGTTCCCCGAGTTCTTCGTCGCCTACGTCCTGATTCTGGTGTTCGCGGTGAAGCTCGAATGGCTGCCGGGCATTTCCAGCCTGGCACCGGATGCGTCGCTGGCTGAGGTGCTGGAGGTCTCGGTGCTGCCCGTGGCGACCCTGAGCCTGGTGGTGATCGCGCAGATGATGCGCATGACCCGCGCCTCGCTGATCAACCTGCTGGCCAGCCCCTATATCGAGATGGCCCGGCTCAAGGGCGTGTCGCCGGCGCGGATCATCTTCAAGCACGCGTTGCCCAATGCCCTGGCGCCGATCGTCAACGTGGTGGCGCTGAACCTGGCGTACCTGGTGGTGGGCGTGGTGGTGGTGGAAGTGGTGTTCGTCTACCCGGGCCTGGGCCAGTTGCTGGTGGACTCGGTGGCCAAGCGCGACATCCCGGTGGTGCAGGCCTGCAGCCTGATCTTCGCCGGCACCTACATCCTGCTCAATACCGGCGCCGACGTGCTGTCGATCGCCAGCAACCCACGCCTGATGCATCCGAAGGGGTAGACCATGAGCCTGATCACACCTCTGCTGCGCGCGCCTCTGAGCGCGAAGTTCGGCCTGCTGGTGATTGTTGCCTACATCGTGGTGGCGCTGTTCGCGCCGCTGCTGGCGCCCTACGGCGAAACCCAGGTGGTCGGCGAGGGCTTCGCGCCCTGGGGGCCGGAGTTCCTGCTGGGCACCGACAACCTTGGCCGCGACATGTTCAGCCGCCTGCTGTACGGCGCCCGCAACACCCTGGGCATCGCCTTCCTGACCACCAGCCTTGCGTTCCTGCTGGGCGGCCTGTGCGGGCTGGTGGCGGCGATCAAGGGCGGCTGGATCGACCAGGGCCTGTCACGGGTGGTGGACATCCTGATGGCCATTCCGCAACTGATCTTCGCCTTGCTGATCCTCAGCGTGGTCGGCACCACGGCCACCTCGCTGGTGCTGGTGATCGCGCTGCTCGACGCCACCCGCGTGTTCCGCCTGTCGCGGGCGGTGGCGATGAACGTGGTGGTGCAGGACTTCGTCGAGGCCGCGCGGCTGCGCGGGGAAGGGCTGTGGTGGCTGGTTACTCGCGAAGTGCTGCCCAATGCCGCGGCGCCGCTGATCGCCGAGTTCGGCCTGCGTTTCTGCTTCGTCTTCCTGTTCATCAGCGCCTTGTCGTTCCTCGGCCTGGGCATCCAGCCGCCGACCGCCGACTGGGGCAGCATGGTGCGCGACAACGCGGTGCTGATCACCTTCGGTGACCTCAGCCCGCTGCTTCCGGCTCTGGCGGTGGCGTTGATCACGGTGAGCGTGAACTTCGTCGTCGACTGGGTGCTGCACCTGTCCAGTGGCCTGAAGGAGTGCTGAGCATGAGCAACGATACCTTGCTGGAAATTCGCGACCTGCGCATCGAAGGCCACTATGAGAACGCCTGGCACCCGCTGATCAAGGGCATCGACCTGACCTTGAAACGGGGCGAAGTGCTGGGGTTGATCGGCGAATCCGGGGCCGGCAAATCGACCCTGGGCCTGGCCTCGATGGGCTATGTGCGCGACGGCTGCCGGATCACCGGCGGCAGCGTGTGCTTCGACGGCATCCAGCTGCTCGAATCCAGCGCCGAAACCCTGCGCACGCTGCGTGGCCTGCGCATCGCCTATGTGGCGCAGAGCGCGGCGGCCTCGTTCAACCCGGCCCACCGGCTGATCGATCAGCACGTGGAAACGGCGGTGACCAACGGCGGCATCGACCGCGCCAAGGCCGAGGCCGAGGCGGTGGAGCTGTACCGCATCCTGCGCCTGCCGGACCCCGAGCACATTGGCCAACGCTACCCGCACCAATTGTCCGGCGGCCAGTTGCAGCGGGTGATGACCGCGATGGCCATGGCCTGCCACCCGGACCTGATCATCTTCGACGAGCCGACCACGGCGCTGGACGTCACCACCCAGATCGAAGTGCTGGCGGCGATCCGCGATGCGGTGAAGACCTTCGGCAGCGCCGCGCTCTATATCAGCCATGACCTGGCGGTGGTGGCGCAGATGGCCGACCGCATCATGGTGCTGCGCCACGGCAGCCTGGTGGAGGAGGCGCAGACCCGCACCATGCTCAGTGCGCCGCAGCAGCAATACACCCAATCGCTGTGGGCAGTGCGCAATTTCCACACCTCGGCCAAGGCGTGCCCGGCGCATGAAAAACCGTTGCTGGAGGTGCGCAATGTCGATGCCCGCTATGGTCATCAGCCTGTGCTGCACGATGTCTCGCTGAAACTCTATCGGGGCCAGACCCTGGCGGTGATCGGCGAGTCCGGCAGCGGCAAGAGCACCACGGCGCGGTTGATCAGCGGCCTGCTGCAACCCACCTCGGGCCAGGTGCTGTATGACGGCGAAGCGTTGCCGGCGGACTATCGCCAGCGCAGCAAGGAGCAGCTGCGACGCATCCAGATGATCTACCAGATCCCCGACACCGCGCTCAATCCGCGCCAGCGCATCGTCGACATCATTGGGCGGCCGTTGAGCTTCTACCTGGGCCTGAAGGGCAAGGCGCTGCGCGAGCGGGTCGCCGAGCTGCTGCGGATGATCGACCTGGAGCCGGCCAAGTACATGGACCGCCTGCCCCGCGAGCTGTCGGGCGGGCAGAAGCAGCGGATCTGCATCGCCCGCGCGTTGGCGGCCGAACCGCAACTGATCATCTGCGACGAGGTGACCTCGGCGCTCGACCAACTGGTCGCCGAGGGCGTGCTGAAACTGCTCGACCGTATCCAGCGTGAGCTGAACGTGGCCTACCTGTTCATCACCCACGACGTGGCCACCGTGCGCGCCATCGCCGACGAGGTGCTGGTGATGCAGCGCGGGCGGGTGGTCGACCATGGCAGCCGCGAAGCGATCTTCCAGCCACCGTACCGTGATTACACCGGGTTGCTGTTCTCCTGCGAGCCGGAGATGGACCCGGACTGGCTCGACCGCCTGCTGGCGACGCGCAACCCTACTTCCCCTTTGGCAACTGTTTGAGGATTGCCCATGAAAGTTCTGATCGTTCACGCTCATCCCGAGCCTCAATCCTTTACTGCCGCGCTGCGTGACCAGGCGGCGGACACCTTCCGTGCCCAGGGGCATGAGGTGCAGGTCAGTGACCTGTACGCCATGGGTTGGAACCCGGTGGCCAGTGCCGATGACTTCAACCACCGCGAGAACCCGGAGTACCTGGTGTATGCGCTGGAGCAGCGGTTGGGGGTGAAGAGCGGCTCCATCGCGCCGGACATCCAGCAGGAGCTGGACAAACTGCTGTGGGCGGACCTGCTGGTGCTGAACTTCCCGATCTTCTGGTTCTCGGCGCCGGCGATGCTCAAGGGCTGGATCGACCGGGTGCTGGTGTCGGGGGTGTGCTATGGCGGCAAGCGGTTCTACGACCAGGGCGGGTTGGCCGGCAAGCGGGCGCTGGTGACCGTGACGATTGGCGGGCGTGAGCACATGTTCGGCGAAGAGGCGATCCATGGGCCGCTGGAAGACATGCTGCGGCCGATTCTGCGGGGGACTTTGGCGTATGTCGGGTTCGAGGTGCTGGAGCCGTTCGTGGCGTGGCATGTGCCTTATATCAGTGACGAGGCGCGCAAGGACTTCTTGCGCAGCTATCAGCAGCGCCTGGAGCAGCTTTCGGATGATCTGCCGATGACTTTCCCTCGTCTGGACCAGTTCGATGAGGCGCTGTACCCGCTGGCGAATTGACCCCTGTAGGAGCGGCCTTGTGTCGCGAAAGGGTCGCGTAGCGGCCCCGGCAATATCTGCTGCGTAGCTGAAACCCTGGGGCCGCTACGCGACCCTTTCGCGACACAAGGCCGCTCCTACAAACCTGCGAACACACCCATTCGGGGTATGGTCCCAAGCTTCCAATCCCTCGATAGTGGACTTCATCCTGATCACACGATGGAGTTGCTATGCGCAAGGCATTGAAGGTGATTTCCAGCCTGTTGCTAACCTGTACCGCCACGGCCGTCCTGGCCACCGAGGCCGACACCGGCAACACACTCAGGTTGTACAACTGGACCGACTACATCGGCGAAAACACCCTCGCCGATTTTGAAAAGCAAACCGGCATCAAGGTGATCTACGACACCTTCGACGGCTACGAAACGGTCCAGACCAAACTCCTCACCGGCCGCTCGGGCTACGACCTGGTGATGCTCAACGCTTCCCTGGTCCCGCCGTTGATCAAGGCCAAGGTGTTCCAGCCCCTCGACAAGTCCAAGCTCCCCAGCTGGGCCAACCTCGACCCGCAAGTGGTCGAGCACATGCAGGCCTTCGACCCCGGCATGGTCTACTCGGCGCCGTACACCTGGGGCAGCTCCGGCATCACCTACAACGTCGACAAGATCAAGCAACGCATGCCCGATGCGCCCATCGGATCCTTGGCCATGCTGTTCGACCCGAAGATCGTCTCGCGCTTCGCCGACTGCGGCGTGACCATCATGGACGCCCCCAGCGAAGTCATCCCGCTGGCCCTCAAGTACCTCGGCAAGGACCCTCAAAGCGCCAAGCCGGCCGACCTCAAGGCCGCCCAGGACGTGCTCATGGGCGTGCGCCCGTACATCAAGAAATTCGACTCGGTGAACTACCTCACCAGCCTGCCCAACGGTGACGTGTGCATGGCCCTGACCTGGTCCGGCGACTACGCCACCGCCCAGGCCCGCGCCGTCGAAGCGAAAAAGGACATCAACCTGGCGTTCTTCATTCCCAAGGAAGGCTCGCTGATCTGGTTCGACAGCCTCTACCTGCCCAATGACGCCCCCCACGTGGCCAACGCCCACCGCTTCATCGAATACCTGCTGCAGCCCAAGACCATGGCCGAGGTGACCAACTACATCCACTACGCCAACAGCAACGCCGCCGCCACGCCCCTGGTACAGGCCGACATCCGCAACGATCCGGCGATCTACCCCGACGACCAGACCCGCGAGCGTCTGTTCACCCAGAAATCCCAGGACCCGCAGGCGATGCGCGCCATCACCCGGGTCTGGAGCTCGGTCAAGACCGGCATCTGACACCTTTCACCGTACCGATCCGACAAGGAACCGCTCATGGCTACCCCGACTCGCAAATTGGCCGCCACCCCGATCAACGACCTGCTGGTGCAAGCCGACAAGGCCCACTACATGCACGGCTACCACATGTTCGACGAGCACGCCGAGCAGGGCGCACTGAACATCGAAGCCGGCGTGGGCGCCTACATCTACGACACCGAAGGCAACCGCTTCCTCGATGCCGTCGGCGGCATGTGGTGCACCAACATCGGCCTGGGCCGCGAGGAAATGGCCCTGGCCATCGCCGACCAGGTCCGCCAGCTGGCTTACTCCAACCCGTTCTCGGACATGGCCAACCCCAAAGCCATCGAGCTGTGCGAGAAGCTCGCAAGCCTGGCGCCGGGCGACCTCAACCATGTGTTCCTCACCACCGGCGGCTCGACGGCCGTGGACACCGCCTACCGGCTGATCCAGTACTACCAGAACTGCCGCGGCAAGCCGCACAAGAAGCACGTGATCGCCCGCTACAACGCCTATCACGGCTCGACCTGCCTGACCATGTCGATCGGCAACAAGGCCGCCGACCGGGTGCCGGAGTTCGACTACGCCAACGACCTGATCCACCACGTCTCCAACCCCAACTTCTACCGGGCAGGGGACGACATGGACGAGGCCGAGTTCCTCGACTTCCTGGTGGCCGAGTTCGAGGACAAGATCCTCTCCCTGGGCGCGGACAACGTCGCGGCCTTCTTCGCCGAACCGATCATGGGTTCGGGCGGCGTGATCATTCCGCCCAAGGGCTATTTCCAGCGCATGTGGCAGGTGTGCCAGACCTACGACATCCTCTTCGTCGCCGACGAGGTGGTGACCTCGTTCGGCCGGCTGGGCACCTTCTTCGCCTCCGAAGCCCTGTTCGGCGTCACCCCGGACATCATCACCACCGCCAAGGGCCTGACCTCGGCTTACCTGCCGCTGGGTGCCTGCATCTTCTCCGACCGTATCTGGAAGGTGATCGCCGAGCCGGGCAAGGGCCGCTGCTTCACCCACGGCTTCACCTACAGCGGGCACCCGGTGTGCTGCGTCGCGGCGCTGAAGAACATCGAGATCATCGAGCGGGAAAACCTGCTGGCGCATGTGAACGATGTCGGCAGCTACCTGGAGCAGCGCCTGCAGACCCTGGCGGAGCTGCCGTTGGTGGGCCAGGTGCGCTGCATGAAGCTGATGGCCTGCGTCGAGTTCGTGGCCAACAAGCAGACCAAGGCGTTGTTCCCTGACGCGGTGAACATCGGCGAACGCATCCACGTGCGGGCCCAGGCCAAGGGGCTGCTGGTACGTCCGATCATGCACCTGAACGTGATGTCGCCGCCGCTGATCATCACCCATGCCCAGGTGGACCAGATCGTCGACACCCTGCGCAGCTGCATCCTCGATGCGGCGCGGGAACTGACCGCGCAAGGCCTGTACCACGGCCAATGACCCACCTGCACGCAAAGGTGCGCACGCATGCCCCGGCCGGTAGACTGCGGGGCATGAGCCGAGCACATGAAAACACCATAATAAGCCTGCCGTTTCATGCCCTGCAGCAATGGCACAGCGCCCTGCAACAGGCCTTCGCCCACAGCGAGGGCCCGGACGCGCTGGCCTGGCTGGCGGCGGCCATCAGCCAGCTGGTGGGCGCCGAATCGATGCTGATCAGCCACGAATGCAAGGGCCGCCCGCCGCAGCTGCTGTATCAGCAGGGGATTCCGCAGCGTTATCACGAGGCGGTGCTGGAGCGCTATTTCGCCGCCGGCTACCTGCTTGACCCGTTCTGCCTGGCGGTGGAGAAAGGCCTGTCCCAGGGCTTCTACCACCTGGAAGACATCGCCCCGGACAACTTCTTCGACAGCGACTACTACAAGACCTATTACCTGGGCACCGGTTGCAGCGAAGACAGCTACTTCATCGTCGACCTTGGCAATGACAGCAAGATCTCGCTGAGCCTGTTCCAGGGTTGCAGCGGTGCGCGGCTGGGTATCGAACAACTGCACCTGTTGCAGGCGGTCGAACCCATGGTCCGCGAATTGCTGATGCGTTTTGCCCAGCACGGGCTGGAGCAGGCGCCGGAAGGCAAGGGGAGTGTGCAGGCGGCGTTCGACAGCTTTGGTTGCGGGGTGCTGACCGAGCGCGAGCGGGAAGTGGCGCAGATGGTGCTGCAGGGGCATTCGGTGAAGTCCACGGCCCATGAACTGGGGATCTCGCCGGAGACGGTGCGGATGCACCGCAAAAACCTCTACCTGAAGCTGGAGATTAACTCTCAATCGGAGTTGTTTGCCCAGTTTATCGGGTGGTTGCGGCGAATTTGACAGGCTGCTGAGGCAACGCGCGTCCGTATTGCAACAACTGACGAAACCAACGACACCGACATCGACCAGGATGACTTCTCCCAGTATGGTCCTCGGCGCTGCACACCCTCGTCATGCAGGCGCAGGCACCCGCTGGCGGCCTCGGTGATGACGTTGTCGATTGACTGAACAGGACAGGGCGATTTCATCTTCAGCTACCTGTGTGACCGGGCCGTCAATGTGGGCATGGCCGCGGCTGTCCAGGTGAGTGAGGGGACTGGATGACTCGGGTGTGTCGATCATGAAAGCTCCAATGGCAAGTTTACAGGTAGCGCTCGCCTTGCCGATCGCGTTTGAAAATGCGCATCGAGAGCGTGCATTTGAACTTATGCGTGCGGCCAGCGTTCAGGCTGGGCAAAAGTAAGTTGAAGCGTGACTGTCGTCCAATGGGAATTAACGAAGACGCGATAGACCGCGCTAATGATCGCGCGTCATAGAGGAGACTTATTGTGTATTGCGTATTATCGATTGGACGCAGTTTCAATGGCGGTCTAGTTTCTCGGCAATTTTGTCGAATTATTAGAGTGCCCAAAGATGAGTGTTAAACCTGCTGCCGTATTCGTTCCGCTGAATATCGCTGTCCTGACCGTCAGCGATACCCGTACCTTCGAAACCGATAGCTCCGGCGAGCTGCTGGCCAGTCGCGCGGTGGACATGGGGCATCGCCTGGTAGCCAGGGTGCTGCTCAAGGACGACCTGTACAAGATCCGCGCCCAGGTGGCCGGCTGGATCGCCGATGAAGGCGTGCAGGTGGTGCTGATCACAGGTGGCACCGGTTTTACCGGGCGCGACAGCACCCCGGAGGCGGTCAGCTGCCTGCTGGACAAGCACATCGACGGTTTCGGTGAGTTGTTCCGCGCCCTGTCGATCCTCGATATCGGCACCTCCACAGTACAGAGCCGCGCGCTGGCGGGCCTGGCCAACGGCACCCTGGTGTGCTGCCTGCCGGGTTCCACCGGTGCCTGCCGCACGGCCTGGGAGGGCATCCTGGTCGAGCAGTTGGACGCCCGCCACCGTCCCTGCAACTTCGTGCCTCACTTGAAGGCTGCCAGCCTGTGCGGGACGCGCTCGTGAGTGCGTTGATGGCGGTCGACGAGGCCCTGCGCCAGCTGTTGCTGCTGGCCAGGGCGGCGCCGTTGACGGCGTGCGAACAGGTTGCCCTGCGTCAGGCCGACGGGC
The DNA here is from genome assembly GCF_044749525.1 of Pseudomonas sp. NPDC089395. Lineage (NCBI taxonomy): Bacteria > Pseudomonadati > Pseudomonadota > Gammaproteobacteria > Pseudomonadales > Pseudomonadaceae > Pseudomonas > Pseudomonas sp. NPDC089395. The sequence goes on from NZ_JBIVID010000026.1 coordinate 12,473, forward strand.
GCGTGCTGGCCGAAGACCTGCGCGCCGCCATCGACCTGCCGCCGTGGGACAACAGTGCCATGGATGGTTACGCCTTGCGTTTCGACGACCTGCAAGCCCAACCGCTGCCGGTGTCGCAGACCGTATTCGCAGGCGAAGCTCCCGGGCCGTTGCAGGCCGGTACCTGTGCGCGGGTGTTCACCGGCGCGCCCGTGCCGGCGGGCGCCGACGGCGTGCAGCTGCAGGAGAATTGCGAGGTCGATGCGCAGGGGCGGGTAAGCTCGCTTGCGCCGCTGCGGCGGGGTGCCAATATCCGCCCGCAGGGCAACGAGATCCGGGCCGGCGCGCCTTTGCTGGCCGCCGGCACGGTGCTGAAGCCGATTGCCCTGGGGGTGCTGGCTTCGCAGGGCATCACCCAGGTGCCGGTAGTGCGCCGGCCCAAGGTGGCGCTGCTGTCCAGCGGTGATGAGCTGGCAGGCGAGGGCGCGACCCTTGGTCTTGGGCAGATCCATGACAGCAACCGTGTGGTGCTGACCGCACTGCTGGAGCGGTTGGGGTGCGAGGTGATCGACCTGGGCTGTGTGCCGGATGAGCCTGCGCTGCTGCGTGCGGCGCTGGTCGAGGTGCAAGGTGCCGAGCTGATCATCACCAGCGCCGGGGTGTCGGTGGGTGATGCCGACTGTATTGGCGCGCTGTTGCGCGAGTCTGGTGATGTGCAGCTGTGGAAGCTGGCGATCAAGCCGGGCAAGCCTTTCACCTTTGGCCATGTGGGTGGCGTGCCGTTGCTGGGGTTGCCGGGTAACCCAGGGTCGGCGCTGGTGACGTTTCTGTTGTTGGCACGGCCTTATCTCTTGGCGCGCATGGGTGTTGAACGGGTAGAACCGATGCGGGTGCCTGTGGTGGCGGGGTTCGCCTGGCCGAAAGCGGGCAAGCGCCAGGAGTACCTGCGGGTGCGGCTTGACGGTGGGCGCGCGCGCTTGCTGGAGAACCAGAGTTCGGCGACGTTGCTCAGCGCGGTGCAGGCGGACGGGTTGCTGGAAGTGCCTGCGGGGGAGACGTTCGAGGCGGGGGATGTGCTCGATTTCATCCCGTTTGATAGCGTTTTGGGGTGATATTGCTGGGGCCGCTTTGCGGCCCTTTCGCGACACAAGGCCGCTCCTACAGAAGACTGCAATTGAGCTGCACCCCAAAAGTTGGACGCTGAGTGTGTAAGGCTACGCGGCCTGGGCTCTGTAAGCCACAGGGCTCAGGCCGCCGAGTTTCATCTTG
>NZ_JBIVID010000027.1:1757-4379 GCF_044749525.1 Pseudomonas sp. NPDC089395
TGTGGCCATAGTGGGTGATAGCCCCGTACACGAAAATCTCTTATCAATGAAATCGAGTAGGACGGAGCACGAGAAACTTTGTCTGAATATGGGGGGACCATCCTCCAAGGCTAAATACTACTGACTGACCGATAGTGAACCAGTACCGTGAGGGAAAGGCGAAAAGAACCCCGGAGAGGGGAGTGAAATAGATCCTGAAACCGTATGCGTACAAGCAGTGGGAGCCTACTTTGTTAGGTGACTGCGTACCTTTTGTATAATGGGTCAGCGACTTATATTCAGTGGCGAGCTTAACCGAATAGGGGAGGCGTAGCGAAAGCGAGTCTTAATAGGGCGTTTAGTCGCTGGGTATAGACCCGAAACCGGGCGATCTATCCATGGGCAGGTTGAAGGTTAGGTAACACTGACTGGAGGACCGAACCGACTACCGTTGAAAAGTTAGCGGATGACCTGTGGATCGGAGTGAAAGGCTAATCAAGCTCGGAGATAGCTGGTTCTCCTCGAAAGCTATTTAGGTAGCGCCTCATGTATCACTGTAGGGGGTAGAGCACTGTTTCGGCTAGGGGGTCATCCCGACTTACCAAACCGATGCAAACTCCGAATACCTACAAGTGCCGAGCATGGGAGACACACGGCGGGTGCTAACGTCCGTCGTGAAAAGGGAAACAACCCAGACCGTCAGCTAAGGTCCCAAAGTCATGGTTAAGTGGGAAACGATGTGGGAAGGCTTAGACAGCTAGGAGGTTGGCTTAGAAGCAGCCACCCTTTAAAGAAAGCGTAATAGCTCACTAGTCGAGTCGGCCTGCGCGGAAGATGTAACGGGGCTCAAACCATGCACCGAAGCTACGGGTATCACCTTTGGTGATGCGGTAGAGGAGCGTTCTGTAAGCCTGTGAAGGTGAGTTGAGAAGCTTGCTGGAGGTATCAGAAGTGCGAATGCTGACATGAGTAACGACAATGCGAGTGAAAAACTCGCACGCCGAAAGACCAAGGTTTCCTGCGCAACGTTAATCGACGCAGGGTTAGTCGGTCCCTAAGGCGAGGCTGAAAAGCGTAGTCGATGGAAAACAGGTTAATATTCCTGTACTTCCAGTTATTGCGATGGAGGGACGGAGAAGGCTAGGCCAGCTTGGCGTTGGTTGTCCAAGTTTAAGGTGGTAGGCTGAGATCTTAGGCAAATCCGGGATCTCAAGGCCGAGAGCTGATGACGAGTTGCCGTTAGGCGACGAAGTGGTTGATGCCATGCTTCCAAGAAAAGCTCCTAAGCTTCAGATAACTGGGAACCGTACCCCAAACCGACACAGGTGGTTAGGTAGAGAATACCAAGGCGCTTGAGAGAACTCGGGTGAAGGAACTAGGCAAAATGGCACCGTAACTTCGGGAGAAGGTGCGCCGGTGAGGGTGAAGCACTTGCTGCGTAAGCCCACGCCGGTCGAAGATACCAGGCCGCTGCGACTGTTTATTAAAAACACAGCACTCTGCAAACACGAAAGTGGACGTATAGGGTGTGACGCCTGCCCGGTGCCGGAAGGTTAATTGATGGGGTTAGCGCAAGCGAAGCTCTTGATCGAAGCCCCGGTAAACGGCGGCCGTAACTATAACGGTCCTAAGGTAGCGAAATTCCTTGTCGGGTAAGTTCCGACCTGCACGAATGGCGTAACGATGGCGGCGCTGTCTCCACCCGAGACTCAGTGAAATTGAAATCGCTGTGAAGATGCAGTGTATCCGCGGCTAGACGGAAAGACCCCGTGAACCTTTACTATAGCTTTGCACTGGACTTTGAATTTGCTTGTGTAGGATAGGTGGGAGGCTTTGAAGTGGGGACGCCAGTTCTCATGGAGCCATCCTTGAAATACCACCCTGGCAACTTTGAGGTTCTAACTCAGGTCCGTTATCCGGATCGAGGACAGTGTATGGTGGGTAGTTTGACTGGGGCGGTCTCCTCCCAAAGAGTAACGGAGGAGTACGAAGGTGCGCTCAGACCGGTCGGAAATCGGTCGTAGAGTATAAAGGCAAAAGCGCGCTTGACTGCGAGACAAACACGTCGAGCAGGTACGAAAGTAGGTCTTAGTGATCCGGTGGTTCTGTATGGAAGGGCCATCGCTCAACGGATAAAAGGTACTCCGGGGATAACAGGCTGATACCGCCCAAGAGTTCATATCGACGGCGGTGTTTGGCACCTCGATGTCGGCTCATCACATCCTGGGGCTGAAGCCGGTCCCAAGGGTATGGCTGTTCGCCATTTAAAGTGGTACGCGAGCTGGGTTTAGAACGTCGTGAGACAGTTCGGTCCCTATCTGCCGTGGACGTTTGAGATTTGAGAGGGGCTGCTCCTAGTACGAGAGGACCGGAGTGGACGAACCTCTGGTGTTCCGGTTGTCACGCCAGTGGCATTGCCGGGTAGCTATGTTCGGAAGAGATAACCGCTGAAAGCATCTAAGCGGGAAACTTGCCTCAAGATGAGATCTCACTGGGATCTTGAATCCCCTAAAGGGCCGTCGAAGACTACGACGTTGATAGGTTGGGTGTGTAAGCGCTGTGAGGCGTTGAGCTAACCAATACTAATTGCCCGTGAGGCTTGACCATATAACACCCAAGCAATTTGCTGCTGCAGATTGTGGT
>NZ_JBIVID010000028.1:0-2940 GCF_044749525.1 Pseudomonas sp. NPDC089395
GGCAACCGAGCGGTATCGGCAAGCAACTGGGCGTCACCGCAGAAAAGCTGGAGTACGCCTACGACCTGCTGGGCCGTCTCACGAAAGAAATCACCGCCGTTGGAACACTGGCCTACGAGTACGACCCGCTCAGCAACCTGACCACCCTGACCCTGCCAGACGGGCGCAAGGTCAACCACCTGTACTACGGCAGCGGCCACCTGCACCAGTTGAACCTTGATGGCCAGGTGATCAGCGACATGGAGCGCGATGACCTGCACCGTGAGGTGTATCGAACCCAGGGCAAGCTGACCAGTTGCTTCGGCTATGACGCGATGGGGCGCAAGGCGTGGCAGTTCGCCTCAACGTTACCTGCCGACAAACTCTCCCAAGTGCAAAACGCGGGTATTCACACCTCGCTGCTGGTGGAGCATGCCTACAACCCGATTCACCGCCGTTATCAGTACGACCCGGCCGGTGAACTGGTGCGCACCCTCGATAAACTGCGCGGGGAGATCAAGTACCAGTACGAAGCGAACGGGCAGCTGCACAGCCGCGACACCGGTTCACTGATTGGCAGTGAAGAATTCCGTTATGACCCGGCAGCGAACCGGCTGGACTTTAATGCGCGGCAGTTTGACAAGGTCAAGGACAACCGGATCCAGCAGTGGCGGGATCAGGAGTACCGCTATGACCCGTGGGGCAACCTGATCGAGAAGCGCTCGGGGCATAGTAAGTTGCAGAACTTTAGCTATGACTGCGAAAACCGGCTGGTGCGGGCGGAGACGCTGGTCAACGGCACGCTGGAGAGTACCGGTCACTACCGGTACGACAGTCTCGGGCGACGGGTTGCCAAGCACGCAGAAATCAATGGAGCGGTTGAGCAGAAGCGCTTCCTTTGGCAAGGGTTGCGGATGCTTCGTGAGGAAACGCCAGGGCAGAGCATCGTGTACCTGTATGAGCCGGGAAGCTATGCGCCGCTGGCGCGAGTCGATCAAGCTGAAGGTGAAGAGCAGAAGGTCTACTACTTCCATACCGATCAGATCGGTACGCCGCTGGAGCTGACGGACAGCCAGGGGGAGATTGTTTGGCAGGCTACGTATCGATCTTGGGGAGCTATAGATCAACTAGCCATCAGTAAGGTCGAGCAGCACTTAAGGTTTCAAGGGCAATACTTCGACAGGGAAACGGATCTCCATTACAATACATTCCGATACTACACTCCTGACGGTGGACGGTTCATTACTCAGGACCCAATTGGTTTAGCAGGCGGGGTCAACCTCTACCAGTATGGCCCAAATGCCCTTAATTGGATTGACCCGTTAGGGTGGACATGCTCCACCCCTCTGACTGTAAATAAGCCTAAGGCTTTGTCTAGTCCGGGGCTTTCTAGTGCGGAAAGAACAATTCTAGAAAAGCAGTTCATGAAAAAGAAGAATGCTCTGAATCGAGCTGCAAAAAGAGGTGAGCTGATTTGGTCTCCTGGCACGCATGATGTGCGGATTTCTTCGTTGCAGGCCTCTTATCGAAAAGCGGTGAGTGAGCGTTATGAACGAATGTTTGGTAAAGCGCCTGACTTATCTAAGCTGAATGCTGACCATCCTGTCGATCTGATCGTGGGGGGATCTGCAACGCAGCGTCTACAAATGCTTAATGAGACTATCAATAAAAGTGTCGGCAGTTCATTGAAGGGTGCCGGCAGGCGGGCGGGGCTCAAACCCGGCGATATAATTAGTGAAATAATATGGGAGTGATTATGGAGCTTGAATTTACTGTGGTTACAGATACCGCAACTCTGGCGATTTTTGATCTCCAGGCGATACGCCATCGAATAACTGATACTTTTGATTGGTGGAGTATTCAAAGTGATGAGCTTTTCGAAATGAATGAGGGTAATATTGCATTTTTAAATTTGGGTGAGGACGGAAAATATTTGGTACGGGTTTTGAATGATATAACTAGCCCTATGGGTGGTGCTTTCTTGAAAGTTCCGTCAGGTGTTGTTTTTGTAGGTGCCGGTGAAGATACTACTGGCGGAGATCTAGAGCCCGATGGTTCGGATGCAGTTCAGGGGGCATTTGTCAATCTGGCTGTTGGTAGTTACTATGTGAAATACGGATATGATGAAGGCGCTATATGCCTGGCCTTTACGCCGTCTACTGATTCGCAAAATGATTTTTCAGATTCAATTAGGCTTGGATAAATCTTGTTTGTGATTCTGTTTATTTTGCTCTTCCGTTGGGAGAACAAGCTTTACGCTTATGAATGATGGTCTGTTGAAATCAACTGCAGTGCGGTATGGCTCCTGCTGCGATCGTATGGACAAGTCCTTAGCGAGTGCGGAAGCAGAAAGCGAGTTGTGCGTGTCAGTCTTTAAATTTGAATGTGTAAAGATGGCGCTGGCTGGTTGAGAGGTTGAGAGAAAATTATTGCATTTATAATGCCTCGTTGGACTTAATTTGCTCGCGCGAGTGAGGGGGGTGGGCTTAGGGTGCAAACTCTTGCATTGTGGCTGAATTGGTGTCAGAAACACTGCGTGATGAATAAGTACTTTGTTTGTTTTGAGCGTGGGGAATGCAGGTTCGAAGTCGGCGGTCAGTGATGTGATTTCGGATTTTTGATCTGTGAGCTTCATATTTTTTCCAGTGATAGGCTGTTTAAAGTATCGTAAACAGATATATGCGATCTGGCCTCGCGTAGGTGTTTAAGTAAGACTTTCTTAACTATTTACTTAGTTTTTGAAGGAGCGGCAGGTCTTTCGCTACAAGATCAGTAGTTCACCAATTCGAACAACTATCAGATGTTCAGACACAGCAATGCACTGGGCCTGGGCTGCCACTATCGCTGGGAAACCCTCGGTGGCCAGCCGCGCGTAGTGGAGCACTGGACCAGTGACGGCGAACACTTCCAGTTCCGCTACGACCTGCAAGCCCGCAGCAGTTGGGCCACCGATGTATTGGG
>NZ_JBIVID010000029.1:0-1456 GCF_044749525.1 Pseudomonas sp. NPDC089395
TGAGCTGCACCCCAAAAGTTGGACGCTGAGTGTGTAAGGCTACGCGGCCTGGGCTCTGTAAGCCACAGGGCTCAGGCCGCCGAGTTTCATCTTGATGCGTTCGTGGTTGTAATAACGGATGTATTCATCAATTCCGACACGTAGCTGATCGATCGTGTCGAAGCGTTCGCGGTAGAAATACTCCGACTTCAGCGTGCCGAAAAAACTCTCCATCGCCGCGTTGTCCAGGCAGTTGCCCTTGCGGGACATACTTTGCTCCAGTCCCGCCTCTTTCAGGCGCTGGCGGTAATCAGGGTAGCGATAGTGCCAGCCTTGATCCGAGTGCAGCATCGGCTTGCGGTCGACCGGGAGTTTTTCCAGGGCGCGCTCAAGCATTGTTCCCACCAAGGTATAGCGCGGTCGCGTGTCGGTCTGGTACGCCACGATTTCTCCGTTGTACAAGTCCAGCACTGGCGAGAGATAGAGCTTTTCGCCAGCCACCTTGAACTCCGTGACATCCGTCACCCATTTCTGATTGGGTTGATCCGCTGCAAACTCTCGCTTCAAAATATTAGGTGAGGCCTCGTCCATCAGGCCATGGTATGACCTGTATTTCTTGGGCCGCACCGTGCATTTGAGGTCCAGTTCGCTCATCAGCCGGCGCACTTTCTTGGTGTTCACCAACTGCCCACCTTGACGCAGGGTGGCGGTGACACGGCGATAGCCATAGCGGCCACGGTGATGGCGCTGGATGTCCTGGATCGAAGCTTTCAGCGAGGCGCACTTGTCCTCAGTCCCGATGGTCTTGAGCTGGTAGTAGTAGGTGGCACGCGCCAAGCCTGCTGCGTCCAGCAGATCTGCCAGTAAATGGTGTGAGTGAAGCTCGGCGATCAGCCGGGCTTTTTCGTGCCTGCTTTCTTCTGCCTGAGCTTCGCCTCGTCTAATTCCTCGAGCTTTTTTAGGTAGGCGTTCTCCGCTTCAAGCTTGCGTATCTTGCGCAACAACTGAGAAACCGACAACTCCTCGTCAGGGACTGCTGGGGTTGCATCGGGCTTGGAGGAAGGCTTGGACATGGCGCGGGACGATCTCTTCTTCGCTGAAAGCGGGGCTGTAAGCTCGCCACTGTAATACTGCTGCTGCCATCTGCCCAGCTGACTCGAATTACTCAGGTTGAACAGCGCTGCGGTAGCTCGATGAGACAGTTGCTCATTCAGCATCCGATGAAGAACGGTGAGTTTGAACTCAGAGCTATGGCGCTGATGGGAACGGTTAAAACTGGCCTCACCGTGATGCTGGTAAGCCACGACCCAGCGGCGGAGAAGGGTGGGATCTATCTGAAACTGGCTGGCAACATGGCGGAAGCCCCGGCCTCGTTTGATGAAGGCTTCGATGGCAGACAGCTTGAACTGCTTGGAATACTTGGTCATGTAAAACACCCCGGTGTTGGATGGGTGTCCAACATCCGGGGCGCAGTTCA
>NZ_JBIVID010000030.1:0-1359 GCF_044749525.1 Pseudomonas sp. NPDC089395
TTTTTTGTGTGCGGGCCGGTAAGGGCCTGCCGCTAGGCAGGCCCTGATTTTACCAGGTCGGCCTGATGAACCGATCCCCGTACAGAATCGCGAATTGATTCATCGCACTTTTCCAATCATGCGCCGCCGAGCCCCAGTTTGCCGTGATGTTCCGCAGGCCCAGCCAGATCAGCTTGGTGGCTGCGTCATCGTTCGGGAAATGGCCCCGGGTCTTGATGATCTTGCGCAACTGAGCATTGATACTCTCGATGGCGTTGGTGGTGTAAATCACTTTCCGGATGGCTGGCGGGAAGACAAAGAATGGAATCACTCGATCCCAGGCGCGTCTCCAGGCCGCAACAACTGTTGGATACTGCTTGCCCCAAGGCCCGTTTTCAAACTCATCCAATGCCTGCTCAGCCGCTTCTGCATTGATGGCCTGGTAAATCGGTTTCAGCGCCTTGGCCAGTGCCCGCCGCTTGTCCCAGGCCGCATAGTCCAGGCTGTTGCGAATCAGGTGCACGACGCATGTCTGCAACGTTGTCTCTGGAAATACTGCGCTGAGGGCTTCTGGCATACCTTTGAGGCCATCGGTCACGGCAATCAGCACGTCCTCTACACCACGCGTCTTGAGGTCGTTGAACACCTTCATCCAGAACTTCGCACCCTCGGTGTTCTCGATCCAGATACCCAAGATATCGCGCGTCCCATCGGGTAAAACGCCCAACGCCAGGTAAATGGCCTTGTTGCGCACCAGGCCTTCTTCGCGGATCTTCACCCGCAGCGCATCAAAGAAAATGACCGGGTACATCGGCTCCAGCGGACGCTGCTGCCACGCGCCAATTTCTTCCATGACTTCGTCGGTCACAGAGCTGATGAAATCGGGGGAGACGTCCGTGCCGTACTGCTCAGAAAGAAACGCACGAATCTCTCTGACCGTCATTCCACGGGCATACATGGCAATGATCTTGTCGTCGAAACCGGTATACCGGCGCTCATGCTTGGGGATCAGAATCGGCGAGAAACTGCCGTTTCGGTCGCGTGGAATATCCAGGCGTATCGGGCCATCGCCGGTTAGCACTGTCTTGCCGCTCTTACCGTTGCGCTGGTTGGTTTCATCCTCCGGGCGCTGCGCGCCCGACGGATAGCCCAAGTGGTGACCAAGCTCGGCATTTAGGGCTCGCTCAATCAGCGCTTTCTTGAAGGCCGCAGAAGCCTCTTCGATCGCCTCGGCGGTCATCAGCGTTTCAGGGAGTTGATCCAGCAGCTCCTTTGGGAGCTTCGGCAGCTCTCGCACTGGTTGGCGTTCAGATTTCTTTTTGGTTGGCATACATGCACCTCTTACTCATGTTATGCCCGAACACAAAATTTCTGACACCC